>JBAUWF010000052.1:0-27037 GCA_049583635.1 Rhodanobacteraceae bacterium
CGCCGCCGTCGTTGCCGATGTTGGAACCGCCATAGATGCCGGCATCGGAGTTGAGCACTTCGCGCCAACGGCCCGGGCGCGGGACACCAACGCGGTAGTCGCGCAGCACGCGCGGTGTCATGTTGAACACTGCCAGCATGCACCTGTCGCTGGCGGGCGCGCTGCGCAAGAACGCAAAGACGCTGTTGCCGGCGTCGTCGCCGACCAGCCAGCGAAATCCTTCGGCGACACCGTCGCCGGCATGCAGTGCGGGTTTGTCGACATAGACGCGGTTGAGATCGCGCACCAGGCGTTGCACGCCACGATGCTTCGGGTCGTCGATGAGCCCCCAGTCGATTTCGCCGTCGGCATTCCATTCGGTCGGCTGCGCGATTTCGCAGCCCATGAACAGCAGCTTCTTTCCCGGATGCGCCCACATGAACGCAAGATACGCGCGCAGGTTGGCAAAGCGCTGCCACTCGTCGCCGGGCATGCGCCCGAGCAGCGACCCCTTGCCGTGCACCACCTCGTCGTGCGAGATCGGCAGCACGAAATGCTCGGAAAACGCATACAAAAGTCCGAACGTCAGGTCGCTGTGATGGTAACGCCGGTGAACCGGATCGCGCGCGATGTAGCGCAGTGTGTCGTGCATCCAGCCCATGTTCCACTTGAAGTCGAAGCCGAGACCGCCCTCGGCGACCGGCCGCGACACACCCGGCCACGCGGTTGATTCCTCGGCGATCACGATCGCGCCGGGCGCGCGCTCGGCGACAACCTGATTCAGGCGGCGCAGGAACGCGATCGCTTCGTAGTTCTCGCGTCCGCCGTGAACGTTCGGGATCCACTCGCCGGCACGGCGGGAGTAATCGCGATACAGCATCGAGGCGACCGCATCGACACGCAACCCGTCGACGTGAAAGCGCTCGATCCATTCGAGTGCGCTTGCGATGAGGAAACCGCAGACTTCGCTGCGGCCATGGTTGTAGATCAGCGTCTGCCAATCGTGATGGAAACCTTCGCGCGGGTCGGCATGTTCGTACAGTGCGGTGCCGTCGAAACGCGCCAGCCCGTGCGCATCGGTCGGGAAATGCGCCGGCACCCAATCGACGATCACGCCGATGCCGCGTTGGTGGCACCGATCGACGAAGCGCGCAAACGCTGCAGGTTCGCCGTGGCGGGCTGTCGGTGCGAACAGCCCCAGCGGCTGGTAGCCCCAGGATCCGGTGAATGGGTGCTCGGACACCGGCAGCAATTCGAGGTGGGTAAAGCCCATGTCGGCGACATAAGCGGCCAGGCGTTCGCCAAGTTCGTCCCAATGCAACGGCCGGCCCGCCGCATCGTGCATCCACGAACCGGCGTGTACCTCGTAGATGCAGATCGGTGCGCCCGACGACTGGCGCATGCGACGATCGCTCATCCACGGTCCATCGCGCCATTCGTGCGCACCCTCCGGAGCCACGACAGACGCTGTTGCCGGTGGCATCTCGGCCTGTCGCGCGACGGGATCGGCCTTGAGCGGCAGCAACGCGCCGTTGCCGGCGGAAAGCTCATACTTGTAATGAGCACCGGTCGCGACGCCCGGCACGAACAGTTCCCACACGCCCGCGTCGTGGCGCAATCGCATCGGATGACGACGACCGTCCCACGCGTTGAAATCGCCGACGACCGACACGCGCGACGCATTCGGCGCCCACACTGCGAAGCGCACGCCGGGCGTGCCGTCGATCGTCATCGGGTGAGCGCCGAGCGCATTGCCGAGTTCGAGGTGCCGCCCTTCGCGCATCAGGTGCAGATCCAGCTCGCCGAGCAGCGGTCCGAATGCATACGGGTCGGCGACTTCCTCTACCGCGCCCGGCCAGGTGATGCGAAGACGATAATCGCCGGAATGGTTCACCCCACCGGCGAAGTAACCCGGATCGCAGATACGCGGCAATGCGGTTTCGGCGCGATCGCCATCGGTCGCGATGAGCGACACCGCGTCGGCACCCGGAACGAAGACGCGCACGACGCGTCCGGCGTCGGTGTCGTGCGGGCCGAGCAGCGCAAACGGATCGGACAGGCGCGCACCGAGCAGCGCCTCGACAGCGTCCGGCGCTCCGGCGATCACGGCATCGATGCTCCCGGGATCGAAGCTCATTGCGGCTCACCGATCAACTCGTCGATCAGAGCGAGCAGCCCGCGGATCGGCACGCCTGCCCAGGCCGGGCGATTGGCCATTTCATAACGGATTTCGTAGGCGGCCTTTTCGAGCACGAACAGACGCAGCAGCGAACCGGCCGGCATTCCCGCGGCGAAGGCATCGGCGGTGCGACCGGTTGCCGCGGCATAGGCGCCGATCGCGGCGTCGGAGGCGTGCCGGCGAAAACCCTCAAGCCATTCGGCACGCGTTTCGGCGCTGTCGCCGCCCTCGGGCCGTGCGGTGAGCGCACACGTGCTCGCGTAGTCGAACGAGCGCAACAGTCCGGCAAGATCCTTCAGCGGACTTGCCCTTGCGCGCCGCTGGTCTGTCGCACTTGCCGGCTCGCCTTCGAGATCGACGATAAACACGTCACCGGACGATACCAGTACCTGGGCGAGATGAAAGTCGCCGTGAATGACAGTGCGCGGGGTGCCAGCGCCGTGCGTGGCCAATCGCGGTACCACGAGCAGCAGATTCGTGCGCTTCGCAAGCAGTTGCCTCGCGTCGGATTCGACGCCGGAGTCCGGCCATTGGGTCGTCGACTCGAGCATCGACAAGGCCGTGTTGATGCCTGAACGGATGCCTTCGACCCACGCGGACACGTCGGTTTCGGTGGCGGGCTCCATGCCGAACATCGGCGATTCGCCGGGCGTCGCCAATGCCAGGTGCAACTCGCCGAGGCGGCGGCCGATGCCGGCGGCGAATTCGGCATAACCGTCGAGCGCCTCCGCAGCGTCGGCATGGGAATCGACAACGTTGTAGCTCGCGCGACGGAGGTAATCCTGCGCCCACGACCAGCCGTCACCCTGGTTGCGCACGAACCGCTGCAACATTGCCAGGGTGCTGGTGCCGGCATCGCTGATGCGCGTGACCGCGCCGAGGTAGGCCGGTGTGTTCCGGTAGCCGACCTCCGCCAGATGACGAGCGATCTCGGCTTCGGGACGCGGTCCTTCCTCGATGCGCCGGTACACTTTCACAAAGACACGGTCGTCGAGAATCACCGCGCTGTTGGAATGCTCGGCGGCAACCCATTGCACCGCGGTCGCGTCTTCGGGTTGCGAAGGCAGCGCTTCGGAGCTGAATTCGAGCCGCATGTCGCCATCGTCGATGCATTCCTGCGCCGCACAGGCGGACAACAAGCCACGGCTGAACGATTCGAGCGCAAACGCATCGGTGAGGAAACCGACGCGCGGACCGCGGCGAACGCGCGCCAGCGCGAGTTGTTGCACGAGCACGCTCGGGTTCTGGTCGTCCCAGGCGATGCCGAGCGGCAGCAGATAGCGTACGCTCGTGTCACCGCTTGCAACCGCAACCTCGGCGATCAGCGTCTCCGGCGACGGCCACGACAGCATCGATTCCAGGCGTACCCCGTCGATCGGACGGTGCTTGCCGGCGAACCAGCGACGCATCGACAGGTAGGCGGGCAGGATTTCCGACTCCAGCACGGCGCGATGTTGCGCACCAGCGAGGTCGGCGAATCCATTGCGCAATACCAGCGTTGTGTATTCGGGCATGGTGCCGGGCGGGTCGTCGCGCCAGGCGGGTGCGTCGGCTTCGCCGCTGAGTTCGAACCAGTAGAATCCGTACGGCGGCAAGGTGAGCAGGTAGCTCAGCCGGCCGATCGGCGGAAACGGGGTGCCATCGATCTTTTCGATCGGCACGCGTCCCTCGAATTCGGCGAGGTCGAGCTCCACCGCCTGCGAGGCATGCGACAGATTGGCCACGCACAACATGGCTTCATCATCCGACTCGCGCAGATAAGCGAGGATCTTGCGATTGCGTGGCTTGAGGAAGCGTATGCCATGGTGCCCGAACACGCCGCTGCGCTGGCGGACCGCAAGCATGCGGCGCGTCCAGCTCAGCAGCGAATGCGGATTGCGCTGCTGGGATTCGACATTCACCGCGCCGTAGCCCGCCACCGGATCCATGATCGGCGGCAACACCAGACGCTCCGGGTCGGCGCGCGAAAACCCGCCGTTGCGGTCGGATGACCACTGCATCGGCGTGCGTACGCCGTCGCGGTCGCCGAGATGGATGTTGTCGCCCATGCCGATCTCGTCGCCGTAGTAGATCACCGGGGTACCCGGCATCGAAAGCAGGAGGCTCGTCATGAGTTCGGTGCGCCGGCGATCGCGATCGAGCAGCGGCGCGAGCCGCCGCCGGATCCCCAGATTGATGCGCGCGCGCCGGTCGCCTGCATACACCTGCCACAGGTAGTCGCGTTCGCTGTCGGTCACCATCTCGAGGGTGAGCTCGTCGTGATTGCGCAGGAAGATCGCCCACTGGCAACTTGCCGGAATCGACGGTGTCTGGCGCATGATGTCGGTGATCGGAAAGCGATCCTCCTTGGCGATCGCCATGTACATGCGCGGCATCAGTGGAAAATGGAAGGCGACATGGCATTCGTCGCCTTCGCCGAAATATTCCTGCGCATCCTCGGGCCACTGGTTGGCCTCGGCGATCAGCATCCGATCCGGGTAGGCGGCATCGAGTTCGGCGCGAATGTGCTTCAGGATCGCGTGGGTTTCCGGCAGGTTTTCGTTGGAAGTGCCTTCGCGTTCGACCAGATAGGGCACCGCATCGAGGCGCAATCCGTCGACGCCGAGATTGAGCCAGAAGCGCATCACCGAAATGACCGCCTTGAGCACACGCGGATTGTCGAAGTTCAGATCCGGCTGATGCGCGTAGAAGCGGTGCCAGTAGTAGGCTCCGGCGATTTCATCCCAGGTCCAGTTCGATTTCTCGGTGTCGCAGAAGATGACGCGGGTCCCGGCATACTTGTGATCGTCGTCGGACCAGACGTAATAGTTGCGCGCGACCGAACCCGGTTTGGCGCGGCGCGCTCGCTGGAACCACGCATGCGCGTCGGACGTATGGTTGATGACGAGTTCGGTGATGATGCGGATACCGCGTTCGTGGCAGGCCGCGACCAGTTGCCGGAAATCGGAAAGCGTCCCGTAGTCGGGATGCACGGCGGTGTATTCGGCGATGTCGTAACCGTCGTCGCGTCGTGGCGACGGGTAGAACGGCAACAACCAGATTGCGTTGACGCCGAGTTCGGCGATGTAGTCGAGTTTGGAGATCAGTCCGGGGAAATCGCCGATGCCGTCATCGTTGGAGTCGTAGAACGATTTCACATGAAGCTGGTAGATGACCGCGTCCTTGTACCAGAGCGGGTCCTCGATCAGGCGCGAAGCGTGTTTTTTCCTCCTCACGTCCATGTCGAGGTCTCCGGTCGCACGCGCCAGATCGCGAACGGCTGCGAGGGATCGAGCGACAGATGCTGGACCTTGCCGCGCCATGTCTCGCTGGTGCCGCGCACGAGGTCCTCGGCAATCACCGACTCGTGGTCAGGCAGGTCCCATTCCCACAGCGGGACCTCGAAGTCGGCCGCCTGCGTCGCATGTGGATCGAGATTCACGGCAACGAGGATCGCGTTGTCGCGTCCCGGTGTCGCCTTGCCGAAATACAGGATCTGATCGTTGAACGCATTGTAGAAGCGCACGTTGCGATGATCCTGCAGCGCCGGATTCATGCGCCGAATCGCATTCAGGCGACGAATCTCATCGACAATGTTGCCGGGCATGTTCCAGTCGCGTTGGCGCAGTTGGTACTTCTCGGAATCGAGGTATTCCTCCTTGCCCGCAACCGGTGCGGACTCGCACAATTCGAAGCCGCTGTACATGCCCCACAAGCCCGACAGCGTCGCTGCGAGCGCGGCACGGATCAGGAACCCGGGCCGACCGGATTGCTGCAGAAACACCGGGTTGATGTCCGGCGTGTTCACGAAAAGATGCGGGCGGAAATAATCGCGGACCGCGGTTTCGGCAAGCTCGGTGAAATAATCGGTCAATTCGATCTTGCTGTTGCGCCAGGTGAAATAGGTGTAGGACTGGGAGAAGCCGAGCTTGGCCAGTCGATACATCGGCTTCGGGCGCGTGAAGGCTTCTGCCAGAAAAATCGCATCGGGATGACGTGCGCGCACGTCGGCGATCATCCATTCCCAGAACGGAAATGGCTTGGTGTGCGGATTGTCGACGCGAAACAGCCTGACGCCGTGTTCGATCCAGAACAGCACGATGTCGCGCAGCGCACGCCACAGTTCCGGTATCGCGCGTTCGGCGTAGAAGTCGACATTGACGATATCCTCGTATTTCTTCGGCGGATTCTCGGCATGGCGCACGCTGCCGTCGGCGCGCCACGCAAACCACTCCGGGTGCTCGCGCAGCCACGGGTGATCGGGCGAGCACTGGATCGCAAAATCCAGTGCGACCTCGATCCCGAGACGTTCGGCTGCCGCGCGCATGCGATCGAAGTCGGCGAAGCTGCCAAGTTCCGGGTGTATCGTGTCGTGTCCGCCGTCGGCACTGCCGATCGCATACGGACTGCCCGGATCGCCGGGTTCGGCAGCGAGGCGGTTGTTGCGGCCCTTGCGCTGGGTTGTTCCGATCGGATGGATCGGCGGCATGTACAGTACGTCGAAACCCATATCGTGAATGGCCGGCAGGCGCCGGATGACGTCGTCGAAGGTGCCGTGCGTTTCGGCGCGGACGCCTTGCGAGCGTGGGAACAGTTCGTACCAGCTTGCGAAGCGTGCCGCGAGGCGTTCCGCCTCGACCGTGATTTCGAGCGGATGAGTTGCGAGAAAATCCCGCGAGCCGGCTTCGGACATCGAGGTGCTCAGCTCGGCGGAGAGCAGTGCTTCGACCTGTTCGGCCGGGCTCGCCTTGACCAGGCGTTCGGTCCAGCTGCGCAACGCGTCGGCGACCTCGCCGGTTGCCGCACGTGCGGTATCGGCGACGAGCTTGCAGCATTCGTCGATGTCGACCGGATCGACGACGCCGGCCGACAGCTTCTTTTGCAGGTCGCGTCGCTGGCCGGCGAAGGGATCTATCCATGCGCGCACGGTGAACCGATGGCGACCCTCGCGCTCGAGCAGGAACTCGGCGGCCCAGCGGTCGTTGTCGAGCGCACGCATGCGCTCGCGCGACCATTCCGATGTATCGCTCGCGCGCCACAAAAGCTCGACCGCGAGTGCGTCGTGGCCATCGCTGAACGCATCGACTTCGACGCGGACGTTTTCTCCGACCGTGCGTTTGACGGCAAAACGGCCGGCGTCCACCACAGGCGACAGATTTTCGAGCGCAATTCGCGCTTGACGCAACGCCGGTGCTTTCGCGAGGTTTTCGCTCGCGCGTTTCGACACAATGGGCGCCGGAGGTTCGGCCTCGAGCACGCGCACCTCGCCGGGTTCGATCGCGATCAGCGACCCGCTGGCAAGCGGTCCCCCGTCGGCAGGGTGAACTGGCGAAAATCGCGAGAGCTCGGCGGAGTTGCGAAGAATGCGGTTGCCGTCGAGCACGACCACGCGTTCGAGGTCGAGGCTGATCAGCAGCAGGCGTGCCCGCGCGCGCTCTTGCGCCGCGCCCGATTCGAGCAGCCAGGCGGCTGCCGGCGTCTGCCCGCCAAGCAGCTCGCGCGTGTTGCGTGCGGGCGTCCGTTCGGGTTCGTCGCGCGCGGCAAGTGCCGAATTGGCGCGCTTGATTTCGGATCTGAGGTCGAGCGCTGCCCCGGCATGCCACAAGGCGTTCGTCATCCCGGCCACTTCGGCTCCGGTCTGCAGGGCAGCCGTGCCCGATTCGAAACCCATCGTGACCAGCATGCCGTCGTTGAATGCAGCCGCGAAATCCAGCAGTCGCGTCGCGCTGCGCCGGTAGTGCTCGCTGTCGGTGCAACGATCCGCAAGACGCGTTCCGAGCGGATCCTCGAGTGGCGCAACGACCGGCGCCATGCGGCGCAGGCGTTGATCCTCATCGAGCCACCAGTCGGCCCGGAAATCCCACCATGGCAACGAGGCATAAACCACCTCGAAGCCGCAGTCCCGGATCGCCGCCAGCTCGCCGCTGGCAAGGCCAGGCGTCCATGCGGCAAAGCGTGTCGCCGGCGCGTGACTGCGCGCCGCGTCGATCAACGCGCGCCATGCGCGTCCAGGCAGGCGTGCGGGCTGCGCGCAGCGAAATCCGCCGATGCCGCAGTCAAGCCATTGTGCGATTCGCTTGCTCCAGATTTCCTGCAACTCGTCGCGCGCGTCGTCCTGGCCAAAGCGGGCTGCCGCCGCGAGCAACGTCGAGGAGGGCGCACGTGGATCCGGCAACGCGGCACCGGGCGGCGCGCACAAGGTGTAGAGATGCGGGTTCCCGCGTACGTCCGGGTTGGACGCCGCGCAGCGATCGGGCGCGATGTCGAGCATCAGGATCAGGTTGCGGGATGCGCAAACGTCGGCCACGCCGGAGAGCATGTCGGCGACGTCCATGTCGCCGATCCGCGCAT
The DNA here is from genome assembly GCA_049583635.1 of Rhodanobacteraceae bacterium. GTDB lineage: Bacteria > Pseudomonadota > Gammaproteobacteria > Xanthomonadales > Rhodanobacteraceae > Dokdonella_A. The sequence continues at coordinate 8,489 of JBAUWF010000052.1, forward strand.
CACAGCGCATGTAGTCTTCGACAAGGAAGCGATCGTTGGCGAGCACGCTTTCGAACGGCGGCGCGATGACGACCGTGTCGAATCCCATGTCCGCGCATTGATCGAGCGCAGGTGCCCAGCGCGATGGCGGACCAAGCAGCAGCGGATCGATGTAATACCCGCGCAACCCGACCGATCCCGCTCCGCGGGAAGCGTGCGTCCTTGCCCGGGTTTTCACGTTGTCGGCGGGCTCCGGCGACTTCGAAGCGCCCCGGATTCGCTTTTCGCGCGCCTGCGCGCGAGTGGATTTGGTGTCGGCGCTTGCCGGTCGCCGCATTACGGCGCCTCGGACATGATGGACTCGAGGCGGATTGAAACGCAGTCGGGATAGGGCATGAGTCGACCCCCTCGAAAGGTGACGGCGAAACGACAGCAGCCGCGAACCGCATCGCCCGGGATGTTTCTGCTGCAACGAAGCAGAAAATTGTGGTACAGACCCGAAGAGCATAGCCGTGGAGGACTGAACCATCCCCAAAGTTGCCGGATCGACCACGCACGGGTTGCGACGACACCGACATCGACCGCTTTCGGTCGCGGAGCGATTCGGAGTCCGGTGGCGATCCTGGCGTTGTTCGCCGGTTGTTCGGCACAGGCTGCCGGGATGATGCCTCCTGGGGCCTGCTTCGGTCCGAGAGAGGTGGAGCGCTCCCCTGGGGAATCCTTCATTGCAAGTCAAGGTCCGAAGAGCGGTTTTGTGGTATGTAGGGAATGGTTGGGATATTGCCCAGAGGCAGGCGATGCCTGCCGGGAACGGGAACAGCATGGCCCTCGACGACAGCCCACGCCTGTCCGGTAGCGACGCCGAATTCTACGAGCTGCTGTTCGTTTCGAATCCGCTTGCCATGTGGGTCTTCGAGATCGCCAGCGGCCGGTTCCTCGCCGTAAACGCGCAAGCGTGCCGGCAATACGGCTACAGCGAGGCGGAGTTCCTCGCGATGACGATTTCCGACATACGACCGCCGGAAGAGCGCGCACAACTGGCGCGAGTGCGCTCCACGTCCCCCTCGGGGCACCGCAAACTCGGGCTGTGGAGGCACCGGAAGAAAAACGGCGCGCTGATCGATGTGGAGATATCCTCCGATGACATCGTGTTCCGCGGCAAGACCGCGCGGCTGGTGCTCGCCAATGACGTCACCGAACGCGTGCGCACCGAGGCCGCCCTGCACATGAGTCTCGAGCGGTTCAATTATGTCACCCGCGCAACCGATGACGTGGTCTGGGATCGCAACATCGTCGAGAACCAGATTTGGTGGAACGACGGCCTGCAGCGGCGGTTCGGGGTTCCGCCCGATCAAGTGGAGCATACCGTCGAATGGCTGCGTGCCCACATTCATCCGGAAGATCGCGAGCGGGTGTCACGCAGCATGGCTCAGGCAATCGCAAGCGATGCCGAACAATGGTCCTGCGAGTTCAGATTCCGGCGTCACGATGATAACTACGCGTTTGTCTACGACCGCGGATTCTTCATTCGCGACTTTGCCGGCAAAGCTGTGCGCGCGGTCGGTGCAATGACGGACCTGTCGGATCGCAAGCAGGGCGAAGATGTCCTGCGTGAGCAAGCGACGCTGCTTGATCGCGCCAACGATGCGATTCTGGTTCGAGGAATCGATCATCGCATCCGCTATTGGAACAAGGCGGCGGAAGCCATGTACGGCATTCCGCGGGAAAAGGCAGTCGGAATGCCGGTGGAGGAGATTGTCATCTATGAAGACCGGAACGCTTTCGCCCAGGCAGACGACCAGGTCTTCGAGAAGGGCGAATGGTCCGGTCGATTGCAGCAGACGGCCGCCGGCGGAAAGACCATCACGGTGGACGGGCATTGGACGCTGTTGCGCGATGACGACGGCAATCCGGTCGGGGTTCTGAAGATCCATACCGACGTCAGCGAGCGCGTGCAACTCGAACAGCGCCTGGCGCGGTCGGAGAAACTGGAAGCGATCGGACAGCTCACCGGCGGCGTCGCACACGACTTCAACAATCTGCTCACGGTGATTGTCGGCAACGCCGACGCCCTGATGGAGGAAATCTCGGGCCAGCCGGAATTGCTTCCGCTCGTGGAACTGATCCGAAGCGCCGGTGAACGGGGTGCGGAGCTGACCAACCATCTCCTTGCGTTCGCGCGCCGGCAGGCGCTCGAGGCCAAGATCGTCCGCCCGAACGAATTGATAGACGGCATGCACAATCTGCTGCAGCGCACGCTCGGCGAAAGCGTCGAGCTCGCGGTAGTGCATGCCGCCGCGCTCGCCAGTGTGCTGGTGGATCCCGCGCAGTTCGAGTCGGCGGTGCTGAATCTTTGCATCAACGCCCGCGACGCGATGCCCGCGGGCGGCAAGCTGATCATCGAAACCTGCAACGTGGTGCTCGACCAGCAGTATGCGGATGAACGCGTTGACGTCACACCCGGCGCGTATGTGCAGATTTCGATTTCCGACACCGGCACGGGCATGAGCGCTGCGGATGTGACCCGGGCGTTCGATCCCTTCTTCACCACCAAGCCGCGCGGCAAGGGCACCGGCCTGGGTTTGAGCATGGTCTATGGCTTCACCAAGCAGTCCGGTGGCCACGCTGCCATCTATTCGGAATTGGGCCATGGCACGGTGGTGACGTTGTACCTGCCCCAGGCAGCCGGCGGACCGGAACCGAGCTTGGCCACGAAACCCGATGAGACCGCGGGATGCGGCGAAAGAATCCTGCTGGTGGAGGATGACGATCTGGTACGCGCGCACGCGCTGCGGTTGCTGCAAGGCCTGGGTTACCAGGTAGTTGCTGCCAGCAACGGCCCGGAAGCCCTTGCACGGCTGCGCGAGGGTATCCCCTGCGACTTGCTGTTTACGGATGTGATCATGCCAGGTGGCATGACCGGCCCCCAGTTGGCCGATGCGGCGCGCAGCTTGCGACCCGATCTGCGGGTGCTGTACACCTCCGGCTACACGGAGAACACGATTGTCCATCATGGACGCGTGGATCCGGGCATCAATCTCCTGCGCAAGCCGTATCGCAGGCCAGAACTGGCGGCCAAGCTCCGCGCAGCCCTGAGTGATGAACGGCATTCAAACCCAGTGACCCCTGATGGGCGCGGATGAGATCAGACGCCTGCTCATCCTCGATGACGAGCCGGCGGTAGCGCAGACGGTGGCCTTCGCGGCCAAGCGGCACGGCTTCGCCGTGTGCCTGTCGCACTCGGCCAAGGGCTTCTTCGACGATATCGTGCGCTTCTCGCCCAGCCACATCATCATTGACCTCCTGATGCCCGGCATGGACGGCGTGGAGGTGCTGCGCAGCCTGGCGTCGATGGATTGCGCGGCCAACATCATCATGATGAGCGGAATGGGCGCCAAGGTCCTCGAATCGGCGCAGCGCGCGGGCATCGAACGCGGCCTGCATATCAGCGGAATCCTGCCCAAACCGTTCAAACCTGCCGAATTGCGCGCACTGCTGGATGCGGATGCGCATTTCGAGTTGCGTTCCGGGCACCCCGCAGGAACCGACCACGAGGTGTCGCCGCGCGAGATCGAGACAGCCTTTCGCAGTGGACAGTTTGCTACCCACTACCAGCCGAAAATCCGTCTTGGCAACGGCCGGCCTGCAGGCGTGGAGGCCCTGGTGCGCTGGCGGCATCCCGCATTGGGATTGCTGCAGCCCGACCGGTTCCTGCCCGTCATCGAGCAGTCCGGCAACATGTCGATGCTCACCGATATGATGATTGAAGAAAGCCTGGCGTGGTTCGCGGATGCCGCACTCTCCGGTGACATGGAGCTCGCAATAAACATTTCCGGTAGTTGTCTCACGGACGTCAGTTTTGCCGACGTGCTGGCGGCGCGATGCCACCGCTTGCGGGTGGACCCATCCCGCATCATCCTGGAGCTGACCGAAACCACCGCAACGCGGCACACGGCCGAAACATTCGACATTCTTACCCGCGTACGATTGAAGAGTTTTCAGCTCAGCATCGACGACTTCGGCACAGGTTATTCCTCGCTCGTGCAATTGGCGCAGTTGCCCTTCTCCGAAATCAAGATTGACAGGTCCTTCGTCGGCGCCATGTTGTCTTCCGCGGAGGCGAGCAAGATCGTCGCCACCACGATTGGCCTTGGGAAGGCATTGCATCTCACCATCGTGGCCGAGGGTGTGGAGAACGAGGCGCAAGTGCGAGAGTTGACGAAGCTCGGATGCGACCAGGCGCAGGGCTACTTTTTTTCGAAGCCCATGGATGGCGCAACCGCGCGGACCTGGCTGAGTGAACGCAGTTGACCTTGTCTTCAGTATGATCCGCCGAGGTGGGCTGCGTTGCCGACAGTCGTGCCGGGCAAGTCGGCGATCCGCGATGCCATGGCTGAAGACTTTTCGTAGCCCATGAAACTCATCGCACGTGCTTGCGCTTGATTGGAATCACGTCGCTTCGGCGCCGCAGCGCGTCCACGTGATCCGCCCGTGCCTGCATCATCTTGCGGCTCGGGCTGGTACTGTGCGCGGTTCCAGGCGGCGCGCACCTTGTTACGCTCGCCGTGCGACTGGGCAGCCCTGCGGGTCGCCGGCGTGGCTGCGATCCAGCGTTGACGCTCGGATGCCTGCGCGCGCTGGCCGGCGGCTGGATGCGCGACAGCCAGGGAACATCTATTACATTTCCTCCATGCTCATGCCCTCGACGTCTGCCGATGTCCTCGTAAGGCGCACACGCAATGCCAGGTCAGTACGCGAGTCCGCATTCTCCAGCGCATCGGCAAGAGTGATTGTTCCGGAGCTGTAGAGACGGAACAGGGATTCGTCGAACGTCTGCATGCCGACGTTGACGCTTTCTTTCATGGCGTCCTTGAGACGATCGATGTCGCCTTTTTCGATCAAGTCGGCAATATAGGGTGTGCGCAGCATCAGCTCGACCGCAGGTACTCGTTTTCCGTCCACGCCTTTGATCAGGCGCATTGCCACTACCGCTTGAAGATTCAATGACAGGTCGATGAGCAGCTGGTGCCGCGCTGTGTCAGGGAAGAAGTTGATGATGCGGTCGAGCGTCTGGTTGGCATTGTTCGCGTGCAGCGTCGAGAGGCACAGGTGCCCCGTTTCGGCATAAGCGATCGCGTGCTTCATGGTTTCGCGATCGCGGATCTCGCCGATGAGGATGACGTCGGGCGCTTCGCGCATCGCGTTCTTGAGGGCGTTCTCGTATGAGAGGGTATCAAGTCCGATCTCGCGCTGGTCGACGATCGACTGGAGGTGTCGATGCAGGAATTCGATCGGCTCCTCGATGGTCAGGATGTGCCCGGTTCTGTTCCGGTTCCGGTGATCGATCATCGCGGCCAGCGTAGTGGACTTTCCGGATCCGGTGCTGCCCACCACAAGGATCAGCCCGCGCGGCAGCATGATCAGTTCCTCCAACATCGTCGGGAGGTGCAACTGATCGAGACGCGGGATATCGCTGGTGATGTACCGGACAGCGATGGCGACGCTGTCGCGCTGCCGGTAGATGTTGACGCGAAAGCGCCCGAAATCCGGCAATCCGATGGCCAGATTCATCTCAAGCGTCGTCTCGTACTCCTTCTGCTGCTTGTCGTTCATGATCGAGTACGCCATGGTGCGTACCTCCTCCCCGGTCAGCGACGTATCGCCCAGATGCGTTGTGACGCCTTCGATCTTGATCGAGGGCGGCGCGCCGACGCTGAAAAAACAGTCGGAAGCCTTCTTGCTTGCCATCATTTGCATGAACGCGGTGAGTTCGAGCATCCTGGTCACTCCAGTCGAGTCAAGTACGCTTCCTGCAGGGAAATTTCCTGTGCGCGGGCCATGCCGAGTGCATGTTGGGTCAGCGTGAGCATGCCGTCGCGCAAGGCCTGTCCCTGCAGCACCGACTCGTCTACGCCCGTCACGATCAGCTTCCGGAGCGAGGGTGTCGCCGCCAGGTATTCGTAGGTCATGCGGCGGCCGCGCACGCCGGTGCCGCTGCAGTTGGCGCAGCCGGCGCCATGGAAGAATTGCTCGGTTTCCGAGATGCCCATCAGCTCGCGCACGTGCGGATCGATCTCCTCGAGCACCTTGCAGTCCGGGCAGATGCGCCTGACCAGGCGCTGGGCAAGCACAGCCAGCAGGGTTGCCCTCAGGAGATAACTCTCCACACCCATTTCGATCAGACGCGCGATGGTCGATACCGCGGAGTTGGTGTGCAGTGTCGACAGTACAAGGTGCCCGGTCTGCGCACTTTCCACCGCGATCTTGGCGGTCTCCTGGTCACGGATCTCGCCTACCATGATCACGTCAGGGTCATGGCGAAGAATGTTTCGAAGCGCCGCGGCGAAGGTCATTCCTATATCCGAGTTGATCGGAATTTGCGTAATGCCGGGGATGTGGAACTCGACGGGATTCTCGACGGTAATGATGTTGACGTTCTTCCGAATCACTTCCTTGAGAGCCGCGTAGAGCGTCGTCGTCTTGCCGGACCCTGTCGGTCCTGTGACCAGGATCATGCCATTGCTGCGGTCCAGCGCATCCTTGAAGTGTTGCGTATCGACGGGCGAAAGGCCGATCTCCGCGATGTTCTTCGTGCCCATAGTGGCCAGCAGCAGGCGCATGACAACGCTTTCGCCTTCGATCGAAGGCATGATGCTCACGCGGATATCGATAGCGTGTTCGCGGTCTCGAAAATGGATTTGCCCGTCTTGCGGCAGGCGATGCTCGGTGATGTCCATGACGCTGAGGATCTTTATGCGACCGACGATGCCGCGCAGAAGCGCCCGGGGAAATCGCCTTATCAGGATCAGATCGCCGTCGATACGAAAGATCAGCTCGACATCGTTCTCGCCGGGCCGGACATGAATGTCCGAGGCGTTTCGGCGGATCGCCTCCATGATGACGTTGTTGACCAGGCGCACGACCGGCTTGGCAGCTGAAATCGCCTCAAGCTCGAGTTTGTTGCTTTTCTTATCCGTTCTATCGGCGGTGGCCTCAAGCGTCGCAAAATCTCGATTCTCGTCGAGGAATTCGTATGACGCGTCGATCTTGCGCAGAAGCGCATCCTCCGGAGCGATCTCGATCAGCAACGAGCGCCCGGTCAGGAACTGCAGCAGCTGCAGCGTGTCGCCGTCGAAAGGTTCCGACATCGCGATACGCAGCTGTTCGTTGCGATAGCCGAGCGGCAAGGCGCGGTGATCACGAGCGATCACCGCGGGGACTTCATCAAGCAGGCTTTGCGGAATCTTCACGTCGAGCTCGGCCATCGGAAGGCCGAACTTCAACGCGAGTGCCTTCGCAGCCTCGAGCGTGTCGGCTGTGCTTCGAGCGAGAGGCGGCCGCGTGGAATTCGATGGCGGAGCGACCAACGATCGAGTGATCAACGGCGGAGCGATCATTGTGCGCCGAACCGATTTCGGCATTCTTCCATGTGGATGCGCGCCGCCCCCACGCGCAAACGGTCCACTGAGAGAGTCCGACGTTGGCTACGCGTGAGGCTCTCTCCAATGCGTCCGATCTGTTCCTGACAGGGATTTGCGAAAACGCATCGTGCGCGGGTGCCGATAGCGAGTTCCGTGTCAATATGATTGTTCTTGCCTGAGGCGCATCCGATGCTTGCAGTCACCGTCGATTCTCCGTACACCTGCGGAATTTCGATGACGGATTTGGCGGACATGAAGAGCGAAGACTCTGCATCCGCTACACGACCCTCAACGCTTGATCTGAAGGTGTTCGTGCCGAACGACAAAATGTTCCAGTCGATCGTGTAGTAACAGGTTTCTATGGCGCGAGTCGCACTGCAATGCCGATGCATAGGTGCACCCATTGTCAACAGTACTCTTGCGAGGTTAGCGTCGGGCAGGGTGCGCGTATGTTCGGCAGCACACACACGGCGCGAAGACCAGGTGCCTCGGCCGTGAGCTCGCAGGGCAACATGTTGGCGCGGTCATGTGGGACTATGTCGATCGCACCGCCGGCAACGCAGGAAGCAGGCGTGCTGGCCGCGAGTTGGATCCCCAACCGTTTCCACGATGTTTCGCGCGGACGATTGCGAAATTTGATTGCCGCGAATCTAAAACCAAACGACTGTTGGCGCGCACGCAAAACTGACCCGGATGAGCGAGGGTTTTCTCGTTCAATATTGACGAGGGTGTTCAACCTCCGGGATGCAAATTGCCGGATCAGGCACGAACTGGATCTCCTCAAGCGACGACGCCTTTGGTCAGCGCCAGCGCGCGCCTGACTGCTTTAGGTAATGACGGTAAACGTAGCCCCAGGGGATCACGAGCGGCATCAGGATGACGCCAACGCCGATGTTGAAGAAATCCTCGGCGAAGGTCGGTGGCAATTGGCCTGCGGACCATTGCGGCAAGCCGTAAGCCATCATCCAGATGGACTTCCACGCGAATTCGAACATCAGCAGCGGGAGCATCTCGAGCGGGTACTTGAGGCCGAAGAACGCGAGCAGCCACAGGGCACCGAGCAGACTCGGGATGACGCCCCGGCTGATCACCGGGTGGCTGACCAGGCCGGGCACGATCATCCCGCCAAGTCCAATCACGAGCAGCAGATAGATCGCGCGCAAAACATAGATGCGGGCAAGCGAAACCTCTTGGGCGACGTTCGCGTGCCGGGTTTCGTTTGTTGCGGCGGCGTGAGTAGTCGCGATCACGATGAACTCCTTTGTCAGGAAGCTTTGCGAAGTTGTTCGGAACCGGAGATGGAGTCCGGGACGAATTCCAGAATGTCACCGGGTTGGCAGTCGAGCGCGCCGCAGATCGCTGCAAGCGTCGAGAAGCGGATGGCGCGGGCCTTGCCGGTTTTGAGGATCGAGAGGTTGGCAAGCGTGATGTCGATGCGCTCGGCCAGCTCGGTCAGGGTCATCCGCCGCTCGTGGAGCAGATCGTCGAGCTTGACGGCGATGGCCATGTCACACCGTCCCTTCGAGGTCTTCACGCATCAGAGCGCCTTCGGCGAAGACGCGCGCGAGGACGAAGGTCAGGATGACCGCCAGCCAGCCGCTGGGCGAAAAGCCGGCATCGAGATGAAGCGGATGTCCGGGCGTCGAAACGGACTTGCCGACAAGGCCGATGACGAGGCTGAGCATCTGCTGTCCGAGCAGAAACCAGGCGATCGCCTGCAGGCGGTATGCATTCGCGGCGACGAAGGGATCGCCGGCGCGAACCGTTTGCACCATCGCCACCAGCCGCTTGAGCACGGCGAGATTCAGCGGGACGGCAACGAGTCCGAGCGCCGCAATCGCGCGCATACCCATGATCAGCAGACCGGATTGCGCCGAGGGTGGAACCCCGAGAGCCGTCATCGTCCATCGTTCGGCTGCAAACATCCCCACGAGGATCGCAAGGACAATTGCGCCGTAGATCCAGTTCAGGACGATCAGGATGCGCAGGCCGGCGTAAGCGATCGGCAGCGCGGTAGATGAAGGACGGGACATCGATTGGGCACTCCACAACTGGGGATATTGATAAACAATATCTTATTTATTGTTATTCGGCAATATATTTATCGATGTTCGATATATTAATCCATAACCAGAGGAAAACGCGCGGCCGGCGATTGACCGCTATCTGCCCCGATGGTCGGGAAGTGGAGTCGCTTTCCGTTGCGCACGGAGCGAGCGATGGCCTCGGTGTCGCGATCGGGGAGGCCTATGACGGCCTGAACAAGCCGCCATTTGGGGGGGGCGGGCACGCAGTGTTCGTCCCCCATCGCCCGATTGAGGTCGCAGGCCAACCCGGCGCGGAACAGCACTTGCATGGTGATCGGCTCGGCGAGCAACGCGAACAGTGACCAGGACTGGGCGCGCCCGAGCGCGAATTCGAGTGCGGGGTATCCATGGAGCTGGCAGCAGAGCAAAGTGCGGGTTGGTGGCATACTTTCGAGGATGAGAAACCGGGTTGTGATCCCGCTGCTGCTTGGCGCGAGCGTGACCGTCGCGGCCGCCGCCCAAAGCCTGCCTGCGCAGGACTGGCTCGTGTTCGGCGGCAATGTGCAAAGCACCAGCGTCAATCCGAGGCCCACCGGCATCACCGCTGCCAACGTCGCCCAGCTCACGCGCCGGCAGATAAAGCTGGATGGCACCGTGGACGCCAGTGCCATTTACCTGCACGGGGTCACCGTGCATGGCACCCGCCACAATGCCATCTTCGTCACCACCACCTACGGCAAGACGCTGGCGCTCGACGCGAATAGCGGCACCGTTTTGTGGGAATACACGCCCGCCAGTTATCAGAAACTGGCGGGCACGCGCCAGATCACCAACTCCACCCCCGTGGCCGATCCCGATCGGCAATCCATCTATGCCGCCTCGCCGGACGGTTATGTCCAGAAGCTGGCCGTCGGCGATGGGCGCGTCGTCTGGCGCACCGCCATCACCAAGCTACCGTTGCGCGAGAAGATGGCTTCGCCCTTGAAGTTCTTTCGGGGTCATGTGATTGCCGTTACGGGTGGCTACATCGGCGACCAGCCACCCTATCAGGGCCACGTCGCCATTCTCGACGGCAACTCCGGCAAGCTCCTGCAGGTGTGGAACTCGCTATGCAGCAATCGCACCGGCTTGATGGATCCGAGTTCGTGCCCGCAAAGTGATTCCGCCATTTGGGGGCGCGCGGGTGCGGTGATCGATCCCGGCAGTGGCGACATCTTCATTGCCACCGGCAACGCCGACTGGAACGGCACGACCGACTGGGGCGATTCGGTGATCGAGCTTGATGCCAGTGCCACGGAAATTCTGGGCAACTACACCCCGGCCAATTCCGAAGAACTGAATGCGGACGATCTCGACCTGGGTTCGACCTCGCCGGTGCTGCTGGGTAACGACTTGATCGCCCAGGGTGGCAAGGACGGCAAGATCCGCCTGCTCAGCCGCAAGGCCATTGGCGGCACCGCTCCCCACAAAGGCCACGAACAGCAAATCGTCGCCACGCCCAGCGGCACCGATCTGTTCACCCAGCCGGCGGTATGGCAGCACGACGGCCAAACCTGGATGTTCGCCGCCGACAACGGCGGCACCGCGGCGTGGGAGCTGGAAGACGGCAAGCTCCAGGAAAAATGGAAAAACGGCACCAGCGGCACCAGTCCGTTCGCGGCGGATGGCCTGCTGTTCGTCTACGCGCGCGAGGGTGGACTGAACTTGTATGAAGCGGCGTCGGGCAAACGCGTCGCCACGCTGCCGTGCGGCCCCGGCCACTGGAACAGCCCCATCGTGTTGCAGGGCAAGATCATTCTCCCCGAAGGCAACGCCAACGATCACGGCACCCGCGGCGTGCTGGATATCTGGAGCCTGCCCGGCGCGCCGTAGCTGCCGCGGTCTTTATCCAGCCGTCATTACGCGATCGGCATACCGGCTGCCTCCTGCCTGGAGAACGACATGAGCGAATTCGAGAATGCGGGCACGATTCTTTCGGGGCCGCTTCGGTGAACCGCATTGGCCTACGACGCCATGCAAGTCGCTGGCACGCCGCTGTGCGAACCGATCAAGGCGATGATCGCGCCCGGCCCTCGTTCGGCTACCGCACGGTGGCGAGTGTGCTCGGCATGAACAGGAACACCGTGAAGCGCATTTTCCAGTGCAAGCTTGGCAGGCGATGAGTCAACGCCCGCGCATTGAAGCGAAGTTCCCTGCACTTGATCCATGCGATCGTGGCCACTGAAGGTCTCGATGGAGGATGCTTCAGAAATTTGTTTCATGCTTGGAGCCATCACGGCGTTGGGAGGCGGGGATGTGGAAGAGGGTGGTCGGTTACGGGGCGATGCTGGCGGCTGGAACGCTCGGGTTGCAGTGGCTCGACTACGAGCGCCTGGCGCGGATCCATTCGGGAGATATCTACCTGTTCCTGGTCGCGGCCACCTTCCTGGTGCTCGGCATCCTCTTGGGCGTGCGGGTCTTCGCCGCGCCGGCGCCGGTCCCCTTCGACGGCAACCCGAAGGCACAGGCGGCCCTGGGCCTGAGCAAGCGGGAACTGGACGTGCTGCACGAACTGGCGGCCGGGGCCGGCCCAACAAGGAGATCGCTGCGCATCTCCACGTTTCGCCGAACACGGTGAAGACGCACGTAGCGCGGTTGTTTGAGAAGATGGGCGCCAAGCGGCGAACCGAGGCGATCCGCAGGGCGCGCGAGTTGGGTATGCAGGGCGCATGCTCGATTGAATCTGTCCATGTATTTAAACCGCCAGCGGATATTCCGGACGACTGGTCATTACGGCTTGTGACCTTGCCGACGGATCAGGCATGGACGCGAGCGGGACCGAATCCCGCGCGCGATGCTGCGGCCACGATCCTGCGCATGCGTGGCAACCAGCCGCGGCAGAAGCAGAACCGCCTGTTGTTTCTGGCCGCCGACGCCGATCAGGTTACCCATCTGAAAGAGACTGCGCGCGCACTGCTGGCTTGGCGCAGCATCGAGGAAGACATTCGCAATCTGCACCTGAACGTGGATGCCCTACAGACCCGACAGGCGAATCAGAATCGCGAGCAGACCAACGAGACGGTATTGCGCCTGGTGCGCGAGACATTCAAATGCTTGATCGCACCGAGCCAGGCCGCCAAACCCGACGGGACGCTTGGCGAGATCGACTGGGAGATGTACTTGCTGAATCCGGCGACGCAAGGGTTGGGCCGCGAGATCGACCGCGTGCTCGCCGAAAACGAACTGGTTATCCGTGAGTGGGCACCCATCCATCTGCACAACCTGCTCAAGCGTTGGTTCTGGAAGCAGGGCGCCGCCGAGGTCTCCGCGCTAGACGTGTGGCAGAAGAGCTGCCAGTACGTGTACTTTCCGAGGCTCGCGAACTCGCATGTGATGCAATCCGCGATAGCGGCAGGAGCATCCGGCCGGGATTTCTTTGGCATGGCCTACGGCAAAGATGATGATGGCGCTTACAAAGGATTCTGCTTTGGCGAGCGTACCTCGCCGATTCTTGATGCAGCGTTGTTGTTGATCGAGCCGCGATCGGCTGCAGCGTACGAAACGAGTATCAAGCCGGCCCCCGCTGTGGATGCGGGCTCGCCGTCGGGCGCAGGTGCCGCGCCGTCGCCCGAAGGCATGGATGCGCTGGCTGAAGCCACAGATCGGTCGGCGAGGACGCAACCGAAGCGCTACTTCGGCACGGTCGAGCTCGATCCAGTAAAGGCTTCTCTGCAATTCTCGAAGATCGTCTCGGAGCTAGTCGAATTGTTCACCGCCATTCCTGGCACGAAGGTGAGCATCAATGTGGACATCCGCGCGGAGGATCCTCGCGGCTTCAATGAAACCACAGTTCGCGCCGCGCGCGAGAATGGCAAGACGCTGGGCATGAAGACTTCTGAATTTGAATGAATTGCTGAGGCATGTGATTACAGAGTCAAGGCTGAGCGTACAGAAACTCATTTCTGGCGGGCAGACTGGGGCCGATCGTGCCGCGCTGGATTTTGCCATCGAGCGTGGCTTGGAACACGGCGGCTGGTGCCCGCGGGGCCGCAAGGCCGAAGACGGCACGATCCCTTCGAACTATCAGTTGACCGAAACCGAATCGGCGAATTACCGTTCACGCACGGTTCGCAACGTAGTGGACAGCGACGCCACCCTCATCCTAAACATTGGCGAATTGGAGGGTGGAAGCTTGGAAACCCTACGTATCGCGGAGCAACGTGGCAAGCCTGTTCGCGTGGTGCAACTCGATTCGGCTTTGGCTGACGAAGACCTCGCCGACGTGCGGGAGTGGCTGCAAAACGTTCAGGTCATGAGCTTGAACATCGCTGGCCCCCGTGAAAGCAAACGTCCCGGCATCTTTGAGGCTACGTGCGCGCTGCTACGGCGGCTGCTCTGAGTCTCGGCGGGGCGCGACCTTCGCCCGGATATCAAATCCATCGCGAGTTGGGGATGAACTAGAGCGCCTTGATTTCTCGTGAAGCCAAAGCGAAGTCAAAACCATCGCTTATCTCGGGACCCACAGCTCGTGTTGCGCGCAGCGGGTTAGTTGTGTGCAGTACAGTGAGAGGACTGGGCATTTGCCGAGGGATTGTCGATGCGCGCACCCGAGCAAGAGGCCACCGCGACCGCAGCGCTCAGCTACGTCGAGGGTGATTTCCGGCGCATCGGCTGGGGGCCGATGGCGAATGCGTTCCACGATCTCGGAACCGACTTATTCATCCAGGTGCGCGACGAACGCCGATTCGACCGCGGATTGGTAGTTGGAGCTCAGGTTAAAGGAGGCTCTAGCTGGTTTGAACACCCTCAGCGCAGCCCAGATGGAGTCTTGGAAGGGTGGTGGTTCTACGAGCCAACGGCTGATCACTTCGACGATTGGGTAACCCACGGGCTTCCGCATCTTGTCGTCTTATGCGACCTTGAGAATCGTACGTCGTACTGGGTTCACGTGACGGCTGATCGGTGCATCACTACCGGCAAGGGCTGCAAGATCCTGGTTCCCACCAACCAGACGGTCGATGCAGCGCATCTGAATGCCTTGCTTGATGTTGCAACCGCTCAACGCGCGGCGGGCACATTCGAGCAAAAGGCCTTTCACGCCAGTGCCGCGGTTGCCCCTCCAGGCCGGAGACTCCGGTACGCCTTGCTGACGCCCCGACTGATCGCTCCGCACGGAAATACCGGGTACGAACGAGCGCCAGAGCCCGAGGAATACCTGGCTCTCTTAGTGTGCCGACGGTCGTTCCAGATCTCCCGCTTTCAGAACAAGTTTCCGGAACTGTTGAGCCAGAGCAAACTAAAGGAAAATTCGGATTGGCGGTGGCGATTCGCGCATGCAGTCGGTCAATGGTTGGAAGATGACCAGACAAATGACTTGAAGGCCTTGTTGCTCGCAGCATCGAGTTCCTCGAATCGTTCCGCAGCCGGAGCTGTCTTGGTAGCCAGCTGTTTCGAAAGCGGCGACTACCCAGAGGCGCAGCAGCTCCTCGATGACCTCATCGTACAAGATGATTCTTCGCCCGTGGATCTGGGTTGGCTCCTCGTGCATCGAGCGACCATGCGGGTGGAGCTTGGGGAGGTTGTCGATGCCCGGGGCGACGCTGCGCGCGCAACACAGTCCCTACGCGGCGACGAGGACGACCCGACGGTCGCGTTGCTCGCTGGAGTTGCGGCCAACATCTTGTTCGTGACGGCTGGCTTCGGATCGGGCGACCTCGAAAACGTCATCAACTCCAACGACACTGCGCCAGCGTGGTGGCGCGCGCAGACGTTGTCTTGGGCTTTGGGACATTTCGACGACGACGCCTTCGAGGACTGGCTGAGCGACGGTCGCCTGCATTTCAGCGCCAGCGACGAGGGATGGGAAAACCTTGAGGCGAGTCGGTTGAACGCTCTTCTGTCTTCCGATAATCAGGCATGGCGGTCGATCACTGCTCGTCAAGGCAGGTACCTCACGCGAAGCGCTCACCACCGCCACGACGATCTTGGGCTGCTGCAGGGGCTCGACCAGCTTCGTCGCTCAGGCGACAAGGACAATCTCGCGCGCGCACTAGGCGTGGTATGGCAGACGGGGCCGGTATCGGTGCTACGGGAGGTGGCGGAACTGGGCTCGCCGCAAAGCATCACGCGCTCAACGGCGTCCGGCACGCTCAAGTTGTGGGGTGCCGCAGCCGACGCCCTCTCGGATGAGTACGCCACCGAACTCGCCTCGTGGTGCATAAGGATTCTTTCGGACAACGAAACGTTCAGCGCCTTCCGGGAGAGATTTGGGTCAACCTTCCGAGTGGACCACGCTGTTCTCGAAACGCTAAAAGAACTCTTGCCAGTCGCAACGGCAAACATTCGCGAGCAAACAGCGCGTCTGCTATTGGACATGCCGAACCGATCGATCTTGGCTCAGGACTGGGCGCGCATCGTCCTCAGCCTGGACAAGACCGCGTTTTCCAGCATCGATCCCGACGACCTTCGTGCGAAGACCATAGAGGTTGAAGACCATCTCCTAAAAGATGCGTTGCTTCATCAACTCGTATGCACGGGCGATGCGGCCGCACGGGCGCTGCTGGTCGAGCGTGCCAAGCACGACCTAAGCGCTCTGCAGCTCATTCCGGACCGAGACAAGTTCGACGAGGGCCTCGCGGGTACCCTCATCGGCATTCTCGCGAGCAGAGTCGCGGAGGTTCGCGAAGCTGCGTCGAGGAACAGTTTCGGATTTGGCGGCGTAGATGCAGCGCGGTTGATGATCCGTCTCAACGTCCTGCATCCCGGAACGGCGGACTGGGACGCCATCTTTGCGTTCCTCTCCGACCCCAAAGTCATAGGCGACCACAAAGAGGGAGCGGTTGCATGCCTCGTCGCCTATTTCGATCGGTTGGATACTGCCGTACGGCATCGCGTCGAACACGTGTTGCCATCGTTACTTTCAACGCGATTCGCGCCGCTCATCAGTGTGAAGCGGTATCCCGAGGCTGCATGGCAGCTTCAGATCATTTCCAGCCCGTCGGGGTTGGAGCAGGAGAGAGCCGTGGCAACGCTGTTGAGCGGCTTTTCTGCGCAGCGCCGGGTCGCTGCGTACCTGCTGGGGAGGGGTATTTCTCCGAACCTCGTTTCGGCACTGCACTCGCTATTGGCCGATGAGGGCCGGCGGGTTCGCGCAAGCGCCGCTTTCGCACTCGGTCGAGTGGTAGGCCGGGCGTCCGATACAGGTGAAGCGTGGATGCCAGCAGTCGCCCGTGTGATAGCAGACTCTGGCGCACTCATGCCGTCTTCGTTTTTAGCGGGGATCTCAGAAGAACCGTTTGCCGGTTCGTTAGGTGTTTTCGATGCTCTAGAGGTACTCAAGTCGCATGGTTCGTTCCATGTGCGGCAATCAGTTGAAGATTTTTTTGCGGAGTTTCTCTCTCGCACGTGAGTCTATGAATTGCCCCGGCATTTCCGAAGTGCTCTTTGGTGTGAGTCACGCCGCCATGATGCGCTCGTTCAATTGCGGATGATCGTTCGTTTCCGCTTCGGCGGCGGGATGTTCCAGGCCGGCTGAAGCAAGTGCCGGCGGTTGAGCCAGTCGGTCCAGTCTACTTGGGCCATCCCGACAGCTAGCTTCCACTAACGTCGGTACCGAAGATTTTTCGGAGCCATAGAAAGTCATCACACGAGCTTGCGCTTGATCGGAATGACGTTGCTTCCGTTCCGCAGCGCGTCCAGGTGATCCGCCCAAGCCTGCATCATCTTGCAGCGCTCGGATAGGTACTGAGCGCGGTTGTAGGCGGCGCGCACCTTGTTGCGCTCGCCGTGCGCGAGCTGGCGTTCGATCACGTCCGGCGACCAGCCATGTTCATTCAACGTGGTGGATGCAAGCGCGCGGAAGCCATGCCCGGTGGCGCGCGAGTGATAACCCATGCGATACAGCGCAAACAGCATGGTGTTGTTGCTCATCGGCTTGTGCGCATTCGAGCGGGAAGGGAACAGCAGGGGTGTTGCGCCAGTAATCAGGTGAAGTTCGCGCAGTGCCTGGATAGCTTGCCCGGACAAGGGGACAACGTGTTCCTCTCGCATCTTCATCCGCTCGGCAGGGATGCGCCACTCAGCCTTGTCGAAGTCGATTTCCTCCCAGCGCGCCCCGATCAGTTCGCTGGTACGCACGAAGGTCAGCATGAGTAGACGCAGGGCCTGGGCGGTTTCCGGCCGGCCATCGTACTTTTCCAGTTTTTCCAGGAACGCAGGCATTTCCTCGCGCGGCATGACGGTCATGTGCTTGACCTTGCGCGTGGCGATAACGCCGCGCAGGTCGGCTGCGGGATTGTGCTTGGCGCGGCCGGTTTGTACGGCATAGCGGCAAACAGCCGAAATGCGTTGCGCCGTACGGTGAGCGACTTCCAGCGCGCCGCGTTTCTCAATGGTCTTGAGGCACGCCAGTACCTCCGGCGGTTCAATTTCGGCAATGGGGCGCGAGCCGAAGGCCGGAAACGCTTCCTGTTCCAAGGAACGCAGCACGTCAGCGGCGTGGTGGGGCGTCCACTTTGCGGACTGCTTGGCAATCCATTCACCGGCGATCGCCGCAAACGTGTTTTCAGCAGACAGGAGTCGAGCGCGTTTGGCGGCTCGACGCGCCTCGGCGGGATTGGTGCCGCGGACCAGCAGGGCACGAGCGTCATCGCGCGAGCGGCGCGCTGCGGCCAGGTTTACGAGCGGGTACTCGCCCAACGGGAGCATGGTCGCCTTGCCATTGTGCCGATAGCGATAGCGCCAAAGCTTGGAGCCTGTAGGTCTTATCTCGACGCACAGGCCATTGCTGTCCGCGACGCGGTAAAGGGCGGGGCGGGGGCGCAAGTTGCGCACTTTGACATCAGTAAGCGGCATGTGAGTAAGTCTCTGCGTCGAGTGAGTAACGTGGCGCAATCTTACTCACATTTACTCACGGCTGCCAACGAACGGCTTGGGACTCCATGGGCACAAAAAACCCCGCTACTATGCGGGGTTCATGGGGTTTATGGGATTTCGTGAGACGCTCTGGAATCTTGAAATGGCGGAGCGGACGGGACTCGAACCCGCGACCTCCGGCGTGACAGGCCAGCATTCTAACCAGCTGAACTACCGCTCCGCATTTTTTCGAACGTGCCCAGGACAACCGTCAGGCGTTGAATCCGGTG
>JBAUWF010000053.1:0-2087 GCA_049583635.1 Rhodanobacteraceae bacterium
GCGAGACCGTCGAACTTCGGCTCGACCGAGAACACCGGGTTGACGACATCGAGGCGCTGTTCGATGCGCCGCTCGAAATCCGCGACCTCGTCCTCGGCGAACGCGTTCGCGAGAGACAGCATCGGAAATTCGTGGCGCACCGGCGCAAACGCGCCGGACGGCGCGGCGCCGACACGCTGCGTCGGCGAAGCGGGCGTGACGAGACTCGGATGCTCGGCCTCGAGCGCTTCGAGTGCGCGCATCAGCCGGTCGTACTCGGCATCGGAAATGGCCGGATCGTCGAGCACGTGATAGCGGTAGTTCGCGTCCTCGACGCGCGCGCGCAGGTCGGCCGCGCGATCGCTCGGCGAAGCACTGGCGGGTGATGTTTTCGGCATCGGCAATGTCCGTCTGGCCGGTTTCCGAAAGCATACACGCTCGCCGAACCGACACCGCGCATCGCAGCGGTCGTAGCGGCAATGATGCGGCGGCGCATCGATTGCAGACGCGCAAAAGCTCGGCGTACATTGGCCGAGCACGACGACCCGCGCGCAAACCGACCTGCGCCTGGCGTACGCTTCCGGCATCGCGGCAGGACGGACGGCATGGCATCGATGAGCAACAGCGTCAACAACCGCTACCCGCAGCAGCAAGCGGAAACGCTGGCCGGCGAAGCGGACTGGCAGCAGGAAATCCGCAAGAGCCGTTTCCTCGCGCGCGCAGCACCGGTCGCTTCGGCCGACGCGGCCGCGGCCTTCGTCGCGCATGCGCGCGTCGCGGACGCGAGCCACAACTGCTGGGCCTGGCGCGTCGGCCGGCAATACCGGTCGAGCGACGACGGCGAGCCGGGCGGTAGCGCCGGACGTCCGATCCTGCAGGCCATCGACGGTCAGTCCGTCGATCACGTAGCCGTCGTCGTGACGCGCTGGTTCGGCGGCGTCAAACTTGGCACCGGCGGCTTGGCGCGTGCCTACGGCGGTACCGCCGCGCACTGCCTGCGCCTCGCGCCGCGTCTCGCGCTGATTGAGCGGGTCGAAGCGGAACTGCGCTGCGACTTCACCGCGCTGCCGCTTGTCCATTCCCGGCTCGCGGCCTTCGCCGCGGAGAAATCCGGCGAGCGCTTCGATACCGTCGGCGCCGTCCTGCGGCTGATCTTGCCGCGCGCGAACCTCGACGCACTCGACCAATTCGTGCGTGACGCGACGCGCGGACAGGGCAGTGTGCGCGTGATGCCGGATGCCCAATGAGGAACCGGCACTTGAACCGGACCGGCACGCCCGCACGTTCAATGATTTCGTCTGCCCACGATGGAGCGCACATGCCCTCGCCCGACGACGTCGCAACCCGCAAGCGCAAGCTCTCCGCCTATGCGCGCATCCTGCCTTATTTTCGCCGCTTTCGCGGCCTGCTTGCGGGCTGGCTGATCTTTCTCGCGCTGTCTTCGGCAGCCACGCTCGTTTTAC
Organism: Rhodanobacteraceae bacterium; assembly: GCA_049583635.1. Classification (GTDB taxonomy): domain Bacteria; phylum Pseudomonadota; class Gammaproteobacteria; order Xanthomonadales; family Rhodanobacteraceae; genus Dokdonella_A. The sequence continues at coordinate 1,443 of JBAUWF010000053.1, forward strand.
CGCTCGCGGTGCGCTACATGATCGACCGCGGCTTCGCGCATGCCGATCCGGCAACGATCAATGCCAGTTTTCTCGCCTTGTTCGGTGTGGCGTGCGTCATGGCCATCGCGAGCGCCGGGCGCTTTTTTTTCGTCAGCCTGTTCGGCGAACGCGTGGTGGCCGACCTGCGGCGGCGGCTCTACACGCATCTGCTGACGCTCGACATCACGTTCTACGAAAGCACGCGGGTCGGCGAACTGGTCTCGCGGCTGGCCGCGGATACCGAGCTGGTGCAGACCGTGGCCGGGTCGAGCCTGTCGATCGCGCTGCGCAACAGCGTCATCCTGATCGGCGCGTCGGCTGCGCTGCTGCTGACCAGTCCGCGCCTGACCGGCCTTGCCGCGCTGGTGATCCCGCTGGTGCTTCTTCCGATCATCGTGTTCGGCCGGCGCGTGCAGCGGCTGTCGCGCCAGAGCCAGGATCGCATCGCCGACAGCACAGCGGTGGCGAGCGAGACACTGCATGCGATTCACACGGTTCAGGCCTATACGCGCGAGCCGGTCGAGGGGCAGCGCTATGCCGATGCGGTGAATCTCGTGCTGTCCACTGCACGCCGACGCATCGGCGTGCGCGCGGCGCTGACCGCGATGGTCATCCTGCTGGTGT
>JBAUWF010000054.1:0-6483 GCA_049583635.1 Rhodanobacteraceae bacterium
ACCAAGATTGGCTGGACGCAGGTATCGCCCCGGATGACCTGAATCACCTGCGATCGTATGCCAGCCAGGAGCGTGCGCTTGGTGACGCGCGCTTCCAGCGCATGGTCGAAACCACCCTGGGGCGCCCCGCCACCTACCGCCCGCGCGGCCGGCCAAGACTGACCAAGGCGAGAGATGGGGCTTAATTAGCCACGTCCCCTTTATTCTTTATTCTTCTTGCGCCTCACCTAGTCAACCGGCGGGAGCTGAAGGTCACGTTCTATACACTTCAGGATGCACACAACGTGGTCAATGTGCCCATTGGCCTTCTCACCCGTCTCGTGCACGTAGTTCGATAAGCCGCGTAGCCGCTTCGCCGCGTCCAGCACCTTCTCGCGATTTGGGAGCCTCAGGAACGGCATGCGGTACACAAACCTGTAGCGGATAGCTTCACAACGGACATACAAATCCGATGAACTCTTGCGAAGTGCCTCCCGCGCCTTTTCAGATGTGACAGGTGTCCGGCTGATCGGCGTCTGGATCTCGGGCGCATAGAAGAGCAAGTTGTATCCCACCTCACTGATGGCTTTCCGCAACTCAAGAACTGGGTCAATGACAAGCTTCAGAATCAATTGGCCCACTACAAAAACGATGACCCCTCCGAGGATTGTGAGGGAAGACGTCAACGTGATTCGCTCAACCTCGGTCATGTAAACACCAGCCGCCCACCCTCGGCATCGACGCGCACGGTACCGCCGGGCGCGAAGCGGCCTTCGAGGATCTCCTTCGCCAGCGGGTTTTCGAGCTGCTGCTGGATCGCGCGTTTGAGCGGGCGTGCGCCGTACACCGGATCGAAGCCGACATTGCCGAGCAGGTCGAGCGCGCGATCGCTGATGTCCAGTTGCAACTGGCGCTCGCCCAGACGCTTCTCGAGCTGGCCGATCTGGATGCGCGCGATCTCGCGGATCTGCGCACGATCGAGCGGGCGGAACACCACGATCTCGTCGAGCCGGTTGACGAACTCCGGACGGAAATGCGCCTGCACCACGCCCATGACGGCGGCCTTCATCTTGGTGTAGGCCTCCTCGCGATCGCCGCTGTCGCTGTCGGACAGATCCTGAATGGCCTGCGAGCCGAGATTGGAGGTCATCACGATCACGGCGTTGCGAAAATCGACCGTGCGGCCCTGGCCGTCGGTCAGGCGGCCATCGTCGAGCACCTGCAGCAGGATATTGAACACGTCGTGGTGGGCCTTCTCGATCTCGTCGAGCAGGATCACCGAATACGGGCGCCGGCGGATCGCTTCGGTCAGATAACCGCCTTCCTCGTAGCCGACGTAACCCGGCGGCGCGCCGATCAGGCGCGCGACCGAGTGCTTCTCCATGAATTCGCTCATGTCGATGCGCACCATCGCATCGTTGGAATCGAACATGAATTCGGCCAGCGCCTTGCACAGTTCGGTCTTGCCGACGCCGGTCGGTCCGAGAAACAGGAACGAGCCGATCGGACGGTTCGGATCGGACAGACCCGCGCGCGCGCGCCGGATCGCATCGGCGACCGCGTGCACCGCTTCGTCCTGGCCGACGACGCGCTTGTGCAGCGCGTCTTCCATGCGCAGGAGTTTTTCGCGCTCGCCTTCGAGCATGCGCGACACCGGAATACCGGTCCAGCGCGACACGACCTCGGCGATCTCGTCCGCGGTCACGCGATCCTGCAGCAGCTGGAATCCCTCGGTTTCCACTTTCTGCGCGGCCTTGAGCTGCGCCTCGAGTTCGGGAAGGCGTCCGTACTGGATCTCGCTCATGCGCGCGTAGTCCTGCTGGCGCGCGGCTGCGTCGAGCTCGAGCCGGGCCTGCTCGATCTGTTCCTTGATGCGTGTTGCACCGTGCAGCGTCGCTTTTTCGGACTTCCATATGTCGTCCATGTCCGCGAACTCGCGCTCGAGCGTCGCGATCTCCGATTCGAGGTCCGCCAGGCGCTGCTTCGATTCCTTGTCCTTCTCCTTCTTCAGCGCCTCGCGCTGGATCTTGAGCTGGATCAGGCGGCGTTCGAGGCGGTCGAGCTCCTCCGGTTTGGAATCGATTTCCATGCGGATGCGCGAAGCGGCCTCGTCCATCAGGTCGATCGCCTTGTCCGGCAACTGGCGGTCGGCGATGTAGCGGTGCGACAGCGTGGCCGCCGCGACGATCGCCGGATCGGTGATTTCTACTCCGTGATGCACTGCGTACTTTTCCTTCAGCCCGCGCAGGATCGCGATGGTGTCCTCGACGCTCGGCTCGCCGACGAACACCTTCTGGAAGCGGCGTTCGAGCGCGGCATCCTTTTCGACGTACTTGCGGTATTCGTCGAGCGTGGTCGCGCCGATGCAGTGCAGCTCGCCGCGCGCGAGCGCGGGCTTCAACATGTTGCCAGCATCCATCGAACCCTCGGCCTTGCCGGCGCCGACCATGGTGTGCAATTCGTCGATGAACAGGATCACCTGGCCTTCCTGTTTCGAAAGGTCGCTGAGCACCGCCTTCAGGCGCTCCTCGAAATCGCCGCGGAATTTCGCGCCGGCGATCAGCGCGCCCATGTCCAGCGACAGCACGCGCTTGTTGCGCAAGCCTTCGGGCACTTCGCCGTTGACGATGCGCTGGGCCAGGCCCTCGACGATCGCGGTCTTGCCGACACCCGGTTCGCCGATCAGCACCGGATTGTTCTTGGTGCGTCGCTGCAGCACCTGGATCACGCGGCGGATCTCCTCGTCGCGCCCGATCACCGGATCGAGCTTGCCGGATTCGGCGCGCGCGGTCAGGTCGATGGTGTATTTCTCCAGCGCCTGGCGCTGGTCCTCGGCGCCTTCGGACTGCACCTTCTCGCCACCGCGCAGGTGCTCGATCGCCGCTTCGATCGATGACTTGTCGGCACCCGCGGCTTTCAGCGCAGCGCCGAGTTCGCCCTTGTCATCGAGCGCCGCGAGCACGAACAACTCGCTGGCGATGAACGCGTCGCCGCGCTTCTGGGCCAGCTTGTCGGTGAGATTGAGCAACCGGTTGAGCTCGTTGCCGACATTGAGATGGCCTTCCTGACCGGCCACTTTCGGCAAGCGGTCCAGAATCTGCCCGACGCGCGTGCGCAGCGCGGGCACGTTGACGCCGGCCTGCGCGAGCAGCGGCGTGGTCGAACCGCCCTGCTGGTCGAGCAGCGCAGCCATCAGATGCGCCGGCTCCAGGATATTGTTGTCGCGCCCTACCGCGAGCGACTGGGCGTCGGCCAGCGCCTGCTGGAAACGCGAGGTGAGTTTGTCCATGCGCATGCTTTGAACCCCGAAGATTCCGGCGGCGATGTGCCTGCCTATCGGCTGACAGATAGGGATCGGAGTGACCGGATTCAAGCAGATGGCGGCCGATCGCGCTGGAAACGCTTGCGCAATCCATGCGCATGGCCGCGGTTGGTCAGCGTGGATGCATCCGGCACAATGGATCATCCCTCGTGCGCACGCGCCGCCATTCCCCTGTGTCCGACATCAGCCGCCACACCGAAAGCTCCGACGCTGCATTGCCGCTTCCGCCGCCGGCGAGCGCGCGGACGATCGCCCTGTTTCTCGATCTCGATGGCAGCCTGCTCGATTTCGCCGACCACCCCGACGCGGTCGATGTGACTCCGGCGATGCGCCGTTTGCTGCTGCGGTTGCATCGCACACTCGATGGCGCGTTCGCACTTCTGAGCGGGCGCTCGCTCGCGCAAATCGACGCGCTGTTCGACCTCCCGGACATCGCCGCGGCCGGTCTGCACGGTATTGAACACCACGACGGTTCGCACGCCGCGCGCGGGCACCTGCAGGGTGAAGCCGGCTCCGGGTGCATCGCCGCGTTGGTCGGGCGCGCACGCGACGCGGCAGCGAAACTCGATGGAGTAGTGCTCGAGGAAAAAGGCAGCGCGCTGGCGCTGCACTATCGCGGCGCATCCCATGCCGGGGCGGCGGTCAACCGAATCGCTCACGAATTGCTCGCCGCCGCCGGGTCCGGGTACGAGTTGCAGCACGGCAATCATGTGGTCGAACTCAAGCCATCCGGCGGCGACAAGGGCGATGCGCTCGCGACTTTCATGGGTTCGGAGCCGTTCGCGGGACGCGTACCGTGGATGATCGGCGACGACTTGACCGACGAACACGCATTCGAGCGCGCCAATGCGCTCGGCGGCGTCAGCGTGATCGTCGGCAAGCGCCGCCCGACCGCGGCGCATTACGGGCTGCGCGAACCGGCCGCCGTGCGCGCGTGGCTCGCGGCCTTTGTCGACGATGCCGATGGAGAAAACGACGATGACGCATGACGGCGAATCGCATCAACGCGGCGAACGCTCAGCCGATGCCGTGCCGGCGGCATTGTCCAATCAGGCCAGTCTCGATCTCGGCATCATCGGCAACGGCAGCGTCAGTGCGCTGATCGATCGTCGCGCACGCATGGTCTGGTGCTGTCTGCCGGCGTTCGATGGCGATCCGGCGTTCTGCTCGCTGCTCGAGCCGACCGATGGCGACGCAGGTTTCTTCGATGTGGCGGTCGAAGGCGAGAACACGAGTTCGCAGCATTACCGCGACAACAGCGCGGTGCTGGTGACGCGCATCGACAGCAGCGACGGCAGCGCGGTCGAGATCACCGATTTCGCGCCACGCTACAAGCAGCACGGGCGGATTTTCCATCCGATGAGCCTGATCCGGCGTATCCGCCCGTTGGCCGGCGCGCCGCGCATCCGTGTGCGGCTGCGCCCCGTGGTCGGCTACGGTGCGCGTCGGGCGCAGATCACCTACGGATCCAACCACGCACGCTTCGTGCTTGACGAGCTGACGCTGCGCGCAACCACCGACATGCCGCTGCCGATGCTGCACCGCGAGCTGCCGTTTCTGCTCGAACGCGAGATCGTCATCGTGCTCGGACCCGACGAGACACTCGCCGATGCGCCGGCGCACTACGCGCACGAGGCGCTGCAGGCGACACTCCGGTACTGGCACGAATGGGTGCGGTTCCTGTCGATTCCGGCAGAATGGCAGGAGGCCGTGATCCGCGCGGCAATCACGCTGAAGTTGTCGCAATACGAGGGCACCGGCGCGATCATCGCCGCCGTCACCACGTCGATTCCCGAAGCGCCCGGTTCGACGCGCAACTGGGACTATCGTTACTGCTGGCTGCGCGACGCGGCGTTCGTGGTGCGCGCGCTCAATCGGCTCGGAGCCACGCGCAGCATGGAGGAATACCTGCGCTACATCTTCAATCTCGCCGCCGCCGCAGACGGCGAACTGGCCCCGGTGTATGGCGTCCATTTCGAACGCGATCTGGTCGAACGCGATGCCGAACACCTGGCCGGCTATCGCGGCATGGGTCCGGTGCGCATCGGCAACGACGCCTGGCGCCAGCAGCAGCACGATGTCTACGGCAGCGTGGTGCTGGCCGCGACGCAATTGTTTTTTGATCGCCGCCTCGCGGCGCCAGCCGGTGTCCCCGCATTCAAGCGTCTCGAAGGCGCCGGCGAAGCGGCGTTCCGCTGCTACGACCAACCCGACGCCGGGCTGTGGGAATTCCGCGGTCTTTCGGCCGTCCATACCTATTCGAGCGTGATGTGCTGGGCCGCCTGCGACCGACTCGCACGGATCGCGGCGCATCTGGATCTCGCCGATCGTCACGATTTCTGGCAACAACGCGCACACGCCATGCGCGTCACCATTCTCGAGCGCTGCGTGCATCCGCAGCATGGTCATTTCGTGGCCGCGTTCGACGGCGAGCATCTCGATGCGAGCCTTTTGCTGCTCGCCGAACTTGGGTTCGTCGACGCCGGCGATCCACGCTACCGCGCGACCGTCGATGCGATCGGCGTCACACTGCGACGCGGCGATTACCTGTTCCGTTACGTCGTGCCGGACGATTTCGGCACGCCGGAAACCAGCTTCACGATCTGCAGTTTCTGGTACATCGACGCACTCGCGGCAACCGGCGATGTGGAGCAGGCGCGCGTGCTGTTCGAGGGCCTGCTCGAACGTCGCAATCATCTCGGGCTGCTGTCCGAAGACCTCGAAATCGAGACTGGCGAGATGTGGGGCAACTTTCCACAGACCTACTCGCTGGTCGGCTTGATCAATTCGGCCATGCGTCTGTCGAAATCCTGGGAAGATCTGACATGAGCCGCCTGGTTGTCGTATCCAATCGCGTGGCGTTGCCGAAGCAATCGCGAGCCGGCGGTCTCGCCTCGGCGCTGCAAGCGGCGCTGATCGAGCACGGCGGCTTGTGGTTCGGCTGGAGCGGGCGTATCGCAGCAAAGCCGTCCAACAAGCCCCGGATCGAGAAGGATGGTCCGATCAGCTATGCGTTGTTCGATCTGACGCGCCCGGACTATGAAAGTTACTATCTCGGATTCGCCAACCGCACGCTGTGGCCACTACTGCACTTTCGCCCCGATCTGGTCGACTACAGCCGTCGCCATCTGGACGGCTATCTGCATGTCAATCGCCTGTTCGCGGAGCGTCTCGCGCGGCTG
>JBAUWF010000055.1:0-5800 GCA_049583635.1 Rhodanobacteraceae bacterium
GCGATCAGCCTCGCGTATCGGCGCATCGCACGCATTACGTTTGCGGGAGATGCGAACTGCACGCGACACCCGCCGCGATCGGGCGTGTGTTCGCTCCGGCGCTACCGGGTGGCCAGTGCAGTCGCCGCCGACTGCGCGAGCGCATGCAGGATGTCGGCGACATCGCGCGCTTCGCCCGCGATCTGAGCGGTCGCCCAAGCGGCGATGACGCCCATTTCCGCCTGCGCAAGCGCAAGCGATGCGAGCCTGAGCCTGGCCGTACGCCGGTCAATCGACGGCGTCCGCAATGCGAGGCGCTGCTCGATCATGGCCGAGAGTACCCGCGTCAATGCGCGTCGCGACGCATCGCGCCCCATCGTTGCGCGCGCGCTTTCGCGATTGGCGCGAACGTGCTCGAGAACCGGGATCAATGCGGCACTCCGCGCGCCGCGATCGACGGCGCCGGCGAGCGCCGCAAACGGGCGCTGCACGGTCTCGGCGAGCAGCGCGTTCTTGCCGCGGAAATGCTCGTAGAAGGTGGAACGGCCGACATCGGCGCGCTCGATGATGTCGGCGATCGTGAAGCCGTCGTAGCCATGTTCGAAGAAGAGCTGCGTAAACGCATTCACCAACGCGGCGCGCGTGCGCTGGACGCGCCGGTCGATGCGGCGCGCGTTCATCGCCGCGTTCCCGGACATCTGCTTGTCGCCGTCCGGTAACGGACCTTTTTTCCGACCGGTTCCGCCAATCCGGCGTGGGGCGCTGGTAACGTGACGCGTCACGACAGGCCGTTCCCGGGGACGCGGATGATGACCGACGCCGGACTTGAGCAATCCACCGTTTCACCATCGACCGGCAGGCTGGTCGGAATTCTCATCGCCGTGGTTTCCGTGCTGATCGTGCTGATGATGGCACATCATCCCTCGCTGTCTGCGCACGATGCCGCCGGCATGGCCGCGGAACTGGTGCGCAAGGCGTGGCTCGGCCGCGTCGTTCACGGCAGCCTGATCGCGCTGAGTCTGGTCCTGCTGTTCGCGTTCACCGAGTTTTCGCTGCACATCGGTCTGCAACGCCCGCTCGTGCGCGCCGCCCTGATCGCGTATGCCGTCGCGATCGCCGCCGGCGTCTGCGCCGCGCTGATCAGCGGCTTCGTCGTGGCCGATCTCGGCATGCATTACGCCGGCGGCGCACCCGGCGATCTGGAAACGTTGCGCCATCTCCTTTATCTCTCGCTGCGCATCAACCAGGCGTTCGCCGATCTCGACGTGGTCGCGACGTCGTGCGCAATCGTGCTGTGGTCGCTTGCGCTGGTGCGCAGATCCGTTGTGATTACGGTGGCCGGATTCGTGCTTGGCGGCGGCCCTGCCCTCGCGCTCCTCGCCGGCGTGCTGCATCTGGATGTCCACGGCATGATGCTCGCGATCGTCTGCGCCATGGCGTGGAACCTGCTGCTCGCGACGGAGCTGCTGCGCCGCAAGCTGTAGTCGGGCGATACCGCAGCCGGCGCATCTCGAACTGCCGGCAATCGCGATGGCGACACCGCGCCACGCGAAACATTGCATGACATGCAGCCTGCGCAACAGGCAGAATCCACTCCCCCCCGACCCGTGGATCGAGGCTGAACACCATGCAGGACCTGACCGAAGGCCCGATCGTCGGGCATCTCGTGCGACTCGCCGTGCCGATCGCGCTGGGCATGCTGTTCCAGACCCTCTACGTGCTGGTCGATCTGTATTTCGTCGCGCATCTCGGCGACGCGGCGATCGCCGGTGTGGGTGCCGCCGGCAACGTGCAGTTTCTGGTGATGGCGCTGACCCAGGTGCTCGGCGTCGGCACCATGGCGCTGATCGCGCAGGCGAGCGGACGCAAGGACCGCATCGATGCGAACCTGATCTTCAACCAGAGCCTGCTGCTCGCCCTGGTCTGCGCAGTCCTGACTTTGCTCGGCGGTTACACGCTCGGCACGATCTATACGCGCGGTCTCAGTGCCGACGCCGCGACCGCCGCCGCAGGCATTGAATACCTTTACTGGTTCCTGCCGGGGATGGCCCTGCAGTTCGCGTTGATCTCGATGGGTTCGGCCTTGCGCGGCACCGGCATCGCCAAGCCGACGATGATCGTGCAGGTACTCACGGTGATGCTCAATGTGCTGCTCGCGCCGATCCTGATCGCGGGCTGGCTGAGCGGCCGGCCGCTCGGCGTCGCCGGTGCGGGACTGGCCACGTCGATCTCGATCGCGTTCGGCGTCGGCTTGATGATGCTGTACTTCGTGCGGCTGGAGAAATACGTCGGCTTCGACGCGACGATGTTCCGGCCGCGCCTGCATGCATGGCTGCGCATCCTGCGCATCGGCCTGCCGCCGGGCGGCGAGTTCGCGCTGATGTTCATCTACATGGCGGTGATCTACTCGGTCATACGCGATTTCGGCGCGGCCGCGCAAGCCGGGTTCGGAGTCGGTTCGCGCGTGATGCAGGCGATCTTCCTGCCGGCGATGGCGATCGCGTTCGCGACCGCGCCGATCGCCGGCCAGAATGTCGGCGCCGGCCATGCCGAGCGCGTGCGCGCGACGTTCCGCGCGGCCGCGCTGGTCGGCAGCGCGATCATGATCGTGCTCGTGCTGATCTGCCAGTGGCAGCCCGCGTGGCTCGTGCACGGATTCACCACGGATCCGGCAGTGATCGCGGTTGCCGCGCAGTTCCTGCACATCATCTCGTGGAACTTCGTCGCGTCGGGCCTGATCTTCACCTGTTCGGGCATGTTCCAGGCGCTTGGCAACACCATCCCGAGCCTCGCGAGCAGCGCGACGCGACTGGTCACATTCGTGATTCCGGCGCTATGGCTGTCCGCGCAACCGGGATTCACGCTGCGTCAGCTCTGGTTGCTGTCGGTCGCGACGGTCACGCTGCAAGTATTGCTGAGTCTTTGGCTGTTGCGTGGTGAATTACGTCGGCGCCTGTCGAAGATGCAGCCAGCGCGGGTCAGTCCGGTTGACGGCTGAACCGCCTCCGCGGTTTCCTCGGCCCTCCATGCAACAGGCAGCCGAGCGAAGTTCTCCAGTTCACACGAACGAGTACATCAGGCTTGCGTGCCTCGCCATCGCCGTTATCGAGGGAACCGAAAGCGGATCGATTTGACACAGTACGGCTATCCGCATAGGTTTCAGAACTTATCTGTTCCAATTTTTTTGCTTGGAGCGGAACGGACAGGGGCACAGGTCGCGCTCGATGCGCAAACAGGCGAATCCTGAGTTGGACGAAGACAGACTTCGAAATGCGGGCTGGCCGTCGATGCCCAGGTTGTGCGCGGCATCATGGGGATTGCAGATGATTTACCGCGATTGGATTTCCGGAATGCGTGCTTTCCGGCGCGCGCTACTGTGCGCCGTCTGGATAGCCGGTGCTGGACTCGCAGCTCTCGCCGGCGCGGCGCCACCGATCATCATCAGCGCGGCAGGCGGCTATACGGGCGACGGCGGGCAGGCTACTGCTGCGTCGCTGAGTATCCCGAACGGCGCGGCAGTCGATGCCGCCGGCAATCTCTATGTCGCCGATACCAACAACCACCGCATTCGCAAAGTCGCGGCCGATGGCACGATCAGCACGGTCGCCGGCACGGGCGAGCAGGGGTTTGCCGGGGACCGAGGTCCTGCAACCAGCGCAGAACTGAACTATCCGGAAGGGGTCGTGATCGATGCTCAGGGCGACCTGTATATCGCGGACACCGACAATAACCGGGTGCGCAAGGTGGACACCGCGGGCACCATTTCCACCATCGCCGGCACCGGCGCCTCGGGTTACAACGGCGACAACATTCCCGCAACCAATGCATTGCTCGCGTATCCAACGGCAGTTGCCGTAGATACGGGCGGCAACGTCTACATTTCGGAACATGCCGGCAATCGAATTCGGAAAGTGGACAGCGCAGGCATCATCACCACGTTCGCCGGCACCGGCCATTCCGGCTACAACGGCGACAATATTCTCGCGACTACTGCGCAAGTGAACTATCCCTGGGGACTCGCGCTGGACACGAACGGCAATCTGTACATCGCCGACTACGAAAACTTGCGCATCCGGAAGGTCGACACGACCGGCATCATCACGACGATCGCGGGCAACGGAACCCAAGGCGATGCCCCCGAAGGGATTCCGGCCACTAGCGGTGCATTGAATTATCCGACTGGTGTCGCGGTCAACGCGGACACCAGCGAAATCTACATCGCCGACACGAACAACAGCAAGATCCGCCGTGTGGAAACCGCTACCGGGCTGATGTATGGCGTTGCCGGAACCGGCGGCAGTGGATTTTCCGGCGATGGCGGCGACGCCCTGAGTGCTTTGCTCGATTCGCCGCACGCCGTCATTGCGGGCATCAACGGCGACTTGTACATCGTCGACACGAACAACAATCGGATTCGCAAGACGGGCTTCTCCGGCATGATTGACACGTTCGCAGGCAACGGCACCTTTGGTGGTGACGGTGGCGACGCGATTCACTCCGAACTGGGCTCCCCCGTCGGTGTCTCGTTCCTGTCGGGCGATACCTACGTCGCCGATGGCGGCAACTACCGTGTACGCCGTATTTCCCGCAACGGATTGATCGACACTGTGGCGGGCAACGGTCTGCTGGGACATTCGGGCGACGGCGGACCCGCCACCGCCGCAAGTTTTTTCGGCATGTTTGCGGTTACTGCCGAGCCATCAGGCGAAATTTTCGTGTCCACCTACGGATGGATCCGCAGGGTGGATGCGAGCGGGATGATCAGCACGATCGCCGGTACCGGAGGTCACGGCTACAACGGCGACAATATTCCGGGCGCCAGTGCGGAACTGGCGTTTCCGCACGGCTTGCGGGTCGACGCCAACGGCAACTTGTACGTCGCCGACACCGACAATAATCGCGTGCGCAAGGTGGATGGATCGACCGGATTCATTACGACCATCGCCGGCAACGGCGTGGCCGGTTACAGCGGCGACGGCGGCCCCGCGACCAGTGCAGAATTGGACGCGCCATACGATGTCGCCCTGGATGGCTCCGGAAATATCTATGTTGCAGACAGTTATAACGGCGTGCGCAAGATCGACACAAACGGCACCATAAGCACGTTCGTTCAAGTCGGCAACCACATTTCGTTTCCGGAAGGGTTGGCATTCGACCACGAAGGAAATCTGATGATCGCGGACGCATGCGGCGTGGTGAAGGCGACAATCGGTGGTGATGTTTCCACGGTTGCCGGCAGCGGCTACAGCTTGTGCGGTTTCTCTGGCGACGGCGGTCCGGCCACTCAGGCCGGTATCGAGACCGTTTCCTCGGTAGCGGTCGATCCAGGAGGCAACGTCTTCATCGCCGATCACTTCAATCACCGGATACGCGAAGTCGAAGTCGATCAGATTTTCAAGAACGGTTACGACTGAGGGAACTGCAAGCGCTTACGACGCCGTTGCAATGCATTCGCCTCCATGATCGGCACTGCTTGTCCGTCGCGAGGTACGCGGCTTCCGCGCCGCTCAGTTCAGGACCGCGTAGCCGCGTTCGCTCATGCAGTTGCGGATGATGTCGACCTGCGTGGCCGCACCCCCGGTGGCGCCGACCGCGGCGCCTTCGACGGCACCATAGGTCGCCAGATCGCGTGCGACATAGTGATCGCCGACGGCGGCGCCGAGCGCGGCTCCGAACAGGGCGCCGAGGAACGCTCCGGCACCCGCGCTGGCGACCGGATCGACGTGGCGCGCATAAGCCTGGCAGTCGGCAAGATCGTATTCGTAGCGCTCGGGATCGTCGATGCTGCGGCGATCGACCAGCGGACGATAGGTGGCGCAAC
>JBAUWF010000056.1:0-1567 GCA_049583635.1 Rhodanobacteraceae bacterium
GCGTAGGGACAGGCCGCATCGCCGCCGACGGTGTAGACGTTGAAGGCGAGCGCAAGCTGCGGAAGACACAGGCTGGCGGCGAGTGCCAGGAGCAGGGAGAGCGAACGTGCCATGGTGGTCTCCTCAAGATGCCGGGTGGCATTGAGGAAGAACGAACAGCGGCGGACTTTTGTGCCATGCGACGAAAGACCCGGCGTGGGCACCCTATCCCCAGCCCAGCCCAATGCGAGACACGATGCTGCTGAGCGGACACACGACGAGGCCTCAGACGGGCACATTGGTCGCGGACATCGGAGGTCGGTCCCGGGAGGAAATCGCCCGCCGACGCCCGCGACAGGTGCAACTATTGACCGTCGAAGCCGTCGCAGAAGATCGTGTCGGCGATGGCGCATCCCAGCACGGTGTCGAGCTGGATTTCGTAGGGGCCGAGATCGCGCGGGCCGAACCCGTTGGGCGTTGCGGGAAGATCGACGTCGCGCGGATGACCTTCGAGGTCGAAGCCGCCGACGCCGCCAGCATAGTCGACCGCAGGCGAGGTCGGCTGCAGATGGTAGTCACCATTTGTGGTGTCGACGAATTGCGGGTCGCCAACAAGCTGAATCGTCGGATCGCTCGGCAGCGACGACAGATCAGTCGACAGGACATACCGCGCGAACAGCAACATCGCGGATCCGCTGTATTCGAGGGCCTCATCACCGGGCTGGTCGATCAAGGCGTTGGTCACGCTCAGCGCGTCTTCGCTGTGGATTACGCTGCCGGCCCCGATTGTATTGGTCGCGAAGGTGCAGCCGTCGATCGCGAATGCGTTGGAGTGAGCCGCTTCATCGCGGATAAGTTCGGCCGACAATTGGTTGTCGACCAGCAGGCAGTTGCTGAGCGAGCCGCCGGGCCGAGAAAAGTGGTCCGAATCGGTTTCGCCGATCAGGCGTATTGCGCGGCCGCCGCGGTTGTTGCGCAGCACGAGTTTGTTCGCAAACAGCGTGCCGGTGTTGTCGACGAGGATCGTTGCGCCGTCGGTCGGCGTTGCGTCGCTCTGCGCGGCGACGTTGCGCGCCATCTCGTTGCACGGAACGCCGTTGGCGCAGGCGACCGCGCCGAGCGCGGCCGGAGGCTCGGGTCCGCACGGGTCACTCTGATTCAGATCGAACTCACTTCCCGCGTATTGCCCGGAAAAATCCTGGTCTCGATCCGCATAGATCGCCGTGCCGTCCGCTGCCGCGTTGTCGTTGATTCGATAGTTGAACGCACATCCAGTTGCGCTTGCGAGCTCGAAGGGCATGAATTGGATATAGCTCTTGAGGTAAATTCCGCCGCCCTTGGAAGAAGCGTCGTTGTTCGCGATTTGCACGGGGTTCTGTGGGTCGGTGGTAAACAGGCGCACGACCGCGTCTTGCTGATTGTTGATGGCAAGCACTGCGATGCCACCGCCGTACTGCGCGCCGTTGAACTGGATGACCGCGCTACCGTTGTAGCCGGGCGAGCCGATATCGGCCCGCGCCGGTCCGAGCACCTCGATGCCGCCGCCGTAGCCGTTAGGCGCATGATTGAAGCCGATCAACGTATTCGG
>JBAUWF010000057.1:0-21024 GCA_049583635.1 Rhodanobacteraceae bacterium
GCGATGTTTGTGCTCGGTGTGGCGCTTGCCATGGCGCTGCACTTGGTTCCGGACCGAGGCGGGTGGAGCAGCCTGTCGGATGTATGGCCGCTGTGGGGCGTCTTGATAGCAGCGTTGGCCGTGGCGATGTGGTTGTTGCGGCGTTCTTGCGGGCCGGCGCTGCCCGCGTTGGGGATGCTCGCGCTGGTGCTGGTTTGCAAGCTTGCGTTCGTGCAGGCGGCCGATGACCACTACGACATGCGCCCGGCCGGCGCGATGGTCAAGACAATCCAGGATCGTGGCCAGCCGCTCGTGCATATCGGCTGGCATCACGGGGTATACGAGTTTGCCGGACGCCTGACGCAACCCCTGCCGACGATTCATCTGGATCAATTCGGTGCCTGGGCACGCGCGCATCCCGACGGATTGGTCATGAGCTTCGGCAGCCGCTTCCGTTTCGCCGCGCACCCGGTGTTCGAGCAGCAGTTCCGCAGCACCCGTGTTGCCATCTGGAAAGCGCGTGACGCACTCGCATCGGGGCTTGCACCACGCGATGCTGCCGCGGAAGACAACAGCGACCTGCTGCCCTCGGACGATTGAACCTGCACATGCAGCGCGCGTGTTGCATGCGCTTCATGATCGCACCCGCCGGGTGGCAACGAGCATCCTCAGGGCAGACTCTGAGCTCCCTAAAATACCGGCCTTTCGGGCGCGCGCTGGTGGCGTTCCACGCGCGCGACGATTTCCTTCTTCGCGTCTTCGGCGCCGCGCCAGCCCTCGATCCCGACCCGGTTGCCCTGTTCCAGATCCTTGTGGATTTGGTTCGGCACGTCGCGGCCGGGGCTGACCAGATCCAGGGCCATCGTTCGCTCCAAGGGATTCAGACGGCGCCGACGGACACCGGCGTGTTGCGCAAGGTTACCAGCCGCCGCCGCCACCACCACCGCCACCGCCGCCGGAACCGCCACCGCCTCCGCCGGAACTCGAGCCGGGCGAGGTCGAGGACGAGGCAATCGCGCTCGACAGGCTGCTCGACATCGCGCTGGTGAATCCGGCCAGGCCCGCGCCCGAGAAGCTGCCGACATTGCCGGTGTACCAGCTCGGTCGGGCGGCCTCGAGTTCGGTGCCCGACAAGGCGTCGGCAAAACGTTTCGCCCAGGCCTGCTCGACATCGAGCGCGAGCGCGTAGGGCAGATATTCGGAAAAAAGATCGGGGCGCGACTCGGGGCGGTAGCGCGAGTCGAGTTCCTGCTTTTCGGCGACGCCGAGATACCAGCGAAAACCGTTGATGCGATCGAGCAGCTTGGCCCCGTCCTGGGTCGGCGCCTTCATCCAGTGCGCGAACGAGATATTGGTGCCGATCAGTGCGGCAAAGATCGCCGTCGTCAGCGGCCCGAGAATGACGCCGAGTGCGATCAGGCCGGCGATTTCGCCTGCGATGAACGGCAGCGCGAAGAGCCACGCAGCGACCGAGCCGGCACGGGACAGCACGCCATGCGCCGCGCGCGATTGCTGCCAGGCGCTGCTTGCCAGCGCGTACACACCGAAACTCCAGATCGTGAGCCAGAACGCCATGAAAATCGCCGCGGCGACGCTCGCGAGCGCGAGGCCAGGCGCGATGGCGGCAAGGGAAATCGCAACGCCTGGAAGCAGGGTCTTGCTGTGCGTGAGGAAATATTTCTTCTCATAGCCGTTGGCGAGCGCCTTTTGCAGTGCGCTTCGGGCGCGCTGCATGACCTCATGCACGGTCTGGGTCAGCTTGATCGAATCCCCGTAGGTGAACAGTTCGGCCTCAATCGCTTTCTCTTCAGGCTGCAGGGAGACCGAAGCTCTCTCCGGCAATCGTTTGAGCGTGATGACCTTCGCGTCATCCTGATTGATCGTGATCCGTCCCTTTGCGGCGAGGCCAAGCACCGCGGCCGCAAAACAGGTGTTGTCGTACCCCATCCGGCGCACATAGCGAAGTGCCGCCGGCGAATCGCCATCGGGCGGCTGGTACAGCGAAATCACCACTCCTGCCTCTGGATCGCGGCCCCAACGGTTCCAGACGATGCCGTAATACAGCCACAGGATGAGCAAGCCGATCAGCCCGGCCAGAACCGCACCGTTGTCGCGCAGGAACCAGCGTGCCCGTTGCCAAATATCGGGCTCGGTGACGATGCCTTTCGGAAACTCGAGCACGACGCTCAAGCCTTGGTTGGAATCCAGGCCGTGTGTCGTCGCGTAACGCGCGCCGCTGGTTTCAACGGTTGCGTTCAATGCGTGCGCCTGCGATCCCTGTGAGCCGGTGAACCCGAAAGCCTTCAAGTCCGCCATGGGAACCGGTCGTGGCAGACGGATCGCGGCGCTGGCCTGATCGATCGGAAATATCCAGCCATTTCCGGTCACATTCCAGTAGAGCTCATCGTGATCGGCGAAAAAACCCATCTGGCGTTCGGTCCGGTAGCTGAGCGTGTAATCGTGATCGCCGCTGTCGACCAATACGTTCGCATTGCCGAGATAGATGCGCACACCGTTGCTTTGCGCTTCGGTGTGCCAGTCTTCGGCGTGGCCGTCACGCGTCGCACCCTCGATCTTGAAGTTCACCACATAGTGGTTTCCGAGCCGGTCGTGATAACGCGTCGGAAAATCGCGATAGATACCGTGACGAATCTTGTCACCCTCCGCACGCACGCGGATGTGTTCGGTAACCGAGAGACTCGCATCCGCCGCAATGGCGATGCCGGCGTGGTAGTCGAGAATGCGCTCGTCGGCGTGGCAGGTACAAGCGGCCAGTGCGAGCAGCGTGAATACCGTCAGACAGCGGATGAGCGGATAAGCGGACATCGATGTCTCCCCGTGTTCGAAATGAAATTCTCTGCCAAGGCGCAATGCCGATGCCGAAGCGTTGCCAATGAACAAACGCAGATTGGCGATGGTACGTGCCACCGGCAAGATTCGAGTGTTGCGCGCGTAATGCCGCAACTCAGGTCAGCGCGACCTGCGGTGTTGCTTGCGCGTCGGCTTCGGCCGCAAAAAACTCCGCGGCGCGGAACCCGAATGCGCGTGCAATCAGCAGATCGGGAAATCGTTCGAGATGCGTGTTGTATTGTCGCACCGAGCCGTTGTAGAAACGTCGCGCATGCTGCAGCGCGTCCTCCACGCCCACAAGTTCGTGCGAGAGTTGCGCGAAATTGGCGCTGGCCTTGAGATCGGGATAGGCCTCGGCCAATGCGACGAGGCGCGTGAGGTCGAAACCAAGCGAGGTTTCCGCATCGGCGCGCGCGGCGACGCCGGATGCCTGGCGGCTGGCCGAACGTTCGGCCGCGACGCGCGTGAACAGGTCGCGCTCGTGTCCGGCGTAGCCGCGCACGCTTTCGACCAGCGCCGGCACCAGATCGTGGCGGCGCTGCAATTGGACATCGACATCGCTCCAGGCGGCATGGACCTGATTGCGGTCGCGCACCAGGCGATTGAAGATCCAGCCGACATAGCCGAGCAGGACCAGCACCACAATGCCGATGATGAGATTCACGTCGTCCCCTTTCCGATCGATGGCTTGCCATGGTGCGGCGCTGCGGCTGCAGGCCGCGAGGCGTTGCGCCGAACCGCACAGTGCATTTTATGCGCGATCGGATGTATCGGTTCGCCGCGGTGCTCGCAACGCGCTATCGAGATGACCGGCAGGATGGGTTGAACTGGCGAAACCCATCGCAGTCGGTCCCACAGCAAGGGTTTCGCTACGCTCTACCCACCTTGCAAGACCCTCCCCGTGCGGCGGGGAGAGAGAACGTTTGTATCGCTGTGCGCGACGGCGGTTTCCCGATCAAAGCAGCGGTACCAGCAGCAGCGCGACAATATTGATGATCTTGATCAAGGGGTTCACCGCCGGTCCCGCGGTATCCTTGTACGGATCGCCGACGGTATCGCCGGTCACCGCGGCCTTGTGCGCTTCCGATCCCTTGCCGCCGTAATTGCCGTCTTCTATGTATTTCTTGGCGTTGTCCCAGGCGCCGCCGCCGGTTGTCATCGAGATCGCGACGAACAGCCCGGTGATGATGGTGCCGATCAGGAGGCCGCCGAGGGCCTTCGGGCCGAGGATGAAACCGACCAGGATCGGTACCAGCACCGGCAGCAGTGACGGAATCATCATTTCCTTGATCGCCGACTTGGTCAGAAGGTCGACTGCGCGCGAATAATCGGGCTTGGTCGTGCCCTGCATGATGCCCTTGATCTCGCGGAACTGGCGTCGGACTTCCTCGACCACCGCACCGGCCGCGCGGCCGACCGCTTCCATCGCCATCGCGGCGAACAGATACGGAATCAGGCCGCCGATCAGGAGGCCGATGATCACCATGTGATCGGAAATATCGAAGGTGAAGATCTGGTCCGGATGTTCGATGCCGAGCTTGTGCGTGTAGTCCGCGAACAGCACGAGCGCGGCGAGGCCAGCCGAGCCGATTGCATAACCCTTGGTTACGGCCTTGGTGGTGTTGCCGACCGCATCGAGTGGATCGGTCACGGCGCGCACCTCGGGCGGCATGTCGGCCATTTCCGCGATGCCGCCGGCGTTATCGGTGATCGGGCCGTAGGCATCGAGTGCGACGATCATGCCGGTCATCGACAGCATCGCGGTGGCGGCGATGGCGATGCCGTAGAGGCCAGCCAGGTAATAGGCACCCCAGATCGCCGCGCAGATCGCGAGCACCGGCCATGTGGTGGATTTCATCGACACACCGAGGCCGGCAATGATGTTGGTCGCATGGCCGGTCGTCGATGCGGCAGCGACGTGACGCACCGGACTGAACTCGGTCGCCGTGTAGTACTCGGTGATCCACACGATGAGTCCGGTCAGGACCAGTCCGATCACGGCGCAGCCGAAGATGTTCCAGACGCCGAAGATGCTGCCGGCCATCAGTTGCTGCGTGACCGGGATGAAACCGATCAACGCGAGCACCGCGGAGACGATCACGCCCTTGTACAACGCACCCATGATCTTGCCGCCGGCACCGACCTTGACGAAGAACGTCCCGACAATCGAGGCGATGATCGACACGCCGCCGAGCACCAGTGGATACAACGCGCCGTTCGGCCCGGTATCAGCGGCCATCACGCCGCCGAGCAGCATCGTCGCGATCAGCGTGACCGCGTAGGTCTCGAACAGGTCCGCAGCCATGCCAGCACAGTCGCCGACGTTGTCACCGACGTTGTCTGCGATGACAGCCGGGTTGCGCGGATCGTCCTCGGGAATGCCGGCCTCGACCTTGCCGACCAGATCGGCGCCAACATCGGCGCCCTTGGTGAAGATGCCGCCGCCGAGGCGCGCGAAGATCGAAATCAGCGAAGAACCGAACGCGAGGCCGACCAGCGCGTGCAGGGCCTGATCCGGCGTGTAGCCGAAGCGCGACAGGGCCAGGTAATAACCGGTGACGCCGAGCAGAGCCAGACCAACCACGAGCATACCGGTGATCGCGCCGCCCCGGAACGCCACGCCAAGCGCGCTGGCGACGCCATGGCGTGCGGCTTCGGCCGTGCGCACATTGGCGCGCACCGAAATGTTCATGCCGATATAGCCGGTCATTCCCGACAGCACGGCGCCTATCGCGAATCCGATGGCTGTCTGCCAGTCGAGTGCGAAACCGATGACGGCAAACAGAACAACGCCGACCATCGCAATGGTGCGGTACTGGCGGTTGAGGTAGGCGCGTGCGCCTACCTGGATTGCCGCAGCGATTTCCTGCATGCGTTCGTTGCCGGCCGGCCGGGCCAGTACCCAGCGGATCGACCAGATTCCATAGACAATCGCGAGCAGTGCGCAAATCAGCGCGATCAATAATCCGTGTGACTGCAGCATCAAGCTGTCCCCTCGTCGTGGTTTGGGCGGCAAGGCAGGCCGCGGGAGCAAAAAAGCCTGCGGAGTATAGCCGCGCTCGTCGTTCGGCGCTGCCTGTGCTCGCTAAAACAGGGCCCATGTGCGTTCGGCTTGGTCGTTCTGCCCCGGCGGCCGGGCCTTGATAGCGCGCTTTCAATAGGGCGCGTTCAGTGGCGCGATCTCAGCCGGTGCGGAATGGCTCAAGTTTCTCCTTTACCGAAATATTCCTGAGCCGCACATAGTCGGGCAGTCCATTGTTGCCGTAGGGCGGCGCGTCTTCGCCGCGGATCAGCGGCTCGAGATAGCGCCGGGCAGGCGGTGTAATGCCGTACCCATCTTTCCGGATGAAACCTTTCGGCAACTTTTTCTCGTGGTTGGCGACCTTCGATAGCGGCGTCGGCCCGATTTTCCACCGGTACGGTTTGTGCGAGGTGCGCACGATCACCGGCATCACCGCGTTGCGGCCGGCCAAGGCGTAGTCGACCGCGGCCTTGCCGACCGCATAGGCCTGGTCGGCATCCACCTTGGAGGCGACATGCCGCGCCGAACGTTGCAGGTAATCGGGCAGCGCCCAATGGTACTTGTAGCCGAGCCGGTTCTTGACGAGTTCGGCCAGCATCGGGGCGACGCCGCCGAGTTGAGCGTGACCGAAGGCATCGCGCGTTCCGACTTCGGAGAGGAACTTGCCGTCGCGATCCCTGACGCCTTCGGAGGCGACAACGCAGCAGTAGCCGACGCGCTCGACGATTGCCTTCACCTTGGCGATGAAACGCGTCTCGTCGAACGCGATCTCCGGAAACAGGATGATGTGCGGCGCCTGGTCCGGACCTTCACCGGCCAGTCCGGCCGCGGCTGCAATCCATCCGGCGTGACGGCCCATGACTTCCATGATGAACACCTTGGTCGAGGATTCGGCCATCGATTCGACATCGAAACCCGCCTCGAGTATCGACACTGCGGTGTACTTGGCGACCGAACCGAAGCCCGGGCAGCAATCGGTCACGGCCAGATCGTTGTCCACGGTTTTCGGTACACCGACGACGGTGAGATCGTGCCCCAGCGCCTTGCCGATCGTCGAGATCTTGAGCGCGGTATCGGCCGAATCGTTGCCGCCGTTGTAAAGGAACCAGGGGATGTCGTGCGCCTTGAAAACCGCGATCAGGCGTTCATAGTCCCGGCGGTTGTCGTCGAGCGACTTGAGCTTGTATCGGCATGAACCGAACGCGCCGCCCGGTGTGTGACGCAGCGCGGCAATTGCCGCGGCCGTTTCCTTCGAGGTGTCGATCAGTTCTTCGCGCAGCGCCCCGATAATGCCGTTCCTCGCGGCCAGCACCCGGATCCCTCGTTTGCGGCAGTTTTGAATCACCGCGCACGCGGTGGCATTGATCACCGCGGTCACACCGCCTGATTGCGCGTAGAGCAGGTTGCCCCTGGCCATGAAATTCTCCAGTCGAAGGATTGCCGACGCGCCACGCGCCGCTGTTTGACTAAGCCCGCGACAGCGGCTAGCGTTGGCTGGCGTATCGGCCAAGTCTAGCGCAGCGTTGCGGTGCGGACCGCGGACGAGCGTTACCGAAGGAATGCCATGCGACTCGTGCTACTCGGCGCGCCCGGCTCGGGCAAGGGTACCCAGGCGGCCATGCTCAAGGCCGAGCTTGGTGTGCCGCATATTTCCACCGGCGATCTGCTGCGCGCGGCGGTCAAGGCCGGCACGCCGCTGGGCCTAAAGGCGCGCGCCGTGATGGAATGCGGCCAATTGGTGTCGGATGACATCGTGCTCGGCATGCTGGAGAGTCGACTGGCCGAGGCGGATGTCGGCGGCGGATTCATTCTGGATGGCTATCCGCGCAACCTGGCTCAGTGCGAGGCGCTCGAAACACTGCTCGCGCGTATCGACCAGCCGCTGGATGTCGCAGTCAAGATCAAGGTTCCAAGCGATTCGATTGTCGAGCGGCTGGCGGGCCGGGCGGCCGCCGAAGGACGCACGGACGATACGCCGGAAACCGTGCGTGAACGTCTGCGCGTGTATGCCGAGCAGACCGCGCCGGTGGCAAAGCACTTTGCAGGGCTCGGCAAGCTCGTGATCGTCGACGGGTTGGGTGATGTCGACAGCGTCTTTCGTCGCATCGTCGCGGCGCTGGCCGCTAATTCGGCCGGGATGAATCGCTTGCGCGCTTAAAGGGTTGAGGGGACGGAGGAAATCAAATCGCGCGGCCAATTCATTTTCGCACGCACCGCGATGAGTGGCTTGATTCCGTTCGTCCCCCTCCCGGTCCTTCTCGCAGTCATGCCCGATCCCGTGAATTCACCGCGTCATTCCCTGTTCGCATTTCTGCGCCTTGTTCGTGACCTGTGCCAGTTGCGGCGCGGGCCCGAGGACATGCCGTACGCGCCGCAGCTCCTGCTGTGTTTGATCGTGGCGAGTGTGTTGCTGGATATGGCGCTTGGCGCTGTGCTCGGTGTCGAGGGCTCGATTCTGCCGCGATCTTTGATGTCGACTGCGCTGATTCTGGGCTTGTGCTGGACGGCGCTGACAGCGCGTGGCCTCGGCGCTCGCTTCGTGCAGGCGGCCAGTGCATTGGTCGCGTGCGCGATGGTGTTCTCGTTGTTGATGTTGCCGATCGCCGCTTTGACCGGTGCACCGCCAGACACGCCCGAACAACTGACGCCGCTGCAGGTGCTGCTGGCGTGGACCGCGCTTGCGGTGATCGTCTGGAAGCTGTCGGTGGACGCGCACATTCTGCGTCATGCGCTGAATGCGCCATTTGCGCTGGGTTTCCTGCTGGCGGTGGCGTGGGCACTGGCCGATTGGGCTCTTGGCCGTGCCGTTTTCCACGGGGTCGGCTGATCCGTGCGCCTGCATATCCTTGGCATCTGCGGCACGTTCATGGGTGGGCTCGCCGCGCTCGCGCGCGAACTTGGGCACGAGGTGTCCGGTTCGGATGCGAACGTCTATCCGCCGATGAGCGATCAACTCGAGCGTCTGGGCATTCGCCTGAATTCGGGTTATCGCGCCGAATACCTCGAGCCCGCGCCGGATCTTGTCATCATCGGCAACGCCTTGTCGCGCGGCAATCCGGCGATTGAGCACGTGCTCGATGCGCGTTTGCCCTACATTTCCGGTCCGCAATGGCTCGGCGACACGCTGCTGGCCAGTCGCACGGTGTTCGCGGTCGCCGGCACCCACGGCAAGACGACCACAACTTCGATACTCGCGTTTGTTCTCGACGCACAAGGCCTGGATCCCGGGTTCCTGATCGGCGGCGTGCCCGCGAATTTCGACGTGTCGGCGCGAGTGGGAGGCAGGCGCGGGCAGTGTCACCTTTCGGACGTCAGGGACGGCAGTCATGCAGCCCGCTCGAAAAGCGACTCCGCCCCCGTTTTTGTTGTCGAAGCCGACGAGTACGACACCGCATTCTTCGACAAGCGCTCCAAGTTCGTCCATTACCACGCCTCGATCGCGATCCTTGCCAATCTCGAATACGACCATGCCGATATTTTTCCGGACCTTGCCGCTATTCAGCACCAGTTTCATGCGCTGGTGCGCACGGTGCCGCGCAATGGGCGTCTGATCGTCAATGCCGAAGATTCCAATATCGCGGCGGTATTGGCGATCGGCTGTTGGTCGCCGATCGACAGCTTCGGCATTGATGCGGGTGACTGGCGCGCGCGCCTGATCGAGGCCGATGGCAGCGCATTTGCGGTGAGCCATCGTGGCCGCGAGATCGGCGAGGTGCGCTGGCAACTACTCGGACGCCACAATGTGATGAATGCGCTGGCCGCGTTCGCGGCCGCGCACGCGACTGGCGCCGATGTCGCGCGCGCGTTGCCGACGTTGGCGCATTTTCGTGGCGTCGCGCGGCGGCTCGAACTCATCGGCGACGTTGCCGGCATCAAGGTATACGATGATTTCGCGCATCATCCGAGCGCGATCGCGACGACGCTGGCCGGCTTGCGTGCGCGGGTCGGCAAAGCGCGCATTCTGGTCGGCGTCGAGCCGCGATCGGCCTCGATGCGTCTCGGCGTGCATGCCGATCAACTCGCACCGAGCTTGGCAAATGCCGACGCAGTGGTGCTTTTGCAGCGGCCTGATCTGGCGTGGAACGCGACGCACGTTGTTGCCGCGGCGGGCGCCAGTGCGCGCATCGCTTCGTCGGTCGACATGCTGGTAGCGGACTTGTGCGCGCAGGCGCGCGCCGGCGATCACGTCGTGTTCATGTCGAATGGCAGTTTCGAGGATGCGCCGCGCCGTTTCGTCGCGTTGCTCGATGCACGCAGGTGATTGATCCGGCGTGGGCCGATGTTCGTGCGGCCCGACAGCGCGTTACACTCGTGCCGTGGCGACGAACGATATCCCGCTGTTCCCGCTGACGTCGGTCCTGTTTCCGGGCGGCACGCTGGACTTGCGGATTTTCGAGCGCCGCTACCTCGATCTGATCAGCATGTGTGCGCGCAGCGGTGAGGCATTCGGAGTCTGTCTGATTCTCCAAGGACACGAGGTCGGCGCGCCGGCACTACCCGCGGCGGTCGGCACGCTTGCGCACATCTGCGACTTCTACAACCTGCCCGATGGCCTGCTCGGCATCAGCGTCGAAGGCGGCGACCGTTTTCATGTTGCCAGCACGCGTGTGCGCGACAACGGTCTCGTGCACGGCGAGGTGCGTGTATGGCCGGTCGAACCGACGGTTGGCGTACCGGTGGAATATGCCTTGCTGGCCGCGATCCTCGAGCGTCTGCTCGATCGGCCGGGTGGACGTTACGCGAATGTCGAGCGCGCGCGCTACGATGATGCTGCCTGGGTCGGTTTTCGCCTGGCTGAAACGTTGCCGTTGGAAAAGCCTGAACGCCAGCGCTTGCTCGAGATGACCGATCCGCTGTCGCGTCTCGACCAGTTGATGCACTATCTGCCGCGTTTCCAGCGCGATTAGGAATTCCTGCAATGAAATATCTGCACAGCATGGTTCGGGTACGCGACCTCGATGCGTCGCTGCGTTTCTACTGCGAGGGTCTTGGCCTGAAGGAAGTTCGCCGCAAGAAGGTGCCGGAAGGCAAGTACACGCTGGTGTTCCTTGCCGCGCCCGACAGCCCGGACGCAGAAATCGAACTTACCTGGAACTGGGGTTCGACCGAAGACTATGGATCGGCGCGCAATTTCGGACATCTGGCTTTTCGAGTCGAGAACATCTATGCGAGTTGTGCGCGCCTGCAGAAAATGGGCGTGACGATCAATCGGCCACCGCGTGACGGGCATATGGCGTTCGTGCGCTCGCCCGACCTCATTTCGATCGAGCTGCTGCAACGCGGCGACGCGCTTGCCGCGGCCGAACCCTGGGCGTCGATGCCCAACCAAGGATCATGGTGAGATCGATGGACACTCTCGAAGGAAAGACTCTGTTCATTACCGGCGCTTCACGCGGTATCGGCCTCGCAATTGCGTTGCGTGCCGCGCGCGACGGTGCCAATATCGCGATCGCCGCCAAGAGCGATGCGCCCAATCCGAAATTGCCAGGCACGATCCACACCGCCGCGGCCGAAATCGAAGCGGCCGGCGGCAAGGCGCTGGCATTGAAAGTCGATATTCGTGACGAGGACCAGGTACGCGACGCCGCTGCGCGGACCGCCGACCACTTCGGCGGCATCGACATCGTCGTCAACAACGCCAGCGCCATCTGGCTGGCCCCCACCGCCGGGATGCCGATCAAGCGGTTCGACCTCATGTATCAGGTCAACACGCGTGGCACCTTCGTGACCACGCAGGCGTGCCTGGCTTATCTCGAGAAGGCGGTCAACCCGCACGTGCTGATGCTGTCGCCCCCGCCAAGCCTCGATCCGAAGTGGTTCAAGCACCATACTGCCTACACCATCGCCAAGTACGGCATGAGCCTGTGCGTGCTCGGCATGAGCGCGGAATTCGCCAAGGCCGGTATCGCCGTCAATGCGCTGTGGCCGCGCACGGTGATCGCGACCGCCGCGATTGCGATGCTCGGTGACAAGGTGAAGCCGGAGAATTGCCGCAGGCCGGATATCGTCGCCGATGCCGCGCATGCGATCGTGTGCAAACCGTCGCGCGAGTTCAGCGGAAATTTCTGCATCGACGAGGACGTGTTGCGCGAAATCGGCATCACCGAACTCGATCGCTACGCCGTCAAGCCCGGCGCGCCGCTGCTGCCGGATCTGTTTCTGGATTGAGTCATCCGTCGATGTCGGCACCGGCGCCCGCGGCCGGATTCTCAAGATCACGCGGATCGCGCTGAAGGGACCGGTGTTCGAACCAGCCTGCAGTGCTCGCTTGCGATCCGGTCATCGATTCAGCGCGCCGGCGAGATCGGCGATCAGATCCTCTTTGTCCTCAATGCCAACCGAAAGACGCAAGAGATTTGCCGGCGACACCGGATGCGCGCCTTCGACCGAGGCGCGATGTTCGACCAGGGATTCGCAGCCGCCGAGTGATGTCGCGTTGACGAACAGACACAAATGCGAGGCGACATCGAGCGCGGCGTCGCGACCGCCGTTGACGCGAAAGCTCAACATGCCGCCGAAATCGCGCATTTGGCGCGCTGCCAGCGCGTGCTGCGGGTGCGATGCGAGCCCTGGATAATGGACTGCCTCGATGCGTGCGTGGCGTTCGAGAAATTCCGCAACTGCACGCGCGTTCGCGCAATGCCGTTCGATGCGCACGGGCAGCGAGCGCAACCCGCGCAAAACCAGCCATGCCGCGAACGGCGAGGCGTTGAATCCGATTGTCGACGAAACCAGGCGGGCTGTTGCGACCAGCTCCGAGTCTTGGCGAAACACCAATGCGCCGCCCATCACGTCGCTGTGACCACCCATGTACTTGGTCGCCGAATGCAGGACGATATCGGCGCCGAGCATCAACGGGCGCTGCAGTACAGGGGTCGCGAACGTGTTGTCGATGACGAGCTTTGCGTCATGCGCGTGCGTCAGCTCTGCCAGCGCGGTGATATCGATCACCTTGAGCAGCGGGTTGGACGGCGATTCGGCCCAGACCAGACAGGTCTTCGGCGTGAGCGCCGCCCGCACCGCATCGAGATCGGTCATGTCGACGCTGGAAACGCCGAGATTCCAGCGCTCGAAATAGTCACGCGCCAACGTGCGAAAGCCGTGGTAGATATCGTCCTGCAGCAGCAGGTGGCTGCCCGCTGGAAATGCGTGAAGCAGGGTGCTGCCGGCCGCCATGCCCGATGCGCAAAACAGCGCCGCGGCGCCGCCGTCGAGCGCGGTCAACGCCTGCTCGAGGCGAAGTTGGGTCGGGTTGTCACCGCGTTGATAGCTGAAGCCGTGTGGCGCACTACCGTCCGGCGCATGCTCGAAGGTGGTCGACAAGTGCAGCGGCGGAGCAACGGCGCCGGTTTCCGCGTCGATCGCGGCACCCGCGTGCACGGCGAGGGTGTCGAACTTCATGCTCGGTCCTGTGACTTTCCTATGGCGCGAAATGCGCTGCGCGATGCTTCCAGGGTATCCGCTATGTCCTTCTCGGAATGAGCGGCCGACATGAATCCGGCCTCGAATGGCGACGGCGCGAAGAACACGCCGTGTTCGAGCATGCTGCGAAAGAACTGTTTGAACGCCACGGTGTCGCAGGCCGTGGCCTGTGTGAGAGAGGTGACCTTTTGCGCGCTGAAGAACAGACCGAACATGCCGCCGACTCGAGTCACGCTGAACGGAATGCCGGCCTCGGTCGCGCAGGCGAGCAAACCATCGGTCAGGAGGCGCGTCTTGCGCGCCAGTTCCGCGTGGAATTCCGGCGCCTGAATCAGCTCGAGCGTCGCACGTCCGGCGGCCATCGCAATCGGATTGCCACTCAGCGTACCGGCCTGGTAGATCGGGCCCTCCGGCGTGACCTGTTGCATGATGTCGCGGCGACCGCCGTAGGCGCCGACCGGCATGCCGCCGCCAATGATCTTGCCGAAAGTGGTCAGGTCCGGGATTACCCCATAAAGTGCCTGGGCGCCTCCGAGTGCAACGCGAAAACCGGTCATCACCTCATCGAAGATCAACAATGCGCCGTGTTCCGTACAAAGCGCGCGCAAACCGGCAAGAAAGCCATCGGCCGGTTCAATGCAGTTCATGTTGCCGGCGACCGGTTCGACGATGACACAGGCGATTTCGCTGCCGGCTTCGGCGAACAGGATGCGTGCCGCGTCGACGTCGTTGTACGGCAAGGTTGTGGTCAGATCCGCGAGTGCCTTGGGTACGCCCGGCGAATCCGGTACACCCAGAGTCAGCGCGCCGGAACCGGCCTTGACCAGAAAGCTGTCACCGTGCCCGTGATAACAGCCTTCGAACTTGACGATGCGCTCACGCCCGGTATAGCCGCGGGCGAGGCGGACTGCCGACATTGTCGCCTCGGTGCCGGAGTTCACCATGCGCAGCATTTTCACGGATGGCACGAGCCGGGCAATGGTTTCAGCCATCGCTACTTCCGCCGCACAAGGCGTGCCGAACGAAAGGCCATCTTGCGAAGCCCGCTCCACGGCATTGCGTACGGCCGGATGATTGTGCCCCGCGATCATCGGCCCCCACGAGCCGACATAGTCGATGTAGCGGTTTTCTTCGACATCCCACAGGTAGGCGCCGTCTGCGCGTGCCGTGAAGAACGGCTCGCTGCCGACGGATCTGAACGCGCGCACCGGCGAGTTCACGCCGCCTGGCATCAGCTGCTGTGCGCGGTTGAACCAGTCGTGGTTGGTGTCCATCTGCGTATCAAGCCCCCGGGTTCCTGGTGGCGAACAGATCCGAAAATCGTCGCGCCGCGGTTTGCACATCGATGGCGTCGAACACGGCGGCGATCGCGGCGAGACAATCGGCTCCAGCTTCAATCAGTGTGGCACCATTGTCCGGCGTGATGCCGCCGATCGCGACGACCGGCAATCCGAGCGCGCGTGCATCGCGCAGGATTTGTGGATTTGCCTGACAGGCGGATGGCTTGCTCGACGACGTGAAGAACGCTCCGAATGCAAGGTAATCCGCGCCGGCGGCAGCCATGTCCCGTGCCCGCTCGATCGAGTTGTAGCACGAGACGCCGATGATCGCGTCCGCACCCAGACGTTTGCGCGCGCGCGCCACGTCGGTGTCGTCGCGTCCAAGATGTACGCCCGCGGCTCCTGTGGCCGCGGCCAGTTCGACATCGTCGTTCACGAGCATCGGCGCGCCCAGTGGTGCGCACAACGCGACGAGTGCGTGCACCTCACGCAGTCGACGAGTCGTATCCGCGGTCTTGTCGCGGTATTGCAGCATTCTGGCGCCGCCCGACAGGGCGGCGGCGCACACATCTCGCAAGTCGGTGCGCGGACCGTTGCTGATCGCGTAGAGGCCTTTGAAATTCGACGGCATCGACATGATTTCGTGGTGCTGCGCTTTTTTGTCGTGAGGCAAGCTGCGAGAATAACCGGATTCCCAATCCACCAACGCAGTCCATGTCGCAAGCAAACGCCGTCGCGCGCGAAGACGCACCTTTCCGGACCTTCATGTGCGTCGTCTGCGGTTTCATCTATCACGAGTCCGAAGGCTGGCCGGAAGATGGCATAGCACCCGGTACCCGCTGGGAAGACGTGCCGGAGACTTGGACCTGCCCGGATTGCGGCGTCACCAAATCGGATTTCGAAATGGTCGAGGTTGGCTAAAGGGGCGCTCAACAGCAACCGCGACGTGTACAGAGTTTCTCAGCGCTGGATCCGCAATTCATCGCCAGGCTTGACGCCGATCGCATCGGCCTGACCGCCGTTGAGTTCGAGCACATAGCGCGCTGGTCCGGCACTCGAATAAAGCGGGCACGGATCGGACAGGCACGGCGGTACGCGTTGCTGCACGTTGATCAACTTGCGCTGGTCGTCGAAAAACAGCATGTCGAGCGGAATCTCCGTGTTCTTCATCCAGAACGTGCGCACGGCGCTGTCTGGAAAAACGAACAGCATCCCGTGATCCGGCGCCATTTTCTCGCGGTTCATCAGGCCGCGCTGGCGCGTTGCATCGTTCTCGGCCAGCTCGGTGGTGAATCGCTGACCATCGATTTCGACTGTGGCGTTCGTCGGAGCGACCGCCGCCGGCGCGACACCTGTCGAGATGAAGAGGATAACCAGGCCAATGCGCAGCTGGCGGTACATCGAGGTGATCCGAGAGAGGGGGGGTACACATGGTAGCAGCGCACGATCCGAGCGGCGTCTTCTAGCTGTGCAGGGCGACGTGCCGGATCGATTGACGGAAGTGCTTTCGAATGTATAATACGCGGCTCGCTTGAGCGAAAGGTTCGAGCGCGAGGCCCGTGGTTAGGGCCTTTGTGTTCTTTGACAGTGTGCGCAGGTGACTTGTGTGGGCGCCTTGCGGTGGAGAAGTCCATCGATAAGAAGTGCGTCCTCAAGCAAACGTCAAAAGCAGCAAGCTTTACCGGATGCTTGGGTCACGCTCTTGGAACGGGCTGCGGAAGGGTTGAGGGGTCATCCCTGAGCGCTTTCGTGGCTGGAAAGTTTAACTGAAGAGTTTGATCCTGGCTCAGAGTGAACGCTGGCGGCAGGCCTAACACATGCAAGTCGAGCGGCAGCGGGTCCTTCGGGATGCCGGCGAGCGGCGGACGGGTGAGGAAGACATCGGAATCTGCCTTGTTGTGGGGGACAACGTAGGGAAACTTACGCTAATACCGCATACGACCCCGGGTTGAGAGATTCGGGGTGAAAGCGGGGGACCTTCGGGCCTCGCGCGATGAGATGAGCCGATGTGCGATTAGCTGGTTGGTGGGGTAACGGCCCACCAAGGCGACGATCGCTAGCTGGTCTGAGAGGATGATCAGCCACACTGGGACTGAGACACGGCCCAGACTCCTACGGGAGGCAGCAGTGGGGAATCTTGGACAATGGGCGCAAGCCTGATCCAGCCATGCCGCGTGGGTGAAGAAGGCCTTCGGGTTGTAAAGCCCTTTTGTCCGGGAAGAAATCGTATGGGTGAATATCCTGTGCGGATGACGGTACCGGAAGAATAAGCACCGGCTAACTTCGTGCCAGCAGCCGCGGTAATACGAAGGGTGCAAGCGTTACTCGGAATTACTGGGCGTAAAGCGTGCGTAGGCGGTTGATTAAGTCTGCTGTGAAAGCCCTGGGCTCAACCTGGGAATGGCAGTGGATACTGGTCAGCTAGAGTGCGGTAGAGGAGGGTGGAATTCCCGGTGTAGCGGTGAAATGCGTAGAGATCGGGAGGAACACCAGTGGCGAAGGCGGCCCTCTGGACCAGCACTGACGCTGAGGCACGAAAGCGTGGGGAGCAAACAGGATTAGATACCCTGGTAGTCCACGCCCTAAACGATGCGAACTGGACGTTGGGCACACTTAGGTGCTCAGTGTCGAAGCTAACGCGTTAAGTTCGCCGCCTGGGGAGTACGGTCGCAAGACTGAAACTCAAAGGAATTGACGGGGGCCCGCACAAGCGGTGGAGTATGTGGTTTAATTCGATGCAACGCGCAGAACCTTACCTGGCCTTGACATGTCCGGAACCTTGCAGAGATGCGGGGGTGCCTTCGGGAATCGGAACACAGGTGCTGCATGGCTGTCGTCAGCTCGTGTCGTGAGATGTTGGGTTAAGTCCCGCAACGAGCGCAACCCTTGTCCCTAGTTGCCAGCACGTAATGGTGGGAACTCTAGGGAGACTGCCGGTGACAAACCGGAGGAAGGTGGGGATGACGTCAAGTCATCATGGCCCTTACGGCCAGGGCTACACACGTACTACAATGGTCGGTACAGAGGGTTGCCAAGCCGCAAGGCGGAGCCAATCCCAGAAAGCCGATCCCAGTCCGGATCGGAGTCTGCAACTCGACTCCGTGAAGTCGGAATCGCTAGTAATCGCGAATCAGCATTGTCGCGGTGAATACGTTCCCGGGCCTTGTACACACCGCCCGTCACACCATGGGAGTGGGTTGCTCCAGAAGCAGGTAGCGTAACCGCAAGGGGCGCGCTTGCCACGGAGTGGTTCATGACTGGGGTGAAGTCGTAACAAGGTAGCCGTATCGGAAGGTGCGGCTGGATCACCTCCTTCGAGCAACGACTTGGAAGCCGACAAGGCGTCCACACAAGACACCTGCATTGTTCACGCGAAATCCCTTTCGCGAAGAGCGAAGATCAAAAACCGGCCATCCCTGGACGGACTCTTCACGAAAAGCCCGCTTTGATGAAACCGGGCCGGGGCGCCGGTTCCAGTTCCATCGACTTCCGGCTTCCAGACATTGGATATCCATGGGTCTGTAGCTCAGGTGGTTAGAGCGCGCCCCTGATAAGGGCGAGGTCGGTGGTTCGAGTCCTCCCAGACCCACCATTCACCTCACGCGGATCCCCCCGCGAAGAGCTCAAGACCGGATTCTTCAACAAGCCTGGGGCCATAGCTCAGCTGGGAGAGCACCTGCTTTGCAAGCAGGGGGTCGCCGGTTCGATCCCGGCTGGCTCCACCAGCATTTGCGATGCGGCTCCATTCGCGAAGAGCGAAAATCAAGGAACCGCACACCCGTGCGAGGGTTCTTCGAAGCGTGAACATGCACACTGAAGAATTTTGAGACGGCCCGACGTTGAAGTTGGGTCGTGTTCTTTGACAACTTGGGACGTAACAAGCGTTTTGGTTCTTACGAACCGAACGTGTCGTTGAGGCAAGTAGGCGAAATAGTGAAGGAGTTTGGCGTGTGATTCCGAGGCGACTTGGAGTTATATGGTCAAGCGACTAAGCGCATACGGTGGATGCCTTGGCGGTCAGAGGCGAAGAAGGACGCGGCAGCCTGCGAAAAGCGCCGGGGAGCTGGCAACAAGCATTGATCCGGCGGTGTCCGAATGGGGAAACCCACCCCGCAAGGGGTATCCCAACTTGAATCTATAGGGTTGGGAGGCGAACCGAGGGAACTGAAATATCTCATTACCTCGAGGAAAAGAAATCAACCGAGATTCCCCTAGTAGCGACGAGCGAACGGGGACGAGCCCAAAAGTGGTCGAAGTTTTAGCGGAGCGGTCTGGAAAGGCCGGCCATAGACGGTGATAGCCCGGTATGCGAAAGGGCTTCGATCATGAAACATGAGTAGGGCGGGACACGTGAAACCCTGTCTGAACATGGGGGGACCATCCTCCAAGGCTAAATACTCCTGACCGACCGATAGCGAACCAGTACCGTGAGGGAAAGGCGAAAAGAACCCCGGAGAGGGGAGTGAAATAGACCCTGAAACCGTATGCGTACAAGCAGTGGGAGCCCGCAAGGGTGACCGCGTACCTTTTGTATAATGGGTCAGCGACTTACGTTTTGTGGCGAGCTTAACCGAGTAGGGGAGGCGAAGGGAAACCGAGTCTGAATAGGGCGCATAGTCGCAAGGCGTAGACCCGAAACCGGGTGATCTAGCCATGTCCAGGGTGAAGGTGCGGTAACACGCACTGGAGGCCCGAACCCACTCCTGTTGCAAAAGTAGGGGATGAGGTGTGGCTAGGAGTGAAAAGCTAATCGAACCCGGAGATAGCTGGTTCTCCTCGAAAGCTATTTAGGTAGCGCCTCGTGTATCACTGTTGGGGGTAGAGCACTGTTATGGCTAGGGGGTCATCGCGACTTACCAAACCATGGCAAACTCCGAATACCAACACGTGCAAGCACGGGAGACACACGGCGGGTGCGAACGTCCGTCGTGAAAAGGGAAACAACCCAGACCTGCAGCTAAGGTCCCCAAGTGATGGCTAAGTGGGAAACGATGTGGGAAGGCACAGACAGCCAGGAGGTTGGCTTAGAAGCAGCCATCCTTTAAAGAAAGCGTAATAGCTCACTGGTCGAGTCGGCCCGCGCGGAAGATTTAACGGGGCTCAAGCCATCCACCGAAGCTCGGGGTTCACATCGCAAGGTGTGGGCGGTAGAGGAGCGTTCCGTACGCCTGTGAAGGTGGATTGAGAAGTCCGCTGGAGGTATCGGAAGTGCGAATGCTGACATGAGTAACGATAAGGGGGGTGAAAAGCCTCCCCGCCGAAAGCCCAAGGTTTCCTCGCGCAACGTTCATCGGCGCAGGGTGAGTCGGTCCCTAAGGCGAGGCGGAAACGCGTAGTCGATGGGAAGCTGGTTAATATTCCAGCACTTGTCCATAGTGCGATGGGGGGACGGAGAAGGGTAGGTGTACCGGGCGTTGGTTGTCCCGGGGAAAGGAGGTAGGCGTTGAGGGCAGGCAAATCCGCTCTCATTTACGCCGAGCACTGATGACGAGTCCTTCGGGACGAAGTCACTGATCCCACGCTTCCAGGAAAAGCCCCTAAGCTTCAGCTATGGAGAAACCGTACCGTAAACCGACACAGGTAGGCAGGGTGAGAATCCCAAGGCGCTTGAGAGAACTCGGGTGAAGGAACTAGGCAACATAGCACCGTAACTTCGGGAGAAGGTGCGCCCAGGGCTGTGGCTCCATGCGGAGCTGAGCAGTCTTGGGCCGCAGTGACCAGGCCGCTGCGACTGTTTACCAAAAACACAGCACTCTGCAAACACGAAAGTGGACGTATAGGGTGTGACGCCTGCCCGGTGCTGGAAGGTTAATTGATGGGGTCAGCCGCAAGGCGAAGCTCTTGATCGAAGCCCCAGTAAACGGCGGCCGTAACTATAACGGTCCTAAGGTAGCGAAATTCCTTGTCGGGTAAGTTCCGACCTGCACGAATGGCGTAACGACAGCGGCGCTGTCTCCACCCGAGACTCAGTGAAATTGAAATCGCTGTGA
Source organism: Rhodanobacteraceae bacterium (assembly GCA_049583635.1). Classification (GTDB taxonomy): domain Bacteria; phylum Pseudomonadota; class Gammaproteobacteria; order Xanthomonadales; family Rhodanobacteraceae; genus Dokdonella_A. The sequence continues at coordinate 20,544 of JBAUWF010000057.1, forward strand.
AGATGCAGCGTTCCCGCGGCAAGACGGAAAGACCCCGTGAACCTTTACTATAGCTTTACATTGAACGTTGAGTTCGTCTGTGTAGGATAGGTGGGAGGCTTTGAAGCGTTGGCGCTAGCCGGCGTGGAGCCAACCTTGAAATACCACCCTGATGTGCTTGACGTTCTAACCTGGGCCCGTTATCCGGGTCGGGGACCATGTATGGTGGGTAGTTTGACTGGGGCGGTCTCCTCCCAAAGAGTAACGGAGGAGCTCGAAGGTACGCTCAGCGCGGTCGGACATCGCGCACTGTGTGCAAAGGCATAAGCGTGCTTGACTGCAAGATCGACGGATCAAGCAGGTACGAAAGTAGGACTTAGTGATCCGGTGGTTCTGTATGGAAGGGCCATCGCTCAACGGATAAAAGGTACTCCGGGGATAACAGGCTGATACCGCCCAAGAGTTCATATCGACGGCGGTGTTTGGCACCTCGATGTCGGCT
>JBAUWF010000058.1:0-11485 GCA_049583635.1 Rhodanobacteraceae bacterium
GCGTGACATCCCGCCGGCCCCGACGCCGACGGCGAAACCGCAACCCGATCCGATGCGGCCACGCGCCCGCAGGGCCGCGCTCGGCGCGCTGTGGGGGATCGGTGGGAATTGGCCGCGGACCGCGCGCTTGGGCGGCTCTGCAAGGCCGAAAAGCCACCCGCAGACGTCCGATCCGGGCCCAAATCCGCGCTTGCGCGACCGCCGCCTACTCGCCAGACTGCCCGGAAAGGGCGTTTGAACTTCCTATCTACCGGCGGGCGGGCGACGGAGGGAACAACCTCGCCGACATCGTTGAAATCCACACCCGTTGCCGCTTTATGCTCTATCGCAACCGGAACGAGGACGAGCAGGACTTCTTCGTCGGCAAGCGGAACGACCATCTGCGCCGCGTCGACGGCGCGTGGCGGATCGCGCGGCGGGAAATCTTCCTCGACCAGAACGTCCTGCTCGCCAAGAACCTGCCGGCGTTCTTCTGACAGATTTGGGAAACCGAGCATGCGATGCTGATCGATGACCCCGGCAACGTCTGGAAGCTGGCCAAGGTCACGGGCGCCAAGTTCATGGCCCTGTTCGCGGTCGCGGCGGTCGTCGGCCTCGCGGCGAACCGTTCGGGCGTGCAGTCGCATCTGTTTCCGGGGCCGGTCGTCGGCGTCTTCGTGGCGGCGGTCGGCATCTTTCTGGCCTTCCGGATCAACGCCGGCTATTCGCGCTGGTGGCTGGCCCGGCAGGTCTGGGGCGGGCTCGTCAACGAGAGCCGGAGCCTGGGACTCTACGTCGCCTCGCTGATGCGCCAGGGCGCGGCGCCGACGGAGGCCGAGCGGGAACTCGCCCGGCGGATCGTCTTCCGCCATATCGGCTACATCAACGCCCTCCGCCTGCAGCTCCGCCGCGAGGGCGATGCGGCGTGGGAGGCGGAGATCTGGGGTCGGCGGATCGACGGCCGACCGCTCTTCGCGGACAGCGAGGCGGCGGCGCTCAAATCCAGCGCCAATGTCGCCACGCAGATCGGCGTGCTTCAGGGGGCGGATGTCTCCGCGTATTTCGGCCACTCGGGCGATTACCGACAGGTGGCGCTGCACGGGATCCTGCGCGAGCTCTACATCCGCCAGGGCCAGTGCGAGGCGATCAAGAACACCGTGCTCGCCTGGGGCTATGTCGCCTACACCAAGCTGTTGACGCGGTTGCTCGCGGGCATCGTGATCCTGAGCCAGCTGAACGGCGTCTCCGCCGCGGGCACGGTCCTGGTATCGCTGATCGCGACGGCCTTCATCACCATCGAGCAGGTCGGCCGCAATCTCGACAACCCGTTCGAGGGCGGCTTCAACGACACGCCCATGTCCAGCCTCTGCCGGACGATCGAGATCGACCTCCTTCAGCAGATCGGCCTGCCCACGGACCTGAAGCCGCGCGCGCCGACGGAAGGGCGGCTCGACTAGCGAGGTTCTCGCCCCGGCGCGGAACGAATCCGGTATAAGCGGCCGACGATGACAATCGCACCGATCACCCTCAACGGCGAGGCGTTGCAGCTGGCGGATCGAACGGGCGTCGACCGCGCCACGGCGCAGTGCGGCGCGGTGACACTGATCCAGCGCTTCGGCGGCGCGCTCAGCGATTCCGTGATTGCCCCCGCCGACAATGGCAATGGCGCGAACGCGTTCAAGGATTTCAACGAATACTATGTCTGGATTCTCGACAATCGATCCCGGGCGTTGCAGGGGCTCGGCCGTTGGGACGACGCAGTTACCCAGTTGAGAAAGGCCTCGCGACGACCGGAAAATGGCGCCATTAATGTCAGCCAGGCCCTGAATCTGGGCGCGCTGTACGCGGATCTGGACAGGCCCGACGAAGCGCTTGCAGCCGTTTCCGATCTGGGCACCGTAAGCCCGTATGGCCGTATGCAACTGGAGCAGGTGAGATTGATGGCGTCGATCAAGCGCGAAGACGAGCTTGCGGTCGACACGCACCTGGCTTTCATGCGCGAGCATCGCGCCGATGCGATAGGGACCTATCAGCGCGCCTTGTTGGCAGCGAATCGAATGGATGCCGCCGCTACTTTTTTGATTGAACTTCTGCGCAGCGAAGTCTGGCGCGGACGGGCGCTGACCGCCATGCAGGAGTACGCTGGCGTGCCGATGGCGCCGAGTACCATGGTCACCAATGCGCGATGGCATGCCGTGATCGCGCGACCCGGCGTGCAGTCGGAGCTGACCAAGGTCGGTCGAATCGAGCAAATCAACCTTGCGCCACCGTCGGATTGATCCGACTGGAAAAGGTGAAGAGAAGCGAGGCGCGGGCCAGCGCTCTGGTCGCTGTGCATGCCGGTTTGCGCCGGTCTTGCGCATGGCGAGCTGATTACGAGAATTGGGAGCTGTTTGGGACTCGGGTTACACCTGGCCGGTCGGCGACCCATCCTGTCATCGAACTGTCATATCGTTGCGCTGCAATAATGTCACCGAAGCGGCACCGGGATACCAGCCCATATGCACAAACGCATTCTCATCGTCGAAGACGAGGCCGCCATTCGCGACATGGTCGCGTTCGCATTGCGCAAGACCGACATGCAGGTCGTGCACGCCGGTGACGCGCAGGAGGCGCAAATGGCGGTGGCCGAGGCGGTGCCGGACCTGATCCTGCTCGACTGGATGCTGCCCGGGATAAGCGGTCTCGATTTGGCCCGCCGCCTGCGCAAGGACGAGCTGACGGCGGAAGTGCCGATCATCATGCTGACCGCGCGCGGCGAGGAAATGGATCGCGTCAACGGACTCGAAGCCGGTGTCGACGATTATGTCGTGAAACCATTCTCGACGCGCGAGCTCATCGCTCGCATCAAGGCGGTGCTGCGGCGCAGCCCGGGTGGTGACGGTTCGGGTGCGATCGAACTCGGCGGCCTCAGAATCGACGGCCTTGGACATCGCGTGTATGCCGGCGCAGAGCAGATCGCGGTCGGTCCAACCGAATATCGCCTGTTGGCTTTTTTCATGACCCATCCCGAACGTGTATACACGCGCTCGCAGTTGCTCGATCACGTGTGGGGCGGCAGCGTATATGTCGAGGAGCGCACGGTCGACGTGCATATCCGCCGTCTGCGCAAGACGCTCGAGCCTTGGCGGCTGGATCGCCTGGTGCAGACAGTGCGCGGCGCAGGCTATCGGTTTTCGACCCAGACATGAGGCAATCGCGAAGGACGCGTGAGCGCCAGCTCGTCGGCCAACTGCACAGCTTGCGTCGTGCTGCAGATGTGCTGTCGGACGCGCTGGTGCTGCTTGATGATGCGGGTGCCTTGCGTTGGTGCAATGTCGCTGCCGGACGTTTGCTCGGGCTCGATCGCCGGCGTGACCGTGGTGCCACGTTGGTGGATATCTTCGGTGTGAGCGAACTCGGCGCATGGCTGCGGCAGGGCGCGAACGATCCGATGAACGATGTGGCGGCGCCGGGTTCGGACGCAGTGCGTCTCACCGTGTCCGTAATCCGGATCGGCGACAACCAGCGACTGCTGATGGCACGCGATATCGGCCATCTGAGTCGTCTGGAGCAGATGCGCCGCGACCTGGTCGCCAATGTGTCGCACGAACTGCGTACGCCGCTGACGATCATTCATGGCTATCTCGAACTTCTCGAACCGGAAGACGCACCGGCGCTGGCGCCGGTACTTTCCGAAATGCGCATGCAGTCGCAGCGCATGGGACAGATCGTCGAGGACTTGCTGACCCTGTCGCGACTGACCACGCGGCAGGAGTTGCCCCGTGAACGCGTTGAAATGGGCCCGTTGCTTGCCGGCTTGTTGAAGGAGGGCGAGGCTCTGAGCCAGGGCCGCCATCGCGTCCAGCTCGAAAATCACTCGGATGCCGCGCTGCTCGGATCGCCGCAGGAACTGCACAGCGCCTTTTCCAATCTCGTCAGCAACGCGGTACGTTATACGCCGACCGGGGGCGATATCGTGATTCGCTGGCAGCGTGAGCCTTACGGCGCTTCGTATTCGGTCACCGATACCGGTTTCGGCATTGCCGCCAATCACCTCGCGCGCCTGACCGAACGCTTTTACCGGGTGTCGTCCAGCCGTTCGCGCGAAAGCGGAGGAACCGGGCTGGGCTTGTCCATCGTCAAGCACGTCCTGGAACTGCACCAGGCGCGCTTGCTGATTGAGAGCGAGCCCGGCAAGGGTTCGACCTTCACCTGCGCGTTCGGGCGCGAACGCGTATTGCCGTCCGGCACTGTGCAGCATGACGCCTGTGCAAACGGCAGTTAATGGCTGACCGTCGCAGAGAGTCCAGACGGATGCGCGAAAAAAAGCGGCAGGCTCTCGCCTGCCGCAAGGACGACCGGAGAGTGGGTAGTCGTCAGAACTTGATTTCGCTCCAGACACCGATTTCGTTGGTCTTGAGATTGGTATCGGTGTTGTTGTCGAGCTTTTCGTGCTTGTACACGGCCGCGACCTTGATGCCCTTGCGAAGGGCCCATTCGACGCCGACGTTGTAATAGCGATCCTTGAGCGATGGGTCGAGATCCTTGCTCGGCTTGGCGCTGTCGTAACGTGCGAAAACCGCGACTTCCGGAGTGAAGTTCACATTGCCCCAGACCGACCAGCCGTTCGACTTGTCCTTGTCGACCTGGGTCACGCGATTCCAGTTGTTCGACGTGAAATATTCAGCACCGATGCGAAACTTGCTGTTCTGGTAGGCCACCAGTGCGTCTCCGCGCGTTGCCGTATGCAGGGCTGGCGTATCGTTGTTGTTGAGATCCATTCCGCGCTTGCCCGAATAGCCGCCAACCGCGAGCATGAGGCCCGGCACCGGCTGGATGCCGACGCGACCTTCGACATCGATGCTGCCGCTGCGTTCGGGGTGCTTGTAGCCGGCGCCATCGACCACCGACACGGCATAGTTGAAAACGCCCTTGCCACCGTTCAGCAGATGTACGCCCCAGTCAGCCGAGTTGCCGAACTTCAGGCGATCGACCAGCGTGTTCTCGACATAGCGATAGCCATACCAGTTTTCGGCGAACGGAATCCATGGCATGTCGGCGGACCCGGCGCGCGCGATGAACTCGTCGGAAAGCTTGGCTTGCACGTAGGCCTTCTTGACGAAGACCTGCGTTTCCGAGTCGTTGCTGACATAGTTGAAATCGGTGGTCAGATTGGCCGACCAGACATCGTCGAACTTGTGGTCGATGACAAGATAGAATCGTTTGACGTCGATGCCGGTTCCCTTATTGGATGTGTCCTCACCGTTCGAAGTCTGGTCGATGTTGGTAATGTCCACGTATGCCTTGCCGCCGATGGTGGTATCGTCATCTGCGTGAGCGAGAATCGAGCCTGAAACTAGAGTTGCGGCGACGGCTGCGGCCAGTAAATGTCGGTGCATGTGTTGGATGCTCCTCTCCTGTTGGGGGCAATAGCGCTTTTCTGGTGAACGGCGCAGTTCCCTAATTGGTCTGCGGCGGTATACCGTCAGCTGAATCTGAGCGGCATTCGGTGCGCAGATTGCGCGTGCTTTTTGACGGTTTCATGCAGCTTCGATGACGAAACCGTGACATTGGCTGCACCGGACCCGCTGCGCCTGATGCGACTTTCCCAGCTCATCCGGAACGTCTGTAACAAAGCTGCAACGTGATGCTCATCGTCCTGCAATGTTGGTGATCGATAACGGCGGCTGCGATTCCCCCGCTTCCACCGTCCCAGGAGTTTCCATGTTGATTTCGCACAAAGTCCGCATCGCGGCATTCGCCCTAGCAAGCCTGCTCGGTATCGCATCGGTACAAGCCGCCGATGTCACCGGTGCCGGTTCCAGTTTCGTCTACCCGGTGCTGTCGAAATGGTCGGCGGCCTATGCCGACAAGACCGGCAACCACATCAACTACCAATCGATCGGTTCGGGTGGCGGCATCGCCCAGATCGAGGCTGGAACGGTCGATTTCGGCGCATCCGACAAGCCACTACCGGACACGGACCTCCAGAAGTTCGGCCTCGGTCAGTTTCCGACCGTAATCGGCGGCATCGTGCCCGCGCTCAACGTCGAAGGTATTTCCGCCGGCACGTTGGTGCTGGATGGCAAGACGCTTGCCGATATCTTTCTCGGCAAGATCACGATGTGGAACGACGCGGCGATTGCCGGACTGAATCCGGGCATATCGCTGCCGGCGACAAAGGTCACGGTGGTGCATCGTTCCGATGGTTCGGGGACGTCGTTCAACTTCACCAACTATCTGTCCAAGGTCAGTGCGGACTGGAAGAGCAAGGTCGGCGAAGGCACGGCAGTGCAGTGGCCGGTCGGTATCGGCGGCAAGGGCAATGAAGGCGTCTCGGCCTATGTGAAGCAGATCAAGGGTTCGATCGGCTACGTCGAGTATGCCTACGCGCTCAAGAACGATATCGGTTATGCGCTGATGAAAAATGCGGCCGGCAAGACCCTCAAGCCGAGCGGCGAGACATTCCAGGTTGCGGCCGCTACGGCTGACTGGAAGCACGCCAAGGATTTCAATCTGATCATGACCAATGCCCCGGGTGCCGACGCGTGGCCGATCACGGCGACGACCTGGGTCATCATGTACAAGCAGCCGAAGAATGTCGCCAACAGCAAGGTCGTGTTCGACTTTTTCAAGTGGGCGCTGGAGAATGGCCAGAAGCAGGCCGAGTCGCTGGACTATGTGCCGCTGCCGGCAACATTGGTCGCGCAGATCGAGGCCTACTGGAAGTCGCAGTTCACCATGTAGCGTCACGGTTTGCGCGGCAATGGATGCCGCCATCTGCAACGCAGCACGCGCAGCCCTTTCGGGTTGCGCGTGCACTGCGCAATAATCGTCGAGCCGGCTCCTCTTCGCATGAACGTGTCCACCAACTCCGCGATTTTTCACGATGTCGAACAGCGTGCGCGCAGGGACGCGCGTCATGACCGCGTGTTTCGCTTGGTGCTGCGCGCGTGCGCGCTGCTCGTGCTCGCCGCATTGCTCGGCGCCGCAGCGTCCACGCTGTGGGGTGGCCGCGAGGTGCTGTTCGGCCAGGGCTGGCACTTCCTGACCACTCAGACCTGGAATCCGGTCGAGAACGAGTACGGTGCACTCGCGCCGATATACGGAACCCTGGTGACTTCGCTGATCGCGATCGTCATCGCTGTGCCGGTCAGTTTCGGTATCGCGCTGTTCCTGACCGAAATCGCGCCGTCATGGTTGCGCGGACCGGTTGCCACGGCCATTGAGCTGCTGGCGGCGATTCCGTCGATCATCTATGGCATGTGGGGTTTGTTCGTATTCGTGCCGTTCATGGCCAACCACGTAGAACCTGCACTGTCCGCGACGCTGGGCAAGCTGCCCGTGATCGGAGCGCTGTTCGATGGGCCACCGTTGGGCCTTGGTGTGCTGACTGCCGGCATCGTGCTGGCGATCATGATCGTGCCGTTCATTTCATCGGTGATGCGCGAGGTGTTTCAGACCGTGCCCGCGCGCCTCAAGGAATCCGCCTACGCCCTGGGCTCGACCACCTGGGAAGTGGCATGGGACGTCGTGCTTCCATACACGCGCTCGGCGGTTATCGGCGGCATCTTCCTCGGCCTCGGCCGTGCACTCGGCGAGACCATGGCGGTCACCTTCGTTCTCGGCAATGCCTACACCATCACCGCTTCGCTGCTGATGCCGGGCACCTCGATCGCTTCCTCGGTCGCCAATGAGTTCAACGAGGCGGTCGGGCTGCATCGCTCGGCGCTGATCGCGCTCGGCTTCCTGCTGTTCGTGGTGACCTTCATCGTGTTGTTGATCGCGCGACTGATGCTGCGCCGTCTGTCGCAGAAGGAGGGCAACTGATGGCCATGGGGATCTACCGCAGGCGCCGGATTTTCAACATCGCTGCGTTGACCGTGAGCGGTCTCGCTACCGTCTTCGGGCTCGTCTTTCTAGCTTGGATCCTCTGGGTCACGGTGGCGAGCGGCCTTGGCGCGCTCAGCGGCGCGCTGTTCACCAAGGGCATGGCCTATGGGGCCGAGGGCGGGCTGTCCAATGCGATCGTCGGCAGTCTGATCATCGACCTTATGGCTATTGCCATCTGCGCGCCGATCGGGGTCATGGCAGGGACCTACCTGGCCGAATTCGCGAGCCGCTCCAAACTCGGCGCAACGATTCGCTTCCTCAACGACATCCTGCTGTCGGCGCCGTCGATCGTGCTCGGTCTTTTCGTGTACGTCATCGTGGTGCTGCCGACGACCTCGTTGACGCACGGCAATGTGAGTTTTTCCGGCTTCGCGGGCTCGGTGGCTCTGGCCCTGATCGGGCTTCCGGTCATCGTCCGCACTACCGACGAAATGCTGCAGCTCGTACCCGGCACGCTGCGGGAGGCCGCGTTGTCGCTGGGCGTTCCGCAATGGAAGCTGACGACCCAGGTGCTGTTGCGTGCGGCCGGGTCCGGTATTGTCACCGGCATACTGCTGGCACTGGCGCGTCTCGCCGGCGAAACGGCACCGCTGCTGTTCACCGCATTCGGCAATAACTACATGACGTTCAAACCACTGGACAAGATGGCCAGCCTTCCGGTAGCTATTTATCAGTACACCAACGACCCGAACCCCAAGATGCATGCAATCGCCTGGGCCGGAGCCCTGATGATCACGATGTTCGTGCTGGCGCTCAGCCTTCTGACCCGCCTGCTGTTCTCGCGCCGGAAGGTGAGCCATGAATGACGTCGCCATGCCGGCAATGACGCCAGCGGCCGTTTCGCCTGTCGCGAGCGGGCGGATCAAGATCCAGGTACGCGATCTCGATTTTTTCTACGACAGTTTCCATGCGCTCAAGCACATCAGCATGGATGTCGAAGAAAAAAAGGTGACTGCGATCATCGGTCCCTCGGGTTGCGGCAAGTCCACCTTGCTGCGTGTCTTCAATCGCATTTACGCGATTTACCCCAAGTTCGAGGCGAGCGGCGCGGTGATGCTGGATGGCGAGAACATTCTCGCCCCCGGATATTCGGTGAACCGGCTGCGCAGCAAGGTCGGCATGGTGTTCCAGAAGCCGGTGCCGTTCCCGATGACCATTTTCGAAAACGTCGCCTACGGTATCCGCCATCACGAAACGCTCAAGCGCAAGGCCATGGGCGAGCGTGTCGAGCAGGCGCTGCGCGCCGCCGCCTTGTGGGACGAAGTCAAGGACAAGTTGACACAAAGCGCATTGAGTCTGTCCGGCGGCCAGCAGCAGCGCCTGTGCATTGCGCGCGGCATTGCGCTCAGACCGCAAGTCCTGTTGCTCGATGAACCCACATCGGCATTGGATCCGACCGCCACCAGTCGTATCGAACAGTTGATCGAGGAGTTGAAGCGCGATTACACGATCGTCATCGTTACGCACAACATGCAGCAGGCCGCGCGCGTGTCCGACATCACGGCGTTCATGTATATCGGCGAACTGATCGAAGTCGGCGACACCGAAAAAATGTTTACCCGGCCAGACCGCAAACAGACCGAGGACTACATCACCGGCCGCTTTGGCTGAGGGCGAGGGATCCAACCACGATGAGCACATCCAAAGAACACATCATCCGCAGCTATGACGACGAACTCAACCGGCTGACCGGCGAGATCGTGCGCATGGGCGAGCTGGCCGTGTCACAGCTCGAGGCGGCCATTGATGTCGCCGAGCGTCGGGACGAGCGCGCCGCCATGCGTGTGCTGGACAATGACGATGCCATCGACGAGATGGAGCACCAGATCAGCCATGACGTCGTGCGCCTGCTGGCTCTGCGCGCACCGATGGCACGTGATCTTCGCGAAGTGTTCGCGGCGCTTCGAATCGCGGCCGACATTGAGCGCATCGGTGATTACGCGGCCAACGTTGCCAAGCGCTCCATTCCGTTGTCGATGGTCGCTCCGGTTACGCCGGCCCGCGGGTTGTATCGTCTGTCGGAACTGGCCGCCGCTTCGGTCAGGAAGGTACTCGCCGCCTACAGCGACGGCGATGCCGAGCGCGCGCACGCGGTGTGGCGCGACGACGTCAAACTCGACGAGGCCTATACCGGCCTTTTTCGCGAACTACTGACCTACATGATGGAAGATCCGCGCAGCATCACCTCGTGTGCCCACCTTCTGTTCATGGCCAAGAACATCGAGCGGATCGGCGATCACGCCACCAATATTGCCGAAAACGTCTGGTTCCTGGTCAAGGGCGAGCCGATGCCCGGCCAGCGTCGCAAGGGCGATGAGACCTGCGACGCCGAGATATCGAATCTTGCTGGCAAGTCGTAGGATCGCAATCGCACGCGCCGGGCGGGTGCGGGCGAACTGCCCGCCGACGCCCGCAACCGGCGCGACTATTGACCTTCGAAGCCGTCGCAGAAAATGGTGTCGGCGTTGGCGCAGCCCAGCACGGTGTCGAGCTGGATTTCGTAGGCGCCGAGGTCCATCGGCCCGAAGTTGTCTGGAACATTCGGCAGATCGACGACGCGTCGTTTGCGGTCGAGATCGGTAGGCGTCCCGTTGGTCTCCATCGGCGCGGAATCGACGCCGAGCGACGTCGGCACCAGATGGTAGTCGCCATTCGCGGGGTCAACGAAGGTCGGCTCGCCCTCCTGTACATAGACCGTATCCGGCAACGTACTGCCGTCGTTGGTAAGCACATAGGCCACGGAGTTCGGATCGGTGATTGCCGGATCGACGGTGGCGGTGCCGGGCTGGTCGATGATGCTGTTGCGAAGGCCAAACGAGCCTGGCGCGAGGAACGCATACGGCGCGCCGATCTGGTCGCCGGCAATCGTGCATGAGTCGATGCCCAGATAGGCGTCGTTGCCGTCCGTTTTCGCGATCAATTCCTGTGTCAGCGTATTGCCGGCAAGCAGGCAATTGCGTAGTCCAACATGCCCCGGGGCATCGCTGACCTGGCGCAATACATGGGCGCCGGAATTGCCGCGCATGCTGAAGCGATCGGCATCCAGAGTCCCTCCACTCTGGACGAGGATCGTCGAACCGGCCGTCGGCTGACCAGTGGCATCTGCGGCGACATTGCCGTTGATCTCGTTGCACGGCACGCCTGCGGCGCAGGCGACGGCGCCGAGCGCGGGCGGCGCTTCGGGAGTTACGCATTCACTGAACGTTGCGATATTGATGGCTACGGTGTCACCGATGAATGTGAAACCATCGAAATCTTCATCCGCGTAAATCGCGGCACCTTCCTGCGCCACGTTGTCATGCATCCTGAAGTCATACGCACAAAGGGTGGAACCGCTAGACGAACCGGAGTTCGGTTTGAGATAGACGCCGCCACCCGTGGCTGACGCGCCGTTGTCGGCAATCTGGACCGGATTGTTCGCATCGGTGGTGAAGACCCGGACGATCGCATCCTGGTCACTGTCGTTGACCGCGAGAGCCGCGATGCCACCGCCGTACTGCGCGTCGTTGAACTGGATGACCGCGCTACCGTTGTAGCCGGGCGAGCCGATATCGGCCCGCGCCGGTCCGAGCACCTCGATGCCGCCGCCGTAGCCGTTAGGCGCATGATTGAAGCCGATCAACGTATTCGG
>JBAUWF010000059.1:0-4857 GCA_049583635.1 Rhodanobacteraceae bacterium
GGTGGCACCTGCGGCGGCACCCTGAACGCCGATGTGTTCACGACCGATCCGGTGACGGCCGACTGCACGGTGATCGCGAACTTCGCGGCCGATGGTGTCCCGCAGCCGTCGTTCTATAACGGCGCGCTGACCTCGGCCAGCCCGACCTTCGCCAACCCCGGTGGCAGCAGCGTTGGCACCGGTGTCCAGTATTACTGCGCCCAGCAGTTCACCGTGGACGCCACGGGCTCGTATGTGATCGAGACGGCATCGCCCAACACGACCGGTACCCCGTCGGATGCGCTGGACACGTACCTGCTGCTGTACGCGAACACGTTCGATCCAGCCAACCCTGCCGGATCGATCGCCTCCAACGATGACTTCACCGGTACGTTGACCGTGCTGCCGGGTCCGTACGCGGGCACCATCTCGGCCACCGCGACCGGGTTCTCCGGCGCCCAGCCGAGCTCGCGTCTGGCCAGCGCCAGCCTCACCGCCGGCACGGACTACTTCCTCGTCCAGAGCAGCTTCCGGTCGACGGATTATGTCGGCACCGGGGCCGAGGGCGAGCCGACCGGACCGTTCTACACGGGCATTGGCGGTCCAGGCAACATCACACTGGTCGGCACGGGGTGTACAGGCGGTGGCGGCATCACGCATACGGTAACGCCGAGCGTGGGCACGCCCTCGGGCACGATCACGCCGGATACGCCGCAGACGGTGGACGACGGTGCGACGACGGACTTCACGTTGACGCCGGATTCGGGTTTCCACATCGACACGGTCGGTGGTACCTGCGGCGGCACCCTGAACGCCGATGTGTTCACGACCGATCCGGTGACGGCGGACTGCACGGTGATCGCGAACTTCGCGGCCAACGGTGGCGGCGTGCCGGGCACGTTCCCGCCGGACGAGAACTTCGACGAGCAGACCGCGCCGTTCCTGCCGACCGACTGGCCGACAGCCGCGAGCGGGGCCGGTGCGCTGTGGATGACCGACGACACCATGTCCGACACGGCGCCGAACTCGGCGCACGCGATGGACTTCCCGGCGGTGAGCGACATGACGCTCGACACGCCGGCGTTCACGCCGGTGGCGGGCCAGACCGTGGCGTTCCAGCACCAGTACAACCTCGAATCGACGTTCGACGGTGCGGTGCTCGAGATCTCGATCGACGGCGGACCGTTCCAGGACATCCTGGCTGCGGGCGGCAGCTTCGAGAGTGGCGGTTACAACGGCACGATCTCGACCAGCTTCATGAGTCCGATTGCGGGCCGCATGGCCTGGACCGGCGCCAGCGGCGGCTTCGTCTCGGCGGTGGTCGACCTGCCGGCGGCGGCAACCGGGCTTTCGACGGTGCTGCGCTTCCGCACCGCCGACGACTCTTCGGTCGCTCCGGCAGCACCGAACGGCTGGTGGGTCGACACGATCCATCTGGATGTGGGCACGTCGGCGCCGCCGATGGCGACGTTCACGCCGACCTCGTTCGCATTCACCGTGGCCGAGGATGCAACGGCGAACGACACGCTGAATATCGCGAATGCCGCGGGCAGTGACCCATTGACGTTCTCGATCGCGGCGCGCGGGACCATGCAGCCGCAACTGCGCCCGCATGTCGAGCAGACCGCTGATAACAACCGTGCGCTGCACCACGCCAGGCTCCTCGGCAAGGGCGATCCGGTACATGGATCGCAACTGCGCTTCACTTCGAGTGGCGTGTACGGCCATGCTGCACCTGCCGAACCTTGGGCACCGCGCGGTTCGGACGGGACGGTGGTGACGTTCCAGGCCGACGATGGCACGTTCGAGACCAGCATCAGCCTCAACAACGGCGCGACGCAGTTCCCGGCGATCTTCATCAATCGCTATCAGGCGACCGGGGCCCTGACGATCGACTCGATCTCGATCGACTGGCCGGACGCGGCGACAGCTGGGGGCGATCTGACGGGTCAGACGATTAACCTGGTGGCGTACTACGACGCCGACGGCGATGGCGATCCGACCAATGCGGTGCGCCTTGGTACCGACACGCTGATCATGATCGGCAGCGTGAACGCGTTCGAGACCTACACGACCAACTTCAGCGTGCCGGGAGCGGGCGATGTGTATATCGGCTTCGAGGACGCGTTTGCCTCGGGCGGCACCTCGCCGATCCTGTTTGACGGCGCGCTCGATCAGGACGGTGATCCGACGGTGGGTTACATCTCGGGCAGCTCGGCGAACCAGGATCCGGACCTCAACAACCTGGCCAACAACGACCTGACCGGGACGCTCAGCGATCTGACCGGCGGTTCGTTGGCGGGTGTGTGGATGGTGCGTGCGACCGGCACCGGTGGTGGCGGTGGCGGTCCGTGCACGGGTCCGGTGGTGACCTGGCTCACCGCGACGCCTTCGTCCGGCACGGTGAATGGTGGTGCCAACACCGACGTGACCGTGACGGTCGATCCGGCCGCCGGCAGCCTGACCCCGGGCGACTACACGGCCGAGCTGTGCGTGACGACCAACGATCCGACGCAGATGCTGGTATCGATACCGGTCGACGTGACGGTGACGCCGGCCGCGGTCAACGACGGCATCTTCTGCGACGGCTTCGAGCTTGGTGAAGACGGAAGCTGCGGCGGGGGCGGTGGCGGCGGTGCCGGCACCTACACCGACCGCGCAACGTTCCTGACTCACGTCGCGGCAGGTTACTTCGAGAACCCGTTCGACGACGCGGTACCGGGGCTGAGCGAGGACCTCAACTACACCCAGGGCGGGTGGGCCTACACCGTGGGCACCGAGTTGGCCTGCGACATCGGAAGCGGGACCGGCTGTCTGTACAACGATACCGGGTTGATTTCGACCAATTCGGCCACGGACCAGATCGTGGTGACGTTTACCGGCGATCCGGTGACGGCGGTCGGCGGCAATGTCTGGGCGACCGACGTCAACGTCCTGCCGACCGGCACGGACATTGTGCTCACGCTCAGCGACGGCACCACCGAGACGTTCACCTCGACCGGGCCGACCGACTTCCGCGGTTTCACCACCGCGGCGCCGATCACCTCGATCACGATCGAGGCACCGGACGATGTGGTCACCGCGTGGCCGACTCTGGATAACCTGATCGTGGGTAGCGGCCAATAAGCGCACCCACCTTGTTGCACTTTCGAAAGGCCTCCTTTCGGGGAGGCCTTTTTTATGTCTCGATGCTTGCCCTGCGCCTCGAATCGTTTCTGCCAAACCTGTCATTGACTTGAAGCGACAACTCGGGTCACGATCCGACTCCAGATTGATTTCGCAATCGGCCGTCGGGCAGGTGCATCGGCGACCGCGCGCGGCTCTGCGATTGCAATTTCCGCTTTCTTCAGTGACTCAATCGTGCAACACAAATTTCTAGGTGCCGAATCCGCGGCGTCATCGCTTGCTTGAACAAGAATTATCAATGTGGGGAGGTTGTGATGAAGTTTCTGCAACGTGCAATCGCGCTGGTCGCGAGTGGATCGGTTCTGGCGGGATGGTGTGTGTTGGCGCAGGCGAAGACCGAAGCCGCCGCGCCGGAAAGCAGGGTGCAGGTTGTGCACTCTTATCAGAACGATGTTTCGCTGCCGCTGTATTACTTGCCTGCATGGAAAGGCGAGATCGCCGATGAAGGGCATGAGGGACCGGAAAATCCGCCGGTACCGAATCACCATATCGACAGTCCGGACCCGGTGGTTCAGAACACCGCCGCGCCGACGCCGCAGATGCCGGCGCCGATCCTGAACTTCGAGGGCATCGATTTTCCGGGTGTCGGATGCAATTGCGCACCGCCGGATACCGATGGCGAAGTTGGCGACACCCAGTTCGTGCAGATGGTCAACGAAGGTGTCCAGGTGTTCGACAAGACCACCGGCGATTCGGTGCTTGGGCCGATCGCGATTTCCTCGTTGTGGTCAGGCTTCGGAGGTGTGTGCGAGACTTCCGGCGACGGCGATCCGATCGTGCTGTACGATCAGTTGGCGCATCGCTGGCTGATCAGCCAGTTCGCGGGCAGCGGTGTCCCAACCGATGAATGCGTCGCAGTTTCGACCAGCGATGACGCAGCGGGCAGCTACAACCGCTACGGTTTTCATCTGGGCTCCAACTTCTTCGACTATCCGCATCTTGGCATGTGGCCGGATGGCTACTACATGTCGATGAACGTGTTCAATTCGTCGGGTACGGTTTTTCTTGGGCCGCAGCCCTTCGTGTTCGACCGCAATGCGATGATCGCGGGCGATCCGGCCACGTTCATCACGACGGGTAACCTTGGCAATACCCACAACCCGATTTTGCCGGCCGATCTTGATGGTTCGACGTTGCCGCCCGTAGGCGCACCGAACCCGTTCCTGGAGACGCCCGACACCACGTATCGGGTCTATGGCTTCCATGCGGACTTCGCGACGCCGGCCAATTCGACCTTCAACATGCTCGGCGCTCCGGCAGCGGCTGGTTACACCCGGGCCTGCACCGGCGGTCGCTCCTGCGTGCCGCAGCTCAACTCCGGCGGGACCGGGCTTGACGGCCTCGCCGATCGCCTGATGTTCCGCCTTGCCTATCGCAACTTCGGCGACCACGAAGCGCTGGTCGGCAACTGGACGGTGTCGTCCGGCGGCGTCACCGGTATCCGCTGGTTCGAACTGCGCAACGTCACCAGTTCGCCGACGGTATTCCAGGAAAGCACCTATCAGCCCGATACGACCTGGCGCTGGCTGGGCAGCGCCGCGATGGACAGTGCGGGCAATCTGGCGCTCGGTTTCAGTGCGTCGAGTTCCAGCATCAACCCGCAGCTCCGTTATGCCGGTCGCCTGGTGAGCGATCCGACCGGCACGCTCGGACAGGGTGAGACACATCTGTTCGACGGCACCGGCAGTCAGA
>JBAUWF010000060.1:0-30082 GCA_049583635.1 Rhodanobacteraceae bacterium
GCGCTCGAACGGGTGCGCGCGCTGGCGGAAAACCATCCGGAGTTCCTGCGCCTGCTCGGCATCGCGCGGCATCTGCAGAAACGGCATGTCGAGGCGATCGGTCTGTTGCGTCGCGCGCTCGAGGCGCGGCCGCGCGACGCGGTGATCATGACCAATCTGGGTTTTGCGCTGCGCGGCAACGGCGATCTGCGTCCGGCACTCGTGGCGTTGCAGCAAGCCTGCGAGCTCGATCCGAAATTGACCGCGGCGTGGCTCAACCTTGCGCGTACGCTGGCAATGGCCGCGCGCCCGCGCGAGGCAATCGAGGCCTACCAGCGCGCGCTCGAATGCGAGCCGGAACACATTGTTGCGCGCGTAGGCTACGCCGATGCGCTGCGTGTCCTCGGGCGGATCGATGAGGCGGTTGTCGAGCTGCGTCGCGTACTGGATCGCGACCCGGCTTCGGTGGGTGCGTGGAACAGCCTCGCCAGTCTGCGCACGCATGTGTTTACCGCGCAGGACGTCGTGGCGCTGGAGCGCTTGCGTGCCGATACGCGCCTCCCGGAATCCGATCGCGTGCGCGTGGGATTTGCGCTTGCCAAGGCGCTCGAGGACCAGGGCCGGTACGACGAGGCTTTCGTCGTGCTGGCTGCGGCGAACGGCATCCAGCGCCGCCGCGTCAAGTGGGACAGCGCGACTGCGACCCGTGTGATCGATTCGATCATGAAGGCTTTCGAGGCGCCACCGAAAGGCGCGAACGCAGCCAAGCTCGGCCACGAGACCCTGTTTATCGTCAGCCTGCCGCGCTCGGGCTCGAGTCTCGTGGAGCAGATACTTGCCTCGCACCCGGATGTCACGGGCGCGGGTGAGCTGCCCGATCTCGGTGCGATCATCGAGCGGGAATCGACCCGTCGCGAAAGCGAA
The DNA here is from genome assembly GCA_049583635.1 of Rhodanobacteraceae bacterium. Lineage (GTDB taxonomy): Bacteria > Pseudomonadota > Gammaproteobacteria > Xanthomonadales > Rhodanobacteraceae > Dokdonella_A. Next base: position 904 of record JBAUWF010000060.1, read on the forward strand.
TTTCCGGCATGGGTCAAGGACGCCACGTCGTCGGACTGGCGTCGCCTGGGTCAGCAGTATCACGAACGCACGTCGCGCTGGTGCAGTGAGACGCCGCGCTTCACCGACAAGGGCCTGGCGAACTGGCAGATGATCGGAGCCGCGCTTGCGATGCTGCCGGCTGCGCGCTTCATCAATGTCCGCCGCGACCCGCTGGAAACCGGGCTCGCCTGCTACCGTCAGTTTTTCCGACGAGGGCAGGGGTTCACCTACGACTTGTTCGACATGGGCAACTACTGGCGCGATTACGATCGATTGATGCGCTTCTGGCACGCGCGCTATCCACACCGCATTCACGATGTCGTCTACGAGGAGCTCGTCGCGGATCCCGAAGCACAGGTTCGCAGCCTGCTGGCATTCTGCGAACTGCCGTTCGATGCGACCTGTCTGCGCTATTACGAGACCGAACGCGACATCAACACGATCAGCGCCGCGCAGGTGCGCAAGCCATTGCGCAGCGACACCGCGCGTGCGCACCACTACGGCGACTTGCTCGCGCCGTTGCGCGTCGCTCTCGGTCTGCCCGATGCGTGCTGAGGAAACGCGGCGGATCGCCAGCGGCACGAGCGCAAGGATCACGGCAGTGCTCCGACACGGTCGCACGCTGCGGGTGTCCGGGTGATCGACGACGCATGGCCGACGACGACGCGGTGAACGACGAAAGCACGGCGGACACACAGGACGGGGCGCCGGCGGCACCCGAGTCGGTGCGGCCCGAGCGACTGGCCGGACTCGATGCGGACGCGGCAGCTCGGCTCGCAACCGCCGCCGGGCTGCTGCACACCAATCGCCGCGCGCAGGCCGAGCGCGAACTCGACGCCGTGCTGCTCGTGGCGCCGGATCATGCGGAGGCATTGCGGCTCAAGGCGCTCGCGCGTCAGCTCGATGGCGATATCGAAACGGCACTCGCGCTGTTGCGGCGCGCATTGATAAGACATCCGCAAGACGCGCCGCTGCTCAACAACCTCGGCAGTGTGCTGTTCGCGCAACGGGACGCGCGCGGGGCGCTGGCGGCGTGGCGGCATGCCTGTGAGGCCGATCCGGCCTATGCGTCGGCCTGGTTCAACCAGGGCTGCGTGCTGCTGCGGCGCACCGATTTCGAGGCGGCCGAGGCCGCGCTCGCACGCGCGATCGAGGCCGAGCCGCGCTACGCCGAAGCGCACAGCGCGCGCGCTCGCGCGCTGGCTTCGCTCGGCCGCGACGCCGAGGCTGCCGACGCCTACCGTCGCGCAATCGCGATCGATCCGGCGAGGGCCACGGCGTGGGCCGGTCTCGCGGACCTTCCCGGGCAGCTGTTTGACGATGAAGAAATCGCGGCATTGCGCACTGCACGGCAAACGTCGAACCCGGTCGCACGCGAGCGCGCCGCCCTCGATCTCGCGCTTGGCCGCGCGCTCGAACAGCGCGGTGAGTACAAAGAGGCGTTTTCGGCCATTGCGGCGGCGAACGCGACACGCCGTACGCTGCGCCCGGCCTGGAATCGCACGGCGTTTTCGCAGCACGTCGATGCACTCATGCGCGCGTTCGAGCGGCTCCCCGCGGCAACCGCCGATCCCACCCTTGGCGAGCGCACGATCTTCCTGGTCGGTCTTGCGCATGCCGGTGCCGCACCAACCGAACGCGTGCTTGCCGCTCATGCGCGGGTGGCGCTGGTCGGTGAATCGTTCGACCTCGCCGAGGTGATCCGCGCGCAATCCGCTCGCAGCGGCAAGGCGTTCCCGGAATGGCTCGGCGAGGCCACGCCGGACGACTGGGAGCGTCTCGGAAAGGCCTACCTCGAACGCCTCGGCGAGCAGGACGAACAGGACCAGCCGTTGTTTCGCGTCGACGCCACCATTTCCAACTGGCCGCTGCTTGGCGCCGCCCTCACGATGCTGCCGGCCGCGCGCGTGATCGACTGCCGCAGCGAGGCACTGTCGGCGTGCTGGGGCTGTCACGCGGGCGTGTTCACCCCCGCAAGCGCGGTCTGGGCCTGCGCGCTCGATGACCTTGGTGCGTACTGGCAGGATTACGATCGGCTGATGTTGTTCTGGCGCGCGCGTTACGGTTCACGCATTCACACCGCCCATTTTGAAGAGCTTGTTGTCGACCCGCGCCGCGCCGCGCGCTCGCTGCTTGCCGGTTGCGGCCTGCCTGCGGATCCCGCATGTGTGCGCGTGGCTGCCGAAACGCGCGTGCCTGCGCGCGGGTCACTCGATGGGTACGGCGACCGGCTGGATTCGCTGCGGCGCAGTCTCGGGCTGAAATGACGCGGACCCATCGCGCATGCGAGCGTCGCGCGGGTTGCGAACGGACCGGTCGCCACCTGAACCTGGCTGCGGCGGGCTTGATCTGCCAAGGGTCTGTCCCCGCCGTGCAGAAGGCGCCCGGAACGTGAAACATCGATCGCAAACCGCGAAAGGCACGTCGCCGGCGCCGCCGCGAAGCGATTCGCGATCCCCGCCGCTGCCGCCCGGCGCGGCGCGACTGCTCAACGAAGCCATCATGTGCCTCGGGCGGCAGGACATAGCGGCAGCCGAACGCGTGCTGGTCGGTGCCGCGACAATCGCACCCGAACACCCCGAAATCCTGCGGCTGCAGGGATATTGTCTCAGTCGGCAGCTTCGCCATGCCGATGCAATGGCACCGCTGCGTCGCTCGCTTGAACAGAGGCCGGACGATCCCCAGACGCTGAACGACCTGGCCAGCGCGCTGTACGCGACCGGCGATCACGACGCCGCATTCGCGGCATGGCGTCGCGCGGTGGACGTTGCGCCGGGATTCCTCGCCGGGTGGTACAACCTGGGCAAGAATCTCAAGGCGCAGGCGTGGACCGGCGAATCGGTTGCACCGCTTGAGCGCGCGCTCGAACTCGACCCGGCGCTGGCCCCGGCGCGCCTTCTGCTCGGCGATGCATTGACCATGCTCGGACGCACCGACGAGGCGGTTGGACAGTATCGCGAACTGATCCGCAGGCAACCGCAATACGGGCTCGCGTGGTGGGGACTCGCAAACCTCAAGGTCGTGCGGTTCACGGATGCGGATCTCGCCCGGCTGGCGGCGCTGGTGCGCCGCCCGGAGCTCGCCGAAGATCAGCGCATCGCTGCGCACTTCGCGTTCGCCAAGGCGCTCGACGATGCGGATCGACCAGCCGAGGCATACGCAGCGTATGTCGAGGCCAACGCGCTGGCACGGCGCCGCTTCGCATGGGATGCCGGGGCGTTTCGTTCGTGGATCGACACGGTGCTCGCGGCGTTTGCAGCGCCGCCGCCCGAGACCAATGACAGCGCACGCGGCCGCGAGGTCATTTTCATCGTCGGCATGCCGCGCTCGGGCTCGACACTGACCGAACAGATACTCGCCGCGCACCCCGATGTGGAAGGCGCGAGCGAACTGCCGGATGTCGGCCTCGTGCTGGGCGAGGAATCGAATCGCCGTGGTTTGGCATTTCCCGCATGGGTGCGCGCTGCGGATGACTCGGATTGGGAGCGCCTCGGGCAGCGCTATCTCGAGCGTACCGCGCGCTGGCGCGTCAGCAAGCCGCGCTTCACCGACAAGTTGCCGAACAACTGGATGTACCTCGGTGCGATCCGCCGCATGCTGCCTGGCGCACGCATCATCGAATGTCGGCGAGACCCGCTCGAGACGTGCTGGTCATGCTTTCGCCAGTTGTTCTGGGACGGTCAGCAGTACAGTTACGACCTTGCGGATCTGGCCGCCTGCTGGGGTGCGTGTTCCGCGACCATGCAGGCATGGCGCGAACGCCATCCGGGGCGCATCCGCGAGCAGATCTACGAGAGGCTGCTCGGCGACTGCGAAAACCAGATTCGCGCGCTGCTTGCGTTCTGCGACCTGCCGTTCCATCCGGATTGTCTGGTGTTCCAGTCTGGGCAACGCAGTGTACGAACAGCTAGCGCGGCGCAGGTACGCGAGCCGCTGCGCGCAGGTACGGCACGCGCGCCGCGCTATGGCGCATTGCTCGACGGATTGCGTGCGGCATTGGATAGTAATAAAAACGTATAATACAGAACCGTGCTGTGCTCTCCGCGCGCTTGTCGACGGGCGCGCTTCTCGCGCCGCCACCCCACATCCGCCAGCGGGAGAAGGGACAGCGCGCAGCATGCGCCGAAGACGCGAAGTCGAAGGGCGCAATGCGACCGCTTGATCGTTATCGTTGTTTGCTGCCGGTCCTGCAGGGAGCGGGCTGAGAACCCGTTCACAGGTGCGATGTCGCGACGCAATAAGGTGTGGCGCATGGAGGCGCCGCAGCGGTGGATTGACCTCGCTAAAACCTCGAAACCAGCCGCGGATCGACGCGACCGCACGGGCCTGCGAACCCGGCTGTGGATGCGGCTGCGCAACATTCCGATATCGGTTGTTGCCAAGCCATAATCGGTCTGCTATTTTCGAGCCGCAAAGAACCGCAAAAAATTGCTGTTGTCGTGTTCCACAACCCAAATGGGGAGTTGCAAGCTCATGCGCAAAAGTACGATAGCTGTCAGCATCACCGCGGCACTGGCGGCACAAGCCCTGATGACCGCCGACGCGGCAAATACCACAAGACACGCGCGGCCGGAAGTGTCCGGTCCCGCCAAGTCCGCCGGCCACTTTCGCCAACCGCTCGGCTCGATGGTTCTCTACGATCAGACGACTTCCAGTTACAGCCAAGGCATCATCAGCCAGAACTTCACCTCGACCACGGCGGACACCTACAACGCCGCGGTGGCCGATGACTTCGTCGTAACCGACGCTTCGGGCTGGACCGTCAATCAGGTCAATGCCGCCGGTGTGTATTTCAACGGCTCCGGTCCGGCCGATTCGTTCGATGTCAATATCTATCCGGATAATGGCGGATTTCCCGCTGCGGCACCGACCTGCAGCTATAGCGGTCTGGCCTACACCGAAGCCCCCGCCGGCGCATTCTCGATACCGCTGAGCTCGGGCTGCTCCCTCGCCCAGGGCACGTATTGGGTTTCGGTCGTGGCGAACATGAGTTTCTCCGCCGGCGGCGAATTCGGATGGGAGACGTTCTCGCCGGGCACGACGCCTGGCGAAGTCGCCGAATTCGAGAACCCGAGCGATTTCTTCGGCACAGGTTGCACGACCTGGACCAATATCCAGACCTGCATCACCACAGCGGGCAGCAGCACCGGCTTTCAGATCATCGGCGCAATGGGTGGCGGCGGCAGCGGGATCGACCTGACCGTCGGCCTTGCGCTCGACAACGGCGACCCGAACCAGTGCGGCAGCGCGACCTCACTCGATGTCACGCAGGGTGATTCGGTCAACTTCTGCTACACCGTGACCAACAATTCGATGACGACGCTCAACTACCAGAGCCTGAGCGACGACGTCGACGGCCCGATCTTCCAGAACGTCAATATCGTGATCGCGCCGGGCGACAGCTATCAGTACAACCGTATCGTGACGGCGACGGCAACCGAATCGCCCAATTCGACCTGGACGGGTGCCGATGAGTTGCCGGGCTATGCACCGACGACCGGTGATTCGTCCGGATTCATCGACATTTCGGGCACCGGCACCCCGCTCGGTCTGACCGACGACGGGTCGGCGAACGTAACCATGCCGTTCTCGTTCAACTTCTATGGTGTCACGTCGAACGCGCTGTGCATCAACAACAACGGCTTCGTGTTGTTCGATTCGACCGTCGCATGCACGGGTTTCTTCAGCAATACATCGTTGCCGGGCTCGTTCTCGTCGCCGGGGCTGTTCCCGTTCTGGGACGATCTTTACACTGCCGGCAATGTCTGGGCCGGGACCGATCCGGGCGGCACCAAGTACATCGTGCAGTGGATGCGCACCCACTTCCTCGACTCCAGTCCTGCCGACGAGGTCAATTTCGAGATGGTGCTCGATTCGACCAACGGCGATATCCAGTTCGTTTATCCGGATACCACGTTCGGCGGCAGCTTCTCGTCTGACGACCACGGCGCCAGCGCGACGGTCGGCCTGCAGTACGATTCGTCCTTGTTCAACCAGTTCTCGGCGAGCACACCCGACATTCCGGACGACTTCTCGATCGACTGGACCGCGACGATGCCGACCACCTTCTCCGACTCGGCGCAGGTGACACTGAACGTCGGCGCGCCGGTGCTCTCGGTGAACCCGGCCTCGTTGTCCGCCAGTGCGCCCGCGGGTTCGACGACCACCGAAACGCTGACGATCGGCAACACCGGCAATCGCGATCTCAACTGGAACCTCGAGGAGGCGCCGGGCGGATCGCAGGCGCACTTCCCGGTGGTCTCGCCGTTCACAATGCCGTACGGCGATCCAAGCCTCAGCAGCACCCGGCCGGCCCCGCGGAGCAAGAAGGCGGGCGGCCGTGACGCCACGGCGCCTGTGCCGTTCGGCGGTGCAGCAGGTCCGGGTTATGGTGCGACGTTCACGGCCAGCGGTTATTTCTACAACCAGATGCCGGATCTCAACGCCCCCGGCACGTTGAACCAGGTTGGCCCGGGCGACCTCTGGTTCGCGGGCGCGTTCGTCGAAAACAACTTCAACCAGGAATACGTGATCAACTTCCCGGGCAACCAGTTGCTCGCGGTCAGCACGGCCGACGCGACGGCACAGACCATCGGTCCGGTCACGGGTGTTGCGAACATCTCCAACTGGGGCGGCATGGCCTGGGATTCAACCACCGACACGACCTACGCCATCGGTTACGACACCGGTGGTGTCGCGCATCTGGCGACGCTCAATCTGAGCACCGGCGCTGCGACCGAAATCGGCACCGTCGCTGGCCTGCCGATCGACATCGCGATCGATCCGCAGGGCAACATGTACGGTGTCGACATCATCGGCGACACCACGGTCGCGATCGACAAGATCACCGGCGCCTCGCAGGTAATCGGTTCGATCGGCTTCAATGCGAACTACGCCGAGGGCCTCGACTTCGACGCGAGTACCGGCATCCTGTACTTCGCCGGCTACAACGCCAGCACGGGTGTCGGCAGTCTGTACACGATTGACCTGACCACCGGCGGAGCAACGCCGATCGGTCCGATCGGTGCCGGCGACGAAATGGATGCGTTCGCGATTGCGGTGCCCAGCGGGCCGTGCGGAAGCCCGGCGGATGTGCCATGGCTGTCGGAAAGCCCGATCAGCGGAACCACCGCTCCGGGCGGCTCCGACGATGTGACCGTCACGTTCGATGCCACATCGCTGACCGACGGCACGTACGATGCGAACATCTGTGTCCACAGCGACGATCCGGCCAACCGGACCGTGACCGTGCCCGTGCAGTTCACGGTCGGTCCCGGCGGCGACATCATCTTCCAGAACGGTTTCGAATTGTAGTTTTCACTGGATATCGAGGCAAAAACTGCGCCGCCCTTCGGGGCGGCGTTTTTTTGCTCCGACAATCCCGCCTGCCGCGCCGATATCTTCCGTTCACCCGAGCGTAGCGCCGAAGGCGCGAAGTCGAAGAGTTCAGCGCGCGAACGCTCAGGTGAACGGGTCGGTCGCTGCTTGCCGCCGGTTCGGGAAGCCTACCGCGGCGATGCTGCGAGGGCGTTGCGCAACGGATCGAGCAGGGAGCCGTAATTGGCCGTGCATGCGGTGTCGTTGCGCAACGGCTGGCGCACCTGAGCGGCGCTGAGCGTGCGCACCGCGCGTTCAGTGCGATGGAAGTCCAGGCATCGCGCGTCGAATGGCAATCCGCAGAACTCGAGCAGTGCGCGGATCTCGGCTTGCGGATTCGCCACCAATGCCTCGTGGTCCTGCCGAAGCATATGCCCCGCGAACCGATGCTGCCAGTAATCCATGGTGCGCGTGTAGTCGTGCCAATAGCGCGCCAGGTCGGCGAACTCGTACGCGAACATGAGGCGCCCCGGAGCGAAGCGTTGCTTGTAGCATGACCAAAGCGTTTCCAAGGCGTCGCGCCGGCAATCGACCACGCTCGCCGCGGGCAGCATCGACAGCGCCGCGCCGGCCAGCAGCCAGTTGTCCGGCATCTTGTCGGTGAATCGTGGCCGTTGCCTGCGCCAGCGCGCGGTGCGTTCGAGATAACGCTGCCCCAGGCGCTGCCAATCCTGCGCAGTCGCGAGCGCAACCCATGCAGGGAACAACTGGCCGCGTCGGCGTGATTCCTCCGCCAGCACTCCGGACAGGTCGGGTAGTTCGCTGGCGCCTTCGACCAGCGGATGACTGGAAAGGATCTGCTCGACGAGTGTCGAGCCCGAACGCGGCAGACCGACAAGGAAAATCACTTCGCTGCCGAACTCTCCGGGGGCAGATGGAACGTCGGGGCCGAACGCGCCTGTTATTGCGTCGACGTTGCGGCTGAACGCTTCGGCGTCCCACGGATGCAGCCGGCGCATCGTGGCGTTGGCATTCCCGAGCACGCGCAACGCCTGCTCGAAGTCGCCACGCCGCTCGAGCAGCTGGCCGCGCGCGAAATCCAGCGCCATGCGGTCCGCTTCGCTCAAGGTCGCGTCCGCGGCCAGCGCCTCGATGCGATCGGTTTCGGCCGGTTCGAGTTCGACGGTCTTTAGGTCGATCAATCCCGCCCATGCACCGACGGCGCGCGGATCGCCCGCGAGGACGGCGCGAAATTGCCTGGCCGCCTCATCGATTCGACCCAGCGACTTGAGTACGCCGGCATGGAGGATGCGTGCCGCGGCGTTCCGCGGCGCCAGCGCGCAGGCGCGTTGCAGTGCCGCTTCGGCCTTGTCGGGCCACCCCTGATGATCGAGCAGTTTGCCGAGGTTGAACCAGGCGGATGCCATCTGCGGCGCGCACTCGCAAGCGCGCTGCAAGGTTTCGACGGCGCGCTCGATATTGCCGAGATCGGCGAGTGCGCTGCCGAGGTTGCCCAGAATCAGGGCGTCGTCCGGCCACAGCTCCAGCGCGGATTCGAATGTGGCAATGGCCTCGTCGAGTTTCCCGCTGCGGTACTGCAGCACGCCATGCAACCGCATCGCTTCGGGATGTTTCGGAGCGATGGCCAGGAGTCCGGTCAGCGCGCGCGCGGCTTCGTCCAACCGCCGCATCTCCAGAGCCGACGCCGCCTGCTGCAGCATTTTTGTCGCGACTCGCGACAGACCGCTGATGCGTTCGGCCGGCTGGGTGCGCTGGCGCGGAATCGGTTTGTCGGAAGCACTTGAATTGTCCATCAGCGCATGGCGTTGGTGTGCTCGGGGGTTTTGTGCTCGGGGATTTCCGGGGAAGCGGCAGCAAACCACGACTGACCGCTCCGCGCCGAGTGTAGCGCAGCGAAGTCCAAGGCACGCTTCGCGGGTCGCACCACCATCCCGCCTGCGGCATCTTCTCCCGGCAGCGCGAGAAGGAACGGCTCGCAGCATGCTCGATCGTGGATGCTGCCGGTTCGACACCCCTACTGCGGCGGGGCCGCGAGTGCCGCGCGCAGTGGGTCGAGCAGTGCGCCGAAATGCTCTGCGCGGGCCGTGTCGCGGCGCAGCGGCTGGCGCACCTGCGCCGCGCTTGCCGTGCGCACGGCACGGGTATTCTCGTGAAAGTTCATGCAGGCCGGGTCGAATTGCAACCCGCAGGCGTCCAGCAGCGCGCGCACCTGGCGTTCGGGATCGGCAAGCAACGCTTCATAGTCCTGCAGGTGGATACGCTCCGGCCACAGGTCTTTCCAGTGATGCATCAGACGGCGGTAGTCATGCCAGTACGCGGCCATCGCATCCAGATCGTAGGTGAAGCCCTGACCATGGCCGAACCATTGTCGATAGCAGGACAGGCAGGTTTCGACCGGATCCCGGCGACAGTCGACGAATCGTGCTCCGGGCAACATGCGCGCTGCCGCTCCTAGGTATTGCCAGTTGCCCAGTGCCTTGTCGGTGAAGCGCGGTCTGGTCCGGCGCCAGCGCTGCGTGCGTTCGAGGTAGGCACGCCCGAGGCGTTGCCAGTCCGTGGCCCCGGTATCGGCGACCCAATCCGGAAACGGCATGGCGCGGCGCGTGGATTCCATCTCGATGAGCGTGCCCAGATCGCCCAGTTCTCCCGCTCCTTCGACGTCGGGATGGGAAGAGATGATCTGCTCGGTCAGCGTGGATCCCGAGCGCGGCAAGCTGACCACGAATATCACTTCTTCGCCGAGCGCGCCGCCGGCGTTTTCGCCGGCTTCGGGGAATGCGGCAGCTATCGCATTGATTGAACCCGAAAATTCCGCTGCGTCCCAGGGCACAGTGCGGGCACGTGCGGCGTTGGCGTCACGCAGCGTCTCGAACGCTTCGGCGAAACGTCCCTGATGCTCGAGCGCGGTGGCGAGCGCGAATCCGATCATCGCGCGATCGTCTTGGTCGATATCGAGTTGCGCATGGCAGCGCTGGAGCTGCGAGGTTTCCTCGGCGCTCAGCTTGACGGTCTTGATGTTGGTCAAACCGAGCCATGCGGTGGCGTCGGCCGGACGTGTGCGCAACGCTTCGCGATAGTTCACGAGCGCCTCATCGATGCGGCCGAGAGCCCGCAGTGCGTTGGCATAGTTGACACGCGCCGCGACATGTTCGGGCGCGAGCGCGAGGGCGTGCGCGAACGCATCGCACGATTCCTGCGTGTTGGCTTCGCCCTTGAGCGTGTTGCCCAGATTGAACCAGGCGGCAGCCAGGGTCGGCGCGCGTGCGCAGGCTTCGCGGAACATCGCGACGGCGGCGTCGCTGTCGCCACTATCGCGCAACGCGCTGCCGAGATTGTTCAACAGGAGCGGATCGTCGGGGCGCGACTTCAGGGCGCGGCGCAGCGTCGCGACCGCGTCGGAGTGACGTCCGGCCAGCAGATAGCCGACGCCGAGCAGGCGCAGGACCTCCGGATGATCCGGTGCCAGCGCGAGCGCCGCGCCTAGTACCCGGTCGGCCTGCTGCATGTCGCGTCGATCGATCGCATGGCCGGCCTGTTCGAGCAGGTCTGCCGCGCGGCGGGACAGCCCGGCCATGCGTCCTTCGGTGATCAGGCCCGAGGCGGGTGCGCCAGGTGATGTGCGATTCATTGGCAAAACATACACTGCATTCGTCTATCCCGGCAGGGGCCCCCTTTGGAACCGGTCCGGTTCATCCCCGATAGCTGGTGTTTGCGCGTGGACATGGGCAGGGGTCGCACCCGGCAACGTTGCCGGCAGATCCGCCCACGCCACGCTTCTCCTGCGCTGCGACTGCGAGAGAGCCAAGAGGCCGCTCCTTTGCCACCGGGCGGGATCAACATGCGTTTGCTCAGAGCGGCAGTCGCAGCCGCGCGACGCAGCCGCGCGCGTCGCTGCGGTTTTTCAGCGTCAAACTTCCGCCGTGCGCTTCGATGATCTGTCGGGCAAGCACCAGACCGATACCCGAGCCGCCGGGTTTGGTGGTAAAAAACGGGACGAACAGATTTTCGCTCGGCGGCAGACCGGGTCCGTCATCGGTGATTTCCGCGATCAGCGCACGCGCGTCGCAATACCAGCGCAGACCGACCACGCCGTCACCGCCCATGGTGTCAAGCGACGCATCGGCGGCATTCTTGACCAGATTGATCAACGCCTGTTCGATCTGGTCGGGATCGGCTCGGAGCGTTACCTGCGGTCCGCTGTCCACCGCCACCTGAATCCGCTGCTCGAGTTGCGCGACCCGTTGCGCGAGTTTGTCGAAGGCGCATTCGCGCGGTGTTGGCGGCGGCAGGCGGGCGAGTGCCGTGTAACGCGACATGAATCGCGCAAGCGCTTCGGCACGTTCGCCGATGACATCGAGTGCGCCGCGTGCATCCTCGCGCCAGTCATGCGGCAGCGGATCGCGCGCAAGCAACTTGATGAGCGTCGCCGCCATCGAACGAATCGGTGCGAGCGAGTTGTTGAGTTCGTGCCCGAGTACACGCAGCAGGCGCTGCCAGGCCAGGCGCTCCTCCTCGCGCAGCGCGCGGCTCAAGTCGGTAACGACAAGCAGATCGTGCGGACGGCCGTTCTCGCGAAAGCGTGCACGCCGCACTTCCCAGCGTCCGCCGCCACCGGCGAACATGCGATCGACGATGCGCGCATCGTCGATGGTGAGCCAGTCGTCGAGTCCGAGCGCGTGGGCGCTGCGGCCATCGAGATCGGCGAGTGTGGACCCGAGCAGGCGTTCCGCGGCCGGGTTCGCGAGTTTCAGGTAGTGTTCGGCATCGAACGCGATCACGGCGATATCCAGCACCGCGATGACCTTGGCCAGCAGCGCGCTTTTTTCCTCGACCGCGAGCCGTTGTTCGCGCAGGGTCCGCGACAACGCATTGATTTCGCTGACCACTTCGCCGATCGCATCGCCATGTCGGGCGCGCGATCCACGCATGCTGTAATCGCCTTCGCGCAGGGCTTCGAGCAGATTGGACAGCGTGTACAGCGGAAACAGCAGGCGCCGTCGCAGATCGAATGCGAGCGCGAGCGTTACGACACCGATCATCGCCCACAGCGCCAGTGCTTCGCCGTGATTTTCGATCAGGACCAGCAGCGCGGCACCCAGCGCCGTGAACGCCGGCAGCGCGACCAGCAACGCGCCACACAGCACCCGGCGCTCGTAGGTCCAGCGCGTGGGGGTGCGCGCGCTACGGTCGCGATCGCGTGCCGCGCTCGACATTGTCGTCCCGCATGTTCGGCGACGCTCGCGCCGCGGTGCTTGCATTGCGCAACGACCATGGAGGGCTGCGCATCACGACGAGATACCGTATTTTTCGAGCCGCCGATAGAGTGCCGGGCGGCTGAGTCCGAGCAGGGTTGCGGCGCGCTGGATGTTGCCGCCGGTGCGTTCGAGTGCGCGCCGGACCAGCTGCTCCTCGGTGTGTTCCACGTTCAGCGCATCGTCGCCGGATGCCGCTGCGGGCGCCGCTGTCCCGCCGGCCACCAGCGTATCGAGACCGAGTGCGTGTTCATCGATGGTGTCGCTGGACGACATCAGCACCGCCCGCTCGATGACATGCGAGAGTTCACGCACATTGCCGGGCCACGGATATGCTGCCAGCGCCGTCAGTGCCGATGGAACGAAACGCGCACCGTCGCGCTGATAGCGCTTGACGAAGTGCGCGAGGAAGGTCTGCGCGAGCTTCACGACATCGCCTTCGCGTTCGCGCAGCGGCGGCAACTTGAGTTCAACCGTATTGAGACGGAACAACAGGTCCTTGCGGAACGCGCCGCGCGCGACCTCGGTTGCGAGATCGGCATTGGTCGCCGAAATCAGTCGGACGTCGGCTTTCAGGGTACGCGACGAACCGACACGCTCGAATTCGCCGTCTTCGAGCACGCGCAGCAACTTCGGTTGCTGCGCCGGCGGAATGTTGGCGACCTCGTCGAGAAACAGGCTGCCGCCGTCGGCCAGCTCGAAGCGGCCGATGCGGTCGCTTTTGGCATCGGTGAACGCACCGCGCACATGGCCGAACATCTCGGCCTCGAACACCGATTCGGCGATGCCGCCCATGTTGACCTTGACGAACGGAGCCTGCGCGCGCTTCGACGCATCGTGCAGCAGGCGCGCGATGATGCCCTTGCCGGTGCCGTTCTCCCCGAGGATCAGCACGTTCGCATCGGTCGGCGCGACACGAGCGAGCGCATTGAGGACCGCGCGCATCGCCGCTGATTCGGCGATGAAGTCATCCGGTAGATCCGCACGCAGCAATGCGTTCTCGGCACTCAGCCGCTGCTCGCGTCGGTGTGCGCCGGCCAGCGCCAGCTGGTTGCCGAGCACGCTCATCAAGCGCTGGTTGTCCCACGGCTTCTCGATGAAGTCGCCGGCACCGCGCCGCATCGCCTCGACTGCGACATCGATCGAGCCCCACGCGGTCATCACGACCACCGCGAGATCCGGATCGAGTTTCTTGATCTCGCTCAGCAATTCGAGGCCTTCGGCCCCCGATGTGGTATCGCGCGCGTAGTTGAGATCGATCAGCGCGACATCGAAACGTCGCGTGCGCACCGCGTCAGTTGCGGCTTGCGGATTGTCGACGGCGGTGGACTGCCAACCTTCGGCCTTCAGCAGCAGTCGCAGCGCCTCGCGTACATCGCGCTGGTCGTCGGCGATGAGGATTTGTGCACCGGTCATTGCCATGGGTCTGCGATCTCGACGCCAGCTGGCGTGAAGTCATCGACGGTGTGCGTCACCGGTGCAAGACCGTATTCGAGCGCGGTTGCCGCGAGCCAGGACGACGCGCTTGCGCGCGCTGCTTCGGAAATCACACAAGTATCGAGCAGCCATCCGCGCATCAACCCAGTCCATCCTGCCGTTTCTTGTTCGGCCATCCGTCCAGCCAGTCTAGCCGGATTATGCGCCGGGTTTTTCGATCCAGCCGTCGAACAGGCGGATCACGCGCGAGCCCTCGTTCGCATGGTTCTCGTTGTGGGTGACCTGCACGATGGTCATGCCACCGCGGTGCAGTTCGTGCAGCAGGTCCATGATCATGCGCCCCTGGCTCGAATGCAGCGCTCCGGTGGGCTCGTCGGCGAGCAGCAGGGCAGGGCGCGTGATCACTGCGCGCGCGACCGCGACGAGTTGCTGCTGGCCGCCGGAGAGCTGGTTCGGAAAGAGATCCTTCTTGCCGACGATATTGAAGCGGTCGAGCATGTCGGCGACCTGCGCGACACGTTCCTTCGCCGGAATATCGCGGTATTGCAGCGGCAGATCGAGATTCTCCGAGACCTTGAGATCGTCGATCAGATGGTATTGCTGGAAGATGAAGCCGATCTTGTCGCGCTGCAATGCCTGTCGCTTCTTCGCGTCGAGTTTTTCCACCGCGATGCCGTCGAGTGCATAGCTGCCCTGCCAGTCGTGGTCCATGAGGCCGAGCACGTTGAGCAGCGAACTCTTGCCTGCGCCCGAAGGCCCCATGATGCTGACGAACTCGCCGTCGGCGATATCGAGGTTGATGTTGCGCAGCACCCAGGTGCGGCCGCCGGCCAGCGGGAAGGATTTTTCGATGTTTTCGAGATGGATCATGGGGGGTTCTGTCCGTTGGGGATGGAAAGCGGCGATTTCATCTGGTGATGCAGAATCGTGGCGATGCCGCTCATGTTCTCACTCGCATCCGGGAAATCTTCGCGGCGGGCATTCAGGCGTCATTCGTGGCGCAACGCGACGACCGGGTCGACGCGCGTCGCGCGCCGCGCCGGCAGCCAGCTCGCAACCAGGGCGACGAGCGCGAGCAGCACGATCGCGCCGGCGAATACCGTCGGGTCGAACGCGCCGATGCCGTACAGCCGCGCACGCAGTATCTGCGCGAGCGCGATCGCGCCGATGAAACCGATGAGGGCGCCAATCGCGATCGTGCGCAGCGCCGCGCGCAGCACGAGACCGAGGATGCCGCTTCGCCCCGCGCCGATCGCGATGCGCACGCCGAACTCTCGCGTTCGCATCGCGATCCCGAACGCGAGCACGCCGTAGAGTCCGATCGCCGCGAGCGCAAGTGCGAGCGCCGCGAACAGACCGAGCATGAGCACCGGTGCGCGGCGATGGTCGAGCGAGCTTGCAATGCGAGCGTCGAGCGTCTGGATGTCGAACAGCGGCAGTCCGGAATCGACCGAGAGCGCGGCTTGCCGCAGTGCAGGAATCACGACGGCCGGTGCTTGACGCGACTTGACGATGAGTTCGCCGAAGCGTGCCGGATGCTGCCGATAGGGCCAATACATCGAGTCGCGCGTTGGCTTCTCGGCGAGGTCGTTCTGGTGCACCGATCGCGCGACGCCGACAACCGTCATCACGGGGGCATCCGGGTGGTCCGAGTCGAGCGACAGGCGCTGCCCGATCGGGCTGCGGCCCGGCCAGATGTGCCGCGCAAGGGTCTCGTCGACGATCACGACCGGCGGCGCGTGGGCGTCGTCGCCGGGTCCGAACGCACGGCCTTCGACCAGCGGCACGCCGAGGGTGGAGAAGTACGCCTCATCGACGCTCTGACGCTCGGCTTCGAGCGCGTTCGCGTCGCTGCCCGTGTAACCGGGAGCGACATAGCCCGAGGTGCCGAGGTGTCCGTCGAATGGAAGGCTGGACGTATAGGTGGCCGATTCGATGCCGGGCAGGGCACGCGCCGCCGCCAGCAAGCGTTGCTGGTAGGCGGTCAGTGCGGCATCGTCGGGATAGGACGATTCCGGAACATAGAGCCGCGCCGTGACGAGATTGGCGCTGTCGAAGCCGGGATTCGTCTGCAGCAGTCGCTCGAAACTCTTGATCAGGAGACCCGCGCCGACGAGCAACATCAACGTCAACGCAAACTGGATGACCACGAGCGTATCGCGTGCGCGTCCGCTACCAGCGCCGCCCGCGGCTGCGGTGCCGCCCGCACGCAGGAGTTCGGGTGTATCGCCGCGCCGCAGCGAAAATGCCGCGATGCCTCCGAGGACGAGTCCGATCATGAGTGCGAACGCAAGTACCAGTGCGACGTGCGGCGCGTCCATGCCGAGTTCCGGCCCGTAACCCTCGAGCGTGTGCGCAAAACCGAATGCGCCGAGCAGCGGCAATGCGAGGCGCGCGACGACAGCGCCGACGATGCCGCCCGCGAACGCGAGCAGCAATGTTTCGACCATGACCTGGCGTGCGATTCGGCGGCGGTTCGCGCCGAGCGCCGTGCGCAGCGCGAAGTCGCGTCGCCGCGCGTTCAAGCGCACGAGCAGGAGGTTGACGACGTTCGCGCCTGCGATGAGCAGCACGGCCGCGACCAGCGCCTGCAGCAGCCATAGCGCGGACTTCAGGCCGCCGAACCAGTCGTCGGCGAGATCGCGCGCATGCATCGTGAAGCCGGTTGCCGCGTAGTTTTCGCGCAACTCCGGCGAGCGCGCCGCGTTGCGCGCGCTGATCGCGCGAAATTGCGTTTCGAGTCCGGCGATCGTCGCGCCCGGTGCGAGGCGTCCGATTGACTCGACATCCGAATGTGCGCGTTCGGCATCGAGGCGCTGCTCGGGTCGGATCGCGTACGGAGTCCAGATCGCGGTGTCGCGGTCGGGGAAGAAGAATCCCTGCGGCATCACGCCGACGATGCGGTAGGCGTGGCCGTCGAGACGCAGATCGCGGCCGACGATATCGGGATCGCCCGCGTACCGGTTCTGCCACGTCCTGTAACTCAGCACGACGACCTTGTCGTTGCCGGGCACGCCGTCATCGGCGACGAGCGCGCGACCCTTGAGTGCGGCAACGCCGAGCGTCGGGAACAGGCTCGGTGTCGCGGCAAGACCACGCACGCGTTCGACCGCGCCGTTCGACGACAGGTTGTGGCTGGTGGTCTGGAACAGCGCCGAGTCGGCGAGCGCGGGCGCCTGTGCGCGTTGATCGAGGAAATCCGGGACCGTGCTGCCGGCTTCGTCCTCACCGCTTTTCGGCATTGAGTCGTAGAGCAGCACCAGACGATCGCTGTGTGGATAAGGCAACGGCTTGAGCAGCAGCGCGGCGGTCGCGTTGAAGATCGCCGCGTTGGCGCCGATGCCGAGTGCGAGCGTCAGCACCGCGGCCGCCGTGAATCCCGGCTTTGCCGCAAGAGCGCGCACGCTGTATCGCACGTCCTGGATCAGAGGGTCGAACATCGGCGGCTCCATTGATTCATTCGTGACGAAGCGCTTCGATCGGCGCGATGCGGGCGGCGCGCCGCGCCGGCATCCAGCAGGCCGCGAATGCGGTCGCCGCAAGCACTGCGACGACCAGCGCGAGGCTCGGCGCATCGATGCGATCCACGCCGAACAGCTGACTCTTGAGCACGACCCCGAGCGCAAACGCGCCGAGCATGCCGATGGCGAGACCGATGCCGACCAGGCGCGCACCGTCGCCGAGCACTTCGCGGCGAATTCGCGCTCCGTCGGCGCCGATCGCCATGCGCACGCCGAATTCGCCGGTGCGCTGCGCTACCGCGAAGGCAAGCACGCCATAGATGCCGATCGCAGCGAGCAGCAGCGCAAGCACCGCAAAGGCACCGATCAGCTGCATCGGCACGCGGCGTCCGGCCAGCGAAGTGTGGATGCGCTGATCGAGTGTCATGATGTCGAACAGCGGCTGATCCGGGTCGACCGATTGCACCGCTGCGCGCAACGGTTGCGCCAGCGTGGCGGGCGCTCCGCGCGTGCGCAGCACCAACGCGATGGTGCGAGCCGGTTCCTGGCCGTAGTCGAGATAGTAGGTTTCCTCCTTGGGCTGTTCGGCGAGATCGTCGTTCTTGACCGTGCCGACCACGCCGACGATGGTGTAGTGCAAGGTCTTGCCGGAACCGTTGCTGAGATCGAGCACCTGGCCGAGCGCGTTGCCGTCCGGGAAGCGTTTGCGCGCGAAAAGCTCATCGACGACTGCGACCTTGTCCTTGCTGTTCCAGTCGGACGCATCGAATGTGCGACCGCGTCGCAGCGGAATGCCCATGGCCTTGAAATATCCCGAATCGACGGTGCGCACGAATGCATGCGGCGCGGCGCCGTTGTAGGTTTGTCCCAGGATCGCGTAGCTCGAGCCGTTGATCTCGCCCGACATGGGCCGTACGTCGCTGAGGCCTGCCGCGGTGACACCGGGCAGGCTGCGCGCGGCGTCGAGCATGCGCGTCATCACGCGGGCCCTGGCCGGGCCGTCGGGATATTTCGCGTCCGGCAGCGAAAGCGCCGCCGTCAGTACGCCGCTGCTGTCGAATCCCGGGCTCTGATCGAGCACCTTGGAAAAGCTGCGCACCAAAAGACCGGCGCTGGCGAGTAGCGCCACCGCAAGCGCAAGCTGCGCCACGACCAGGGTGTCGCGCACCGCCCGTGCACCACGTCCCCCACCGCCAAGGCGACCGGCCTCGCGCAGCACCTGCTGCGGCCGCGCGGTGCCGGCCGAGATTACCGGAAACAGGCCGAACAACAGGCCTGCCACCAGCGCAACAACGAAGGTGAAGCCGAGCACGCGCAGGTCCAGATGCAGCGATACCCAGTCCGGCAGCAGGCCGGACAGTCCGATCAGATACTGCCCGACCAGCGCGATACCCATGCCGATGACGGCGCCGCCGAACGCCAGCAGTACCGCCTCGATCAGCAACTGCCGGGCGATGCGCGCGCGGCTCGCGCCGAGCGCGGTGCGTACCGACAATTCCTTCTGCCGCGCCGAGAGGCGCGTCAACAGCAGGTTCGCGATGTTCGCGCAGGCGATCAGCAGCACGAGTCCGACCGCGAGCTGCAGCAACAACAGAACCCTGGTGTGGTCGCCCGCAAGCTGGGTGCGCAGCGACCGCACGGTGACGGTGAATCCGGCGTTCTGCATGAAGTCCTTGAACTGGGCTCCGCGCTTGCCGCCGATCGTGCTGATACGCGCGAGATTGTGCTGCACCACGAGGTCGCATTGGGTCTTGACGTCGGCCATTGTCGCGCCCGGCGCGAGCCGCGCGACGCTCTGGGAAAATTCGCGTCCGCGCTCGGTGTCGGCCTTTTGCGCATCGGTAAACGCAAACGGGACATAGATCTGCGTGTCGCGGTCGGGAAACATGAATGTGCGGGGCATCACCCCGACCACGCGGTAGGACTCGTCATTGAGTCGCAGGTCGCGCCCGATGATCGTCGGGTCGGCATTGAACTGGTTGCGCCATAGCGCGTTGCCGATCACGACGACCTTTTCGCGCCCGATCACGGACTCGTCCGCGGTGAAGCCGCGTCCGAGCACCGGCTGTACACCAAGCGTTGAAAACAGCGAAGGCGTTGCACGTACGCCGCGCACGCGCTCGGGTGTGCCGGTCTCGGCGAGGTTGAAACTTGCGCCGCTGTACAACGCGCTGTCGGCGAGCGCCGGCACCTGGCTCTTGCGATCGAGATAATCGGGAATCGATACACCCGCGAGTTCAAGGCCCATCTTCGGATAGCTGTTCTCGATGTCGATCAGCGCGACGTCGTCGTGATACGGCAGCGGTTGCAGGTAGACGCCGTCAATCAGGCTGAACACGAGCGTGTTCGCGCCGATCGCGAGCGCAAGCGTGAGCAGCGCGGCCGCCGCGAAACCGGGTCGCGTCGCGAGCGTGCGCAGGCCGTAGCGAATATCCTGGATCAGGGTTTCGATCATCTTGGTTTCCTCATTCGTGGCGCAGGGCGACGGCCGGATCGA
Organism: Rhodanobacteraceae bacterium; assembly: GCA_049583635.1. Lineage (GTDB taxonomy): Bacteria > Pseudomonadota > Gammaproteobacteria > Xanthomonadales > Rhodanobacteraceae > Dokdonella_A. Next base: position 20,910 of record JBAUWF010000060.1, read on the forward strand.
CGCTCAGGGCGCGTCGTGCGGGAACGACGACGGCCAGTAGCGTGGCCACGATCAATATGCCGAGCGCGCCCAGCACGACGACAACGTTACCGGTCTCGATGCCCTGCATCGATCGGGTCAACAGGCGCGCAAAGGGAATGCCGGCGGCAAGTCCGATGACCAGACCGATTCCGAGGTGCACGAGCGTGCGTGCGAAAAGACTGCCGAGCACCTGACGCCTCGGCGCACCGAGCGCGCGGCGCACACCGATTTCGCGCGTGCGCTGGGCGACGCTGAACGCGACCACGCCGTACAAGCCGGTGCCAGCCAGCAGCAGCGCGATGATTCCGTTTGCACTGAACACCTGCGCAACGTCTCGCTCACCTACGGTTTCGCTGCGTGCAACGCTGGTGTAGTCGCGCACCCAATACAGAGGCGTGTCGGCGTCGATCTCGCGCATGATCTCGTTCAGACGCGGTGCGAACGCGAGCGCATCGCCGCGCGTACGCACCGCGATGCTGGCGATGCGGTACGGATTCTGGCGCAGCGGCATCAGTAGCGTCGGCTGGGTGGTGTCGGTGGGTGAGTTGAGCTTCAGCGCGCCGATCACACCGATCACGGTGACGGTTGCACCCCTGGGATCGCGAGGATCGAGGCGGAATTGGCGACCCAGCACGCTTTGCCCCGCACCGTAGCGGTCGGCAAAGCGTTGGTCGACCACCGCAACGCGAGCGCCAGTGGCGGTGTCACGATGGTCGAAGAAGCGGCCCTGCCGCAAGGCGACGCCGTACGCGCCGAGGAAGTGATCGTCGACTGCGCCGGTTTGTACCTGGGGCAACGCGCCATCGCCGAGTTCCGTGCCCGCTGGCACGACATCGTGTTGTTCATTGAAACTGGTTCCCGGCAAGACGATGCCCACACTGGCTTCCGTTACCCCGGGACTCGCGCGCAACCGTTCGCCGAGCCGTTCGTAAAGGCGCGCCTGATCGGCCCCCGTCGCGTAGGCGTTGGTCGGCAATACGACGCGCGCACTCAGCAAATGCGCGGTATCAATGCCAAGGTCGACATGATCGAGCGCGGCAAGGCCGCGCACCATCGTGCCGGCGCTGATCAAAAGCACGCACGACAGCGCAACTTCGCCAATCACCAGGACGCGACTGATGCGCGCGAACGAACCTCCCGCGACGCTGCGCGTGCCGTCGCGCAGATTGTCGGCGGCGCTGCTGCCATCGACGCGCAACGCCGACAAAAGGCCGGTGATCACTGCGGTCAGCAACGCCACGCCGACCGCGAAAGCAAGCACCGTCGCGTCGATGTTGAACTGCAACCACAGCGGCGGTCCGAATTCCGCATTGTGGATCATGGCCGTCTGCCAGCCCACGGCGGCATACGCCAGCGGCAACGCAATCAAGGTGGCGCCAAGGGTGAGCAGCAGGGATTCGGCCAGAAGATGTGCGATCAAACGCTGGCGACTCGCGCCGAGCGCGGAGCGCACTGCAAATTCCTGGCGGCGTCCCAGGGTGCGCGTCAGCATCAGGTTTGCCGCATTGGCGCAGGCGAGCAGCAGCACCATGAAGACGGCGGCGAGCATGATGTCGAGCACCGTGCGTATGGTGCGCCCCACGGCGAGATACGCGAGCGGCTCGACACCCGGACGCATGCCGCGAAAACGATCGGGCTGATCGTGGATGGCTTGCGCAAACCAGCTTGCGAACGCTGTAGCGATGGCCGGTTCACCGACCCCGGCATGGCGACGCAGGACGATCCACCAGGACAGATCATCCTGCTTCATGTTGTCGAACAGATGCCCGGCAAGCCAGATCACCTCGCGGCCCGGATAGCTGAAATTCTTCGGCATCACCCCGATTACCGTCGTCGGTTGCGCATTGATGCGCATGTCGCGCCCGACGATGGCTGGATCGCCGCCATAGCGGCTCTGCCACAACGCATACGAGAGCATCGCAACCGCCGGCGCGCCGTCACGGCCGTCCGCGGCGGAAAAATCGCGCCCGAGAACCGGCTCGACACCGAGTACATGAAACAGGTTCGTGCTGACAAACGCGCCGCTGGTACGCTGCGGTCGGTCAAGATCGCTCAGGTTCATCGTCGATCGCGCGAAGGCCGCCGTATCGGCGACGCCACTCATGTCGCGGCGTACTTCCAGCAGATCGCGGCCACGCACGGGATTCAGATCGTTGCCGCCGTCACCGCGCACGCCTGCGTGCAACAACTCGTTCGGCGCCGCGAACGGCAACGGACGAATGACAAACCCGTTGAGCATCGCCAACATGAAGATCACGCAGGCCAGGCCGGACGCGAGCACGCCGACTACAAGCGCGGAAAACGCAGGACGCGCCGCGAGTCCGCGCGCGGCATTCCCGAGTTCGTGTACTACCGTAGGCATCCGGATCTCCTCATTCGTAACGCAATGCAACCATCGGATCGATGCGCAGCGCGCGGCGTGCAGGCACGATCACGGCGATCGCGGCCGCGACGAGCAGGACGGCAAGCGCGCCGAGCGCGGCGATCAGGTTGCTGCCACCGGTGCTGTGCAGGACGCTGATGAGCGTGCGCGTGAGTCCAAGCCCGAGACCGAGTCCGAGCGCGAGGCCGATGCCGACCTGCCAGCCGGCGCGCATGAGCACGTCGCGCAGCACGCTTGCCGGTTGCGCACCGAGCGCGCGGCGCACGCCGATCTCGCGTGTGCGCTGGCCGACATTGAATGCGATCACGCCGTAGAGTCCGGCTCCGGCGAGCGCGAGCGCGAGCACGCCAAAAGCCGCGAACATCTTCGCGAGCATGCGCGTGGAAAATGTGGCCTGCCGTATCGATTCGGCGTAGGTGCGTACCCAGTAGGCCGGCGTGTCCTGATCGACCGCGCGGATGTCGTTGGCGAGCTGCGGCGCAAATGCGGACGGATCGCCTTTCACGCGCACCGCGAGGCTGACGAAGCGCGCGGGTTGCTGGCGCATGGGCACCAGCATCGCCGGGCGATTCGGATCGCCGGGCCGATCCATCCACAAGGATGGAACCACGCCGACGACGGTGACCAGCACGGAATCCTTGTCACGCGGACTGAGCCGGAAGCGCCGACCGATCACATCGGTCTTGCTGCCGTAACGTTTGGCGAAGCGCTCGTCGACTACTGCGACCGGCGTTGCGTTGGCGCCGTCGCGCGTGTCGAAGAAGCGACCCCGTACGAGGCGCAGCCCGTATGCGGAAAGAAACTCATCATCGACTGCCGCGAATTGCAGTCGCGGTATCGGTGCATCGCCTGCGACATCGCCTTCGGGCAGGACCGCGCGCGTTCCGCCATCGAGTCCGGGCAGGGTGGTGCCGGCGGTGGCGCTGATCACGGCCGGATCCGCGCGCAGGCGATCGGTGATGCGCTCGAACAGGCGTACCTGGTCGGCGCCTTTCGGGTACGCGCTCTCAAACAGGCCGACACGTGCGGTCAGGATGCCGCGTGGATCGATCCCCAGATCGGCATGATCGAGCGAGGTAACGATGCTGGCGAGCGCGCCAACCGTGATCAGCAGCGTAAGCGAGAACGCGACTTCACCGACCATGAGCACGCGGCTGACGCGCGCGAAACCGCCGCCGACGCTGCGCACGCCCTCGCGCAGGTCGCCAGCCATCGCGCTGCCGCCCGCGCGCAGCGCGGGCAACAGACCGGCAATGAGCGCCGTGAGCACGACGACGCCGAGTGTCATGAACACACTGCGCGCATCGAGGCTGAAATGGATCCAGTGCGGCGGTCCGTCGTCGGCCGCGCGGAATGCCGCGTCGGTCCAGCCCGCGGCCAGTCGCGCAAGCGGCAGCGCGATCGCCGCCGCAATCGCGCTCAACAGCAGGCTTTGCGCGATCAGATGCAGGATCAGTCGGCCGCGGCTCGCGCCGAGCGCAACGCGCACTGCGAGTTCCTGACGACGCGCGAGCGTGCGTGTGAGCAGAAGGTTCGCCGCGTTCGCACACGCGATCAGCAGGACCAGCAGCGCGGCGACCAGCATCACGTCGAGCACGCTGCGCGTCGTCGCGCTGACCGTCAGCATATCGAGCGGTTCGACCGATGCGCGCAGGCCACGGAAATGCTCGGGCTCGGCTTTCGCCGCATCGGCAAACCAGGCGCTGACAGCACTTTTTATCGCGCTGTCGCCCACATCCGCGTTGCGACGCATGACCACGGTGTAGGTGTCGTCGGTATTGACGGCTTCGCTGAAGTGCTTGGGGACCCAGACGACCTCGTGGCGCGGGTAGCTGAAATCCTCCGGCATGACGCCGACGATCGTGGTCGGCTGCGAATTGACGCGTACCTGCCGGCCGATCACGCTCGGATCCGCGCCGTAGCGGCTGACCCAGAGATCGTGCGAAAGCATGACCACGGGCGGTGCGCCGGCGTTTTCGTCGGCCAGACTGAGATCGCGCCCGAGCACGGGTGCGACGCCGAGCACATGGAACAGGTTGCCGGTCACGAATGCGCCGTCGTAGCGTTCGGGACGGTCGAGATCGCTGAGGTTCACGGTTGCCGATTCGAAACCTGAGACCTCGGCGAGCCCGTCGAGATGACGGCGCATTTGCACAAGATCATTGCTGCGCACCGGATCGAGTTCTCCACCGTGGTCACGGCCGTCATCGAGTCCCGCGCTGAGCAGCCGTTGCGCCTGCGGAAACGGCAAGGGTCGCAACACGAAACTATCGATCGCGATCAGCATGTAGATGACGCAGGCGAGTCCGGCCGCGAGCACGCCGACCACGAGCGCCGAGAATCCGGGCTGGCTTCCTGCGCCGCGAGCGGCCTGCTTGAATTCGTGCATGAACGCGTTCATCGATCGGGTCTCCCTGTGCATGGTTGGAACCTTGGCGAAGCATTGACGGATCGCTGCGGACCACGTTCGTGGATATTTCGCGACGGCCTGGCGCTCGTGTTCATGTGGAAATACTCACGACAGCGCCTCACGCGGCGCAACCGCGCAGGCGCGGCGTGCCGGCAACAGGCAGGCGAGCAACAGAGTGACCAGCAACAGCGCGCTGACGCCGAGCAGCGTCCACGGATCGTCGGCAGGCACGCCATAAAGCAGACTGCGCGCGGCGTGCGCACCGACCAGCGACGCGATCAGGCCGAGTGCGATGCCTGCGCCCCCGATGCGCAGGCCGCCGCCGAGCACCATGCGCGCGATGCCCTGACGTGACGAACCGAGGGCCTGGCGCAATGCGAATTCGTGCTGGCGCTGGCCGACTGCAAACGCCATCAAACCGTACAAGCCGCCGATTGCGAGTGCGAAGGCGACCGCGGAGAACGCGCCGAGCAGCACCAGGCTGAAGCGCCGGTCCGCGAGTGCCGTCGCGCGCACTTCGGCAAGCGGCGACAGGCGATAGGGAATATCGCCCGCGAGTCGTTGCAGATCACCGCGCAACTCACCGGCGAGCGCCGCGAGCGGCAGCTTGGAGCGCACCACGATGTCGAACACTGCCGCTGCCATCGGGCGTTGATCGAGATCGACATAGACCGTGCCCATCGGAGCGCGGTCGAGATGGCGCTCGTGCACGTCGCCGACGACGCCGACGATGGTCAGCACGCGCAGGTCACCGTCCATGTTGCCGAACTGGATGCGCCGGCCGATCGGATCGGCATTGCCCCAAGCGGCGTGCGCCGCCGCCGCACTGACCACCGCGACGTGCTCGCCGTCGGGACGGTCGCGCTGGTCGAACGAACGTCCGCGCAGCAGGCGGATGCCGGCGGCCTTGAAATAGTCCGGCGTCGCCACGCGAAATTCGGCGTAGCCGAGTGCATTGGCCGACGTCGCGTGTTCCACGTCCGTCACACTGCCGTCCCAGAACGAGCCGTTGCCGCCGTCGGCGGTCAGCGGCAGGCTGTTGACGCCGCCGACTGCGTCGACACCGGGGAGGGTGGCGAACCCACGCATCACCGCGTCGTAGCGGCGCGCGGTTTCGGCGGCGGCGGACGGGTCCTGCGTCCACGGTCGTGATAGTTCCACCGACATGGCACTCTGAGCGTTGAATCCGGGATCGACCGCGAGCAGCGCGAGGAAACTGCGCCCGAGCAGGCCCGCGCCGACCAGCAGAACGGTGGTGAGCGCGGTCTGGCCGATCAGGAGGGAGGCGCGCAGACGCAGGTGCGTACGCCCCGGTGACTGGCCGCGGCCACTTTCGCGCAGTTCGGCGATCGGTGCGCGCCGACGGTTGCTCCACAGCACCGCAGCGGTTGTGATCAGCGCGGTTGCAAACGCGGCGAGTACGCCGGCGATGGCAACGCCCGGGCCGATGCCGATTTCGTCCAGACGCGGAAGATGCGCGCCGCCGCCGTGCACGAGCAGGCGCACCGCGACCGCGGCGCCCGCGAAACCGAGGACGCATGCGCTGCCGGCGATCAGCGCGCTCTCTGCGAATATCTGTCGTGCCAGCCGCGTTGCACTGGCGCCAAGTGCGGCGCGCACCGCGAGTTCGCGCGCGCGCGAGCCATTGAGTGCGAGCAGGAGGTTGGTGGCGTTGGTGATCGCGATCAGCAGCAGGAAGGCGGTGCCGGCCGCGAGCAGCAGCAGGGCGCTGCGTACCGGCGCGGCGATCGCGTCGCCGAGCGGCGTCAGGTCGAACCCGACCGCGTCGTCCGCATCGCCGTACTGATGCTTGATGCGGCCGGCGAGCGCGTTCGCGGCGAGGCGCGCGCGTGCGAGGTCGCCAGCCGTGCCCAGGCGTGCGACCGCTTCGAAGTTGTGCGCGCTGCGCGAAGTACCGGGATCATCGAGCAGCGCGAGCAGCGGTGACCACAGCGCGGCGCGCTGCGGGAACGCGAAGTCGCGCGGCATCACACCGATGACCGTGTAGCCCTCACCGTTGATATCGAGCGGCTGGCCGAGCACGTCGGCGCGGCCATGCAGCAGGCCCTGCCAGAGGCCATAGCTGATCACCGCGACCTTGTCGTGCTCGCCGGCGCCGAATGTGCGTCCAAGCAACGGTGCGACGCCGAACACGCGGAAGAAATCGCCGCCGCTCGCCGCGTCGAGCGCACGCACGGTGTTGCCGGAGTTCGTGACCGGGCCGTCGAAGGAAGCGTAGAACGCGCTCGCGTCGAACGCATCGACGGTTGCGGTGAGATCCGCATAGTTCGGATAGGTCATCGCCATCGTATGCCCGTCGGCGGCGAGTTCGCGGAGCTGGACCAGCCGGTCGGGCTGCGGATACGGCAGATCGCGCAGCAGCACTGCGTCGATCACGGCGTAGATCGCAATTGCGGCGCCAAGGCCGATCGCGAGCGTCAGCACCGCGAAACAAGCCGTACCGGACCGAGCGCGCAGGCTGCGCAGGGCGAAGCGAAGATCTTGCGTCATGCTCATGGGTGATGGTTCCTCAAGTGGTTGTCATTCATGGCGCAATGCCTCTTGCGGCGCGACGTGCGCAGCACGTAGCGCCGGCAGCAGTCCGGCAAGCAATGCCAGGATCAAAACACCTGCCGCCAGCGGCGCGAGCGCCCAGGCATCGTGCAGCGACGTACCGTAGACGAAGGCGCCGACGACACTGATCAGCGGCAGCGCCAGCAGCGCGCCGAGCAGGACACCGAACCCGGCAAGGCGCAGCGCGCGCAACAGAACGTTTGCGAGCACCTGTCGCGACAACGCGCCGAGTGCCAGCCGGACGCCGAATTCACGACGGCTGCTTTCCACCAGGAAGGCCAACGCACCGTACAGACCGCCGAGCGCGATCAGCACGGAACACACGGCGAACAACGTGAACAGGAAACTGCTCAACTTTTCGCGATCCTCGCTCGCAGCCAGCCGCGTCCGCATCGGCACAAGGTCCGACCACGCCAGTGCAGGGTCGATACGGGCCAGTACCTGGCGCATGCCGGCGGCGGCGCCCGAATCCGCGGCGATCGGCCGCACGACGACGGAGATGGCCGAATAGTCGCTGTTGGTGCCTGCCGCCGTGGACATGTACCAGCTGCGCGCAGCTGGCGCTACGGGATCGCGCACTGCCTCGACGACATCGCCGACCACGCCGATCACGGTAAGCCGGGCGACGACTTCCTTTTGCAGGTTCAACCGGTCCAGGTGACGGCCGATGGCTTGCTGGTTCGGCCAGATGTGCCTGGCGAAGCTACGCGAGACGACGACCGCACCGGCGTCACGGGTTGGGTCGCCATGGTCGAAATCGCGTCCGGCGAGCATCGGCATGCCCATCGTCTCGAAATAGCCGGGTGTCACCAGCCGGTGATTGGTCAATTCGTAACCCGGGTCGGGCAGCGGCGCCCGGTCCGGGACATCGAAGCTCGCCGCCCAGTCGCCTTGCCAGTCGGGCGTGACCGTGGAAGCGCCCGCCGCACGGACGTCGGGCAGCGCACGCAGCGCAATCAACAGCTGTCGCATGATTGCATTGCGCGAAGCCGGCGTCGGGTAGCGTGCAGCGGGAAACGTCAGGTCCCCCACCAGCAGATTGTTGCTCGCAAACCCGCGGTCCATCACGCGCAGATGGTGATAGCCGAGTGTCACCAGCAAGCCCGCAGTCGCGAGCACGAATGCGAGCATGCATTGAACGACGATCGCCGTGGACAGTTGGCGGCGCGTGCCGCGGGTGATTGTCGTGCCGCGTGCGTTGAGTCCGGGCGTCGATGTCGAGGCGAACGCATGCTGGGTGTCCAGCCACGCCAGGACGATCGCGACGAGGCCGGCCGCCCCCGCGATCCAGGCCGCGGTGGGCAGGTCCAGCCGTGCGACGCTGTCGAATTCCCTGATCGACGCGCTGCCGCTCAATCCGGACAAATGCGCATACAGCCATGGCGCGACCAGCAGCGCCGCAGAGGTGGCCGTGCCGACGACGAAAACGCTGCGCACCAAGGCGCGCCGGAACAGCGTGCCGCGAGTTGCGCCGAGCGCGATTCGCACATTTGTCGCGTGTGCATTGGCAAGACTCTGCGCGAAGAACAGTGTCGCGGTATTCAGCGCGGCGACGAAGACGACGAACACTGCGGCGGCAAACAGCAGCCACAGTGTCGGCCGCAGATCGCCGAGCGACTCGTCGTGCAGCGGAGACAGGCTCGCCGCGTCGGTTTGTCCCAGTTCGGGCTGCGCGCGATGGATTGCCGCAGTGAGCGCGCTGAACGTCGACTGCGCCACGCGCACGCCGATACCGGGTCGCAAGCGTGCCGGGACATACAGGAAATGGCTGTGGTCGCGTTGTAC
>JBAUWF010000061.1:0-28684 GCA_049583635.1 Rhodanobacteraceae bacterium
GGCAAACTGATGTTCGATCGCGTGCTCGAAAGTGTGGCGCGCGATGCCAAGGTGATCCTGAGCCGGGAAATTCGCCATGGCATCCTCAAGCTGACCATTGAGAACCCCGCCATCGGCTTACAGGTCGAATCCACTGTCAAGCCGGACGAGGGGAAAGCTGCCTGACGCTCATGCGTCCAGATCGGGAATCAGCTTGTTCTCCAGATAATCGATCATGTCCTTGAGCCTGAGCTTGCGTTTCTTGAGCCTCGACAACTGCAATTCGTCGCGTCCGGGTTCGTTCACCATGCTCGCGATCGCCGCATCGAGATCGCGGTGCTCGACTTTGAGTTCGGCCAGTCTGCGAGCAAGCTCGGCTGGATCGTCAGTGAACATGCGCTCTCTCCATCCAGCCGGATTGTCGGCAACATGCACCTGATGCACAAGCGGTCTGTTTGTGCATTGAACTTCTGCTCGACTGCGGATGCACGCCAGCGCCTGTCAAAGAGGCAACGGAAGGGTTTTTTCGGCCCGGCGTCGCTACAATAGCTCGCTTCGATCGGCCATGTTTCGAACCCGGCCGCCGACCCATGTCACCAGTACACTGCCTCTCTGAACGGCTGACAAGTAACTGCGTGCCAGACGAGTGCCGTTTCCGGGGTTCTCTCCATGTTGTTTCGCAATATCAGTCTGTTCCGGTTTCCGGCGAGCGTCTCCAAGCGTTTGAGAAATCTCGCCGATGACCTCGATAGTCGGCGTTTGCGCGCGTGCGGGCCGCTTGAGCTCGCGACCCATGGCTTCGTGTCGCCGTACGGGCGCGATTCCGATGTGCTGACACACCAATCGGGCCGCTATACGCTGATTGCACTGGGTGGCGAGGAGCGTCTGCTGCCGGGCGCGGTAATCCGCGAAACCCTGGCGCAGCGACTGGCCGAGCGCGCCACGAAGAATCCACGCCGGCCCGCAAGCCGAGAACGCAAGCGATTGAAAGAAGAAGTTATTTCGGAACTTCTGCCGCATGCTTTCATTGTCCCGACGCGACTGATGGCCTATGTCGACACCGAGGATGGCTGGTTGGTCGTGGATAGTGCGAGCCGGTCGGCTGCCGAACGCATGGTCCATCAGTTGCGCGAAGCGCTCGGCCGCTTTCCGGCCACACCGGCCGCGTCCCGTGAGTCCCCGCGAACGTTGATGACGACGTGGCTCATCCATGGCAAGCTGCCGGACAATCTGACCCTCGGCGACGAGTGCGAATTGCGCGACCCGGCTGAATCGGGCGCCATCGTTCGCTGCCGTCGCCAGGACCTTGAATCGGAAGAGGTGCGGGAGCATTTGAGGTCGGGCAAGCAGGTATTTCAGCTCAGCCTTTGCTTTGACGATCGCGTTGAACTTGTGCTTGGCGAGGATCTGACGATCCGCAAGCTAGGTTTTCTCGACATCGTGCAGGACCAGCTCGACGCCGACAACGTGGAATCCGCGCAGGACGACGTCGCTGCGCGGTTTGAGTTGATGACGCGGGAGCAAGAACAGCTGTTGGCCGGGCTGGACGAATGGTTCGGGTTGCCGCGGCCGGACGATCGCGACTGACGTCGCACAACGACGGACCTTGCAACCACGGGCACTCTCGGACAATGGCGGAACGACGATTTGAACAGCGCAGGCAACTATCTTGAACTGTCGATGCCGACCGGCGAAACCATCAAGGTGTTGCGTCGTACGCATCCGCGCGCTCGTCGTCTGCGCCTGACCGTCACATCGGGTGGCGCCCGCGTCACCTACCCCGCAGGCACGCATCCAGCGCAGGTTTTTGCTTTTCTGCGCCAGCACGGTGAATGGCTTGAGCGCAAGCTCGACGAACTCAACCTCGGTTCCCAACCACCGCCTCTGAAGCCCGGCGAGGCTACCCTGATTCCGCTGCGCGGGGAAACCACGCGCCTGTCGTGGCGCGGCGGTGCCTATCCGCAAATTGCGCAGATCGGCGACCGGCTGGTGCTTTCGCTGCCGCGCCCGTACCGAAAGGCAGCGTTGACCGCGGCGCGCGGGCTGTTGCGCTCTTTCCTCGAAGCACAGATCCGGCGTGATGTGAGTCGTCACCTGACGCGTTACTGCCCCGAACTCGGCTTTGCGCCGACTGCCATCAAGCTGCGGGCGCTGAAGAGTCTATGGGGCAGCCTCGACACGCGCGATCGCATCACGCTCGACCTTGCGCTCGCGCTGGCGCCGCCGGCTGCGCTGCGCTATGTGGTCGTGCACGAGCTTTGTCATCTGCGCATCCGCAGTCACGCGCCGCGTTTCTGGAGGCTGGTCGAAACGCTATATCCGGATTGGCGCGAGCAACGCGACTGGCTGCGAATCAATGGTCAGGCGCTCAAGGCGGAACTCGAGCGACTGATCTAGATTCCATTCCGGCGTTGCGTATCACGCATACCAGCGCCACCGCACGAGGAAGTCCGTCCATCGTTGCGCGCTTCGGAAACGCCTGACTCCCAGTGCCGACGTTGATCCGCAACAGCGAATCGCCACCGGGCCCGACTCATGAATCGAACTCCGGCCAGCCTTGCCCGTGGCGCAGTATCAGCCGCGTCAGTGCCCGAACCTGGTCGGTGCTCGTGTTGAGTGCGGGCACGTACTCGAAGCGTTCGCCGCCGGCGGCCAGAAACACCTCGCGATAGCGAATCGCGATTTCCTCGAGCGTTTCCAGACAGTCAACGGCGAAGCCCGGGCAAAGCACCTGTACCCAGGCCACACCGGCGCCGGGTAATGCGGCGAGGACTTCGTCCGTGTAGGGAGAAAGCCAGCGGCCACGACCGACGCGCGACTGAAACGCCATCTGCATCGCATCCGCCGGCAACGCGAGTCGCTCGCGCAACGCCTGCGCAGTGACTCGACATTGGTCGAAGTAAGGGTCGCCTTTGCGCGTATAACGCTGCGGAAGTCCATGAAATGACAACAATATCCGTGGCGCACGACCGTGCTCGCGCCAATGCGCTTCAACGCTGCGCGCAAGCGCCTCAAGGTGCCCGGGATCGTCATGATAGCCGTTGACGAATCGAAATTCCGGTATCCAGCGCCAACTGCGAAACTCTGCGGCCAGCGCGTCCAGCACCGAACCGGTGGTGGTGGCCGAGTATTGCGGATAAAGCGGCAGCACAAGCAACCGACGCATGCCTTCGCCGGCAAGTTCGCGCAATACCGAGCGCAGCTCCGGCTTGCCATAGCGCATCGCGTAACGCACGACGATTCGATCGGGACGCTCGCTGTCGAGGCTGGTCTGGATCGCGTCGGCCAGCGCGCGCGTGTGGACAAGCAATGGTGAACCCTCGGGCATCCAGACCTCGGCGTAGGCGTGGGCCGAGCGGCGCGGACGTAAGCGCAGGATCACCCCGTGCAGAATCGGCCACCAGATCCAGCGCGGCAATTCCACGACGCGAGGATCGGCCAGAAATTCGGCGAGGTAGCGACGCACGGCCGCAACATCCGGCCCGCTCGGGGTCCCCAGATTCACCAGTACCACGCCGATCCGTCGCCGTTCGGTCCGGTGCCCATCGGGTAGTCCGAAATAACGCGTCATGGGCGAGTTCAGCCTCAACGGATATCGCTGCGCAACGCACGCAGCGGCGGGATGCGGCGGCGCCAACGGCGGCCCGAATCGGCTCGACGGCCGCTGGTAAAAAGCCAGGCCGGATCCGATTTTGTCGGCCGGTCAATCGCTGCTAGACTTGCCCCGGTCTGTGCGCCACTGGCGCCCGGGCGACGACTACCCATAACGATAACATGCCGCCATGCGCGTGCTTGACTACCTGACTGCAGCACTGCTGCTGGTTGTTTTCGCGTCGGCTGCCCAAGCCGCGCCGGGCGTTTATGGCGAAGCATTCAACGAGCTGTACCGCATCGACCTGACGGGCCCCCACGCGACCGATATCGGTGATGCCGGTTACGTCGGAGCCCAGCCGATCGCCGACATCACCGGCCTCGGCTACGGGCCGGATGGTCGTCTTTACGCCGCTTCCGACGCCATCAAGGCCTTGCTGACGATCGACACCACCAGTGGCGCCGCTACGGTGATCGGCGCTTTCGGGCTCGTCGGACAGGGCGATCCGCAGCACAACGACGCGCTCGATTTCGGCATGAGCTTTGATTGCGACGGCAATTTATGGCTGTCCTCGGCGACTACGGACAAGCTGTGGCGGGTCGATCGCCACTCCGGCGCGGCGGCGTTCGTGGGAAATCTTGGCCACACAATTACCGGACTCGCCGCGCGCAACGACGTGTTGTACGGCGCAGGTGGACGCGGCGACAACACGCTTTACCGCATCGACCGCAGTAACGGACAAGCTACGGCCATCGGTGGTTTCGGCGCGCAATTGAGCATGTACGTCAATTCGGTTGCGCTCGGCTTCGATGCCGATGGCACACTGTGGGCCGCGATCAACTACAACCCACCGGCTACCGATGGGGGCCCGTTCACTGAATGGAGCGATCTGGCAACGATCGATCCGGATACCGGCAGCGTGAGCCTGATCGGACCCATCACCGGACCCTCGCAACTCCAGTACGTCGGCATGAAGGGTTTCGTCGTCGGACCGCTCCAGTGCGGCGCACCCACGGGCGGAGGACCGCCGGATCCTCCTGTCGACGACCTGCCGGTGCGCTCGACGTGGGCGCTGGGGTTGCTGATCGCGCTACTTGGTGCGCTGGGCGCGTTCGGCACGAGTCGGCGACGGCATGGACTGACGCGATCCGGTTGACCGGCCGGCGGGCGCGCTGCTCACCGCTTCATCACAGGCTCAGGTCCGCATGCTAGCGTTTCGCCTTTGCCACCATCCCGATTGGAGATTTCGATGCGTCTCGCCGCGATTTGCCTGAGCATCCTGTTAGTCGCCGGATTCGCTTTGCCTGCCTGCGCCGCGGAAAAGGAAATCACACGCGCGGAAAATGCGGTGCGGGTGCTCAAAGAGATCATGCAGGCGCCGGACAAGGCGATTCCGCGTGACCTGCTGCGACGCGCCTACGCCATCGCCGTGATTCCGGATGTGCTCAAAGCCGGATTCGTTGTCGGCGGTCGCCGCGGTGAGGGCCTGATAGCGGTCAAGACACCCGAAGGGGTCTGGTCCAATCCGAGCTTCATCACCTTGACCGGAGGCAGTGTCGGCTTCCAGGCCGGAGTCTCGTCGACCGATGTCGTGCTGGTGTTCCGCACCGAGCGAGGTGTGCAGTCGATCGTCCATGGCAAGTTCACGCTCGGCGCAGACGCGTCCGCAGCCGCCGGTCCGGTCGGGCGCAGCGCACAAGCGTCGACTGATGCGCAACTCAAAGCCGAAATCTATTCCTATTCGCGCGCGCGCGGCCTGTTCGCCGGCGTCGCGCTTGACGGCTCCGCATTGGCCATCGACAACGGAGCCAATCAGGCCGTGTATGGTGAAGGCGTGACGCCGCGTCGCATCTTCGAGGGCGGTGTCGGCAATGTGCCCAATGCCGTAGTCGACTTCCGCGACCGCCTGGAGGAGTACACTGCAAAGTAGAAGTCTGCCGAAAAGTCTTTTCAGCGGACTGCTGGAGCGGTGCACGAATGTATCGCGGGCTTTGTCCGAGCGAAACGACTAAAGAAGCCCCGGTCTTTTTCGGCACCCGGACAATCGGCGTGCGCTTGCGCCATTCAACACGAACCGGAGCATTGGACAACCATCATGGGCGGTTTGAGTATCTGGCATTGGCTGATCGTGCTGGTCATCGTAGCGCTGATCTTCGGTACCAAGAAACTGCGCAACATGGGCGAAGATCTCGGATCGGCAATCAAGAGTTTTCGCAAGGGCCTCAACGAAGGCGACGAGCAACGCGCGCCGGAGGAATTGAAGGCCGATCCGGCAGCGCCGGCGTCCACGGCCGAAAAGGCACAAGACGAACAATCGGCATCCAGCACGGACAAAGCCGGTCGCACCGAATCCTGAGCAGCCTGCGATGTTCGACATCGGCTTCAGCGAGATCGCCCTGATCGCGGTTGCCGCGTTGCTCGTGCTCGGCCCCGAACGCCTGCCGCGCGCCGCGCGTACCCTCGGCGCACTGTTGCGTCGCGCGCGTTCGAGTTGGCAGAACGTGCGCGCGGACATCGAGCGGGAACTGGCCGCCGAAGACATCAAGCGCTCCATGCGTGAGATGAAGGACAGCGTCCAGGCGTCGGACCTGCACGCGCGGGTCAAAACCGCGGCGGAAGATATTCGCGCCGCCGTCGAAACCCCGACCGAAAAGTCGCGCGATGAGCGAAATTGAACCCGACGTCGACGACCCGACGGATGCCGTCGAACAATCGTTCCTGTCGCATCTGATCGAATTGCGCGCGCGCCTGCTCAAGGCGATCGCCGCCGTACTTCTGGTCCTGCTCGCCTTGGTGCCGGTGGCCAATCGATTGTACGCGTGGCTGGCGCAACCGCTGCTCGCGCACCTGCCCAGCGGCGGGACGATGATCGCGACGGAAATCGCCGCGCCGTTCCTGACCCCGATCAAGCTCGCGTTTTGCGTCGCGCTGTTTGTCGCGATGCCGTATGTGCTGTTTCAACTCTGGGCATTTGTCTCGCCCGGTCTGTACCGTCACGAAAAACGCCTGGCGACGCCGATCCTGGTGTCGGCGGTCGCGTTGTTCTACCTCGGATGCGCATTCGCCTATTTTCTCGTACTGCCGGCCGTTTTCGCGTTCATGACCCGCGTCGCTCCGAGCGGTGTGGCGGTAATGCCGGACATCAGCCGCTATCTCGATTTCGTGCTGGTGCTGTTCCTTGCGTTCGGCCTTTGTTTCGAAGTGCCGGTGGTCCTGATCATCCTGGTCGCACTCGGTGTGGTGTCGGTGGATCAGCTCACTCGCAGCAGACCCTATGCCATCGTCGGTGCATTCGTGGTGGCCGCCGTGCTGACACCGCCAGACGTCATGTCGCAGATTCTGCTCGCGTTGCCGATGTGTCTGCTTTACGAAATCGGTCTGCTCGCCGCACGCATGACCGCGCGACACAACGCAGCCTCGGAAGAAACATCGACCGAATAGGCGCGCCGAAACGCCGCTGCCCGCGATCTGCTAACCGCTCAAGCGCTCATCGATCAGCGTCTGCACCACCGACGGATCGGCCAAGGTCGAGATATCGCCGAGCTGGTGCACGTCGATATTATCCGTACCCGCTCCCGCGATCTTGCGCAGGATGCGCCGCATGATCTTGCCGGAACGCGTCTTCGGCAAGGCGGCGGCCCATTGCAGGTGATCGGGCGTGGCGATCGCTCCGATTTCCTTGCGTACATGGGCAACCAGTTCCTTCTTCAGCGCGTCGGATCCGGTCTCGCCGGTGCTGAGTGTCACGAACGCATAGATGCCCTGGCCCTTGATGTCGTGCGGGCAGCCGACCACGGCCGCTTCGGCGACTTTCGCATGTGCGACCAGCGCGCTCTCGACTTCGGCGGTACCGAGGCGGTGACCGGATACGTTGATCACGTCGTCGACGCGCCCGGTGATCCAGTAATAACCATCGGCATCTCGGCGCGCGCCATCACCGGTGAAGTAGTTTCCGGGCGACGCGGTGAAGTAGGTATCGATGAAACGTTGATGGTCCCCGTACAGGGTGCGCATCTGGCCGGGCCAGGAATCGGTGATGACGAGATTGCCCGCGCAGGCGCCCTGGCAGATACGGCCATCGTCGTCGATGATCGCAGGCACGATGCCGAAAAACGGCAGTGTCGCCGATCCGGGCTTGAGCGCCGTGGCGCCGGGCAGCGGCGTGATCACGATACCGCCGGTTTCCGTCTGCCACCAGGTATCGACGATCGGACAGCGCCCTTCGCCGACCACGCGGTGGTACCACTCCCATACATCCGGATTGATCGGCTCACCGACGGTGCCGAGTACGCGCAGGCTCGCGCGCGAGGTCTTCCGCACCGGCTCCTCGCCTTCGCGCATCAGCGCACGGATGGCGGTCGGCGCGGTGTAGAACAACGTGACACGGTGCTCGTCGCAGATCTGCCAGAATCGCGAGGCATCCGGCCAACTCGGCACGCCTTCGAACATCAGCGTAGTGGCGCCGTTGGCGAGCGGACCGTAGACCACGTAACTGTGCCCGGTGACCCAGCCGACATCGGCGGTGCACCAGTACACGTCATCCTCGCGCAGGTCGAATACGCACTCGTGCGTGTAGCTTGCATACACCAGATAGCCGCCCGTCGTATGCACGACGCCCTTGGGCTTGCCGGTGGAGCCGGATGTGTAGAGAACAAACAACGGATCCTCGGCGTTCACGGGCTCGACCGGGCAAGCGTCGGCCTGACCTTCGATCAGCGTGTGCCACCAGCGATCGCGCGGCGCCTGCATATTGACCGCCCCAGCGGTATGGCGCACCACGAGGACGGTTTCCACGCTGTCGGTGCCATCACGCTTGAGTGCCTCGTCGACATTGGCCTTGAGCGGGATCTTCTTGCCCGCACGCAGTCCCTCGTCGGCGGTGATGACGAGCTTGCAACGCGCATCGGCCAGACGGCCGGCCAGCGAATCGGGCGAAAAGCCGCCGAACACGACTGAATGGATTGCACCGATGCGCGCGCACGCAAGCATCGCCACAGCCGCTTGCGGAATCATCGGCAGGTAAATGCCGACGCGGTCGCCCTTGGCGATGCCTAGATTGCGCAGCAGGTTGGCGCAGTGGCAGACATCGCGATGCAACTCGCGATAACTGATGCGACGCGATTTGCCCGGCGTATCGGCCTCGAAGACGATCGCGGTCTTGTCGCCGCGCTCTTGCAGATGCCGATCGAGACAATTGGCCGCAACGTTCAATTCACCGTCGTGATACCAGCGGATATGCAGATCGCTCGCATCGTACGAGACATCCTTGATCGCCGAATACGGCTTGATCCAGTCCAGCCGCCGACCGATACGGGCCCAGAACGCCTCGGGGTCGTCGACCGACTCGCGGTAAAGCCGTTGATACGCATCGTTGTCGATGCGCGCGTGGGCCGCAAAATCGTCGGTCGGGGGATAGATTCGGGACACGGCGCCTCCTGATGAACGGACAGTAATCGGCAATCAACCGTTCGTGCCGAGCGTAGCGCATCGAAGTCCAAGCACGCCCTTTCGACTGAGTGCGTTCGGCGCTACGCTCAGAGCCTGCCGCGGACTCGATCCCCGGCGACCGCAAAGTATTCGATCAATTGCGCGGGTTCAAGAAGCTTCCTGGCTTTCACATCAGGTCAGGCGTGGCCGAAAGGCCTGCTGTGCTCGGTCTCGCTGAACCAAGGTCGTCATACGACCCTGCCGTCATTTGACATGCTTATCCGACGACCCGGCGCTTTCGGCTGCGGGCGCCGACGCGGCATCGGGCGGGCGGTTGCCGACTCGACGCATCGCGACGAGATCTTCCCCGCTCAGCATCACCGATTCCGGACGGCTGTTGGCGGCGATGCGATCGGCCGCGAGAGCCAGCACGGCGCCGATCAGGCCTGCCATCCCCAACATCAGTCCCAGGCCCAGCACCAATGGGGTCTTGGCGACAAATACCATTGCAAAACCCAACGCAGCCAAGCCGCTCATGATCCAGCGCATCATTGCCATTTCTCCGCCATTTCTCTGCACGGTCCGAAGGCAGGACGTCCAGCGACAGCGATTACGCTACCAGTCGCGTCGTGTTGGCCTGATTTATGCTTCGTTTGCACAAACCCCATCCAGCAACGGTGCATTTCCCATGCAACACAACTGCTACCACTGCACGACCTGTCTTACGCCGCACTTCAGCACAGCCAGTACGACCTGTCCATATTGCAAGAGCGCATCGATCGTCCCGGTGCACGCATCGACAAAACGTCCTGGCGACGACCTGATTTGTCCAAATGGGACAACGCGTGTCGACGCACGGCACGAAGTCGCGGACGGATCGACCTTTCGGGTCGCCGCGTAAGCAGATCGCGGCGACTCGGGCCCGGTACCGAAACCGCAGGGATTCCGAGCGATCAATCGAAATTGCCGCAGAGTGAGCCAAGGCAGCATCGTACCGTGCGGAGCGTTGTCGTGGCGCGTTATCATGAAGAAGTGCCCACTGGCGCAAGGTCGCCTTTATGACTTGCGGCAATGTGGGCCAAGCTCATCCAGGAGAGCCGGCTCATGGGGGAAGCAGTCGTCATGCCAAGTAACACATTCGGAGCAGTCGCGACCACACCGGAAAAGGTGGTGCCGGTCCGCGCGCGCACGGGTCTGCTTCCGCGCGAGCTGTCCGACGAGGAATGTGCGCTGTTCGCCAACGCAGGCCGACGTCGCGTGGTGGAGCCCGACGAGGTCATCTTTCGTCGCGGCGAACTTGGTCACAGCATGTTCGTCATCGAGTCGGGCCGCATTCAACTCGAATTCGGTGACGACATACCGGACAAGCTGATCGGCCCGCGCGAGTTCTTCGGCGAACTCGCGCTGTTCGTCGGCAACCACCTGCGCGTCGCCAATGCGGTCGCGCGCGAACCCACCGTCGTCCATATCGTCGAACACCAGGGTTTCGAGGAACTCCTCGCAGCCCAACCGCATCTGCTTGCGCAGTTCATGCGCCGCTCGTTCACCTATCTGGTCGCGAGCGAGCAGCAGCTGATCGCAAGGCTCAGGCGCCGCAACGAGGACTTGCTGGTGACGCTCGATTCGCTGCACCAGACGCAGACGCAATTGTCGACCGCCGAGCATCTCGTGCAAACCGACGAGTTGACCGGCCTTTGCAACCGGCGCGGCCTGTACGCGTTCATCGAGCGACTGGACAGCCAGCGCCTCCCGGGCACCGCGCTCGGTCTGCTGTTGGTCGACATCGACCGTTTCAAGTCGATCAACGACCGCTGCGGACACCTGCTGGGCGATCAGGTATTGCGGGCGATCGCCAAGGAAGTCGAAAACGCCGCCTCGCCGTGTGATCTTCCGGCGCGACTCGGCGGCGACGAGTTCGCGTTGCTGGCCCAGGTTACCGGCGTCGAGGAGTTGCGTGCACGCGGAGCGCAGATTGTCAGCAGTGTGCGCGCGCTGCGTTTCCCGCAGTGTGAAAACGGGCTTTCGGTGTCGGTCAGCGTCGGCACCAGCCTTTGTGCCTCGGCATCGGAGTGGGCGGTTTGGTACAGTGACGCTGATTGCGCGCTTTATGAGGCCAAGGGTGAGGGTGGCGACAGTTTGCGCATACTCAGCTGACGCCGAATCGACGGTCCTTGCGGGATGCCGCAGCGTCGGATGATTTTGACATTCCTGAATGGCTGGATTCGTCGCATGGAACGGGCGATCGCATGAACCGGGCGGTGCATGAAGC
The DNA here is from genome assembly GCA_049583635.1 of Rhodanobacteraceae bacterium. Classification (GTDB taxonomy): domain Bacteria; phylum Pseudomonadota; class Gammaproteobacteria; order Xanthomonadales; family Rhodanobacteraceae; genus Dokdonella_A. Next base: position 11,268 of record JBAUWF010000061.1, read on the forward strand.
CGCCACAGCGGAAGCCGGCGCCGAAACCACCGCTCGGCTGCGCACGCTTGTGCTGTGCGACTTGGCCGATTCGACCGCGCTGGTCGAAAGGCTCGGCGATCACGACGCCGCCAGACTGTTCCGCAAGCATGATCGACTGACCCGCAGCCTGCTGCACCAGCACGGCGGCCGCGAAATCGACAAGACCGACGGCTTTCTGCTGCTGTTCGAGCGTCCGATCCAGGCGGTCGCGTTCGCACTGGACTACCAGCGCGAGCTGGGCAAGCTCAACGAAAACAACGAAACGGCGCTCAAGGCGCGCGTCGGCATCCACGTCGGTGATGTGGTGATGTGGGACAACGCCGCCGACGATATCGCGCTCGGCGCAAAACCGGTCGAGGTCGAGGGGCTGGTCAAGCCGGTCGCCTCGCGCCTCATGCAGCTGGCGCTGCCGGGCCAGATCCTGTTGTCGGGTGTCGCCTACGCGCTGGCCCATCGCGCGCAGGGCGAACTGGGCAGCGGGCTCGAGTCCGCACGCTGGCGCACGCATGGGCGCTACCAGTTCAAGGGAGTCCCGGACCCGATCGCGGTATTCGAAGTCGGCGAGGAAGGCATTGCGCCGCTCAAGGCGCCGCCATGGTCGGGCAAGGCCCACCGCGAGTTGCCGTTCTGGCGGCGGCCGCTGGCCATGACGATCGAGGCACTGCTTCTGCTGGCGCTGATTTCCCTGCCGATCTACTACCTGATGCAGCCGACGCCGGCGATCGCGTTCGCGAATCGCGACTGGGTCGTGGTCGGCGATCTTCGCAATGTGACCGGGCAGGGCGATTTCGACGACTCGCTGGAAACCGCATTCCGCGTCGCACTCGGCCAGTCGCGCTATGTCAACGTGCTGCCCGAGCTCAAGGTGCGCGAAACCGTGCGGCTGATGGAGCGCGATCCGGACAAGACCCGGGTCGACCGCACGGTCGGCTCGGAAATCGCGATGCGCGACGGCGCGCGCGCGCTGATCCTGCCGACCGTTGCCGAGATCGGCGGGCGCGTGCGCATCACTGCCGAGGTCATCGATCCGCGCACGCAGACGACGGTCTATTCGGAATCGGCCGATGGCGTGGGTGCGCAATCGGTGCTTCCGTCGGTGGACCAGGTCAACCGGCAGCTGCGCGAGCGTCTCGGCGAGGCGCTTGCTACGGTCAGCGAGAATTCGCGGCCACTCGAGCAGGTCGCGACAAAAAACCTCGATGCGCTGCGAATGTATTCGCTCGCGAACGCCCAAGCTGCCCAGGGCAAGTTTGCCGACGCGATCGCGCTATACAACCAGGCTTTGTCGTTCGATACGGACTTTGCCGCCGTGCATCTGCAGATCGGACGCATCATGGTCGGCATGGGTCGTGATGCGGACGCGCGCAGGGAATTTGATCTCGCACTCGGCCACCCCGGGCGCCTGACCAGTCGCGATCGCCTGCTGGCCGAAGCGCAACTCGCGTCGATCGAGTCGCCACGAGCCTCGCTCACGAAATGGAAAGCCCTTGCCGAAACCTGGCCGGACTATACGGCCGGCACCGGCTCCTATGCCTACACGGCCTGGCTCGTCGCGAATCGCTACGACGACGAGGTCTTTGCCAACGCGCGCGCATCGGCGTCCGACAAGAATCCGAATCGCAGCGCCGCCGTGCATCTGCTCGGCATTCTCAATCTCGGCAGCGAGCACTACCAGCGGGCCATCGCGAATTTCAAGGATGCCGAAGCGGCCGGAGTCGTCTTCAGGTCCTATCACGCAGCAACGCTGGCCGCGCAGCGCAACTACGATGCGGCCGGGAAATTGTTGCCGACGATGCCGGACACGTTCGACACCAATCCGGTGCGAGGCACGATCAACGAATTGCTGCGCATCACGATTCCGCTCGCGCGCGGCGACTGGCCCGGTGCCGAGGCCGCGATGGCACGTGCGCGACATATCGGCGGCGACAATGGCGCATTCCAAGCAGTGCTGACCGATGTCGAACTCAGCGTGTTCGCACCGTATTCGGCAGATACGGCGAAACGGACGCTGGCGGCGCTGTCCGAAGCGCATCGTGCGTTCGATCCGGACGACGTGGTCAAGGCCAGAATCAGCGGCGGACGTGTTCTGCTACGCGCCTGGCTCGCCGCGCATGCCGGCGCGATCGCGCCGGCCCAAGCCGCCATCGACAACGTCGAAAAGCGCATCAAGGTCGCCGATTCGCCGTTGCTGTCAACGCTGGATGCGGTCGCGAAAGCGCAACTTGCTCTTGACAAAGGCGATCCGGCCTACGCGCGCGCGCTGCTGCAGCCGCTGCTCGACAGCAGCGAGCTGTGCATCGTGCACGTCGTGCTGCTGGATGCATACACGCGCGCGGGCAACAACCGACAGGCGCTCGAACAGGCGCAGTGGCTTGCCGCGCACCCCGGCCGCGCGTACGCCGAATACAACCTCGACAAGACGTTGATGCCGTTCAATGTGGTGCAATCGAAGCTGGCTTTGCTCAGCGCCGCCGAACTTTCGATCAAACTCAAGGACGCGAAAAGCGCGCGTCGCGATCTGGCCCGATTCCGGCAGAACTGGACCGCAGCCGGCCAGCCGGCTGCCCTGATTGCGCGTGTGAAAAAACTTCAGGAGCGACTCGCGCCGCCCGCGTCGCCATAGGTCAGCTTGAGGAAGGGCACGATCATGCAGACATGATCGGACGCGCCGGATTCCAGGACCTCCCCCAATGCTTCCTGGAACTGTTCCTTGGACGGCAAAGACTCCGGCTTTGTCGCCGACGACGGCAACGCGGCTATCTCGTTGTTGTCGAAGCCGATCTGTTTCAACGCCGCTGCCGGATCCTTCTCGAACAGCGTGCGAAACGCATCGTCGCTGGACAACTTGCGCAGCAGCGCGACCGCTTCATCGCGCGTCATCTTTCCGTTCTGCATAGCTTTCCACCTCCCGAGTTGTGTGTGAGTGTGAGTGTGAGTGTGTCTGCGCGGTCCGCTGCCGCAGGTGCCATAAACTGTACACTGCTTCGTCCGAAATTTGCGCGCCATCCGGTAATGCGTGCACGCGCCTGCGGGGCGGCTCACGACCGGACGCATCGGGGCGGACGAGAAGCCGGGTAAACCATCCTGACCGGAGAACCAGACGATGCGCGTACGCCGCTGCGTGCACCTGCTCATCGAACCACGCGAACGCCTGGAGTTCGACCTTGCCCGCGTCTTCGCCGGCGGAACCGGGCTGGCCAAAGTGCGCGAATGGGTCGCACTGGCAGCGCATCGCGACGATGAGTTTGTGCTGACTGACGCCGAGATCGCCGTGCTCGGCGATGTGTCGCCGGAGGACTGGCTCGAACGCGACACGCTGGTCGCTCGGCATGCCGCGAGTATCGTCGATGCGTTGCTCGAACGCGGTCTGCTTCTGTCCGATCAGCCCGCGCATGCGGTGCTGCGTGAGGCCGACGATGCCGTGCGTGCCAGTCATTGGCGCGCAATTGCTTCGGTGCTGCACCGGCATACGCGCTGGCATGACGTGGACTCGACGCAAGCCGAACAGCGCTTTGCCCGCGAAACCGACCGCCCGTTTCTCGAACGTCTCGGCCCGCCACAGCCGCTGGTGCGCGAGCGCAAGTCCCGCGACGAGCGCATTGCACTGGCCCCGGCGACGCGCGGCGCATTGGAGGACCTCGTACATGCGCGCGTCACCTGCCGCAATTTCGATGCCGACAAGCGCGTGGCGGCGGGCGACTTTGCGACGATCATGTTCCGCGCGTTCGGCGCACGCGCGACCAGCACCGAACCCGGTATCGAGGTCATGAAACGCGCGGTGCCCTCCGCGGGTGGCCTACATCCGACCGAGGCATATCTGCTGATCCAGCACGTCGAAGGCGTCGCGCCCGGTTTGTACCATTATCACCCGGTCGATCACGCACTCGAGCCGCTGCGGCTGCTCGATTCCACCGCAGCTTGCTCGCTCGCGCTGCGTCTCGGCGCGGGCCAGCGCCACTTCCGGCACGCCCACGTGATGATCGTCTATGCGAGCCGCTTTCACCGCACGTTCTGGAAATACCAAAATCACATGAAGGCGTATCGCGCGGTGATTCTCGATGTCGGCCATCTGTCGCAGACCTTGTACCTGGCAGCGGCCGAACGCGGACTCGCCGCGTTCATCACCGCGGCGATCAACGAGCGCGACATCGAACGCGCATTCGAGCTCGATCCAATGCGCGAAGGCGTGATCGCGGTCGGCGGCTTCGGCCATCGCGCCGGCGCGATGGCCGAAGAGGAGTTCGATCCGCTTGGCGTGATCTGGGACGCGGCAGGCAACCGCCGCTGAGACCTGTCGGCAGCATCTTCAGTCTCGCAACCCGCACAGATCTTGCGGGCGGTCGATGTCGCTGGCCAGCCCCGGCGCAGCGATCACGCTGACCTCGTTTGCGCGATCGCGCAACAGGTCGCGCGCGCCGCGATCACCTTCAATGCACATGGCCGCAGCGAACCAGTGTCGCGGCAACAGCGCCGGGACGCCGACGACGCCGGCGTAACCACTTGCAACAGCGCGCAATGGCTCTGCACGCCAGCGTTCGCACAAGGTGACGAGATGCACGTCATCGAGTGCGGGCTGATCGGTCAGCAGCACCAAGGCAGCGGCGCAGTCGCTGCTCAGGGCATGCAAGCCTGCACGCAATGAGGCCGCCATGCCGCTTTCATGGTCGACGCATCGGACCGGCCGCACCGGCAGATCATCGAGTACTCCGATCATGCGCTCGGCATCGGCGCCGAGCACGACCACGCACTCGGCGGGAGCGGTGACCAATGCGAGGCGTGCAGCGCGACGCAGCAAGGTTTCACCATCGACGCTGAGCAACTGCTTGGCCTGCCCGAGCCGGCGCGAGTCACCGGCCGCGAGCACAACCGCGCCGTGCCGGTGCAGCGCGGACTCAAGCATTCGCAACGTCCGCCAGATGCTTTTGCAACTGCGCGATGATCGCAAGCGCGATCGCCTCGGGCCCATCGCCGCCGAGATCAAGGCCGACCGGCGCGTGCAGACGCGGCTGCAGCCGCCCGGCGAGCGCTTCGCCGAGCTCGCCCAGCAATGCATCGCGGCGTGCACGCGGGCCGAGCAAGCCGACGTGGCCAACCGCGCTGGTTGCCAACGCACGCAAACAGCGTGCATCGAGATCGAAATGGTGGTTCATGACGAGTGCGGCGTCGAAACGGCACCCGGCCAGCAGCTCCGGGAGTCCATCCAGGCCGCCTGCATGCAACAGCTCCGGCCCGATGGTTTGCGCGTAGTCGCGCCAGCGTTCGCGACGCTCGACGATCTCGGCGTGCCAGCCGAGCAGAGCCATCATTTCGAGCAGGAACGGTGTTTCCGGACCGGCGCCGAGAAGCACGACGCGCGGCGTCGGCGCGAGTGCCAGCGTAATCGTTTCGCCAGCGGCCGGTGCAGCATGACTTGCAGCTCCGGTGGCATCGAAGCGATACCGGCGCCGAGCGACGCGCGCTTCGCCGGATCCGAGGTCGGGCACGACGTCAAGGTCGAGCCCAACTCCATTCCGATCGGCGTCGATCAATGCGTCGCGCAATGGCGCGTCGCTTGCCGGAAGCGGCACCAGCACAACATCCATCAAACCGCGGCAGCCGCTGCCCGAGCCGAACACGCGATCGCCCTCGTCTCGTGTATCGAATTGAACCCGACGTGCACAGCCGGCCTTGAGTACCTCTCGGGCGCGCTCTTCGAGTTCCGCCTCAAGACATCCGCCCGACAAGACGCCGGCGCAAAGCCCGTCCTTATCGAGCAACACCAGCGCGCCAGGCTTGCGATAGGTCGATCCGCTCGTCGCAACGACGATCGCGAGCACCCCATCGCGATCGTCACGCGCGAGCGTTGCCGCCACAGAAACCAGTGCGTGCCGACCTCCACACATGACCGGTCCGGACCTCGGCGCTTCAAACCGCACTTGCTCCTCGACGGAACCCACCATTACGTTCCTCGCACGACTACGCGAACGGATTCGCATCGCGTGTCGGTAACCGTCCGGATCGAATCCGGCGCCCGCCGAAAACCGCCGCGCCGACTCATCAACGCACCTGTGTGAGTTCCAGAACCGCGGTAATGCGCGTTCCGTCCCAGCGGTAAGTATAGTGTGCTGCCTGCACGCACGGGGCGACCAGGTCCGGATAAAACACCGCCACGCACTCGCCGCCCGCGTGCCGCACACTGTCGTGCACGATACCGTCCGACCCATGTCGGCGCAGTCTGATCGCCATCGCCTGACTCGCCGCGTAACCGTCCGGATTGTGCAGCGTCGGCCAGCCGCCGCGGATATCGTGCAGTCGGGCGCGAATCTTCGTCACGTAGGAGCGCATCTGGATGTCGACCGGACCCTGCGCGCTCTCGCGCAGGAAGCGTTCACGGTGATACACCGTTTCATCGATCGCCGTGTCGCGATCATGCGCGGCGTAAAAGACGCCGAAACTGCCGTCGCTGAAACGCGATCCGGCCGGATTGAGATGCGTGAAGGCGGCCATGATCGGCGTCGTTCCGGGTCCGCTGATGCGTCGCCCGGCAGGAACGAGCTTGAGCGCGCCGATTTCCTCGCGTATGCGCGCATTGGTCATGCCTTCGACCGCGAATACCGCTTCGAGATCGTCAGGGTCGGCCACGCGGTCGAACAGACCCACGGGGGGAAAGCGGCTTGCGACAATCCGGTAGGCGCGCCGCCAGTCGACGCGCACGGCAACGGGCAGCCGATTCAACTTCCGCCCCGGTTGGCGTCGAGATATTGCCGCACGACGTACAGGTCGGCGACATTGCCCGACAACATCCGGTCGAGCGGCGCACGCCCGCCGAACACCGGCGAGGTATTGGCAGTGCGCACCCAGGCATCCGCGCGCTCGGGCGCCGGCAGCAGGATTTCCAGAGCCTTGTAGATCCCGAGCATGTAGCTGATCCGCTCGAGCACGTCGCGACTCAATGTCCCGCGGTGACCCTGCTTCCACTTGAAAAAGGTCGATGGCGGCGGATCGCCGAGCAGGTGCCGCTGCTCACCGGCGGTCAGTCGCCACAGGTCGGCGATGCGAAAGAATGTCCGAAGCACCGGTCCGGAAAGGTCCCTGGTGGCGGCCTTCGAAGCGGCGGACGTCGTTTTCATGTGAGTCTCTATATGGATATATTATTAATAATACTCCATATTGGGAGTCGCAATCAATTTCGACCCGGCCAATGACGCGCCAGCCATGTCAGCACACGCGAGCGGCGTTGGCGGGCGCGCTCGGCCAACGCCCCGCCGATACCCTCCAGCTTCAGACCGACCTTGGCAACCCGATCGTCGGCGAGCCGACGCGCAACCAGGGTCACCGGACCGAGATTGATGCGATCGCCGACTTCCACCGTGTGCTCGTAGCGGCGCACGAAATGGGCGGCGAGGGTCAATGCCGCATCGTCCTCGCGAACCGGCAAATCGTAGAAGCCGGCAATTTCGCCGAGAGTGACCTCGGCATCGAAGCTGAACTCACCGAACAGTTCGCGCTCGACCACATGCGCTTCTTCGGGTGCGGCAAACAGCCAATCGAGGCGATGCAATCGACCGGGAGGTGCGAGCAGATACGCGTAATCGCCGATACGCAGCGCGCCTGCACGGTCCGGCGTCAGGATTTCACCATCGCGCACCACCATCGCAAGCTGCGCCCAGCGCGGCGACGGCGCACCGGTCAGCACAGTTGCGTCGGGTGCGACGGGATAGCCGACCAGCTCGCGCGTCAGCGAGCCGGGAAGATCCATCTCGACGCGGCGCACCGTGCGCTCACGATGCGGCAGCGCGACCTTGAGCAAGCGTGCGGCGAAGCCGAGCGTCCAGCCCTGGACCAGCAGTGAGGCGAGTACGACGATGAACGCGACATTGAAGATCAGACCGGCGTGCGGCAAACCCATCAACATCGGAATCGAAGCGAGGAAGATACCGACCGCACCGCGCAGGCCGACCCACGCGACAAATGCGATTTCCCGTTTGCCGTAACCGAAAGGCGCGAGGCACAGGGTAACCGCAAGCGGCCGCCCCACCAGCATCAGGAATGCGGCGACGCCGAGCGCGGGCCACAGTATCGTCGTCAACTGGTGCGGCGCGACCAGCACACCGAGCACGAGAAACATCACCGTCTGGCACAACCAGGTGCCCGCATCAAGCACCGTAAGGAGATTGGCGAAACCCGGAACGCTGCGATTGCCAACGATGACGCCGGCGATGTACACGGCGAGGAAGCCGCTCCCGCCGAGACCACCGGTGATGCCGAACACCAGGACCGCCGCCGCGATGATAAACAGCGCGGCAAGGCCGCCGCCGAGAGTGGCGCGTTTCAACGCGGCGGCAATCGCGTAGCCACCGACGCCACCGATCAAGGCGCCGACTGCGAACTGCATCGCCAATTCCATGGCCACGCCCGCGAGCGAAAAATGACTCGAGGTTGCGGCCCACTGCGCCAGCAGCACGGTAAGCAGCACTGCGACCGGATCGTTCGCGCTCGACTCGATTTCGAGCGTCGAGCCGACACGCGCACGCAACTGCAGGCCCCCGGCGCGCAGCAGGAAAAACACCGCTGCGGCATCGGTGGATGCGGTGATTACACCCAGCAGCAGCGCCTCGATTGGTGCAAGTTTCAGCAGCCAGTGGGCAGCGATCGCGGTCAATGCAGCGGTGAGCACCACACCGAGGGTCGCCAGCAGCACGGTTGGTGCCAGCGCGCCGCGAAAGCTTTCGCGGCGCGTACGCAGACCGCCATCGAACAGGATCACCGCGAGCGCGAGCGAACCGATGCGGTAAGTGATCGTGTAGTCGTCGAAGCGTATGCCGCCCGGGCCGTCGACGCCGGCCAGCATGCCGACGATCAGGAACACCAACAGCAAGGGCGCGCCGAAGCGCCGCGCGACCAGGCTCGAGCCGATCCCGGCCAGCATCAATGCCGCAGCAGCGGCCAGCAACCAGTAGGTATGCTCAATCGCTTCCATCGCTGCCGATCATAACCGCCCGCAGTGAGGTACCGGCACTGTGCGTCTGGGCGGACAGATTGAGTACAACCTAACGCACGCTCAGTGCGCTTCGGCGCGCATCGCGACGTCCACTGGCCTGTCTCCGACCGACTGTGAGCAAGCCACTTGCCGGCCGCACCAGACCCGGCCGCCAGTCCGTAGCCTTCAGGCCCTCGTCAGACGAATTCGAGGCGCCGGTACTGGATCGCTTCGGACAGGTGGGACGTACCGACCGCGACGCTCGCGTCGAGATCGGCGATCGAACGTGCGACGCGCAGGATGCGGTGGTAGGCACGCGCCGACAGCCCGAGTCGCTCGACCGCGCGATCGAGCAGCGATTGGTCGCGTGCGGACAACGCGCAATCACGTTCGGTTTCGCGGTTGCCGAGCCAGGCGTTGGGCTTGCCCGCGCGACGGATCTGGCGATTGCGCGCCGCAATGACGCGCGCGCGAACGGTGTCGCTGCTTTCGCCCGCCGGCGCGGCGCGCAAATCGGCGTGCGGGACGCGCGCCACTTCCATCTTCAGGTCGATCCGGTCGAGCAACGGACCGGACAAACGCGCGCGATATCGCGCGATCCCGTCGGTCGTGCAGCGACAGCGCCCGGACGGATCGCCTGCGTATCCGCACGGGCACGGATTCATCGCTGCGACGAGTTGGAACCGCGCCGGGAATTCCGCCTGGCGCGCGGCACGCGAGATCACGATGCGGCCCGATTCCATCGGTTCGCGCAGGACTTCGAGCACGTGGCGGTCGAACTCGGGCAGCTCGTCGAGAAACAGCACGCCGTGATGCGCCAGTGAAATCTCGCCGGGCCGCGGCAGCGAACCGCCGCCAACCAGCGCGATGCCCGAGGCAGTGTGGTGCGGGGCTCGAAACGATCGGGTCTTCCAGTCCGCCGCCGCGACGCGCACGCCGGCGACCGAACGCACCGCCGCTAGTTCGAGCGCTTCGGCTTCTTCGAGCGGCGGCAGGATACCGGGCAGGCGGCTGGCCAGCATGGTCTTGCCGGTGCCGGGAGGCCCGATCAGCAGCAGATTGTGGGCGCCGGCCGCGGCCACTTCGAGCACGCGACGCGCCTGCGCCTGACCGCATACATCGGCCAGATCGATGCCGTGATCGGCCGACGGCGGCGAGCCTGGATCAGGCTGCGCGAGCGGCAGGTCGATACGGCCGCCCAGATACGCGCAAACCTCGAGCAGGGATTTCGCGACGCGCACATCGGCGTCGCCGACGAGGGCGGCCTCACCCGCGTTATCGGGCGGCACCACGACGCGACGCCCGGCGTGCGCGGCACGCAGCACGGCGGGCAGCACGCCTTGAATTGCGCGCAGTTCGCCGGACAGAGCCAGTTCGCCAAAGAATTCGTGCTCGGCCAGTGCCTCGCGGGGCACGCCGCCGTTGGCCGCGAGAATGCCGAGCGCGATCGGCAGGTCGAAGCGGCCGCCGTCCTTGGGCAGATCGGCCGGTGCAAGGCCGATCGTGATGCGCCGCTGCGGATAATCGAACTGTGAATTGAGTATCGCCGCGCGCACGCGATCGCGCGCTTCCTTCACCGCCGTTTCGGGCAGGCCGACGATTGATGTGGCGGGCAGGCCGCCAGACAGATGCACCTCGCAGGTGACCAGCGGCGCGGCCATACCGTCCTGCGCCCGACTGTAGACCACCGCGAGGCTCATATGCGCATCCGTGTCAAAAGATCGCCCGCCACCCCGCGGCGGGGTGAGCACCGCGAAGCAGCGGACGTTCCCGGGAAACCGGTGTTCACATCGCCCTGCGTCGGCCGCGCAAGGCAAATTCGGATCGACCGCGGCCGATCAGTGGCTTAGAGACGGGCCGTTCGCAAGCTCGCGCTCGAGCTCTTCGACCTGGCGCTCGAGTTCCTCGAGCTTCTCGCGCGTGCGCAACAACACGCAGCGTTGCACGTCGAATTCCTCGCGCGTCACCAGATCGAACCGGCGCAGACCCGATTGCAGCGCGCTGCGAAAATTCGCGGTCAGATCCTCGCGCGCCTCCTTCATTCCAGGCGGCACCAGATCGGCAAGCCGTTTGGCCAGATCATCGATTGCACGTACGTCGATCATGATTGCCTCAGCATTCTTTCGTCGGACCGGGCATCCTGCCGCGAGTCATCGACTGGTGGCCGGCGACGGAGGTGTGCGCCACTTCCGTGCAACCCGGTCAAACTGGTGGACCTCCCATGGATGACAAGTCTAACGAGGCGACGCCCGTCGCGCGTCGGCGCCATTCGCAATCTCGCGTAGGAAAATTCCTACTGTGTCGATCCGTTATCATCGCGGGCACGCGCCCCTGTCGGAGAATCACATGAAGATGGTCATGGCGATCATCAAGCCTTTCAAGCTCGATGACGTGCGCGAAGCGCTCGGCGAGGTTGGCGTTCAAGGCATCACGGTGACCGAGGTCAAGGGTTTCGGACGCCAGAAAGGCCACACGGAACTCTATCGTGGCGCCGAGTACGTCGTTGATTTCCTGCCCAAGATCAAGATCGAGGTAGCGGTCAGCGACGACATGGTCGAGCGCGTGACCGAAACCATCATGCAAAACGCCAATACCGGCAAGATTGGCGACGGCAAGATTTTCGTCTGGCACATCGATCAGGTGATCCGCATCCGCACCGGCGAGCTCGACGCCGACGCGTTGTAGGCGCGATGCCGGGGGTTTCACGCAAGTCAATCCGTAAAGCGCAGGGCGCTTTAGCGCCGGCAGCAAACAACGATTATCCATTCGTGCTGAGCCCTTCGACTTCGCGTTTTCGTCGCTACGCTAAGGGTGAACTGGAATTACGGGTAAATCTGCTGGTTTCAATGACGGCGCAAACCAATGGAAACTCGCGGCGACGCCGATCAGCGCCACACGATCCACAATGCCAGCGTCGCGAACAGCAGCGCAGCGCCGATGCGTGCGGCACGCAAGGGCATTTGCCGTGCGAAACGCGCACCGAGCAGCACCACCGGCACATTCGCCACCAGCATGCCAAGCGTCGAGCCCGCAACGACCTGCCATAGCGGATGGTAGTTCGCAGCCAGCACTATCGTTGCGATCTGGGTCTTGTCGCCCATCTCGGCCAGAAAGAATGCGATAACGGTCGCGACAAGGATGCCGTGGCCGCTGCCCTCCGCGATTCCGTCTTCATCCAGACGGTCTGGTATCAAGGTCCATGCGGCGACCGCGAGAAAACTGATCGCAACCGTCCATTTCAATGCCGTCGGCGACAGCCAGTGCGCGATCAAGGCGCCAAACGCACCGGCCAGCGCATGATTGATCACTGTCGCCGCGACAATGCCTAAAATGATCGGCCATGGCTTGCGGTATTTCGCGGCAAGGATCAGCGACAGCAGTTGCGTCTTGTCGCCGATCTCGGCAATCGCGACCGCAGCAGTCGATACCAGCAGGGCTTGCATGAAAGCTCCGATCGGCCGGGACGCGGGGCACAATGGATCACGCTGCGACGTCCCGGCCCGGGCACATCGCAGGTGAACCAAAGGTCTCGTCAGGTCCGGGGATGCTCTGCACATCCCTGGGCCGCTCACGCCATGGCGTGATCGCCAAGCATGTTGACGCGAACCCCGCGACGTCTCGCCGCGGTCGACTACTCCCCGATGGAGCGGCGCCGAGTGTAAGGGCCGACCCGAGGCCGGCGCAACTGGAACTCGTCTGCCGCCCAACGAGCGGCTGCTGGTAACGATCCGCGGCGCCAATCATTTCAGTTTCAGCGACGATACGGCCCTGCTGAAAAGCCACATCGTGCTGCGAATACTGCGCGCGCTCGACATCCCCGGCATCGACGGGCCTCGCCAACTCGCCGTCACAGCCTATTGCGTACTCAGTTTTCTCGACGCATACCTTCAACGACCACGGATATCATCACTCAGGATTTCGTCTCCACGCTATCCGGAAATTCTGCTCGAAAAATGAAGCATCGCGACTTGCATGTGCTCACGCGAAATCCCGATCTGACCTTCGTGAACGCGGAAATCCGCAAAAAAGGTTTCGCTAAGAATCATGCTCGATACTGCAACCTTCCATACTCGGACCGGCCGATGAAAAGCGGTATCTGCTCTGCGTTGTTTGTACTCGTTCTCGTGGCGTTCGGCAGCACCCGGGCCCACGAACCTGCGCGAGGCGCCTATGGCGTCGTTGATCGCTTTGCGATCGGTGGGCCGGGCGGTTGGGACGATCTGACTTTCGATCCCGCCTCGCACCGGCTCTTCGTCAGCCGTTTCGACCGGGTGGTCGTGCTCGACGCGGCAAGCGGAAAGCAACTCGGCACGCTCCCCGGCACCCAAGGCGTGCACGGCATAGCGCTCGCGCCCGATCTCGGGCGCGGCTACACCAGCAACGGCCACGCCGACAGCGTGACCGAATTCGATCTGGCCACCCTCAAGGTGCTCCGCCAACTCGGCCCGACCGGCAAGAACCCGGATGCGATTCTCTACGATCCGTTTTCGCGACGCGTATTCACGTTCAACGGACACAGCAACAACGCCAGCGTGCTTGATGCGCGAAGCGGCAAACTCGTCGCAACGATTCCCCTCGACGGCAAGCCGGAATTCGCGGTCAGCGACCTTCGTGGCCATGTCTATGTGAACATCGAGGACAAGGCCGAGATCACCGGGATCGATTCGCACAGCACCAAGGTGCTGGCCACCTGGCCCCTGGCCGGCTGCGAGGAACCAAGCGGCTTGGCCATCGATATCAAACACCGGCGTTTGTTTTCCGTATGCCAGAACCATCGAATGATTGTCGTCGATCCGCAAGACGGACACGTCGTCGCCAGCGTCCCGATCGGCGCCGGTCCCGACGGCGCTGCGTTCGACGCCGAGCGTGGCCTGGCATTCAGCTCGAACGGCCGCGACGGCACGCTGACGGTCGTGCACGAAGACGACCCGGATCATTTTCACGTGCTGGACAATGTCCCCACGCAGAAGAGCGCTCGCACGATGGCGCTCGATCCGACAACGCATCGGATTTATCTCTCCGCCGCGACCTTTGGTGCGATGCCGGCGGGCGCTGGCCACCAGGAACACAAGCGCCCGCCGATGGTGCCCGACAGCTTCACCGTGCTCGTCGTCGGCGATACGGCACCCGCGCGGCGCCAATAGCACACAGCACGCCTTTCGCCGAACGAGCGGGTGTTCGCAACGATCTGCAGCGCCGACCATTTCAGTTGCAGCGACGATGCGGCTTTGCTGAAAAGCTCCATCGTTCTAGACATGCTGCGCAGGCGAAGCTGTCAAAACGCGGGGTAAGGTTACAATTTCTCGCGACGATCTGATTGCGGAGCAGCACGGTGCGCACCATGCAAGCCATCGAGATCATGCAACCGGGCGACGCGGGTGTGCTGCAACTGGTGGAACGGCCGGTTCCCAAGCCCGCAGAAGGCGAGGTGTTGATCGAAGTTGCGGCGGCCGGGGTCAATCGGCCGGACGTGCTGCAGCGGCAAGGCAAGTACGCGCCGCCGCCGGGTGCTTCCGACTTGCCCGGCCTGGAAGTCGCGGGCACTCTCGTCGATGGGCATCTCGGCGGTGATAATCCGTTCGGGCTCAAGCTCGGCGATTCCGTTTGCGCGTTGCTTGCTGGTGGGGGTTATGCACAGTACGCGGTTGCGCCGCTCGCGCAGTGTCTGCCGGTCCCGAAAGGGCTTTCGACGCTTGAGGCGGCGGCTCTACCGGAGAATTGTTTTACCGTGTGGAGCAACGTGTTCGAACGCGGCCAGCTTGGTCACGGCGAAGGCGGCGCGCGGGAAACCCTGTTGGTACAGGGCGGCTCCAGCGGCATTGGGGTGACCGCGATCCAGTTGGCGCATGCGCTGGGCCATCGTGTGTTCGCGACCGCTGGCAGTACGGCGAAGTGTGATGCCTGCGAGAAGCTTGGTGCGCAACGTGCCATCAACTACCGAGTGGAAGACTTTGTCGAGGTAGTGAAGGAATGCACGCAAGGTCGCGGCGTGGACGTGATCCTGGACATGGTCGCCGGGGATTACATTCCGCGCGAACTCGATACGTTGGCCGAAGGCGGTCGACTGGTACTGATCGCCACGCTCGGTGGCCGCCGCGCCGACATCGACGCCGCGACAATCATGCGTCGCCGCCTGGTCATTACCGGATCGACCTTGCGCGCACGGTCCGTTGCGTTCAAGCACGCACTCGCGCATGTGCTCCAAAAAAGAGTTTGGCCGCTGCTTGAGGCAGGCGCGGTCCGACCGGTGATCGACCACGTCTTCCCCGCTGTAGAGGCCGCCGACGCGCACAGATTAATGGAAAGCAGCTCGCATATCGGCAAGATCATGCTGCGGTGGTGAGCGTGAAAATGAAACGGGCAGTCCTGGGAGACTGAGCCACGCGGGAATCCCGGAGCCATCTGGCTTGAGTCACGCTGCTTTGGCGTTCTCGCTGAGCGCAGGTACGCGTACCCTGGATCCATTTCCAGGCCGGAGCCACGTGTGGCCACTCGTTCCTCGCTGACGGCCGCCTTGCTTTGTGCGCAGGTTTGCATTTCTGGTATCCGGCGATCCTTAGCTGTGCTGGCGGTGTGAACTCTCAACTCGTCGCGGTGCTCGACGCTTTTCGAGTGACCGCTTTGCGGCGTGTTTGCAGCAGGCGATCGGCCGATAGCGGCCTGATCCAGACAGAGTGCCCAACCTTCGGCCGCATGCGGATATCCCATAGACTCGACGCCTTCCCGTCAGCGCTTGCGCCGCGAGCCGCGCAGCCTCTCGGCCGAAAATGTCGCGACCTCACCATCGACGCCGGAGCGCCGCGGCTGACCTTCGGGTGGGCCGAACGCGTGGGCGTAGACGATTTCCCAGGTCGACGGGATGCGGCCGTCGACACGCATCGCTTCGTAGGCCTCGCGCATGCGCGCGAAGCGCGCCTTGCCGGTCAGGCCACGCGCGCGATCGCTCGCGGCGTTGGTCGCGCCGATACCCTTGAGCTCGCGCATCAACGCATGCACGTCGGGGTAGGTGACCGTGAGATGTTCGACGTCGAGCACCGGATCGCGCAGACCGGCGGCGAGCATCGCATCGCCGATGTCGTGCATATCGAGAAAGCGCCCGACGTGCGGGTGCGCATCGTCGGCCGCAGCCCAGGCAGCGCGCAATTCGCGCAAGGTGTCGGGGCCGAACGTCGACAGCAACATCAGGCCGCCGGGTTTGAGCACGCGCGCGAATTCGGCGAACGGCAACGCCGAGCCGTCGCACCACTGGATGCACAGGTTGGAATGCAGCACATCGATGCCGCGATCGGGCAGCGGCAGCGCGAGCGCATCGCCGGCCACGCGCATGAACGGTTTCCACCATCCGGCCCTGCGCTTCGCGACGCGCAGCATCGGCAGCGACAGATCGAGCGCGATGACCTTTGCGCGCGGCCAGTGCGCTCGCAATGCGGCCGCGCCGTGACCGGTGCCGGCGCCGACATCGAGCACGCGTTCAGGCTCGCGCGTCGCGCACTCGAGCCGTTCGCGCAACCGCCGGCCGACTTCCATCTGCAATGCGGCATGCGCGTCATAGTCGGCAGCGGCACGTGCGAACGCACGGCGCACCTGGGCAAGATCGAGCTCGCCGGTCATGGCGGCAACGCCGTGGCGGCGAACGTTTCGATCGCTTCGGCTATCGCCTCGGCATGGCCGAGGAACGGCGCGTGCCCGGATGGAAGTTCGAGGTACGACCCGCGCGGGCTATGCGTGGCAGCCCAGCGCATCGCGGCGGCGGGGACCAGCTTGTCGCGGCTTCCGGCGATCCAAAGGCTCGGCATCGTGAGCTTCGGCAGATCGTCGCGAAAATCCGCGCCGTCGAGAATATCGAGTCCTTGTTGCAGGACTTCGATCGAAGGATCGCCGCGCTCGAATACGCGGCGTTTGAGATCGCGTAGTTGTTCGCGCGCCTGTGCCGAACCGTGCAGCTCGAGCGCGAGAAAGCGATCGATCGCGCGCCGGTAATCGCTGCGCAGATCCGCGCTGAAGCTTTCGAATACCTCGTGCGCAACGCCATGCGCCCACTGCGGCGCCGTGACGAAACGCGGATTCACCGCGATCAGCACAAGTCCGCGCACGTGGTCGGGAAAATCAATCGCAGCACGCAACGCGATGAGCCCTCCGAGCGACCAGCCCAGCCACAACGCCGGCGGTGTCGTATCGACAATGCGCTGCGCGCAAGCGCGCAAATCCGGACCCGCGTTCTCGTCGCGGCTGTACCCGTGGCCTGGAAGATCGACCAGATGCAGCCGGAAGTGCGGCGCGAGGCGTTCGGTCAGCGGCTCGAAGACACCGCCGTGCATGGCCCAGCCATGCACGAGTACAAGGTCGGGACCGCGGGCGCGGGATTCGATATGCATAGCGATCGTCAGCGACGCCGCGTGGCGGTTGGCGCGTCGCTGCGCGCGCGGCGACGCGGGCG
>JBAUWF010000062.1:0-28546 GCA_049583635.1 Rhodanobacteraceae bacterium
CTGATCGGCTGTGAAATGGCATGGCGACGGGTGCCGGACACCTTTTTTCCAGCGGCGTGCGAAACCGGTAACATGACCAACTTGCTCACGTATTGTTTTTGTTGTTGGCAGTCACCGGCGAAGCGAACCCGAGGATCGCGTATGGATTTTCGATTCACCGACGAGCAGCTTTCGATCCAGTCGATCGCGCGCGATTTTGCGCACAAGCGCATCGCCCCGATCGCGGCCAAGTTCGATCAGTCCGGCGAGTTTCCGCTCGAGACTATCCGCGCGATGGGCCAACTGGGGCTGATGGGCATTGAAGTGCCGAACGAGTACGGCGGGGCGGGGATGGACGCGATCTCCTACGTGCTGGCCATGATCGAGATTGCCGCGGTCGATTGCGCGCATTCGACGATCATGTCGGTCAACAACACCTTGTACTGCAACGGGCTGCTCAAGTACGGCAGCGACGTGCAGAAACAGAAGTACGTCGTACCGATTGCATCAGGCGCCGAGATCGGTGCGTTCGCGCTGACCGAGCCGCAATCCGGGTCCGACGCGACCGCCATGCGCTGTCGAGCCGAGCGCCAGCACGACGGCAGTTTCGTGATCAATGGCAAGAAGAGCTGGATCACATCGGGACCGGTGGCCAAGTACATTCTGCTGTTCTGCATGACTGATCCGGACCGTGGCGCCAGGGGTATCAGCGCTTTCATCATCGATACCGCGGCAGACGGCTTTCATCGTGGCAAGACCGAACCGAAGCTCGGTATCCGCGCCTCGGCGACATGCGAGATCGAGTTCAGTGACTACCGGGTGCCCGCCGCCGACTTGATCGGCAAGCAAGGTGAGGGATTCAAGATTGCAATGGGCGTGCTTGACGCCGGGCGCATCGGCATTGCCTCGCAAGCCGTCGGGCTGTCGCGCGCCGCTTACGAACTGGCGCTCGACTATGTGCGCGATCGCAAGGCGTTCGGCCAGCCGATCGGCAGCTTTCAGATGATCCAGTCCAAGATCGCGGACATGAAATGTCGTCTCGACGCCTCTTTGTTGCTGACCTTGCGCGCGGCGTTCGTCAAGGACGAGGCGGCGCGCAGTGGCGGTCGCTTCAGCACCGAAGCCGCGATCGCGAAGCTGACGGCTTCGGAAGCAGCAATGTGGATAACCCATCAGGCGCTGCAAATTCATGGCGGCATGGGGTATTCGAAGGAAATGCCACTCGAGCGCTATTTCCGCGACGCCAAGATCACGGAAATCTACGAGGGGACAAGCGAGATTCAGCGTCTCGTGATTGCGCGTAACGAAACAGGTCTGCGCTGAGGTCAACCTCGTGGAATGTCGCGGACGACGGGTGCGGCGCTGATCAATCGACGCATGCGTCGTCGGTCGCGACGGCGCGATGGCAACATCACCATGAGTGTTTGCAGCAAATTGCGGATTCGCAATACCCCGAATTTCGTTGCAAGCACACGCTGGCTTCCCCTTGCGTGTAGAGCTATCCTGCGGCCCCTCGATAGCCGCCGCTGGAGCTTTCATGAGTGCTCAACAGGCCGAAGTTGCCGACCTGCGCGTTGGTGCCGTCATTGAGCAGCTGAGCGACCGGTTGAGCGGGCCCCCACTGCGTGAGGCGCAGCTGTTCGTCAAGCAGTTCCTGAGTCGAATACCCGCGGAGGACATTGCGACGCGACCGCCCGAAGACTGGGCCGAGCTTGCCTTGGGATTGCTCGAATTCGCTCGCGAACGCAAGGCCGATACGGCGATCGTGCGGGTATTCAATCCGGGCGCCGGTGTCGAATCCACCCACAGCGTTGTCGAGGTGGTTACCGACGATATGCCGTTTCTGGTCGATTCGATCGGCGTGGCTCTCACCGAGTCCAGGTTGCAGGTGCATACGGCTATCCATCCGAGCTATCGCGTACTGCGTAATGGCAGTGGACGGATGTTGGCGATCAGCGACGATGCGGCGGCCGAGGGCAGCACCGAATCGATGATGGTTTTCGAGATCGATCGCATCACCGAGAAGGCTGAACTCGAGCGCCTGACCCAGCGTGTATCGGCTGCGCTCGATGACGTGCGCGCGTGCGTGGCGGACTGGAAACCGATGCGCGCAAGAATGCGCGCGATCGCGGACGAATTGCCGTCGCGCACGCTGCCGATCGCCGCCGCCGGCGTTGCTGAAGCGCAGGAGTTTTTGCGCTGGGCCGCGGATGATCATTTCACCTTCCTCGGCTACCGCGAGTACGAAGTTGCGCAACTGGACGGCGACGAGGTCCTGCGGTCGGTGGAAGGGTCGGGTCTCGGCATTCTGCGCGGCTCCGAGCGTTCGGTTGCGCCGCGCTCGCTGCGCACGCTGGCTGCGACCGAACTCCCGCAGTCGGGTGCGATCGACGCCATCATTCTGACCAAGACCAACTCGCGTGCGAGCGTGCATCGATCCGGATACATGGACTACATCGGCGTGCTCAAGTTCGATGGGGCCGGGGCACCGATTGCGGAACAGCGCTTCCTCGGGTTGTTCACCTCGGGAGCGTACATGCGGCGGCCGCAGGATGTGCCGCTGGTGCGCGAGAAGTTTGCTGCGGTGATGCGGCGCGCCGGTCTCAAGCGCGATTCGCATTCGGGCAAGGCGCTGCGGCACATTCTGGAGACGCTGCCGCGCGATGAATTGTTTCAGTGCACCGAGGACGAACTCTACGCGAGCGCGACAGGCATACTCGAATTGCAGGAGCGCGCGCGTACTCGGCTGTTCATGCGTCGCGACAAGTACGGTCGATTCTTTTCGTGCCTCGTCTATCTGCCGCGGGATCGTTTCAATACCGAGATACGCGAACGCATCGAGGCGATCTTGAAACGCGCGCTGCGTGGCGAGCGGCTGGATTCGTCGATTCAGGTTGGCGAATCGGTGTTGGCTCGTCTGCATCTGGTGGTGCGCCCGAAACCGGGTGATGCGCCATCCCACAATGCCAACGATCTGGAAGCGAAGATTATCCAGGTGGTGCGCAACTGGCACGACGATTTGCACGAAATTCTGGTTCAGCGCCATGGTGACGACAAGGGTTCGAAACTGGCCAACTGGTACGGCCGCGCATTGCCGGTAGGCTATATCGAAGACGTCACGCCACACGTTGCGGCCAGCGATGTCGAGATCGCCGCCAGTTTGCAAGACGCATCAGATATCCGCCTCAGTCTGTATCGTTCGCGGCGCAAACCGGACACGTTGCATTTCAAGGTGTTCAGGCTCGGCGCGGATATTGCGCTGTCCGAAGTCATCCCGCTGCTCGAAAACATGGGCCTCAAAGTGCTTGCTGAACGCTTGTATGCGATCGATGCGCAGGGCGGACGTCTTTACATCCAGGATATGGAAGTGCGCACGGCGGTACACTGCGACTTCGAAATCGATCAGATTCGCGACACCTTCCAGACCGCATTCGAGAAGATCTGGCGTGGCAAGGCCGAGAACGACGCGTTCAACAAGCTGGTGCTGAGCGCGCGCCTGGGCTGGCGTCAGGTCGGTATGTTGCGCGCCTACTGCAAATATCTGTTGCAAACCGGTGTGCCGTTTTCGCAGAGCTACATGGAGCAGACGCTGGGTCGTTACCCGGCGATTGCGGGACTGCTGGTGGAACTGTTCGAGGCAGCGTTTGATCCGAAGCGCGAGAGTGCCGGCAAGACGGCAACCGAATCGGCGCGCAAACGCCTGGCCAAGGAACTGACGACGCTGGTGGCCGAGGACGTGCTCAAGCAGCAGCCGACGTTTATCGACGATATTCTTGCAGTGCGCGGCGAGTCCCGGCAGCGCCAAATCGACGTGCTCATCGGCGCCATCAAGACCCTGCTCGATCGCGTGCAGAGTCTGGATGAGGACCGCATCCTGCGTGCCTATCTTGCCGTGATAGGTGCGACGTTGCGTACCAGTTACTTCCAGTTGCGCGATGGCGAACCGCGCGAATGCGTGAGCTTCAAGTTCGATTCGAGCATGGTGCCGGATCTGCCGAAGCCGCGCCCTTATCGCGAGATATTCGTGCATGGTCCGCACGTGGAGGGCGTGCATCTGCGCTTCGGTCCGGTTGCGCGTGGCGGGTTGCGCTGGTCCGATCGGCGCGAGGATTTCCGCACCGAAGTACTCGGACTGGTCAAGGCGCAGATGGTCAAGAACACGGTCATCGTTCCGGTCGGCTCCAAAGGCGGTTTTTTCGTCAAGCGTCCGCCCGCGTCGGGCGATCGTGAAGCGGTGCTGGCCGAAGGGATTGCCTGCTATCGCATGTTCATCAATGGCATGCTCGACATCACCGACAACCTGATGGACGGCAAGGTGATACACCCGGAAGGTGTTGTTCGTTACGACCAGGACGATCCGTATCTCGTGGTCGCCGCGGACAAGGGCACCGCGACGTTTTCCGATATCGCCAATGCGCTCAGTGCCGAGCACAACTACTGGCTTGGCGACGCGTTTGCGTCGGGCGGCTCGGCCGGATACGACCACAAGGGCATGGGCATCACGGCCAAGGGTGCCTGGGAATCGGTAAAGCGCCATTTCCGGGCGCTTGGACGTGATTGCCAGGCTCAGGACTTTACCTGCGTCGGCATCGGCGACATGTCCGGCGACGTGTTCGGCAACGGCATGCTGCTGTCGCGGCACATCCGCCTGGTGGCGGCGTTCGATCACCGGCACATCTTTTTTGACCCGGATCCCGATGCAGCGACATCGTTCGCTGAACGCGAGCGCATGTTCGCGCTGCCGCGCTCGTCATGGGCGGACTACGATGTCTCGCTGATTTCCGCCGGTGGCGGTGTTTTTGCGCGTAGCGTCAAGTCGATTCCGATTTCGCCCGAGATGCATCGGGCGCTGGATATTCCTGCGGACATTACCGCACTGGCGCCGAATGAATTGATCAGCGCGATTCTCAAGGCTCCGGTCGATCTGCTCTGGAACGGCGGTATCGGCACATACATCAAGGCCGAGAGCGAGACCAACGCGGATGTTGGTGATCGTGCCAACAACAGCTTGCGCATCAACGCGTCGAATCTGCGCTGCAAGGTAATCGGCGAGGGCGGCAACCTGGGCGTGACGCAGAAGGGCCGCGTCGAGGCGGCCGGGCGTCATGTCCTGCTGAACACTGATTTCATCGACAATTCGGCCGGCGTCGATACGTCCGATCACGAAGTCAATATCAAGATACTGCTCAACGCGGCTGTGCAGGCAGGCGAGATGACGCTCGAAGAGCGCAATCGCCTGCTCGCCGCGATGACCGACGAGTTGGAGCGTCTGGTATTGCGCGACAACTACCGGCAGAACCAGGCGATCACGCTGATGGAGCAGATGTCGGTCGAGCGCCTTGGCGCAAAGGCGCATTTCATCCGCATGCTCGAAGCGGAGGGAATGCTTGACCGGCAGATCGAATCGCTGCCGAGCGACAGTGAGCTGATGGAGCGAAAAGCGCACCATCAGGGCATGTCGCGCCCGGAACTCGCGATACTGCTGTCGTACTCGAAAATCAAGTTGTATCAGGAGTTGCTCGATTCCGATGTCCCGGAAGATCCGTATCTGTCAAAGGAACTGGCGCGCTACTTTCCGGAGCCGTTGCGAGAGGATTTTGCGGCGCACATGCAACGCCACCGGCTGAAACGTGAAATCATTTCCTCGGCAGTGACCAATTCGATGGTCAACCGCATGGGCGCAACCTTCGTATTGCGCATGCACGAGGACACGGGCCAATCACCGGCGGCGATTGCCAAGGCCTATACCGTCGTCCGCGAGGTGATGGATGCGCGTGGCCTGTGGGCCGACATTGATGCGCTGGATGGTCAGGTGGGAGAGCCGGTGCAGATCGACGCATTGCTCAAGATCTGGGCGCTGCTGCGCAATCTGACGCGCTGGCTGCTCAATCGTCGCGGTGGCGTCGCCGTGGACATCGCTGGCGTCGTCGGGCGCTATGCGCCCGGTGTCGCCGAGCTCAACACTGCGTTGCCGCGCGTATTGACCGAAACCGGCCGTGCGGATTACGACGTCGATGTCGAGAAATGGCAGGGTATGGGCGTCGATGAAACACTGGCGCGGCGTCTGGCCACGGTTCCGGTGCTCGGCGCCGCGCTCGATATCGTCGAGGTGGCGCGTGAGAGCGGACAGCCCGTTGAAAGGGTCGGTTCGGTGTTTTTCGAGCTTGGCCAGGCGCTCGAGCTCGATGCGTTGCGGAGCCAGATCGAAAACCTGCCGGTGGAAAGCCGCTGGCACGCGCAGGCGCGCGGTTCGTTGCGCGACGAGCTGAACACTCAGCATCGAGCGCTGGCCGTGCAGGTGCTCTCCGCAGCCGAACCCGACGTGGAACACCCGGTCGCGATATGGCTTGGTCGGGACGATGCGGTATTGCGCTTTACCCTCGGCATGCTCGGCGAAATCCGCACCCAGACCGTCGATTATCCGATCGCGTCGGTGGCACTGCGCAGGTTGTCGCAAATGGTGCAGGCGGGGGCCGAAGCGGCTTGAGAACCGGATTCCGACGCACGTCAGAGCACGCGTTTGCCGTAGGCGAAATGCTCGCGCCACCAAGGACCGTCGAGTCGATCCAGTCGTACGGTACCGCCGGCATTCGGCGCGTGCACGAAACGCCGCTGGCCCACATAGATGCCGACATGACTGATCCGGCGACGGCGGCGAAAAAACACCAGATCGCCGGGCTGGAGTTCATCGCGATCGAGTGTCGGTGCGTCGAGTTCGCTCATCGCGCGCGAGGTCCGCGGCAACGCAATGCCGGCCGCGTCCCGAAACACGTACGCCACCAGGCCGCTGCAATCGAATCCTCCGAGCGGCGTGTTGCCGCCGAAATGGTACGGCACGCCGACCAGCGCGATCGCGCGGAACAGCACTGCGTTGGCCGCATCGGCGCGTGCCGTGTCGGTACGCAGCGGCACTTCCCTGCTTCGCGGCGGTGCACTGGAGCATGCAACGAGCAGTGCGAGGAAAATCGGCGAAAGCCAGCGCAACATCGTGATCATGCAGCTACGCTCGCGCGACGCCGGTGCGGTGTCAATGCTGCGGCCACCCAACGCTTCAAGAATGCGGTTTAGCGGAACCTCAAGACCTGTTCGACTCTTGCGGAAAGCCGGGCAGGCTCCGAGCATGACGCTTGAAGCGTGGGGCCGAACGGCACGCCAATAACGTTCACGGGTGTTTCAGCGTTGCGAAGTTGTGTCCTGCTGCGCGTGTCCAGACCTTGTCGAAGATCTCAAGACGAGCGGTTGGGCGTCGAGATGAGTGCCGGATACATGCGCCATCGTGTCACTCGCGGACGCGCGTGCTCGACTGTTCTGCAACGAGCGGTGCCACGTTTGACGTTGAACAATCCTCAGGCGGCAACCGGGTCGGAAAGTGTCAAATTCGGACACATTGCGTCCAGGTCGGCCGCTTCGTCGGTTGTCGCGCCGTGGCGGATGGTGCGTTCGAACTGCGAAAGGCGATCGGCTGCGGCCCGCGAAACGGGGGTCGGCACGCTGCCCATCTCGAGCAATGTCCGCAACAAGCCACGCTGATATCCCTCGAAACTAGGGTCGCGCGAGGCTTCGTCGAACGCACAGATCATCGCGGCCAGCCAGCCGGATTCCGGAGAGCGCAAGGTCAGCAGCAATTCAGACGTGGTCTTTTCCATCGCTTTTCCCCCAAGTGGTGGTCCCGCTCTTGAGAGCCAAGCAGATTTGATGCCAACTTGGATGGAAAGCGAGCTCAGTCCACGTCGCCGTATTCCAGGGCACTCACCAGGCCGTCAGCCAGCCACCGTTTGAGCATGCCGGCGACGCGCAGCGGCGCGGCATCCTCGGCGATGTCGGAATCGGCATGCAGACGCGCGCAGATTTGAGAAAAATCGGCGCCGGCGGCCGCGCTTCGCAGCGCCCCGGCTTCGTCGGAATCGAGTGAGCGCCAATGGACCTCGAGATCGCGTCGCCACAGCAGCCACGAGGTCGGCGCATGCGCCCATCGCGGAGTGGCCTCGGGTGGGTCCGCCGTGATCGCGCGCCAGATCGACGGCACATTCGAGTCCAGGCGCAGCTGCCGCACGCTCGGGTGCAGCGCGAAGTGCATGCCCGGCCAGGCATCGACCGGCACCTGCGCCATCGCCTCGACGGTGACGGATTCCCGATTTGCGGCGTCGAAAGCTTCACCTTTGGTCCACTCGAATTCGGCCAGTTCCGCAAGCAAGGGTTGATCGGGAACGCGCGCTCGGAGGAAATCGGCGAAATCGCGGCCGAACCAGCGGACCGATGGCAGCGACGAAGGGTGCGCGCCGATATAGACGCGCGCATGGATGGCGAACGCCTCGTTGCCAAGCCACGCGAGGACACCGCTGAAATCGTTTTCGAGCACTTCGGTCAGGCGCAGCTGGTAGGCTTCGGAATAGACGTGCAGTCGATCCACCGCCGGAATATCGCGGGCGCCATCGATCCACGGCGTGACGGTGGGATCACCGTGCAGGACATGGCCCTGCATTTGTCGCTGGAGAGAAGCCAGATTCGGCGCCGCGGGCATTCAGGCGGCCTCGCGTACGTCTCCGGCAACCGCGCGCGCCTGATCGAGCTCGGCAACGAGTTCGGCGAGTGGCGGGATGTCGGCATCGCGTTCGATCATGGTCGACACGTTGCCAAAACGCCGCAGTGCCTGCGCATACAGATCCCAGACCGGGTCGGGGATCTGATGGTCGTGGGTGTCGATCAGCAACTGGTGCTGATGGCTGTGTCCGGCCAGATGGAACTGCCAGACCCGTTCGACCGGTACGCCACGCAAATAATCGATCGGCGAGAATCCGTGATTCTGCGCGCTGACGTAGATGTTGTTGATATCGAGCAGAATCAGGCAGTCGGCTTCCTCGGCAATGGTCGAGAGAAACTGCCATTCATCAAGGGTCGAATGGGTGTAGGTCAGATAGCTTGATACGTTTTCGAGCAGGATACGGCAGCCGAGAAAATCCTGAACATCGCGCACGCGACGCGCGATGTGATTCACAGCCTCATCGGTTTGCGGCAACGGCATCAGATCGTGCAGGTTACGGCCGTCGATGCCGGTCCAGCACAGGTGATCGGATATCCAGCGCGGTTTGGTGCGCCGCGCCAACGCCTTGAGTTGCCCGAGATAGTCCCGATCGAGCGGGTCGCTGCCGCCGATGGACAGTGACACACCATGCATCACGACGGGATAGCGCTCGACGATGCGATCAAGATAGTAGAGCGGCTTGCCACCGCTGACCAGGTAGTTTTCGCTGAGCAGCTCGAACCAGTCGACGTCGGGTGATCCATCGACGATGTCGTGGTAATGCTCCGGCCGCAAACCCAAGCCGAAACCGAGTTCGGGTCGCTTGTTGTCGGGACTCATCGTGTAGGCCAGAAACAACGGAGCGATCGCAGGACCGCTCCGTTGCAATGGAAAAGACGCGAGCAGTTACTCGCCACCACCCATTTTGTCTTCATCTTTCATGTGACCACCGGCCTTGGCGCATTCGTCCTTGGTCATCATCGCCATGCCCTGTCCCTTGCACGCGTTCTGACCCTTGCAGGAGCTGTTGGCGGTCTTGCACGCGCTCTGACCCTTGCAGGCGTTGCCACCGATGCAGTCACCCTTGCCGTCACTGCCGCTGCCAGCCGTAGCCATGATCGGAGCAGCCGCAAACATCGCTGCCGCGGCAATCGCCAAGGCCGGTCCACTGAGTTTGATCTTCATAGATTGAATCCTCGCATGCGTGGTTGAAAACGGGATTTGCGCATCGCGCCAAGATCTTATGGGAGCATCTACGAACCCATCGCGATACAGGGCGGATGATACAACGCCGGGACCGCATCATCGATCAGTGCGACTGCCCGGTTACGGCCCCGTTCATAGGAAACGTGCGGGGGGCGGAATCTTTCAGGAACCGCGTAGGATCCCGTACGGTCCGCAGGCTGCCGCCCGGCTTGTGTGCCCCGGTACAATAGCGGTCATGAGCCGACAAACCGATGTGTTGGTGCTGGGCGGCGGTGTTATTGGCCTGGTCTGTGCCCACTACCTGCTGGCGTCGGGACGCGGCGTTACCGTGCTCGATCAGGGTAGTGTTGGGTCGGGGGCCTCGCACGGCAATTGCGGAACGCTGACACCGAGCCACGCGCCTCCGCTGGCAATGCCGGGTGTGTTCGCCAACGCGCTGACCTGCATGTTCAAGGCCGACGCGCCGTTGCGCATCCGGCCGCGTCTCGATCCCGCCCTGTTGCGCTGGTTGTGGTGTTTTGCACGGCACTGCAACTGGCCGGACTTCCAACGCGCGACTCTCGCCAGATTCCCGCTGCTGGCTCATTCGCGCACGTTGATCGAGCAACTGATCCGGGACGAGCAACTTGACTGCGAGTTCGAGCCGACCGGCACGCTGTACGTGTTTCGGGATGCGCGTGCGTTCGAGCGATCTCGCTGGTTGCCGCAGATTCTCGGCGAAATCGACTTGCCGATCGAATCGCTCGACAGCGCCGGCGCGCTCGCGCTCGAGCCGACGTTGAAGGAAGAAATTGTCGGCGGCTATTTCAATCCACGCGACGCCCATCTGCGGCCGGATCGCTACGTTGACGAACTCGCACGGATCGTGCGGGCTAAAGGTGGCATGATCGAGGAAAACACGTGTATCGAGGTGATCGAGCGGCACGCAGGCCGGGTAGTCCGCGTCTGCACGTCGCGCGGCGATTTTGCCGGGCGCGATGTGGTGCTGGCGCTCGGCTCGTGGTCGCCGCGCTTCGCTCGCATGCTCGGTTTGCGTCTGCCGATCCAGCCGGGCAAGGGCTATTCGATCACCTATACGCGGCCTTCGCGTTGCCCGCGCATTCCGCTCGTGCTGAAGGAGGCGAGCGTGTGTGTGACCGCCTGGCAATCGGGTTATCGCCTTGGCAGCACGATGGAGTTCGCCGGTTACGACGGGCGCCTGAATCGCACGCGTCTGGATGCACTGAAACGCGGCGCCGCGGCGTATTTGCACGAACCGGAGGGCCGCGAGGTGATCGAGGAATGGTACGGCTGGCGGCCGATGACTCCCGACGATCTACCCATGATAGGGCGGGCGCCGGGCATCGGGAATCTGATTCTCGCGACCGGGCATGGCATGCTTGGCATCAGCATGTCGGCGATGACCGGTGTTCTGGTCAGCGAAATCGCGAATGACCGCGAGCCGTCTTTCGACATCAGCGCATACGATGCGGCGCGTTTTCTGTGATGCCGGTGTTCAAACGAGGGGAGATGAAATGCGTCTGGTGAACTGCTGCTGGGTGGCGCTGTTTGCGATGGCACTTGCGAGCGGCGCAATGGCGCGTGGCGGCCAAGTCGGCGAGGGTAAGCCGGTGCAATTCCAGTGGGGTGTCGGCATTCCAATGCGTGACGGGGTCAAACTCGACGCCACCTTGTATCGTCCGCGCGGACAGAAGCAGCCGTTGCCGTGCGTCTTCACGTTGACGCCGTATATCTCCGCGAATTATCACGATCGTGCGATGTATTTTGCTTCGCACGGCTACGTTTTCCTGACCGTCGACGTGCGTGGCCGCGGCAACTCGGGAGGGCAATTCACACCGCTGCTGCAGGAGGCGAAGGACGGGCACGACGTCGTAGAGTGGCTGGCCGGACAGAGCTGGTGCAACGGCAAGGTCGCCATGTGGGGCGGGTCTTACGCCGGGTACGACCAGTGGGCGACGGCCAAGGAATTTCCACCGCATCTGGCGACCATCGTGCCGGTGGCGTCGCCGATGCCTGGCGTCGACTACCCGATGCAGCACAATATGTTCTATGCCTACGACATGCAGTGGCTGACCTTCGTCAGCGGTCATACGGCGCAGGAAAAGATCTTCGGCGACAGCAGCTTCTGGTCGGCGCAATTTCGCCGCTGGTACAAAGCGCACGCGCCGTTTGATCAGCTCGATGGCTACGTCGGCAATCCGTCGTCGATCTTCCATACCTGGGTTTCGCACCCGATGCAGGATGATTACTGGGACAGTTTCAAGCCGACGCCTGCCGACTACGCGAAACTGAGCCTGCCGATCCTTTCAATTTGCGGCCAGTACGACGGCGATCAGCCGGGTGCGCTCGCGTTCTACCGCGAACACATGCAGTACGGTTCGGCTGCGGACAAGGCTCGGCACTGGCTCATCATCGGTCCATGGGACCACGCCGGCACGCGCACGCCGAAAGCCGAGGTTGGCGGTCTCAAGTTCGGCCCCGCTTCCCTGCTCGACATGAACGAATTGCACAAATCCTGGTTCGACTGGACCATGAAGGACGGCAAGAAACCCGATTTCCTCAAGGACCGTGTCGCCTACTACGTCACCGGCGAGGAAGCGTGGCGGTACGCGCCCTCACTCGATGCGGTAGCTGCGCGCAGCGAACCGATGTATCTCGATTCGACTGCCTCGCGTGCGAACAGCGCATTCGCGTCGGGCGATCTGCGCCGCGAGCATGCCGGCAGTGGCGCGCCGGATCACTACGCCTACGATCCGCTCGACACCAGTTCCGCGGATTGGGAGTCCGACCAGGACGAGAGCGGACTGACCGACCAGCGCGGTGTGCTGCGGTCGTCGGGCAAGCTGCTGGTCTATCACACGCCCGAATTCGCCACCGATACCGATATTGCCGGGTTTTTCAAGCTCTCCACCTGGATCGCTCTGAATCAGCCCGATAGCGATCTGTTCGCCGACATTTTCGAGATCAGGCCCGATGGCAGCAGTGTTTTCCTGAGCAGCGACGGAATTCGCGCGCGCTACCGCAAGAGCCTGCGCAAGGCCGAATTGGTCGATCCCGGCAACATCGAACGCTACGATTTCGACCACTTCACGTTCAGCGCGCGACGCATCGCGAAAGGCAGTCGCCTGCGTCTGGTCATCGGCCCGGTCAATTCGATGTACGCCGAGAAGAACTACAACTCGAGCGGTGTCGTTGCGAAGGAATCCGGCAAGGATGCACGCACCGTGACGGTGACGCTGTACCATGATGCCGGGCACCCGAGCGCACTGTACGTGCCGATTGCCGCTGCATCCTCGGTTGCCAACTAGCGTGCGTTCTGTGACGGTCGGTCATCACGCGATTGGCGCACGTCACCACCTTGGCAGAAACCGACCGTGCACGAAATGCACGGCATGGTTTCGTCACGCGCGCATCGGCACCGAAGTTCGCAGGATTGAGCGATGACCGCCAAATCTCATGACTTGATCGTTCTCGGTGCCGGGTCAGGCGGGCTCGCGACGGCCTTTCGGGCGGCACGGCACGGCGCGAAAGTGGCGCTGCTGGAGCCGGGGGCACTTGGCGGCACCTGCGTCAATCTCGGCTGCGTACCGAAAAAGGCGATGTGGCTCGCGGCCGAGCTCGCCGATCAACAGCAGCTTGCGCACGAAGTCGGTTTTGCCGCGTCGCCAGGCGTGTTCGACTGGGCGGCATTCGTCAAGCGCCGCCAGCAATACATCGCGAATATCCATGCGAGCTATCGCGATCGCATCGCCAGTCACGGCATCGATCTGATCGATGCCGCCGGTCGCTTTTCGGATGCGCGCACGATCGTGGCGGACGCGCGCGAGCTGAGCTCGGACCATATTCTCATAGCGACCGGTTCACGCCCGCGTCGGCCGGATCTTCCGGGCTGCGAACTCGGCATCGATTCGGATGGGTTCTTCGCGCTCGAATGTCGCCCGCAGAGCGTTGCGGTTGTCGGTGGAAGTTACATTGCTGTCGAGCTGGCCGGTGTTCTGCATGCGCTCGGCGCACGCGTACGCCTGTTCGTGCGTTCGAAACAACTTCTGCGATCCTTCGATCAGGAACTGGCCGGTGCATTGTGCGATGCGATGTCCGCGCGCGGCATTGAGTTGGTGTTTGGCTGCCTGCCGCTGACGGCAACACATGAGGGTGATGACAAGTACGCGTTGCATTTCGGCGCTGACGACATCGCGCGAGGCTTCGACACGCTGATCTGGGCAACCGGGCGCGCGCCGAACAGCGAGGCGCTCGGTCTTGACGCCGCCGGGATCAAGTGCGATCCGGGCGGCAATGTCATGACCGACGAGTGGCAAGACACCAATATCGAAGGCGTGCACGCGGTCGGCGACGTGACCGGGCGGATCGCGTTGACTCCGGTCGCGATCGCGGCGGGCCGCTATCTGGCAGATCGGCTGTTCGGTGGTCGCTCGCAGGCCAAGCTCGATTACACCAACATTCCGACCGTGATCTTTTCGCATCCGCCGTTTGCTACGGTGGGGCTGTCGGAGGCGCAGGCTGTCGCCGAACACGGTGATGCGGTCAGCATACATCGCGCGCGTTTTCGACCGATGCTGACGGCGCTGGCCGGGCGCGAAGAACGCTCACTCATGAAACTGGTCTGCGTGGGCGATGAGCAGCGTGTCGCGGGCATCCACATGCTCGGCCCGGGCGTCGACGAAATGCTGCAGGGTTTCGCGGTCGCCCTGCGGATGGGCGCGACCAAGGCCGATTTCGATGCGACCGTCGCGATCCACCCGACCTCGGCCGAGGAATTGGTGCTGATGTCCTAGCGCAGCGGCGCTACCGATGCCGTAGCGGAGCCAGCGGTCGCGCGGCGGGTAGGTTGGTGCGCCGCATCAGCGCGCGACGGCAATCCGCGCGTTACGGATTGTCTTTGAGGTAGCCGTCCGTCAGCGTGTTCAGGACCGCGACCATGCCTGCCCATGCGGGTCACTCGTGCGATGCGTTGTCTGAGCTGTCGCCGGTTTTTTTCGCGGGCTTGGCAGGCTTGTCGGCGTCGCTCTTTACCGCGGTCATCGGGCCGACCGTCGCTGTGCCGGTCACCGGTGCGAATCTCGGATCGTACGGGTTGTCGGTCTCGCGCAGCTGCCGGTAGGCAACCGACCCGTCGATCTGTTTGCCGCCGGTCAGATTCGACGCAGTCGTGGCAACGGATCCGATGCGTCCGGCGCCCTGGTCAGGCGTCTTCTGGCTCGATCCCACGGCATCGTTCGCACCGACCTGCAGATTGCCGACGAAACCCAGATGCGAGCCGGTCGCCGCCGCGCGCGTTTCGCGCCAGCGGTTCTTGGCACGAGCCAGCGCGACCGCATCGCCGTATTTGGGTTCGAGTTCACGCTTGATCGCCTCGGCTTGCGTGAGCTGGTCGGAGGTCAGCGACTGGCGCACCGCTTCGCGTGCATGCTTGTAGCGCCGCGATCCGCGCTCAGCCGCGAGCATCATCCACGCCATCGCCCGCGGCATATCCACCGCCACGCCCTGACCCTTGGCGTAGATGACGCCGAGATTGTATTCGGCCGGCTTGTAGGCCCACGAAGCGGCTACTTGATACATCTCGATCGCGAACGCGTACTGCTTGTCGCGGAATGCCTTGACGCCCTTGTGGAAAAAGCTCTCGCCCGGCCGCGCGTTGTCTTCCGGGCCGCTGAATCCGGAAGGCCGGTCGGCCGTCGCGGACCCGTAGGTCGTGCTCAGAGACGATCCGCCCGGTCCGACGGCGTCGTACTGCGCCAAGGCTGGAACGACCCAGGACAAGGGCAGGGTCCAAAGGACATACGCTGCAGGTGAAATGCGCTTGATCATATCGAAGTCTCCCTTGTTTCCAGCGAGCACACGAGTCTGATCCTGGGCGTTCTGTGGTCCCGCTCAATAGTTGTGCGGACTGTCCGGCTTGTTGGATGGCGTCGCATCCTTCGCATCAAGCAGGATCAACGGACCAACCGTGGCCTCTCCTGTCGGCTGCAGGAATTTCGAATCGTACGGATTGTTGCTGAGCCACAGCTGCCGGTACCACTTCGAGCCTTCCGTGGTCGTGTTCGATGTCATGTCGGCGATAAAGGTGGGGCCTTTCCCAAAGAGATTTGCGTTGGGCGAAGCATGGAAGGCGCCCATCGAAATGTCGCCGACGAAACCCGCATGCGAACCGGTAGCTGCTCGCCGCACCTGCAGCCAGCGCGTCTTGGCACGGCGGGATATGGCCTGGATGCCGAAATCCGGCTCGAGCCGGTGGAAAATCGTTTCGGCCTGAGCGAGCTGCTCGTTCGAGAGCTTGGCGCCGATGCGTTCGCGTGCGTGCACATAGGCCGCATCGCCACCTTGCGCGGCCAGCGTCATCCAGGCCATCGCGCGCGGCAGATCGATCTTGACGCCGTCACCCTCCGAATACATCAGGCCAAGATTGTAGGCCGACGGGCTGTAAGCCCAGGAAGCCGATACACGGTACATGTCGATTGCGAAACGATAATCGCCGCGGTTGTACGCAACGGATCCCTTGTGAAAAAAGCGCTGACCCGGGCGGGCGTCGTCTTCCGGTGATCTGAAAGACGGGAACGGCCGGTCGGCGTTTGCATCCGAATCGTAGACCTTTCCGCGCGACATCGAACCGAGTCCCATGCCGTCCTGCGCCAAACCGGACAAATTGAACATCGATAACATGCAAAGCAGGCAGATCATTGCGGCAATGCGAATGTTCATGTCCGGTTCTCGGCAACAAGGCCAATCGATGATGCGCCGCACGTTGGACAGGCGTCAACATTCGCTGCGTTCGCGCCATCGGGATGCTGTGCGCGAGTCCGCACAGGCAAGGGAGAACGGTCAGTGTGGACGTGTACCGTGGTGTGGCGTTTCCGTATCGTCCCCCGCGCAGATATCGACAGTCAGCGTGAAAGTGCGCTGTTCGCCCGGGTGCATCGCGCCGACACCGACCAGCTTGCGATCGATCTCCTCGCCGCGGTCGTTGCGAATCGTGAGCACCATCGAATACTCCCACGCGTCTCCAGCGGATGGATGGCGCAGTGTGCCTTCGACTCGCAGCGCCGACGTGGTTCGCTTTGCGCGTGCGCGCGCAACCGGGTCAAACTTCAGATGGTGACGACACGCCGGGCAGACGCTCGCGCTGTCGAGTATGGTGGCCTTGCAGTGCGGGCAGATGCGTGTCGCGCCCGCGTTACCGGGTCGCGCGCCCTGACTCATGATGCGGTGCCATTCTCCGAACCATTCCTGCCGTTGCGCTTCGGAGGCGCGTCCTCGTCCCAGCCGAATTCGGCTTGGCCACGCATGCGCGAGCCCGCCGCCACGGTTAGCGAACCCGCTTTCAGATCGCCGATCAGCACGCCCGATTGCTGCAAGTCAACCTGCGCCGCCGCGTCGATATTGCCTTCCAGTTCGCCGGCGATCGCCACCTTCTGCGCACGCACACTGCCGTTCAATTTCGCATCCTTCTCGATGGTCAGATCGCCCTGCACGTTGACGTCGCCTTTGAACTTGCCGGCGATACGCACATGGCCCGAGCCCTCGATCTTGCCTTCGATCGTGATGTCGGCCGCGATCAGCGATTCCCTGGCCTCACTGCGTTCGTTGTTCCAGCGCTGCGGGCTTGCGGCAGGCAGAACATCGGAGGGTGGCTTTTTTTCCGGAACAGGCTCGGCGGACAGCGGAGCGGGGAATGAAGTCGCTTCCTTCTTTGTTGCAGCGTGTTGGTTGAAAATGGCCATGTCGGCAGGCTCCTCAGCAGGGGTTTTCCAGCCTAGCACGAGACTTGCGAAACATGTCTGTGACGGGATCGTCAAATCCCGTCGAAGGTCCCGTCGCGTAACGATTTCTTCGCAATCGGCCGGTCAACGATCCGGTGATCTGTGGTCGTGCTCTTCGGCGGCGGGTTTGTCCGAATGCGCGTCTTCGTCGCCCTTCTTTTCCGGGTTTGCCGTAATCAGGGGTCCTACCGTGGCGGTACCGATTCTTTGCTCGAATTTCGGATCGTACGGATTGTCGCTCTGCTGTAGCTGGCGATAGGCCAGCGAGCCATCCATCTGGTTTCCGCCGGTCACCTGGGAAGCGCTTATTGCCACTGTTGCCGGTGTGCCGCCACCATGACCGTCGCTGGGCGGAGGAGCATTTCCGTTGCTGGATCCGATGAATTGACCGCTGCCGGCCCCGCTCTTCGACCCGACTGCGAGGTCGCCGACAAACCCGACATGCGAACCCGTGGCGGATCGAAGCACCTCTTTCCAGCGTGTCTTTGCGCGTTGCAGTGCCACGGCGTCGCCGTAGGTGGTCTTCAAGTCGCGCCAGATCTGATTGGCTTCGGCGAACTGATCGTTCGTCATCGACGCGTAGACAACCTCGCGTGCACGCACGTAGGTGTTGTCGCCGCGCTCCGCGGCGAGCGCCATCCACGCCAGTGCGCGCGGCAGATCGACCTTCACGCCCTGACCCTTGGCGTACATCACGCCAAGATTGTATTCGGCGGGCTTGAACGCCCACGACGCTGCAACCTTGTACATCTCCAGGGCGAACGAGTAGT
The DNA here is from genome assembly GCA_049583635.1 of Rhodanobacteraceae bacterium. Classification (GTDB taxonomy): domain Bacteria; phylum Pseudomonadota; class Gammaproteobacteria; order Xanthomonadales; family Rhodanobacteraceae; genus Dokdonella_A. Next base: position 18,252 of record JBAUWF010000062.1, read on the forward strand.
CCTTGTTCATGAACGCATGCGCGCCTTCGCGGAAAAACACTTCACCGGGACGACCGCTGGTCTCCGGGCCGGAAAAGGTGTGCACCGGAGGCCGGCCGGCGTCGGAATCGTAATCCGGCGTGGTGGTCTTGAACTGGCCGACCTGACCAATGTCGGCGAACTGCGCGAACACCGGCGCGCTGGTCGCCAACAGCACACACAGCAGGACTCGCGTTGCAAGAATTTGCATGTTCATGTTTAAACTCCGAACTATTTCGTAGTTCGAACATACACCCGAACAGGCGGATGAATCAAACCCATCGTCCTACATGCGAAACACGCCGTAACGCGTCGGCTTGATTGGTGCGTTGAGCGACGCCGAAATTGCAAGCCCCAGCACGCGGCGCGTATCGACCGGGTCGATCACGCCGTCATCCCACAGGCGCGCGGTGGCATAGTACGGATGGCCCTGACGCTCGTATTGATCTCGTATGGGTGCCTTGAACGCTTCCTCATCCTCGGCGGACCAGGATTGCCCGGCGGCCTCGTAACCGTCGCGTTTGACCGTCGCAAGCACGCTTGCCGCCTGCTCGCCGCCCATGACGGAAATACGCGCGTTCGGCCACATCCAGAGAAAGCGCGGCTGATAGCCGCGCCCGCACATCGCGTAGTTGCCGGCGCCGAAACTGCCGCCGATGATCACGGTGAATTTCGGCACCTTGGTGCAGGCAACCGCGGTGACCATCTTGGCCCCATCCTTGGCGATGCCGGCCGACTCGTATTTACGCCCGACCATGAAGCCGGTGATGTTCTGCAGGAACACCAGCGGAATGCCGCGCTGGCTGCAGAGTTCGATGAAATGCGTGCCTTTCAGGGCTGATTCGGAAAACAGGATGCCGTTGTTGGCAACGATGCCTACCGGATAGCCGTGGATGTGCGCGAAGCCGGTGACGAGGGTTTTGCCGTAGCGCGCCTTGAATTCGTCGAGATTCGAATCATCGACAATACGGGCGATGAGTTCGCGGATGTCGAACGGGATACGGGTATCGCGCGGCACGATGCCGTAAAGCTCATCGGCCGGATAGGCGGGTTCGCGTGGTTCGGCAAGTACCAGCGGTAATTTCTTGATGCGATTGAGGTTTCTGACGATGTCGCGGGCGATCGCGAGCGCATGCGCATCATTCTCGGCAAAATGATCGGCGACACCGGAAACCGCAGTGTGCACTTCGGCACCGCCGAGTGATTCGGCATCGACGACTTCGCCGGTCGCAGCCTTGACCAACGGTGGACCGCCGAGAAAGATCGTACCCTGTTCCTTGACGATGATGGTTTCGTCGCTCATCGCCGGCACGTAGGCGCCACCTGCCGTGCACGAGCCCATGACCACCGCGATCTGCGGAATGTTCCCGGCGCTCATGCGCGCCTGGTTGTAGAAAATACGGCCGAAATGATCGCGGTCCGGGAACACCTCATCCTGCAGCGGCAGGAAAGCGCCGCCCGAATCGACCAGATAGATGCATGGCAGACGATTCTCCAGCGCGATTTCCTGTGCGCGCAGATGCTTCTTCACGGTCAGCGGAAAATAGGTGCCGCCCTTGACGGTCGCGTCGTTCGCGATGACGAGGATTTCCCTGCCGTGCACGCGGCCGATGCCGCTGATCAGCCCGGCTCCCGGCGCCTGATCCTCGTACATGCCGTACGCCGCGAGCGAGGAGAGTTCGAGAAACGGTGAACCCGGATCGAGCAGGGCGCGGATGCGCTCGCGCGGCAACAGTTTGCCGCGATCGGTGTGTTTGCTGCGCGCCTTCTCGCCGCCGCCGAGCGCCGCGCGTTCGAGTTGCGCCTTCAGATCGGCAACCGCACTGCGCAGCTGCTCGGCGTTGGCCTGAAAGTCGGCGGAACGCAGGTCGATCTTGGAACGGATCCGGGACATGGCAATCGCCGTCAGGATGACGCGGTCGGTGCAATCACAGCGTGCGCAGCAACCGCGCAAGGCGGTTGCTGCTTCAAACTACGCTGCGGCGCTGTCCGTTAATCAGTGACCGCCGTCCTTGTCCGCATCATCCTTTGCGGCGTCCTTGCTGTCCTTTGTCTTGTCTTCCATCATGCTCTTGGCGGCGTCCTTTGCATCCTTGCCGGCGGTCGCCGCAGCATCCATCGTCTTGTCGGCACCTTCCTTCATCGCCTCGCCTGCGTCACCGGCTGCTTCCTTGACCTGATCGGTGGCCTTGGCGGCGGCGTCGCCGGTTGCGTCGGCGGCCTGCTTGGCAGCATCGGCCGTATCCTGCGCGGCCTGCTTGGCAGCATCGGCTGTATCCTGCGCGGCCTGCTTGGCGCTGTCGGCCGCCTGCTGAGCAGCCTGCTTGGCCTGGTCAGCAGCCTGTTGAGCCTGTTCCTGCTGACCGTTGCTGCACGCGGCCAGCGCGATCATCAAGCCTGCGGCGATCGCAATCTTTCTGGTATGCATGTTGTTGTCCCCGGTTGAGTGGTAAGCGGCATTAGGGTTTGTGACTCGGGTCTCGCCGGCCGCGATCGCGGCGATACCGATGCGGGCGACACGCCCGCCTTGCCTGGTCCGATCAGGTCAGTTCGATGGCGATCGCAGTGGCTTCGCCACCCCCAATGCAAAGTGAAGCAATGCCACGCTTGCCGCCACGCTGCCTGAGTGCATGAATCAAGGTCACGATCAAGCGCGCGCCGGATGCCCCGATCGGGTGACCGAGCGCGGTTGCGCCGCCGTGCACGTTGAGCTTTTCATGCGGCACGCCGAGTTCCTTCATCGGCGCCATCGCGACGACCGCGAACGCCTCGTTGACTTCGAACAGATCGATTTCCTCAATCTTCCAGCCGCTTTTCTTCAGCACATTCTGCATCGCGCCGACTGGCGCGGTGGTAAACCACTCGGGTTCCTGCGAGTGGGTCGAGTGGGCGACGATGCGCGCGAGTGGCTTGGCACCACGCTTGTCCGCCTCGCCGGCGCCCATCAGCACCAATGCGGCGGCACCGTCGGAAATACTCGATGAACTTGCGGCCGTAACCGTGCCGTTTTCCTTGCGGAACGCGGGTTTCAGCGTCGGGATCTTGGCGATATCCGCCTTGCCGGGTTGCTCGTCGGTCGCATATTCGACCTCGCCCTTGCGCGTGGTGACCTTGACCGGAACGATTTCGTCCTTGAACGCTCCCGATTCGATCGCGGCCTTTGCGCGCTTGACCGACTCGGTCGCGAATGCATCCTGTTGCTCGCGCGTGAAGCCGTATTTGTCCGCGCAGCTTTCGGCGAACACGCCCATCGACTTGCCGTCATAAGGATTGGTCAGGCCGTCCCAGGCCATGTGATCGACCAGCTTGCCCTCGCCGTAACGGATGCCGCTGCGCGCGTTGACCATGTGCGGCGCATTGGTCATCGATTCCATGCCGCCGGCGACCACGATATCGACGGAACCGGCCTTGATCAGGTCATGCGCGAGCATGACCGCCTTCATGCCCGATCCGCACACCTTGTTGATCGTCGTGCAGCCGGTCGAGGCAGGTAACCCGGCAGCGAGTGCCGCCTGGCGTGCGGGCGCCTGGCCGAGATTGGCCGGCAGCACGCAGCCCATGATGACCTCACCGACATCGCCGGCCACGACACCGGATTGCGCGAGCGCTGCGCCGATGGCGGTGGCGCCGAGCGTCGTCGTCGGGACGCCGGTGAACTGACCAAGAAAGGAACCAATTGCGGTGCGTTTGGCACCGACAATGACGATGTCGGACATTCAGGACCTCCGGAAGAGAAAGACGGCACTAGCCGCGTAGCAACCCCCATTATCGCAGGGCCTGTTGCGGCGCGGCAAACGGCAGGTGCAGCGCATTGCCCTTACCCTGCTGGAAAAGGTGGTGCGCAGCGCCACTTGACGCCCAAGATGCCTGCACCAACTCCGCTTCCACCACGCCGCGCGCAGGGTGGGCGACTGCATGGCGCCGTCGCTTCAGCTCTTGCCGTGAAACAACTCGCGTCCGATCAGCATGCGGCGGATCTCGTTGGTGCCCGCGCCGATCTCGTAGAGCTTGGCATCGCGCAGGATGCGCCCGGTCGGGTAGTCGTTGATGTAGCCGTTGCCGCCGAGACACTGGATTGCGTCGAGTGCCACTTCGACCGCGCTGCGTGATGCGTGCAGCAGGCACGATGCCGGATCGATGCGGGATTTGACGCCGCTGTCGTAATCCTTGGCGACCAGATAGGCGAACGCGCGCGCCGATTGCAGTGCGGTATACATGTCGGCGATCTTCGCCTGCATCACGCCGAAGGTACCGATCGGCGCGCCGAACTGCTTGCGCTCGCGCGTGTACGGCAGTGCGATGTCGAGCGCCGCCTGCATCAGGCCGAGCGGGCCGCCGGACAGGACCAGGCGTTCGCTGTCGAGCCCGCTCATGAGCACGCGTACGCCCTCATTCACTTCGCCGACGCGGTTGGCATCCGGGATTTCGCAATTGTCGAACACCAGTTCGCAGGTGTTCGATCCGCGCATGCCGAGCTTGTCGAGTTTCTGCGCGGTCGTGAAACCGCTCATGCCTTTTTCGACGATGAACGCAGTCATGCAGCGCGATCCGGCCGGCCGATGGGCCGTGCGCATGTACACCAGCAATACCTGGGCTTCGGGGCCGTTGGTGATCCACATTTTCGAACCGTTGGCGATCCAGTTGTCGCCCCGCTTCTCGGCGCGGCAGCTCATCGACCCGACCACGTCCGAGCCCGAGCCCGGCTCGCTCATCGCGAGCGCGCCGACCCATTCGCCGGATGCGAGCCTGGGCAGGTATTTCTTGCGCTGCGCTTCGGAGCCGTTCTGGAACAGGTTCTGCACGCAGAGGTTCGAATGCGCGCCATAGGACAGGCCGACCGAACCCGAGGCCCGCGAGATTTCTTCCATTGCAACGACGTGCGCGAGAAAACCGAGCCCCGAGCCGCCGTATTCCTCGGGTACCGCAATCGCGAGCAGCCCCATCTCGCCGAACTTGCGCCAGAGGTCGGCCGGAAACGCGTTGTCGCGATCGATCAGTTCCGCCCGCGGCGCGATCTCCTTCTCGGCAAAGGCACGCACGCTTTCGCGCAGGAGATCGAGTTCTTCACCGAGCGGAAATGGTCGCATGGCTGTCAGCGGACAAAGGGCGAAGGATCGAGGGCGGAAAACAGGATACCGCGCGGACCGCGGCGACGTGTCGTATGCAACAGCCGCGTGCGGCAGAGGCGGCAAGCGTGGCGCGGCTTTGCCGCGCCCGATTGCGCGCTGGTCGCGGCAGGATGCCCGATCCAGCGCATCGATGGGGTTGCGGCGCAGGGACGCGCCGGACGATGAAGCCGCGTGCGGCTGAGGCGGCAAACGTGGCGCGGCTTTGCCGCGCCCGATTGCGCGCTGGTCGCGGCAGGATGCCCGATCCAGCGCATCGACTACTGCCCGCGCATGCGGCCGAGGAAACGCGGTCCGTCGGTGCCCATCATCGGCAGCTTGATTCGGCCGATTGTCGCAATGCGCTCCTCGGCCATGCGGTCGGCGGCCTCGTAGGTCGAGATGCCGTCGCGTTTGGCGATTTCGAAGATGCGTATCACGTTGTAGTAGATCGTGCGCATCATGCGCATCGCGCGCTCGCGGTTGTAGCCGTCTATTTCCAGCGACACGTTCATGACACCACCGGCGTTCACGGCATAATCGGGCGCGTACAGAATGCCGCGTTTGGTCACCTCGTCGCCGATCTCGTCGGTTGCGAGCTGATTGTTGGCCGCACCGCAGATGATCTTGCACTTCAGTCTCGGCAGAGTCTCCGCATTGACCGTGCCGCCGAGCGCGCACGGACTGTAGACGTCGACATCGACATCGTAGATGTCGTCCGCGGCGACCGCAGTGCAGCCGTGTTCGTCAACCGCCTGTTGCACCAGATCGTTGCTGATGTCGGTCACGAAAACCTCCGCATCCTGCTCGCGCAACAGCTTGATGAATTCCATGCCGACGTGCCCGCAGCCCTGCACGGCGTAGCTGTATTTGCCGACCTGCTCGTCACCGAATCTGGTCTGCAGCGACGCCATCAGGCCCTGCAACGTGCCGTAGGCGGTAAACGGCGAAGGGTCGCCGGAACCGCCGTGCACCTGATGCACGCCGGTCACGAACTCGGTTTCGCGGAACACCCATTCCATGTCGTTGACATCGATGCCGACGTCCTCGGCTGTGATGTAGCGGCCGTTGAGCGAATTGACGAAGCGGCCGAATGCCCGGAACAACGCCTCGGACTTGTCGGTCGCCGGATCGCCGATGATCACGGCCTTGCCGCCGCCGAGGTTGAGTCCGGCCACCGCATTCTTGAAGGTCATGCCGCGCGACAGGCGCAACACGTCGTTCACGGCTTCGGCCTCGCTCTTGTACGGCCACATGCGAAGCCCGCCCAGCGCCGGCCCGAGTACCGTGTTGTGGATCGCAATGATGGCCTTGAGGCCCGCATCCCTGTTGTGGCAGAAGACCACTTCCTCGTGGCCGGTGGTGGCAAGCGTCTCGAAGATCATTCTCAAGGCTCCAGGGAAATCGATGAAGCGCTTCAACGCGTTGCCGTTTGTGGCGGGGCGCGAAGTATCACGCTAAGAAATGCCGCTAACACATTGGCATGCAAGGATATGGCGCTGTAATGCGCTCAGCGCCGCAGTATCGCGGCGCGTAGTGTAGCCTCGTGCGGGCGGTGTTGACAGTGCGACTCGGCACGGGTGACTCCGTGAGGGCAACCGCAACGCGCGCGTCGCAACCCGCCAGTGGGATCACGCAGCCGGGTGCATTGCCTTCCCCGGCGCCGGTCAGTTTTTCAAGGCCGCCGCGGGTTCGGCCACCGCAATCAGGTGCCAGCCGAGCGGATCGATGTCGTCGACCACCACCACGCGTTCGGCGCCCTCGATCTGCGTCGTCATCGTGTTGCCGCTGTGACCCTGCACGCGTTTCAGGACGGTTTGCGCGATGCGCGTGGCGCGCGCGCCGAGTGCGCGGTCATTGCGGTGGTGACTAAACGCCAGCACGTCGCCATGGGCGTCGGTCAGCAGCACTTCGTGCAAGCCCTCGAGGTCGCCGAGATCGAGCAGGTCGTGCAGGAAACGTTGCGGCACCAGAATCAGGGCCAGTGCGCCGAGGAAATGCTGTTCATCATCGTAGAGCGGCACGCTGACGGTGAATACCGACGGCCGCGAGGCGGTTGCGGGTGTCGGGTCGGTCCATTGGGGGCGATGCTGGTTCATGGCCATCCGGTACCAGGCCTGGCTGCGTGGGTCGTAGCCGGGTGGCAGTCCGGTCCAGCCCGGATAGCGCAGCGCGACGCCGTCAGTGAGGCCGAGCGCGATGCCGAGTGCGGCGACCTGCCGCATGTCGACCGGTGCGGTCGCCGGCGGCGCGTCGTAGATGCTGACGGTGTGTCCGTTGACGACGCTGTCGATACGTCCGAACAGATCCTTGTAGAACGCGCGCAGGTTGGCAACTCGCCGGATGCGCGCCGTCGCCGTGGCCGGGTCGACACCCGCGGCGAGCGTCCAGACCGGCCACGCAAGACTCACCTGACCGCCGAATTGCGGCAATGGCACCAGATCATCCGGGGCGCGCGCCGGATTCTTGAAATCGTCCAGCAGATAAATGCGGTTGTCGCCCGCGGTGGCGAACCGCAGGGCCTGCTGGGTGGAGGATCCCAGATCGCTCAATGCGCCTTCGAGCTGAAGCAATCGCGTCTGCACCAGATCGCCGGCACGATCGACCCGGTTGCGCACCTCAAGCAGCCGCTGCTCGCGCAGGTTCTGCTGCTCCACGACCTCGCGGTTGTGCCACAGCAGACCGACCACCGTCGCCGCGGATACGGCGATCAACGCGAGGATGGCAATCAGGACGCGCTGGCGGTGCCGCGCGATGCCGCGTTGCACACGCTGCCAGGCGTTGTCCGGCGCCGCGCGCACCGCATCGCCGCGCATGCAGCGACGCAGATCGTCGGCAAACTCGGCCACATCCGCGTAGCGATCCGCCGGTGCGGTCGCGGTGGCGCGCTCGATGACCGCGCGCAGTTCGCGTGGAATGCGCATCTGCTTGTAGGCCGGCGTCACCGGCAGACGCCGGCCCGCGCGCGCATTCGCGAGCACCTCATGAGCGCTGGTACCTTCGTAGGGTGCCTTCAACGTGACCAGCTCGTACAGGATCAGCCCGAGCGCGTACTGATCGCTGCGCGCATCGATCTCGCCATGAAGCGCAGCCGCCTGTTCGGGCGACATGTAGCGCGGCGTGCCGATCAGGTCGCCGACGCGCGTCTCGGATGCGCTCCCGGACACGTCGCCCGATGTCAGTACGCGTGAGGTGTCGGCATCCATCGATGTGACTTCGTCGTCAGGCTGCTGGATGAGCCGGCACAGCCCCCAATCCATCACATAGACCTCGTGATGTCGGCCGAGCATCAGATTGGCCGGCTTGAGATCGCGGTGAATCACGCCCTTGTCGTGTGCATACGCCATCGCGTCGGCGACCTTGAGGAAATGTTCGAGCCGGGTCGCGAGCGAATGCGCATCATCGAGGGCGTTGCCAAGCTCCAGCGCGCTGCGCGTCTCCTCGATCAGGGTCTGGAAGGTCTGCCCTTGCACCAGCTTCATCGTGTACGCGGGGGTACCGTCGGGCGCCATCTCCAGTGCGTACACCGGCACCACATTCGGATGGTCGAGTTGTGCGGTGATCTGGGCTTCGCGAATGAAACGCATGCGCACGCCCTCGACATCGCGCAGCTCGGCGTGCAGTTCCTTCAGCGCGATGCGACGCACCAGTTCGGTATCGCGAGCGATATGAACCGTGCCCATGCCGCCGCGTCCGGCCTTGCCGAGCAGGATGTAGGGAAATCCGCGGTCGGCGCGCCCGCTCTCGACCGACGCTGCTGACCCGGTGCGCTCCGAAGCGGACGCGATCGTCGTCGGTGCCGCGTGCGCGTCGTCGCCGCCATCGCGCTGGAAACGCGAGGGCAATATCCGGGTGACTTCGACCGGTTCGGCGGCAAGTGTGCGCGGCGGGTCCGCGTGCTGGTGGTCCAGCCAGGCCAGGAAACCATCGACCGTTCCATCGCCGTCGTGCTGATCGAGCCAGCGGTGCCACTCGCCTTCGATGTCGATGCGGCGCGCAAGGTCGGGTGCGAGCCGCTCGCGCAGTTGCTGCAGATCCATGCCCCATTCGCTCTGCGTGGTTCCGTCGCCGCAGCCTAGCACGCGCCGCGCACGTCAAGGCCGGATCGTCCGATCGCGCGCGGCGTCCCGAGGCGCGCCGGCAGGGCGTTTGACGCGTGCGCGCTACAATCGCCATAGTGCAGACATCCACTTGTCCGAGAGGCGCCATGAGTACGCCTGCAAAGCAAGTCCCCGCCACCGATGCATTGCCCGATACGACGCCGCTGCGCTTCGTCACGGCGGCGAGCCTGTTCGACGGCCACGATGCCGCGATCAACATCATGCGCCGCATCATCCAGGCGCAGGGCGCCGAAGTGATCCATCTCGGCCACAACCGCTCGGTCGAGGATGTGGTGCGCGCCGCGTTGCAGGAAGATGCCGACGCGATCGCGCTGTCGAGCTATCAGGGCGGCCACGTCGAATACCTCAAGTACATGATCGACATGCTGGCCGAACGCGGTGCCGCGCATATCCGCGTGTTCGCGGGCGGCGGCGGCACCATCACGCCGGAGGAAATCAAGGAACTCCAGGCTTACGGCGTCGAGCGCATCTATCACCCGAACGACGGCATGCACCTCGGTCTGGTCGCGATGATCGAGGACGTGATGCGGCGCACGCGCGCGGCGGCCGAAGCGCGCGGCACGCGCGAAGAAGCAACGATCGAAGTCGGCGCGAACGTCGACGACGAGATCTCGATCGGTCACATGCTGTCCGCCATCGAGGAAGGCCATTTCGGCGACGCCGAACTCGCGCGTCTGCGCAAGCAATGGAAACTCGCCGGCACCAAGACGCCCGTGCTCGGCCTGACCGGAACCGGCGGCGCGGGCAAATCCTCGGTGGTCGACGAGCTGATGCTGCGTTTCCTGCACGCGTTCCCCGAGATGCGCATCGCGGTGCTCGCGGTCGATCCGACGCGACGGCGCTCGGGCGGCGCACTGCTCGGCGATCGCATCCGCATGAACTCGCTGCGCTCGCACCGCGTGTTCATGCGTTCGATGGCCACGCGCCGCCAGCACGCCGCGGTCAACGAGGTGCTGCAGGACTGCATCGCGTTCCTCAAGAGCCAGGCCTACGACCTCGTCATCGTCGAGACCGCCGGCATCGGCCAGTCCGATTCGTCCATCGTCGATCT
>JBAUWF010000063.1:0-4247 GCA_049583635.1 Rhodanobacteraceae bacterium
GGCATGAGGTTCGGGATTTCGTTCAACTGCCGGCTGAAATACAACAGGCGATGCACGAACGGTCGATACAACGCGGAACGTATTCGCGCTGCATCAAAGTCGTAAGCCACGCCGTTTTGAAGATCGCGTTTTACCGCACGCGTCCACTTGATGTCGCTGCCGAGTGACGCAGCGAGGCTGGCGTCCTTGAGTCCAGCAAGCCGCTTGCGATCAATGTTGTACGCGTCCACCAAGTACGAAACTTTTTCACAGACCTCAGTTGGAGACTCGCCATAGACCCAATCATCCCGGTTCGTGACTTCCCCGAACGAATAGCTTCGAAAGATCGCCTTCTCCTGTGATGCCTTTTTTGCTTGCTTCGCCGTTTTGCTCGCGACCGGAATCAACGAATCGAAATCGTTGTCGGTCAGGTTCAACCAGTTGTGCTTCGCATCCGGTAGGATTTCGCTGCGCTCCAGTGCGCCGAGCTTCGCCTTGCCGAGCCAAGACAATTTCTCCTCGGCGGTTTCGAGTTCCGGCCGGCGCGAATAGAAGATGCGGCAGCCGGGCGTCTTCGCGCGCTTGACCAGAAAGCCGATCGCGACGCCGGTCTGGATACCGAACACGTTGTGTTTGGTGCCGGACAGCTTCGGATTCGCGCGCACGTCGCCGCCGAGGTCGACGACGTGGATTTCGTTGAACTCCTGCGTGATCACCGCGCGAAAACCATCGAAGGTGCGCGAGTCGATGAAGCTGCGGTTGCTGATGAATGCAACCACGCCATTCTCGGCAATGCGATCCGAGGCCCAGCGAAAAAACCGCGCATACATGTCGTAAAGCTTGGTCTTCTGCGCCGTGCTGGCCTTGATGTAGGTTTCCTTGATGCGCGAGTCGATATCCGGGTATTCGCGGTTCTTGTTGTTGTCGTTCTCGTTGGCCTGGTTAGCGTTGTACGGCGGGTTGCCAATGACGATGCTGATTTTCCTGCGGTTCTGGCGCTTGATGCGCTCGATGTTTTCCTCGCCATGCCGAACAGGTCGGCGAGTTGCTGGCCTGTGTAGCGGCGCAAGCCGGCGACGTTGTCCAGCGTATCGACGAAGCACAGGTTCGGGTATTCGAGGTAGTCGCCCGTGATCGCGGCGTACGTCGCCTCGATGTTCAGGTTGGCAACGTAGTACGGCAGGATCGCGACTTCGTTCGCGTGCAGTTCTTCAAGATATTTGTGCTTGAGCTTGGCCGGCTGGCCGCGGAAGTGTTCAAGCAATTCACTGATGAAGGTGCCGGTGCCGGCGGCCGGATCGAGAATTTCCACGTCCTTGTCGATCAGATTCCTGCCGAAGTGCTGTTCGCACAGCCAGTCGGTCGACTCGATCATGAAGCGCACGATCTCGTTCGGCGTATAGACCACGCCCAGACGATCCGCGGCCTTCGGGTTCTAGACCTTGTAGAAATTCTCGTAGACGACCTTGAGGAACGTCTGCTTCTCGTGGTGGCTGCTGATCTGCCCGGCGGCGGCGCGGATCGCGCGGTAGTAGACCTCCAGCGCCTTCAGCGTCTGGAACTTGGTGTTACCCGTGAAGAAGGTCGACTCGAGCTTGTACAGCTCGCGCGCGATGTTGTTGTCGTGATGGAACGGCGTGCCCGGAAACACGACGCTGAAGATTTCCTCCGTGAGGATGTGCTGGATCAGGATCTCGCGCACGTCGAGCGGGGTCAGCGCCGGATTGATGGTTTCCTGTGCCTGCTTGAGGAACGCATCGGCAGCAGCGCGGAACTCATCGTTGCCGGCGCGCGCTTCGACAATGCGTTCGCGCAAGGCATCCAGCACGGCCGGCAGATCGGCCTTGAATTGCTCGACCGCCTTGCGGAACTCGGCGATCTCCGGTCGCTCGTAGCCGAAGAACAGTTCCAGCAGGCGTTGCAGGCGATCAACGTCATCGACCGCGCAACGCATCGCCTCGCGCTTGTTCTGGATCAGCACCGCTTCGGTCGAATCCTCGAAGATGATGTTGTCCTGCGGATAGCCGCGGCGCAGTTTTATTTCGATTTCCCTGTCGAGATCGTCCCTGGAATCCTTGGCCTCCCAGTAACCGAACGGAAGGCGCAGACCGTACAGCAGCGCGCCGTCGACATAGCGACGCTCCTTCGCCGGCGATTCGATTTCGTATTCGGGAACGAATGTCAGATCGTGCGAGCGCGCCCAGCCCTTGAGCAAATCCTTGAACGCCTCGCGCACCACGCTTTCGCGATGCGTGCCGCCAACCTGACGCAGTCTCGACAGTTCGGCAAGGTAGTTCTGGATCAGCACTCTGGACATGGTAGGCGTCTGCTCTCAGTCGCTTTCTTTCTGGGCCGACGGCATCTCGATGGCCTTCAACACGCCATGCGCGAGGTACTGCCTGCCCCAGGTGCGGCCGGTGGTTTCCCGGATGTAGCCGGCGCGTTCGAGTTCTGCGAGAGTCTTGCGCGCGGTCGGGTCGGTGACGCCGAGCAGTTTCTTCACACGCGCGACGTTGATGTTCGGATTGACGAACAGATCGTCGATCAGCGCAAGCGCCTTGGGTGAATCGGCAAGCTTGCGCCGCATCGTCTCGCGCAGGTCCATCAGCTCGCGCGCTTGTCTTGCCGCGCGCACGGCACTCCAACGCACGCCTTCGAGAAAGTAATGCAGCCATGCGTTCCACTCAGCATGCGTGCGCACGCGTTGCAGGTGTTCGTAGTACGGCCGCCGATGCCGTTCGATGAACTCCGACAAATACAGCAATGGTTGCGTGAGCCGATCGCGCTCGATCAGGAACAGTGTGATCAGCAGACGGCCCACGCGACCGTTGCCGTCGAGAAACGGATGGATCGCCTCGAACTGCTCGTGCATCAACGCGCATTGAATGAGATCGGGCAATTCGTCGCGTCGGTGCAGAAATTTCTCCCACTCTCCCAACACTTCCTTCATTTGCGTGACGGGCGGAGGCACGTAGGACGCACTGGCGGGCGTGCTGCCGCTTGGGCCGATCCAGTTCTGGCTGCGCCGGAATTGGCCCGGCGTGGCTCGGTCACCTCGCACACCGCCCATCAGCTTGCCGTGCAGCTCGCGCACCAGGCGCAGCGACAGCGGCAGGGTTGCGAGCCGCTCAATGCCGTATTCGAGCGCGGTGACGTAGTTGCGTACTTCCCGCACGTCACTTGGCGCTGCGCGCGGCGTCTGGCCGGCCTCTTCGGCCAGCAGGTCGGCGAGGCTCGCCTGCGTACCCTCGATACGCGAAGACAGCACCGCTTCACGGCGCAGGTAGGGCGCGATCAACAGGTGCGGATTCGGCAGCACCCGTCCGAGGCCGGAAAGTTCACTCAGGGCTGCATCCGCGCGCGACAATGCGCGGACCAGATCCGTGTCGTAGTCGAGATGGGGGGGCAGCGGCGCAGGCACGAAAGCGGCGTAGCCTTGCGCCGTTTGCACGACGCGCCCTGCTTCAGGCGCATGGAAATCCTTCGCGTCCACGCCATCATCGCTTTGAAAGGACCGTTGCGGAATCTAGCGCTCTTTGAAAGAAATGGCAACGTATTTTTCAATGCTGGCGGGGAAATGAAAGCGGGCTTTGGCGATTCTTTCTTTTCGCGCGCGCCCTGCCGGACCTCGCTCAGGATTCGTGCAGCGCCGTCATCGGATCGACGCGTGCGGCACGGCGCGACGGGATCCAGCACGCCACCACGGCGACCGCGCAGAGCAGGATCGCGATCGCTAAGTAGATCAGCGGATTGCTCGCGCCGATCTGGAACAGCAGTGCCTGCATGAGTCGCGTCAACGCGAGCGCCGCGACGAGGCCGATCGCGATGCCGATGAGCGCGAGCTTCATGCCCTGCCCGATCACCATCTTCTGCACGTCCGTCGCCCGCGCGCCGAGCGCCATGCGGATGCCGATCTCGCCCGAGCGCTGCGCGACCGAATAGGCCATGACGCTGTAGACGCCGACGCTCGCCAGTATCAGAGCGAGTGCGGCGAATACGACCAGCAGGGTCATGGTCAAGGCGCGGTCGGCCATGGACTGATCGACGAAGTCCTGCATGGTGCCGATACCGATCAGCGGAATGTTCGCATCGACCTCGCGCAAGGCCGCGCGCACGCTGGAAGTCAGCGCATGCGGATCGCCGTCCGTGCGGATCAGGATGGCCGTGAAGTTCTCCGGGCGTTGCAATACCGGATAGTACATTTCCGGCACCGGCGCGTCGGTCAGACTGGTCGTGTGCACGTCTGCGACGACGCCGACGATTTCGGC
>JBAUWF010000064.1:0-67297 GCA_049583635.1 Rhodanobacteraceae bacterium
GAGCTGTCGGTCAGATGCACAGTGCCGCTGACGCCGCCGATCTCGAGATCGCCCGAGGAATCGCGCAGCGTCAATGCCAATTGGGCGGGCATGCGCACGGTCACATCGATGTATGCGTAGTGGTTGCCGAACAGGCTCCAACTCGATCCCTGGTCCGGAATGCGCGTCGCCACGATCGCGCTTGCGCCATCACGCCGTTGCTCGATCTGGAGACCGGCCAGTGCTGCCTGCTCGCTGGCGCAAGCCTTGCCGCGCACCTCGATACGATTGAGGTTCGGCATTCCTTCGACGGTCAGGTCGCCTGCGCCGGTATCGAGCTTCAGACCGGTCAGGCCACCGGCATCGATATCGACCGATCGGTCGGCGCGAAATGCGCAGTCATCGGCGTTCGCCAGGAATGGCAATCCGCTCAATGCAAGAATAATCACTGTGCGTAGCATGGCGCCTCCGGGAAAACAGGTTGCGGGGGAGTTGGATGCACGGGTGTCGGTCAGGGTTTAAGCCACCGGCGGGCGCCAGCATACGCGGTGGCCGGTCCATCGATCACGCGCGACGCCTGAGTGCCATGGACTGGGCTCCGGGAGGGAAGAACTCTTTCCGGAAACCGGGACGAATGCCCGGATCGTGTGCGACGATAGCGCCATGAACCTGTGCGAGATCCCACCCGCCACCCTCGCCGAGAAGGATTTCGGCGCGATCCTCGAGCGCATCGTCGCCGAAGTCGCGCCACTGATCGGACGGGGCAAAGTGGCGGACTACATTCCGCGTCTGGCCGAGGTACCGGCGGACCGTTTCGGGATGGCGATCGCCACCCTGAACGGGCGACTGTTCGAGATCGGCAATGCCGATGAACCGTTTTCGGTGCAGAGCATCTCCAAGGTCTTCACGTTGACGTTGGCGCTCGAGGCAATCGGCGATGAGCTGTGGCAACGCGTTGGCCGCGAGCCGTCCGGCAGTGCCTACAACTCGCTGGTACAGCTGGAGCACGAACACGGTATTCCGCGCAATCCGCTGATCAATGCGGGCGCGCATGTCGTCGCCGACGTGGTGCTGACCAGCAACGACAACGCACGCGGACGGTTGCTCGAATTCGTGCGCGAACGGGCCGAAAATCCGGATATCACGATGGATCCGATCGTGGCCCGCTCGGAACGCGAAACCGGTTTTCGCAATGCGGCGCTGGCCAACTTCGTTCGCAGTTTCGGCAACCTGCACAATTCGGTCGACGCGGTGCTGGATTTCTATTATCACCAGTGCGCATTGCGCATGACCTGTACCGACCTTGCGCGCAGCTTCCTGTACCTCGCGAACCGCGGCCGCTGCCAGCGCACCTGCGAGGCCGTGATCAGCCCGGAACGCGCCAAGCGCATCAATGCGGTGATGCTGACCTGTGGCACCTATGATGCGGCCGGCGACTTCGCATTCCGCGTCGGTCTGCCGGCCAAGAGCGGGGTCGGCGGCGGCATCGTCGCCGTGGTGCCCAATGTGCTGACGGTTGCGGTGTGGTCGCCCGGACTCGACGACAAGGGCAATTCGCTGGCCGGCAGTGCGGCGCTGGATCGTTTCACGGCGTTGAGCGGCCTGTCGGTGTTCTGAGTCGGTGCAAGCAAGAGATCAACGCCGCGAGGACGATGCCGAAACCGGAACGCGTACGCTATCGACCGCATCGCGACCATGCACTGATCGGCGATTGCCACCTTGCAGCGCTGATTGCGCGTGGTGACAACACAAACGGGGCCATTTTGCGCCGTTCGGGCGCAGCTCGATGCCAATCGTCGTTGCGACGCGCACGAGTTGTCGCACCGCGGGTAGGTCTTCCGCCGACTTCAGGCATCCTCACGTGCTTGATTCTTCTGGACTTTTTCCTCGCTCTTCGCGCGATCCCACAACGCATCCTGCTCGGCGAGCGACTTGCCGGCCAGGCGCTCGCCGGCTTCGGCCGCCAATGCTTCCATGCGTCGGAAACGCCGTTCGAACTTCGCATTGGCATGGCGCAGTGCACGCGAAACATCCACTTCCGCATGACGCGCCAGATTGACACAGACAAACAGTACATCGCCGATCTCGTCGGTCAGGCGCTCCGACGCAGCGCCGTTGCCGAATTCGGCGCGCACCTCGTCGAGTTCCTCGGCCAGTTTGTCGAACACCGGATCGACCGAAGGCCAGTCGAAGCCGACGCGCGCGGCACGCTGCTGCAACTTCAAGGCACGTTGCCATTCGGGCACGCCGCGCGCGATACCGGCAAGTGCGCTTGAATCGACGCTGCCCCCGGCCGCTCGCTCGCGCTGCTTGTGTTGCTCCCAGGCGACGGTTTGCGCCGCTGTCGACGCGACTGTCGCGTCGCCGAACACGTGCGCATGGCGCGCCTTCATCTTGGCGCAGATCGACGCGATGACCTCGGCAAAGCCGAACAGCCCGGCTTCCTCGGCGATACGCGCATGAAACACCACTTGCAGCAGCAGATCGCCGAGTTCGTCGCACAGCGCGGCCGCATCATTGCGATCGATCGCGTCGGCCACCTCGTAGGCTTCCTCGATCGTGTATGGCGCGATCGTCTCGAATGTCTGCGCCAGGTCCCACGGGCAGCCGCGTTCGGGATCGCGCAGGCTCCGCATGATCGCGAGCAGCGTTTCGATGCTCGGCGCCGCGTCGGTCGTCATGACGCGCTCTTCGATCGTTGCCCAGGTCCGAACAGCGCCGACCAGTCGGCGTTCGCGTCGCCGAAGGCCACGAATTCCGGATTGATCAGCGTATCGCGTGCGTTGTAGGTCAGCCGATTACCGGCAAGATCGAGCACGGCACCACCGGCCTGGTCGAGCACACATTGCGCGGCCGCCGTATCCCATTCCGAGGTCGCGCCGAGACGCAGATACAGATCGGCTTCGCCCCCGGCAATGCGCACGAACTTGAGCGAGGATCCGAGCGGATGTTTCTCATGCGTGCCCAGTCGCTGCAGCATCGCGGCTTCGCGTTGCGATGCATGCGAGCGGCTGCCCGCGACAATGAGCGTCGATGGACGACGCCGCGTTACCAGACGCATCGGCGCGGCGCCGCCACGCGCGAGCCAACTGCCGCCGCCCTGCCAGGCGCTCGCTAGGTCACCGGTTACCGGCGTCTGCACAATGCCGAGCACCGGGCGATGTTCCTCGATCAGCGCGATATTGACCGTAAACTCGCCGTTGCGCCGAATGAATTCGCGCGTGCCGTCGAGCGGATCGACCAGCCAGTAGCGTCGCCACGTCGATCGCTCGGACCAGCCGATCGCGGCCGACTCCTCCGACAACACCGGCCACCCCGGCGTCAATGCGTTGAGGCCGTGAGTGATGACGTGGTGTGCGGCGAGATCGGCCGCGGTCAACGGCGAACGGTCGTCCTTGTGTTCGATCGCGAAATCGCTGCGGTACACCTCGAGGATCGCGGACGCCGCGCGCGCGGCAATTTCTGCAACGGCATGCGTGAGCGTGGCCAGGTCACTGCTCATGATTGCGGCCGATAGCGACCGGCAAGGTATTCGCGCGCGACGAACAGCGCCGCGATCGATCGGCCATCGGTCACATCGGGTCGCGCCACCAGCGTATGCAGTTGCGAGAGTTTCCACGGCACCACCGCGAGTTCCTCCGGCTCGTCGCCGGGCAGGCGCTCGGGATAGAGATCGCGTGCCAGCACCACATGCGTCATCGCGGTCATGTAGGCCGGCGACAACGACAAGGTCATGAGGATGCGCAGATCATGTGCGCCGAAACCGATCTCCTCCTTGAGTTCACGATTCGCACCCTGCTCGGCCGTCTCGTCGCGATCGAGGCGGCCCTTGGGCAGACCGAGTTCGTAGGCACCGATACCGGCACCGTACTCGCGTACCAGCAGCACCTCGTCGTCATCCTGCATCGGCACCATGATGACCGCGCCAAGACCCGATCCCTTGAGTCGCTCATAAGTACGCCGCTCGCCATTGGAAAACTCCAGATCGATTTCCTCGACGCGCAGGAACCTGCTGGTGTCGGCCGGTCGCGTCGCGTGCGTGATCGGGAAACGTTGCATGTGGCAATTGTACTCAGGGACGTCGTGGCACGTTCGAATGTCGAATTTCAAGGTACGCCGGGATGCCAAGGCTTGATCCCGGCTTGCTTCAACGGAGCCGACAGCACGAGTCCATGCGAGGACTTGTGTCGTGTTTTCCTCGAGATTGACGATGCCGACGGCACACGAACACCCGATCTGATTACTTCGTCGTCGAGATGGGCGCGTTGAACAAGGCCAGGGCCCGTGCGTGCAAGGCGGGCGTTCCGGCAAGCACGCTGCGTGTATCCAGGCCAAGGGCTGCGCCATCGAGATCGGTGATCATGCCACCGGCTTCGCGCACGATCACACTCAGCGCCGCGATGTCGAGGATGCTGAGATCCGATTCAACCACCAGATCGACCGCACCACGCGCGAGCAGATGGTAATGCAGGAAATCACCGTATCCGCGGATACGCCCGACCCGACCGATCAGGTCCGCGAGCACGGCCCAACGCGGCCCCGCGGCCAGCGTTTTCAGGTTGCCGGTGGAGATGGCCGTGTGCGCGTCGAAATCCTTGGCCTGCGACACACGGATCAACTTGCCGTCCAGAAATGCACCGCCGCCGCGCACAGCCCATGAACGTTCGCCATATTCCGTCGCGTCGGATACGCCAAGCACGAGATCGCCCTGATGCATCAACGCAATCTGGGTGGAGAAAAACGGATACCCGCGCACGAACGCGCGCGTCCCGTCGATCGGGTCGATCAACCACACGAATTCGCTGTCACCCTCCCGACCGTGTTCCTCGCCCTGAAACGCATGATCCGGGAAGCTCGCGGCCAGAATGCTTGTTATGGCGCTTTCGGCGTCGCGGTCGGCCTCGGTGACCGGCGTTTGATCGTCCTTGAGCGCAACCGAAAAGTCCGCGGCACGATAGCGCTCGCGGATAATCCGGGCGGCAGCGTCGGCGGCGCGCATGGCGACCAGCAGTGCGTAGTCGAGAAAGCCGGCGGGCAGACTCATCAGCGAGCGCCGCTCAATACAGCTTGAACAGCCGGCCATGGATGACCAGCTTCGATGAACCGTCGGGTTGCAGCTGACCGACGTAGCGCAACGTCTCCAGAACCTGTGGATCGTTGTTGCGCGCGGTCAGCGTGGCCACCGCGTCGTAACCCTCGAGCCGCACGCTGAAACTGCCGTCAACCGCCAGATTGCCGCTGCCGTCATCGTGCACCGTGCCGACGATGCTGCCGTCGGGTTGCGACGAGAACTCGGCAAGTATGTCCGCGAAGCGCGCCTCGGCCTGCCCGGAAACGCCGGCGTCGGTCCAGCGCGCGGTGCCGCGCGCGCCGTGCAGGAATCCGTTGACCAGCGTCGCCTGCTTGAGTACGCCGCCGATGGTGCCGAGCAATGTCAGATTCGGGATGTCGAGTACCGGCTCGACCAGCGCGGCGGGAAAGCGGAAGCGCAGATCGCGCGCCACCACGCTGCCATCGGCATTGCGCATCAGCGAACCGGCAACGTCGACATCGGCACCCTGGATTCGCAAATCCGCGAGCAACTGTCGATGCAGCAGCGCGCTCTTGTCGAGACGCCAGTTGATTTCACCCAGGTCGCGACCCAACGCACTGACGCCGTCGGCATGTCCGTCCCACACGGTGCCGCTGATGCCGCTCAAGGTGACCGGGCTGAAATAGCCGTGCGCGTAACGATAGGCGACGTCGGCCGGCAATGTCCATGCAAGAACGCCCGCCACGATCAGCAGCACCATCAGCACAACGGCCAGGATTTTGAGAGGTCTCAACATACGCTGCCGCAAGTTCCCGTTATCGTGCAGGCGACGCGCGCCCGCCGCGGTCCGCGTGCGAGCGGACAGCCGCTTGCGTGACCATGAATCAGGGCGCGTCCTCCAGCGTCACGCGCGCGTTGACCAGTCCGATGCCGTCGGCGCGATCGGCGGAAAAATCGCTGGCTTCGACACCGTAGTCGCGCGAAAGGTCCTCGAGCCAACGCATCAGCGCGTCGAAACTGGCGACTTCGAAGGTCACCCTGACGCTTCTGCTGCCGACCGGTTCGACCCGCTTGAGCGCGCTTTCGAGGCCGGCGCCGCGCGCGGTCGCGTCGGCCAGAGCCAACAGCGACTTGCCTTGTCGCCCCGAACGCGAACGCACGCCGGCCGCACGCAGATGATCGACCTCGGCGGTGGCGACACGCACATAGGCCAACGCATCCCGATCGGCACGGGTACTTTCCAAGAGGGCCGCGCGACGCGCGGCCAGCGGATGCCAAATGAACGCCCAGCCGAGCAACGCGACGACAATCACGGCACCGCTGCCGAACACGCGGCGTTCGCGCACTGCGAGATTCCTCCACCACTGCGCGATCACGAGGATTTGCCCCGGCTGATGCGAATGCGGCCGTCCACGCCGGTCTCGCCCGGGCTGGCGCCGGTGACCTCGACCTTGAGACCCGGCAATGCCGCAAACCGCGCGCGCATGCTGTCGAGCGTCGCGACATCCGGCGCGCGCAGGCCGAGTTCCAGGATGCCGTTGCGATATTCGATGGCGCGTGTCTGGATACGCGTCGTGCTGCCGAGCACCGGCGCGATCGCGGCGAGCATGCGCAACAGGCCGCTCGATTCGGTGCCGCCGCGCAAACGGTCGAGCCGGCTGCGCACGAGCTGCTCCGGGTCGATTCGTGCAAGTTCGGCGGCGCCGACATCGGGAAACGCCTTGTGCACCTCGGTCTGCATCGCACTTTGCAGACGCGCCGACTCGTGCGACAGATGCAGCATGTCCACTACCAGTTCGATGCCGGCAAGCAGCACCACGGCGGCCGCAAGCAGCGCCGCGATACGCCACCAGCGCAGGCCACGCTGGCGGCGATGATGCGGAGCAAATTCGCCATCGAGCAGGTTCATCCGCGATTGCGACGCGGCGCGCGCAAGGAACGCGAGCGGTTCAGTCTGCCGTTCCCGGTAAGCCGCGATCGATACCGGCAAGTCGAGCCGTGCCGCCGCGCGAAAATCATGCACATCGAGCGCAGGCAGGGACTGCGCGTTGCAGGTGGTCAGCCAGCCGGGCAATTCATCGACGCTGCAGGCAAACGCCGACCATGGGGCAAGACGCACGATGGCGCCGTGATCCTCGATCAGCGCGACCGCGCTGTCGGGATCCGACCATTCCAGCGCCAGCGATTCAGGCACGATGCGATCAGGCTGGATGCCGGCTTCGGCGAGACGATCGAGCCACGCGTGCAACCGCGCCCTGGAAACCACCGCGACACCGATCTCGTCCCCCTCTCCCGCGACCATCGCAAAATGCAGATCCTCGACCGGACTCAGCAACTGGTCCTCGATCGCGAACGGCACCGCCTTGTGCAATTGGGCGCGATTGCGCGCGTGCAGCGTCGCGCTCGTCAGCAGGACCTGGTCGGCCGGCACCAGCACGATGATTTCCTGCACCGAGGCGAGCACCGACGCAGGCGGGGCGCCGGCCATCGTCGCGCAACGCGCGCGACCGTCGGCACCCTGGCGCAACCAGCACAAGGCACCATCACGGGCGAGGCGAATCAGCAGGCTATCGGACATGCATCATTCCGTGGCGATCGAACCAGCGATAATCAAACCGATTGTAGTCGTCATCCGCACCGCGCCGCGACTCAAGGATGCTCAAGGCGCCGCGTCGGGCGCATCGAGGGCCGCCCGCGTCAACGCATCGTCGCTGCCGCGACTGCGCTCGAGCACCTCGATGCGACCGCCATCGCGCTGGATCAGGCTGTAGAACGTCATCGGCACGTCATCGAGGGTGATCTCGCCGCGCGCGATGAAATAATTGCTGGTGACGCCAAGCTGCGACAGCAGCGACGGATCGAGCGGCGGCAGGCCCTGCTGAGCAAGTTGCGCGGTGAAATCGCCGAGGCTCTGCCACGCGGCGTGGCCGTCGTTCCACAAACGCTCCGCCAGCGCCCGACTGATCCGGGAATTGAGGCTTTCGAGCAGAGCTACGCTCGCGGTATTGACATTGAGCAACGACCCGGGCGGCAACACGCACACGTACGGGGCGATACGGGCATAAGCCGCGCCGTCGAATCCGCGCACCAGGCGCAACTCCGAAACGTGCGCGAAGCTGCGATTGGCCGCGCGATAAGGCGTCGGCAATGCGAGATAGAAACTGTCCTCGGCACCGCTGTTGCCGGCAATATCGGGATCGGGATCGAGCCAGTCGAGGACCGCATCGGCCAGGGCCGGATCGAGTCCCTGTGCCGTGAGCAGACGACGAAACATGCCAAGCCAGGCCACATGCGCACTGTCGGCAGGCGCCAGATTGTTGAGATTGAAGCAGCCGTTGAGATCGCGCATGGTCGCGCCGATCACGCCGCCCGGTACCTCTTGAGGCGGCAGCGGCAGCGCCCAGATATCGCCATTGGCATCGAATTGCCGGTTCTGTTCCCAATCCCTGGACAGCACTTCGGCGGCGTAGGCTTCCAGACCCTGCGCGTAGGCGTTGGCCTGGGCGCCGCGCAGCGCATTGCGCGTACGCGCAAACGCCAGTTCTCCATGGTCGAGCAGACCCGCAATCAGGATGACGGCGAGTGCGACCGTCAGCAGCGCGACCAGCAACGCGACGCCGCGTTGAGACCGGGGCCCGCGCGATGCCCTCACTGCCCTGCACCCGTCTTCGGCGCGGGCGGCGCTGCGAGCGGGTTGCCGCCCTGCGCGCCGGCACGACCGATCGCTTGCAATGGCAGACTCGACGGCAGCTCGACCACACGGCGTACCTCGCCCAGATCATCGAGGCGCAAACGGAATTCGACCGCGACCGGCAAGCTGGTCAATGCATCGTCGCCCGCCAGATCGGGCGGTGGCCACGCTTCGCGCCAGTTGTTGTCGCCGCCGAGGTAGCGAAGGCGCATGTCTGCGACATGATCGAGCAACATGCGCGTGTCCGGTGCGGCTTCGGGCGCACGATCGAGGGCTGCGTAGCGACCTCGTTGCAGCTTGTGATCGTCGTAGGCGTAGATTGCGCGTTCGAGGTTGCTGCGCGCTTCGGCGCGCGGATTGGCAAACCCGAGGCGGGTCAATTCGACATGTGTGGTAGTCCCGACCAGCGCCGGCTGCTCGGCGCCGTAATTGCCCCGCACCGGCCGCGCGACCGCCTGCGCGAGATCGCGTTCCATGTCGGATACGGCCCGCGTGATCGCCGCAAAGCGATCCTGCCGCACGACCAGCGCCGAGCGCGTGCGCGCGATCTGGGCCAGTCCGCCATAGGCGGCGGCCGCCATCGCCGCGAATACCGCGAGCGCCACCAGCAGCTCGATCAGGCTGAAGCCGCGCCGTTCCCCCAGCACGACACGTCGCCGGGCACCGCTCCCTTGCGCGACGCCGGTGCCGCTGTTTTGCACGGCTTGCTTCATCGTTGCGGCTCGCTGCTGACGAAACCGGTCAGCGTGGCCGACGGATCGCGCGCCTGGCCTAGAAATACACGCAGGTCGATGCGCCGGATCGACGCATCCGGCGTCGCTTTCACGTCGCGCGTCCAGCGCCATTCGCGGCCGGCAAATTCGACGCGGCCGTCACTCGAACCGGTCCCGGGCAGGGCGGGCGCGAGCCGCGTTTCGGTCAGCACGTTCGCCGCAACCCAGCCGGCCAGTGTGCGCTCGCGCAGCGCGTCGAAGTCGCGCACCTCGACGGTGGCGGTGCGGCTCAATGCCAGCAGCGCAAGCGCGATCACGGCCAGCGCAATCAGGACCTCGATCAAGGTGAAACCGCGCATGCGTCTCATCGGCCGAGCGCCACGCGATCGAGCTTCAGGGTGCCGTCGCCCTGCCCCTGCACGCGATAGCGCGCCGGCGCATCGCCCAGCGCAAGCGTCAGCGTGAACGCGGTCAGCTCGCCGGACGAAAAACACACCAGCTGCGGTGAGGGGGAATCATCGCCGGACCCGAGATCGACCAGCCGGCCCTCGCGCGCCAGCTCCAGACGCAAACCCTGCACCCAGTCGCGCGGTCGCATTTCGCCGGTTGCGGGAGCCGGTTGCCAGGTGTCGCCGTCGAGCATCCGGAATTCGTAACCCTTCGCTGTCACCACCACGCCGATTTCGCGTCCGCTCAGTTGCGCCCGCTCGAGCGCCAGAGCGACCAGCGTCTCGAAACGCTCGGCCTGATGCTGCAACTGGCGTTCGCCGCTGCCGCCGACGGCCAGCGTCACGGCGAGCGCCAACACGGCCATGATGACCAGCACGACGAGTATTTCGATCAGTGTGAAGCCGCCGCCACGGGGATGCCGGCGCGAGCGGGTCGCGACGCGGATTTTCGGGATTCGGGAGGAGGCACGCATGCGATGGGCTGCGGCGGCCACGGCGCAGCGCGCCGCGCGGCGCTATTGATCCCAGTTGCCGATGTCGGCTGCTTCGCCTTCGCCACCCGGTTTGCCGTCGGCCCCGTAGCTGTACACGTCGATCTCACCGTGCTGACCGGGTTCGAGATACTGGTACGGATGACCCCACGGATCCTTCGGCACGCGCTCGAGATACGGCCCTTTCCAGTTCGGAGCCTCGGGCTGACCCGAAGGTCGCGTGACCAGCGCATCGAGGCCCTGCTCGACGCTCGGAAACGTGAAATTGTCGAGCTTGTAGAGATTGAGCGCAGTCACCACACTCTGGACATCCTGCTTCGCACGCGTCACGCGCGCCTCGCCCGGACGCTGCATGACACGCGGGACCACGATCGCGGCGAGGATACCGAGAATGACCACGACGACGAGGATCTCGATCAGCGTGAAACCGCGCTGCACGCGCATGTTTTCCGGGTGGCGCGGCTGCGACCCGGGATCAGCGGTCGAACGAGGGTTGATCGCGTGCATGAACCACCTTGCTTGCGGCGACGGGTAGCCGCACCGATCATAGCAAAGCCCGGTGCGCCGCTCGCGATGGCCGCCCGGACGGATTTCCCCTGAACCCGCCAGCGACGATGCCCCCAATGTCTCCGAACAATGCCGCACTTGCCGCACGCGATCTTGCCGTCGTCTGGCATCCGTGCACGCAGATGCACGATCACGCCGCCGGCGTGCCGATGCTGCCGATCGTGCGCGGTGAAGGCGCCTGGCTGATCGACGCCGACGGCAGGCGCTACCTCGACTGCATAAGCTCGTGGTGGACCAACCTGTTCGGCCACGCCAACCCGCGCATCGCGCGCGCCGTGGCCGAGCAGGCCGCGCTGCTCGAGCACGTGATCTTCGCCGGCTGCACCCACGAGCCCGCGATCGAACTCGCCGAACGACTGGTGCATCTCGCCCCCCGATCAAACCATCAACATGTCGCGGCAAATTCCCTTCCCTCGCTTGCGCGGGAAGGTGCCCGATTGAAAGGTCATGGCAACATTCCTTCCCCTGCGAAGCAGCGGAAGGTGCCGACGGCGGAAGGGGGAGCGCCGCAGGCGCCGGCGGACAGGGAAAGGACCGAAGGCGCTGGCGCAACGACGCCCGCTTCCGACGCGCAACATCCGAACGGTGCACCCACCCTCACCCGCGTGTTCTTCGCCGACAACGGCTCGGCCGCCGTCGAAGTCGCGCTCAAGATGAGCTTCCACTTCTGGCTCAACCAGGGCCACGGCGAAAGGACGCGCTTCATCGCGCTGACCGGCAGCTACCACGGCGAAACCCTAGGCGCGCTCTCGGTCAGCGACGTCGCGCTGTACCGCAAGACCTACGCGCCGCTGCTGCTTGAACCGATCCTCGTCCGCTCGCCCGATGCCTGGCTCGCCGAACCCGGCGAGAACGCAGCGGCCGTCGCCGCGCGCCGCCTCGGCGAATTGCGCGCGACGCTGGAAGCGCATGCGCACGAAACCTGCGCCGTCATCGTCGAGCCGCTGGTGCAGTGCGCCGGCGGCATGCGCATGTACCACCCGGACTATCTCGCCGGCCTGCGCCAGTTATGCGACGAATTCGCCGTGCACTTCATCGCCGACGAAATCGCGGTCGGCTTCGGCCGCACCGGCACGCTGTTCGCATGCGAGCAGGCCGGAGTCGCGCCGGATTTCCTGTGCCTGTCCAAGGGCCTGACCGGTGGCACGCTGCCGCTCTCGGTCGTGCTGACGCGCGAGCAAATCTACGCCGCGTTCTACGCCGAACACGCGGCCGGCAAGGCGTTCCTGCATTCGCACAGCTACACCGGCAACCCGCTCGCCTGCCGCGCCGCGCTCGCGACGCTCGCGATCTTCCGCGACGAGCCCGTGATCGAGCGCAACCGCAAACTCGCCGCGCACCTCGCCGCGAAACTCGCGCCGCTCGCCGATCACCCGAACGTCGCCGATGTGCGCCAGACCGGCATGATCGCCGCAGTCGAACTGGTGCGCAACAAGGCCACGCGCACGCCCTTCCCCACTTCCGAGCGCCGCGGACTGCGCGTCTATCTGCAAGGTCTCGAACACGGCGCGCTGCTGCGCCCGCTCGGCGACGTGGTCTATTTCATGCCGCCGTATGTCGTGACCCCGGACGAGATCGACTTCATGGTCGATACGGCGATCGCGGGGATTGCCAGGGCCGTTGCGGATTAATCCGGAGCGTGCGGTCGAAGCATCTGCGCCTGCGAAGATTCCCGCGAACGGCGGATCCTGTAGTTGCCGCCTTCCGCTCTCTCGTGCGTCGACGACAACTCCGGCTTTGGCCTGGTCCGCTCGGAGGTTTTTATCGCCGCGGATTCGAAGCGATAAGTCTTGTCGCCTCGTTTTCGTCTGATAACGCTCCGTGCTGTTCCATCCGGCCACGCGGAAATCGGGGCAAGCCCATGTTCCAGCGCAGGATTTTTCCTTGACCACCGTTCCGCGGGGCGCGCAAGATAATACTTGTCACCGCGGATCGGGGCTATATCTGTAGTTAGGGGCTACGACGCATGTTCATCACGCTTGCAATGTTGGCGGCGCACGCGCGCATCGCTCAATCTGTTCTGCCAGTGCACTCGCGCATTCACCGGCATGGACGCGCGCGGCATTGGGAAGACGCGAAACTCGATGTTTGTCACGGGGGCGGCTGATCGGATCGCAATCATTGCCGACAATCCGATGATCCGTTTCGGCACCAGGATGGCGCATTGGTATTGCGCCGGCCGATACGCGTCTTTGCCAATGCCGAAGCAGCCGCGGCGCGTGCGTGGGTATCTGCAATCGGCCGATGACAACGATCGTGCATGGGTTCCTGTTGCAAGTAGCCGCATGACGTCGTCGCGCGGATCGTTGCGCCGTCAATCGAACCCGTTCGCGAATACCGTGTCGTCGGGCGCGATGCCCTGATTGAGAAACACCGCGACCGAGGTGTCGCCGGCGTAGCCGATCGCGAGGTCGGGCAGGCCATCGCCGTTGACGTCGCCGAATGCGAGCGCGGTGCCGGCTTCGCCGGTGTCGTAGCTCCAGGCCGGAACCGGATCGAGCTGGCCGGCGTGGTTCAGGTAGATCCAGGTCTTGCCGCGCGCAAAGTCGATCTCGGCGATGTCGGGCCAGCCGTCGCCGTTGATGTCGGCGACGGCGAGGTCCTCGTGGTCGGAATCGGTATTGTCGGCGTACCAGACCGGCATGAAGTCGCCATTGCCTTCGTTCGACCAGAGCGTGAGCACCGTCTGCCCGAGCAGGATGTCGTTGTCGCCGTCGCCGTCGAAGTCGGCGATCGCGACGCCACGGTCGCCATCGGTGCTGTCGACATTCCAGTACGGTGACAGCGCCGGGGTGCCGTCGACGTTTTCGTAGGCGGCGCTCTCGAAGTCCACCCATTTGGCGGTCGCCAGGTCGGGCTTGCCATCGCCGGTCAGGTCGCCGGCCGCGACGCTGTTCTGGATCGAGCTTTCGGCCGACTGCCAGTCCGGCGTTGCTGCAAGACCGCTGCCGTTGTTGCGGAACAGGTAGAGCGGGCGGTACGGATCGTTCTGGCTGTTGCCTTCGTTGGCGGTGACGAGATCGATGTCGCCGTCGCCGTCGATGTCGACCAGCACCATGCCGACCGCCCACGCCTGTGTCTGCGACTGCCAGCCGGCGGTCGTTTCCAGTCCGGCCGCGGAGTTGTAATAGACGGCGGTCGGGTCGAAGCCGAAGCCGCCGCGCGCCGCGACGAGGTCGTTGCGGCCGTCACCGTCGATGTCGGCGATGCCGACCGCGCCGGTGTGGTGCTGATCGGCCGATTGCCAGGACGGATCGTCCTCGAGCGCGTCGCCGGTATTGAAATAAACGTAATCGTGCCAGTCGTCGTAGGGCGGGTAGCTGTTGCTGTCGTAGGTGCCGACGGCGAGATCGTCGCGACCGTCGCCGTCGAGATCGCCGAATGCGAGAGCGCCGACCTGCAGGCGCAGATGGTTCTGCCAGTCCGGCGCCGTGCCGTACGGAACCCCGCGGGCTGCGCCGCGCCGTGCCGTGCGCAGCGTTGCATCCCGCGCAACTACGCTACCGTCTGGCGCGACCGCGGCACACACCGTGTGTGACGCCGCAAACCAGACGAATGCGACGAGTGTTGCAGCGAATCCATGCCACACCGGTCTTGCGCGTGAATGCGTGAATCGCGAAATCATGGGTGCTCCTGCATGCATGGATGTCGCGAGAATAACGCCCGGGACGCTGCATGGCGAACGCCTGCGGCTCGCGCGGACATTGTTGTGCGCTAAGGAGCGCTTCCAAGCAACGGCGCGTGCATTCGCATTGCTGGTGGATCAACGCCATCCCGCGTTTCGACGAGCCGCGATTGCTGCGCACGAACGCCTTACACTGTGAGCATGCGCACTCCTCGAATCCATGTGCCACAGCCGCTCGCATGCGGCGACAAGGTGCGCCTGCCACGCGCGGCGAGTGAACACCTCGCACGCGTGCTGCGACTCGGCGCAGGCGATCCGCTGGTGTTGTTCGATGGTGACGGTAACGAATACAAGGGCGAGCTCGTCGATGCTGCGCGCGCGGGTATCGGCGTGCGCGTGGGTGAACCCCTCGCACATCGCCCGGTCGAGAGTCCGCTGCACCTCACGCTTGCGCAATCGATCGCTCGCGGCGAGAAGATGGACTGGATCGTGCAGAAGGCGACTGAACTCGGCGTCACCGCGATCGTACCGATCGTCACCGAACGCACGGAAGTCAGGTTCGACGCCCGACGCGCCGAGCGCCGTCTGGCGCACTGGCAGGCGGTGATCGTTGCGGCCTGCGAACAGAGCGGACGCGTACGCGTACCGTCCGTCGCGCCACCGCAAGGCCTGGCCGACTGGATCGCCGGTCTCGGCGTGACGACGGGCTTGCGTCTCGTGCTCGATCCCGAGGGTGAGCTGTCAACGCGCAAAGTCGAGCGGTTCCAGCGCCTCAGCCTCGTTGTCGGACCCGAGGGCGGCCTGTCCGAAACCGATCTGACTGCGCTGCGCAACGCCGGATTTTGCGGTTTGCGTCTGGGCCCGCGCATTCTGCGTGCCGAGACCGCAGGCGTCAGCGCGCTGGCCGCGCTGCAAGCCTTGCACGGCGACTTCTGATCGCACGGGTGGTGCCTGCCGCAGCGAACACCGAAGGCGCCCCGCAGGGCCGGTCACCGGAAGGGTCGATTATTGTGTGACCGTGAGGCGAAAGGCGCCGGGCCCCGCTTTCGCGGTGACGACCTGCATGTCACCTACCTGTGCAACCTCGATCCTCCGGCTAACCGGAAGATGCCGGCGGCGGTGCGCTGGAGAGTACTTCATCGATCATCGCCTCGATCGCCGCAAGATCCGGAACCACCGCGGAATCATCGTTCGTCGTGACCACGGATTTCACGCCCGGCATGTTTTCGTCGGTATCCTCGTTCGCGACCAGCAGATCGGGCGTAATCGTGGTCAGGCGCGGGAAGCCCTGCGCGAGCAGAGCCAGAAACGGCCTTTGCGGACGTCCGCCGAAAGCCTTCAACACCACCACGCGCGCATTGTTGTAGCCCTCGAACGTGGTTAGACCGCTGAGTATCGAGAACGAGAACAGCGGCAGCCGCCAGCCACGCCAGGGCAAACGGCCGAGCAGCCAGTCCGGTGCACCATCGACGACTTCCGGTGTCGAAAAAGTGATGACCTCGGCGATGCTGGCGTTGGGCAGCAGCAGGCGTCCTCCGGTTACCGGAATCATGACGCCGCGAATCTCTCGCAGACGATCCATCATGTTCAATCTCCCTCGGAAACGTCGCGCTCGTCCATTGTCAGAAGACGATCGGCCAGTTCAGCCGGCGAACCGACAAAACTCACCTGGTCCATCGACGACGGGTCGTCGAGCGTGGCGCCGGCGACGCAGGATTCGGCGTCCTGCACGTAAACCAGACCGCCCTTGGCAATCAGATGACCACAGCCTGCGACCGCCTCGGCGAGCGTGCCGGAAAACAGAATCGCGCCCGCACGTCGGCCGAACCGGTCGGCCATCTCCCCGATGACGCGATCGATTGCCGATGTATGCGCGCCGGCATCAATATCGGATGCCAATTGCACGCGACCACGCGCATCGATCGACAGGCGCTGTTCGGCCGGCACGATGACGACTTCACCGTCCGCCAGCGTGTCACCGTCGCGCGGCTGGCGCACCGTCAAGGCCGTGGTCAGTGCCAGTTGCCGCGTCATCTGTTCGACAAATTCCTCGCCCATCTGTTGCACCAGCAAAAACAAGGCCGGGTATTCGGACGGCAACGCGGTCAGGAATACGCCGACTGCTTCGGGACCGCCGATCGACGCGCCTAGTACCCAGACGCGCGATATCGACGAGGCCTGTGTACCGAGCGTATCCGGATCGAGCCAGGATTCGGATGGCCGTGATACCGGCGCGTTGTCGGCAGACGCGTCCGGCAAAGTCGCCTCCTCCATCGGCACCAGTTCGAGCACCGATTCGGTTCCGGGCGGTTGCGCTTCGGTGGGTAGCTCGACAGGCGGCGGCAATTGCTCGGTAATGATCGCCTCGACATCGCGGATGTTTTCGCGAATGTCGTCGTCGGCCATCGCGACGGCCGCTGCAGCCTCACCGGGACGTGGCGGATCGACATTGCCTGCACCGAGGATCTTGGCGACCAGATGTCGCAGCCAACGCGCACGTTCCCAGCCGGCCAGCTGCGTGGAGACTTGCGCGTCATTGAAAATGACGTTGTAGCGCGCGTCGTCAAGCAACTGGTGCACATGGTCCAGGGGTGCTTCCATGTCGGCGTCGAGATTGATCACGACGGTACGCGCGCCCGAATCGTGCAGGGCCGCTGCGTCGAGGGCATCCACCGATGCCTCGTAGACAATATTCATGCCGCAATCGGTGAGCGCCTCGCGAACATCACGCCCAGGCACATCGGTCCGGTACAAGAACGCGACGCCCCCTTTGCCGTCAGACGTCGACACCGCTGGACCTCAGGATTTCCTGGACATTCTGCACCAGATCCGCTTCCTGGTACGGCTTGCCGAGATAGCGCTCGACTCCGATCTCGAAGGCGCGCTGGCGATGTTTTTCGCCGGTGCGCGAGGTAATCATGATGATCGGCACGTGCTTGAGGCGTGAATCGTTTTTCATGTATGTCGCGAGTTCGTAGCCGTCCATGCGTGGCATTTCGATGTCGAGCAACATCAGATCGGGAACTTTTTCCTGGAGCTTCTCGACCGCATCGAGACCGTCCTTCGCGGTGAACACGTCCATGTCCGCGCGCTCGAGCACGCGCGTGCTGACCTTGCGCATCGTGATCGAATCGTCGACCACCATGATCAACGGCTGGCGGCGCTGCGGCTGATCGGCCGGCGGCGCGACAAGTTCGGGGGTTTCTATGGCTTCGCCGTGCGCGACGCGCTCGCGCAGCGCGGACGTGCGGCGCACCAGCGGCGCCAGATCGAGAATGATCACGACCGAGCCGTCGCCCATGACGGTCGCACCGAACACGCCCGGCACCGAGCTTATCTGCGGGCCGACCGACTTCACGACGATTTCACGCGAGCCGACCACTGCATCGATGCGGACGCCGGCGCGCTGATCGCCGCTGCGGGTCATCAGCAGCGACGCCTGGGTGTCGTCCAGTGTGCGGCCCGTCGGCACGCCGAGCAGTTGTGACAACTCGTAGAGGGTAAATGTGTCGCCTGCGTAGCTGAAGGTCGGGTCATCCGAGCGCAATCGGCGCTCGAGCTCCGGGCCCTCGATGCGCACGACGCCGAGAACCGATGACATCGGGATCGCATATACGGCATCACCGAGCTTGACCAGGATCGCCTGGGTGACCGCCAGCGTGAACGGCAGGCGCAGCGTGAACGTGGCACCCTGGCCGGGGACCGAGTCGATCTGCAGCGAACCGCCAAGCTGCTTGATCTCGTTGTGGACCACGTCCATGCCGACTCCACGACCGGCAAGCTCGGTGACATGGTCGACCGTGGAAAAG
Organism: Rhodanobacteraceae bacterium; assembly: GCA_049583635.1. GTDB lineage: Bacteria > Pseudomonadota > Gammaproteobacteria > Xanthomonadales > Rhodanobacteraceae > Dokdonella_A. The sequence goes on from JBAUWF010000064.1 coordinate 18,357, forward strand.
CCGCTCTCGAGTATGAAGCCGTAGAGATCGCGATCCGACAGCTCCGCACCGGGTTTGAGCAGGCCACGTTCGATCGCCTTGGCGCGGATTGCTTCGCGATCGATACCGCGACCATCGTCGGATACGCGCAGCACGACTTCGGTTGCGTCGCGGCTGACAGCGATGTTGATCGTTCCCTCGACCGGCTTGCCCGCAGCAAGACGTTGTTCGGGCGATTCAATGCCGTGCGCCAGCGCGTTGCGCAGGATATGCTCGAACGGCGCTTTCATGCGTTCGAGCAGATTGCGGTCCATTTCGCCCTGTGCGCCTTCGACCTTGATCTGGGCCTGCTTGCCAAGTTCCTGTGCACTCTGGCGCAGCGTGCGGCGCAGCGACGGCACCAGCGAATCGAAAGGCACCATGCGTGTGCGCATGAGTCCTTCCTGCAGGTCCGAACTGACACGCGACTGCTGCAGCAGCAGGGTTTCCGACTGACGCGTGATGTCGTCGAGTAAACCCTGGATCGACACCAGATCCGACACCGATTCTGCGAGCGCGCGCGAGTACTGCTGCAACTGCGAGAAACGATCGAGTTCGAGCGGATCGAAACTGGCCAGCCCTTCCTGATGCTCGCGCTGGAAACGGGCGATGATCTGCGCTTCGGTTTCGATCTCGAGTTTGCGCAACTGTTCGCGCAAGCGGTGTACGGTCTGTTCGAATTCAACCAGATTGAAGCGGAACCCCGAAATCTGCTGCTCAAGCCGCGAGCGGTAGATCGACACCTCGCCGGCATAGTTGACCAGCGAGTCGAGCAGATCCGAGCGCACACGAATCATTTCCTGCGGCGCGTGTACGCTGTCCTCGTCACCGAGCGTCGGCAACTGGCGCGCCGGCGGCGGCGGAGTCGTCGCTCGCGCGGGTTCCACGTCTCGCGCTTCGGTCTCGACCAGGTTGGCCGCACCATCCTCGCTCGTCACACGCGAGCGGCCTTCGATCAACGCCGCAAAGTATGCAATGGTCTCATCGGGTATCTTGATCGCGCGGCGCCGACTCACGCGCTGAATGAGCCCATGCAAATCATCGAAACCACGTTCGAGCGCCTTGATTGCAACCGGGTCCATGTCGCGGCGTTTATCGTCGATCGCTTCGAGCAGCGATTCCATCGCATGCGCAAGGTGACCGATCGGCGCAAGCCCGGCCATGCGCGCACCGCCCTTGAGCGTATGCAAATCGCGCTGCAGGCCGGCAAGGGCGGCCGTGTCGTCTGCTGCCTCACGCAGTCCGGCCATCAGCGAGTCGCTGTGATCGAGTATGTCTACCCCTTCCTGCACGAAGATTTCGAGCAGATCCTCGTCCAGATCCGGAATATCGAGGTGATCTTCCACTTCGGATGTTTCGGGCGCCACCGGGACTTCGGGCGCGTCCGGTTCCGGTGTGCGCGGTCCGCTGGTTTGCACTGTTTCCGGTTCCGGCACTGCTTCTTCGGACGCCTCCGCCTCCGCTTCCGTGGCTTTCGCTTCAGGCGCTGCTTCCCGTTCCGTGGCCTCCGCCTCAGGCGCCGTCGCGGCCTGCCCTTCGGCATCCGGTTCTGCGTGCAGCGCTTCCGGTATTTCATGCGGTTCGGCCGCTTCGGTTGTGTCCGCTGGCGCTTGCGAACCTTCCAGTCCGGCAGATTGCACCGCATCACGACCCGAATCGGCAACGCCGGATGCGACGTTCAGTGCGCTCCCGAGCGCGCGCGAAAATGCCTGGTCCGGCGCGGCCGATGCCGACACGTCATCAATGCCGGTGAGCGCGCCGGGCGACGGCAACACCTCCGACGGCAGTTGCGGGAAGACTCCTTGCAGCATCTCATCAAGGTCTTGTGCAACGGCGGGCGCTTCAGTCGGCGTCGACCCGTCGTCAACCGATTGCTCGAACAAAGACGTCTCTTCCGGCTGGCTGTCGCGTAACGCGCGCATCTGCGAGGCAAGATCGCCGCTGTCGGGTAATTCATGCACGTCGTCTTCCAGCCGCGTCATGACGTCACGCACCAACGTCAGCGACCGGTCCATCAGCGCGACGCCCTCGGCAGACGGCGACCGGGCCGTTGCACGCAGCCGCGTGACATAGCCTTCGAACGGCGTAAGCACAGCGGACAACGCGGCGATATCGACCATCGCGATGGCGCCCGACAAGGTGTGCACAGCGCGCTGCACGGGTTCCGTTGGCACCCGCGCGCCGGACTTGCACGAGTCGACGTATTCGCCGAGGGTCGCAACATGCGCTGCGACCTCGGTCCTGAGAATATCGAACAACACCGGGTCGATGCCGGCCTGAAACGCCGCGGGCACATCGAGTGCCGGCAGTTCGCCATCCGCAATTGATTTATCGGTAGACGCGGGCTGGTCCGATGCCGCTGCAACAGGTCGGCGCACGTCGCGCCGCTGGGCGCGTGTGGCCGACGCTGATTCGGGAACCCATGCCTCCTCGCCTGCCGCCAGGCGATCAGCTGTCGCGACAATCGCAGCGACGTTGACCTGTGGCTTCGCGCCGCGCAAACCCTTGAGCAGCTCCGGTACCGCGTTCAGGGCATGCTCGACCAATGCGCGCACCGCGGGTCGCATCGGTACGGACATGTCCAGCACACGGTTCAGCAGATTCTCGATCTTCCAGCTGAATTCCCCGAGCACGACCGCCCCGACCAGACGTCCTGATCCCTTGAGCGTATGGAATGATCGCCGCAGCGGCGTCAGCTTGGCGAGATCCTCCGGATCGTTCTGCCATTCGTTGAACTGATGCCGCATGCGCGGGATTTCGTCTTCCACTTCCTCGACGAACACCGCGCGAATGTCGTCATCGATGTCGTCGGAAGCGATCGACTGGAACCCGGCGGCTACCTCGTCGCTTGGCGCCGGTTCCTCGACTTCCTTCTCGATTTCGATCCACTCGCCCGCATCTTCGGTTTGCGCCGTTTCAGCGAAGCGCAAGCCGGTGATGTCGTGCGCCGGCGGCTCGGTCGCGCGGGTTTCGCCGACCACCAGATCGCCAAGATCGCGCCCCGGCAGGATTTCGACATCAGTATCGAGCTGCGGTATTTCGGGCTCATCGTTGGCGTCCATCGCAGCCGACGCGCCCTCGTCGGCCGTCGGCGCGTCCGGATCGGGCAGATCAACGCCGGTGAGTTCCGGTGCTCCGCCGCGGTCGCCCTGCAAACGCTGGATTTCGCGCGCGCCGAGGGGTACCTCTTCGCCCGCCAGCAGCAATTCGTCGTCCGTGGGCACCTCGGGTTTCGGAGGTTGTGGCGCAGGCACGTTGTCCGATTGCGCGTCCGCAGCGGGTTCGGTGCTCGTTGACTCGGCGCTTTCGGCAAGATCGGTATCCGGCAGCGGCCAGTAGCCCAGCAGTTCCAGGCTGCGCCGCGTCACTTCGAGGATCTTTTCGCGGCCGCCACGCTGTTCGCGTGTCGCCTCGAGGTAGTACTCGATCGACGCCAGCGCGTCGGCCAGTGTGTCCATCTGCTCGGCACTTGGTACGCGCCGGCGGCTCAGCAGCTCGACCTCGACGAAACGCACGATACCGGTCATCAATTGCGCGGCGCGATCGAACGCGAGCATGCGCAGTGCGCCGGCGATTTCTTCGAGTAGACGCGGTATCGGTTCGACCCTGGCATGATCCCACGGCGCCTCGATGAAGGCGATGATGTCGTGCTTGGCCTGCTGGATATTGACCGCGGCCTCGTGCATCAAAGTGTCGAGTATCTTGCGCACTTCCGCTCGCGGCAGATGCTTGTCGCCATCGGCCGACGAATCGTGGCTTCCCGCACCAAGTTGCTCGATATGATCGTCGAGCGAAACCTCGATGTAGAGCAGCGCTCCGGCGACATCGAGCAGACTGCCTTCGTCCGCCGGTCGCTGCGCGTTGGCGATCGCCTCGACGATTGCTCGCTGTTCCTCGACCACACGGCGCGGCACACCGAGCCCGAGCATCCCGAGCGTGTCGCCAACGCGGTCGAGCACATCGACCTGCGGCAACAGGTCGGCCGGATTGTCCGCATGCGCGCGCAGGAAAATATCAAGTGCTTCCTTGACCCTGAGCAGGTCGTCCTTGATCGCTGCCGACACGGTATCGAGCAGCACCCGGTTGTGGCCGGTCATCGAACCTTGCGCGTGCTCGAGTTCATCCTCGGTCGGCAACAGGCTATCGAGCTTGAAACACGCGCGAATCGCGCTGACGCGCGGCCCGGTGCTGGTCGAATGTGCGACGTAATACAACAGGTTCTGGACCAGCTCGCGCGATGCGGTGGTACCAAGATCATCCTCGCCGGATTCCGCGAAGTGGCGGATCTCGCGATCGACACGCCCGAACAGCAGCTTGACCGCGACGCTCGATTCGAGCGCTCGGTCGCGTACTGCCTCGATCACGCCCGCCGCAACCCACCACAGCCGCCGCGCTCCCTGCGCACAGGACAGGCCACGCAGCCGGTCGAGCACGGCCAGCAGGCGGTCCGGGTACTCATTCTCCTGCTCGTCGCGGAACCATTTGAGCAAGGCGGCCTGGAACGCAAGGCGCAGACGAATGGCCTGGTTGCGCAATTGTGCGATGGGAACCGGCGCCGCGCAGCCATCCGCCACTTCAGGCAACGGCGCATCCAGATCGGGCGCAAACAACGCCGATTCGCTCAGCAGTTTCTGGCCGCGGCAAGCACGCAGATCGTTGAGCAGCGGCAACAGGACGATCGGAATGTCCTTGTAACCGCTTTGCACCCGTTCGAGGTAATCAGGCAACTGCACCATGCCGCGCATCAGCACCGAATACGCTTCGTCGCGCTGCTTGATCGACCCGGCGAGCAACGCCTCGGCGAGGCGCTCCATTTCCTCGACCACCAGCGCGGCGCCGTACAACTCCACCATGCGCAGGGTACCTTGCGCCTGGTGCAGCCGCGTCGAGCAGGTGCGCATCAGACCTTCGTCTTTTTCTCCCTCGACATAGGCCTCGAGCGCCTGACGCGACTCCTTGAGCGTCTCGTCGAGTTCGTGCTTGACCCAACCGAGGCCGGTGTAGTCGATGTCGTCACGCAGCTTCATCACCGCGCACCCACACATTCCGGCAACGGCAGATCAGCGCACGCGCAACGATCGCGGGATCCGGATCCCCGGATCTCGCGGCGTTGCTGTCTGGTGCAGGCGCAAGCCATCGGTGCTCCGGATCGCATCACGCAGGCAGCTTGAAATCTGCAACCGATCGACGCAGGTCGGCGGCAAGCTGGGCCAGGTTGCCGATCGACTCCGCAGTCTGGCTGGCGCCGACGGAGGTTTGCGAAGTGATCTCCTGAATCGCGCTCATGGTCGAGGAAATACTGGTCGCCGCAGTCGACTGCTGACGTGCCGCTGTGGAAATATTCTGAATCAGCTCGGCCAGATCGTTGGACACGCCCTCGATCTCGCCGAGAGCAAGTCCGGCATCCTCTGCGAGGCGCGCGCCGGAAACGACTTCCGATGTCGTCTGTTCCATCGAGCTGACCGCTTCGTTGGTATCGGACTGAATGGTCTGGACCAGCGTCTCGATGCGCTTGGTCGCGCTTGATGCGCGCTCGGCGAGCCGCTGCACTTCGTCGGCAACCACCGCGAAACCGCGTCCGGCCTCGCCGGCGGATGCGGCCTGGATCGCTGCATTCAGTGCAAGAATATTGGTCTGCTCGGCGATGTCGTTGATCAGCTCGACGATAGTTCCGATTTCCTGTGAGGATTCGCCGAGGCGCTTGATGCGTTTCGCGGTCTCCTGAATCTGATCGCGAATCGAATCCATGCCCTGGATGGTCTGGCGCACGATCTGCGCACCTTTTGCTGCGATCGCCACCGAACGTTGTGCAACTTCGGCACTGTCCGATGAATTCTTGGACACCTCATCGATTGACGACGCAATGTCGTTGATCGCGGCCGACGCCGAAGTAATCTGTTGCGCCTGGTGCTTTGCCGCGTCGGCCAGATGCATCGCCGTCGCCTGGGTTTCCTGCGCGGCAGCCGATACCTGCACTGCGGTTTCATTGATCGTGGTAACCAGCGAGCGCAGTGCCTCCACGGCAAAGTTGACCGAATCGGCTATCGCCCCGGTGATGTCTTCGGTGACGGTGGCCTTGACGGTGAGATCGCCCTCGGCCAATGAGCCCATTTCGTCGAGCAGCCGCAGGATAGCTTCCTGGTTGCGCTGGTTCAGCTCGGAGCTGCGCTGGTAGCGCCGCTGCTGGTCGCGCAACAAGTTGACGCCGAGGAACAACAGCAGGAACAACGCAAGAACCGCAGCGCCGGCACCGACGTAAAGATTCGGCATCAGGCGCTTGCGCGGCAATGTGTCGATGCGCTGGGCAACATTGCCAGCTCGCAACAGCACGCTCTGGCTGTCGTTGAAAATCGCGTCGGCCGCATCCTTGACGCCCTGCAAGCTCGCGGCCTCGTTGATGATTTTCTGCACCGGCTCGACCAGCGCCCCCCACTGCTGGGCAACATCCGCCAGAATCTGCTTGCCGCTGCTGTTTTCCACCGGGCGAATGGCCAGCTCCGGCGCCCCGTTCTGCAGACCGGCGAGTACCGCGCCGTAGAGTCGCGCATCGCGTGCTAGGCCGTCGGCCGATGCCTGGTTGCCCTGTGATCCCTGACTGCCCTGCAGCACTTCCTGCATGCGCCGGACCATGCGGTCGGCCAGCAACATCTGACGTGCCGCGATATACACCTGCGAAGCGCTGCCGCCCTTGTCGGTCAGGATGTTGACGACTTCGCTCATGCGCGAATTGAGCACCGAACTCTTGGTCTGAAAGTCCGCAGCAATGTTTGCGGAGTCGAGTACCAGTTCCTTGCTGTCGAGAATCTTGTTGGCATTGGCCTGTACCAACGCCCACGCGGCAGTCAACGCATCAAGATCTGTCTTGACGGATTTTTCCGTCACGTAACTTGGCATCGACGTCTTGCTGTCGCCCTTGTTGAGGTGCTGGATATAGGTATCGACGTTGTTGCGCGCGCTCTCGAGTTCCTTGAACGCGTCGAGATTGCCAGTGGCGGCCTCCGCCGCATATTTGGCGAGTTCCTGCGAGACCACCTGAATTTGCGTCGTGTACGCAACCGCTTTGCGATCCTGCTGATTCTTCTGATACAACCAGACGAAATCGATGATCGCGAAGACAAACAACAAACCGAGCAGGATCAGCAGTACGGTATTGGTACCGCCGCTGCGTTCCGTCCCTCCCAGCGCCCCTGAAGTCGTGCTCATGCGTTACCTCACCCTTAGTCGCGATTGCGTTGGTGCCGAAAGGCGCGAGCTGTCCACGCGCTGAAACCAGTTAAACCCATGCAGGATTCGCGCCGTTCGGCAGTGTTCGTGATCACGGCCTCTCTCACGCCGCAGCCTGCTGAAAATCGGTCGAGCGCAACAGCGCCGCCATGCTGAACAGCCCCCAGTCAACGCCCCCCAGCTGCAATCTCTCACCGATGAAACGCGCGTAACGCGGATCGTCCTCGCCTATTGCACGGCCGCGTTCCTCCTCGGAAAAACTGCGCTGGCCGAGTACCTCGTCTATTAACAGACCGCAACCATCGGCGCGATCGCGCACGACCAGCATGCGACTGTTGTCGGTCAGGCTGGTCAGATCACCCTCGATGAAACCCCTCAAGTCGACAACCGGAAGCAGATTGCCACGCACATTGCCGATGCCGAGCAGCCAAGGGCGCGTACCCGGAACCGGCGTCAACTCCGGCAGCGACAGGATTTCGTTGACTTCCGCGATGCTGCTGAGCAGATGCCGCGTACCGATGCGAAAGCCAATGCCTCGCCACACCACACCCGTCTCGACTCGCTCCGGCACGCCTGCGACATGCGCCAAGCTTTGCCGTTCGTACGCGGCCAGGACATCGAACGGTGTCAGTTTTTGCTCAACGCCCGTGCTCATCGCCTGGCATCCACGTGATGGCGGATCGCTCCGAGCAATTCCTCGCGAGTGAACGGCTTGGTCAGGTACTGCTCGGAACCGACAATGCGACCGCGCGCCTTGTCAAACAGACCGTCGCGCGAAGACAGCATGATCACGGGCGTACCCTTGAACATCTGATTGTTCTTGATCAAGGCGCAGGTCTGATAACCGTCCAGCCGCGGCATCATGATATCGACGAAAATGATGTGCGGCTGCTGATCGGAAATCTTGGCCAGCGCCTCGAATCCATCGATTGCGGTCACGACATCGCAGCCCTCTTTGCGCAGCAGGGTTTCTGCCGTCCGGCGAATGGTCCTGGAGTCGTCGATGACCATGACCTTGAGACCGGCCAGGTTGCCCTGATTGTTTGCATCCACTAAACGGGTACCCCCGACCAGTCATTGCCAGCCGACCCATCGGATCGGGCTGACATCCGCGCGCAAAGCATGACGAGCAACCGTTTGCAACGCCGGAGCGAGCAATGCTTGGCGATCGGTCTTCTTAACCAATATTTAGCGAAACTGTCAAGCTCGCTGTTCGCGCAAACGCAATCACAGCGCCGTGCATATGCGCGCCCGGGCGCCGATTCTGCTTGAACGCGCGTGTAGTATAGGCGCGATGGTCGCGGTGCGGCGGCCTTGGCGGGTTTTATCCGTCCGATATTCGCCCGGAGTCGCATGATGAAGCGCACGTTGGCCGTGTTGATGGATCCGATCGCGGCCATCCATCCCAACAAGGATTCCACGCTGGCGATGCTGCTCGAAGGTGATCGCCGCGGTTACGCCCTGCATTACATGACCCAGGGCGATCTGGAGGTGCGCGACGGGCGCGCCTGGGCCCGGCTCACACCGCTTGCCGTGCGCGACGACTCGGTGAACTGGTTCACGCTGGGCGAACCCGCGTGGCGCGATCTTGCCGACATGAACCTGGTGCTCGAGCGCAAGGATCCACCGTTTGACACCCAATTCCTGTACGACACCCAAGTACTCGAACTCGCGGCCGATGCCGGGGTACGCGTGATCAATCGGCCACAGGCGCTGCGCGATGCCAACGAGAAACTGTTCGCGCTGAAATTCCCGCAATGCTGCGCTCCGAGCCTGGTGTCGCGCGATGCCGCTTCGTTGCGGCGATTCGTCGACCAACACGACGAGGTGGTTTTGAAACCGCTCGACGGGATGGGCGGACTCGGCATCTTCCGCTCACGACGAGGCGACCCGAACCTGAACTCGATCCTGGAAACGCTGTTGACCGGCGGTCGCCGCTTCGCGATGGCGCAACGTTTCATTCCCGAAATCAGCGCGGGCGACAAGCGCATCCTGCTGATCAATGGCGAACCTCTGCCGTTCGCGCTCGCGCGCATTCCGCAAGGTGACGACTTTCGCGGCAACCTCGCGGCCGGCGGCAAAGGTGTGGGCGTCGAACTCGGCGAACGTGATCGCTGGATAGCGGCCGAGGTCGGTCCCGAACTCAAGCGACGCGGCCTGGTGTTCGTCGGCCTCGACGTCATCGGTGATTTCCTTACCGAGGTCAACGTTACCTCACCGACTGGTATTCGCGAACTCGACGCCGCGTTCGGGTGCAATATCGCCGGCCGCCTGTTCGATTGCCTTGAGACGAAACCGGCGTGAGCGGCGCTGGCACCACCGCCGACCGCCTCGGCGTTACGCTGCTGTTTTCCATCATCGCCCATGCGGTGCTGGCACTCGGCGTCACCTTCGCGTTCGAGAAACCCGCTCCGCAACTGCCTTCGCTTGATGTGATTCTGGTGCAGTCAGCGAATCGCGCCACGCCGGTCAAGGCGGATTTTCTCGCCCAGGCAAACAACAGCGGCGGAGGGGAAGCGGACAAGGCGCACCGCCCGTCGGCGCCACTATCCAGTCCGGTGCCGAAATTGACCCAGGGAGTGGCCCCGCTGCCGGTCGAGCGTGGCACTCCGCAGTCGACGCCACCGACGCCGGTGAAACGGCTGACTCAGCGACAATCCGATTTCAGTGTCGCGCGCGTGACCGACACCACCGAACCGATCAACGCCACCGTCCCGAGTCCACGCGCGGAAATCGAACGCAAACTCGAAATCGCGCGTCTCGCCGAGGAAATCAAACGCGACTCCGATCGCTACGCGAAAAAACCGAAGCGCAAATACATTTCGGCGAATACCAAGGAATATGCCTATGCAGCTTACATGCACGGCTGGGTCGCGCGTATCGAGCACATCGGCAATCTGAACTATCCCGACGAGGCGCGGCGTCGGCAAATGCATGGTCAACTGGTCCTCACCGTCGGACTGGCCCGGAACGGCAACGTCAAGAGCGTAGACGTGATCCAGTCAAGCGGGCACAAGTTGCTCGACGACGCGGCGATCCGCATCGTGCATCTGGCCGAACCGTTTCCGCCGATCCCGCAGGGCAACGAGGCACCGGACGAGCTCTACATCACGCGCACCTGGCAGTTTTTGCCGGGCGACGTGTTGAAGAACCGTTGACAAGCCCAACGGTGAATTCCCCACAACGCCACGTGCCTGCATCACCACCTTGGGTCGGACGAGCGCACCTGGAAACACAACGCCCCGGCGATCTTCGCCCCGCATTCACGCCTCTCCCGTACAATAGGCGCCATGGATGCCACGCCACTTTCCAATCAGTTGCTGATCGCGATGCCGGCGCTGCGCGATCCGAACTTCGCGCGCGGCGTAACGCTGCTCTGCCAGCACGGCGAAGCTGGCGCAATGGGCCTTCTGATCAACCGGGTGTCCGAGTACCGTCTTGGCGATGTGCTCGCGCAGATGAACCTGAGCTCTGAGCGTGCCGAGGTGAGCGATGCACCGGTGCTCATCGGTGGACCGGTGCAACCTGAACGCGGCTTCGTGCTGCATTCACCGCAGGGCGACTGGGAATCCACGTTCAGCATCTCCAATGCGGTCAGCGTCACGACCTCACGCGATATCCTCGTGGCAATGGCAGCCGGCAACGGCCCACCGCGGGCGGTCGTGGCACTCGGTTATTCCGGCTGGAATCCGGGCCAGCTCGAACAGGAGTTGCGCGACAATACCTGGCTGACCGCGCCGGTCACCGACCAGATACTGTTCGAAACGCCACTGGAGTACCGTTGGGAGGCCGCGGCCGCACTTCTTGGGGTCAACCTCACCCGGCTTGCCAGCTATGTCGGTCACGCATGACAATCCGGCGATCGGCAACGCCCAGACTGTGCTTGGATTCGATGTCGGTACGCGGGTGATCGGCGTCGCGGTTGGCAACCGGCTGCTGGGTACGGCGCGGGCCCTGGCAACATTGATGAATCACGATGGTGCACCGGACTGGAAGCGGCTCGATCCGCTGGTGCGCGAATGGCAGCCGCAGGCTTTCGTGGTCGGGTTGCCGTTGACGTTCGATGGCGAGGAACAGTCGATGACTCGAGTGGCACGCGAATTCGCCGTCGCGCTTGAGCAACGTTATTCCGCGCCGGTACACGCGGTCGATGAACGCTGCACGTCGCGCGAGGCGTCCCGGCGCTTCGCCGTGCGCCGCGCGCAGGGTACAGCACGCCGCAAGGATGCCGCCTACATCGATGGGGTCGCGGCGGAAATCATTCTCGAAGCATGGTTTGCCGAGAACGCCGATGCATCGAACTGAGCCGGCGGCGGGCACCCAGATCGGTGCAGACGGGCGCCTGCATCACCTGATCACACTCGAAGGGCTGGATCGTCGACTTATTGAAACGCTGCTCGATCGCGCTGCCGATTTGCGCGAACGTTGCCGTGCCGGTGCGCGGCGACTGCCTCTGATCGAAGATCGCACCATTATCAGTCTGTTTTATGAGCCGTCCACGCGTACCCGGGTCAGCTTCGAGCTCGCCGCGCGCCGCCTCGGCGCGCAACAGGTGAACTTCGATGTGGCCAATTCATCGGCCAGCAAGGGCGAAAACATGGACGACACCCTGGCGACACTCGAGGCGATGGGTTGCGATGCCTTCGTCATCCGCCATGGCGAAAATGGCATGCCCGGAAATCTGGCCGGGCACACACGCGGAGCGGCGGTCATCAACGCGGGTGACGGCAATAATGCGCATCCGACGCAGGGGTTGCTCGATCTGTTGACCATTCGCGATCGCAAGGGCCACATCGACGGACTCAATATCGTTATCTGCGGCGACATCCGCCATTCGCGCGTGGCGCGCTCGGACGTGCACGGCCTGCACGCGTGCGGTGCCGCCCAGATCCGTCTGTGCGGTCCACTCGAGCTGCTGCCGGAGGCATCCAGTTTTCCCGATTGCGCAATCGTCGAGGACTTCGACAGTGCGCTTGATGGGGCCGATATCGTGATCATGCTGCGCCTGCAGATGGAACGCATGCAACATCTGTCCGGGCTGAATACGGACGTCTATTTCAGCCGCTACGGTCTCGATTCGGCACGACTGGCGCGCGCACGGCCAGGGGTGCTCATCATGCATCCGGGCCCGATGAACCGCGGCGTCGAGATCGCCACCGATGTCGCCGACGGGCCGCAATCGGCCATTCTCGACCAGGTTGCCAACGGCATCTTCGTGCGCATGGCGGTACTCGCGACGTTGCTCGGTGACAGGGCCGCGGGTGCACACGGGGTTTGATTTTTCTCATTTCTCTCTCCGCGGCGAGCGGAACACGGGCGACAGCGCCGCACCGTTCGAGCGAACCAAAACTCAGCGCGCTTGCGCCAACACGAGAAAAACTTAGGCGTCCCGGGCAACGAGCCAGCGCCGCCCATGCCAGCCAGGCCCTGCGGCACGATCATCGTTCGCAGCGAGCAAATGCAGATCCGCGCGAGCCTTCAGCAGGCGTGCCACGCGCGCTTCCGGCAAGGAATGCATCTCGAACACCGCTCCTCGACGCCAAAGCACGCGGCGCAGCGGATTGAGCCAGCGATTCGACACGCACGCGAAGACGCGCCCGCGCAGGCTTTCGTCGGGACCGCTGACGAACTGGAACGCTGCAACGCCGCCCGGCGCGAGTACACGCAGAAACTCGGCGACATACCCTTCCGCCAGATCGGTCGGGATATGCTGCAGGGTCATGCACGAATAGACCAAATCGACGCTCGCATCGGCGATGTCCGCGAGCACCACGGTTGAGTTTTCACGAAATTCCGCGTTGCGCACATCGCGATTGAGCGAGCGCGCCGTGGCAATCATGCTCGGCGCCAAGTCGATACCGAGCACACGTTCGAAATGGGTTGCCAGCGCGCGCGTCAAGCGTCCGGCGCCGCAACCGAAATCGAGCGCGAGCCTGTGCGCACGCGGCAATTCTGATGTGGCCAGGGCCGCCATCTGGCTGTCGATCTCGAGTTTGCCGGTCGCAAAAAATTCGTGGTCGAGCCAACGGCCGCCGCGCTTTTGCGGATCCGACAACACCGCCCAGAACGGATCCTCACGACCCAGCACCGACCATACGCGTCGCAGCCGATCAAGCTCGGCATTCACGTCTCGGCCAATTCGACACCATCCATGCCCTGCGACAGCGAATGCGCGTCGCCGCCTTGGGCCAGCTTGATCTTCAGACGCACCTCGTTGGTCGAATCAGCGTGCCGCAACGCGTCCTCGTAGGAAATCTCGCCCGCATGGTAGAGCTCTACCAGACTCTGATCGAACGTGCGCATGCCGAGATTGGTGGATTCCTTCATCACGTCCTTCAGCTTGTGCACTTCGCCCTGGCGAATATAGTCCTGAGCCAGCGGTGTGCCGAGCAATATCTCCATCGCTACGCGCCGCGCTTTGCCGTCCGGCGTCGGAATCAACTGCTGCGCAACCACACCCTTCAGATTCAGCGACAGATCCATGAACAGCTGCGAGTGCCGGTCGGCGCCGAAGAAATGGATGATGCGGTCCATCGCCTGATTGGCGTTGTTCGCGTGCAGCGTGCACAGGCAAAGGTGCCCGGTCTCGGCGAAATTGATCGCGTGCTCCATGGTTTCGCGCGTGCGCACCTCGCCGATCATGATTACGTCCGGCGCCTGGCGCAGCGTGTTCTTGAGCGCGTTTTCCCAGGAGTCGGTGTCGATACCGAGTTCACGCTGGGTAACGATGCAGCCGGCGTGCTGATGCACGTATTCGATCGGATCCTCAATCGTGATGATGTGGCCGGTCGAGTTCTGGTTGCGATAGCCGATCATTGCCGCCAGCGAAGTCGACTTGCCCGCACCGGTTGCGCCGACGAACATCACGATGCCGCGCTTGGTCATCGCGAGCTGCTTGACGATAGGCGGCAGATTCAATTCCTCGATGGTCGGGATCCTGGTTTCGATTCGCCGCATCACCATGCCGACGCAATTGCGCTGATAGAAGCACGACACGCGGAAGCGGCCGATGCCATGCGCGGAAATGGCGAACTGGCACTCGTGCGTCTTCTCGAATTCCTCCCGTTGCGGCGGCGTCATGACGTTCAACACCATATCCCGCGCCTGCTGGGGACTGAGCGCCGTCTGCGTGATCGGTGCGATGCGCCCATTCACTTTCATTGACGGCGGCACGCCGGCCGTGATGAACAGGTCCGATCCCTTCTTGTGCGCCATCAGCTTGAGAAACGAACTGAAATCGACTGTGCTCATGAAACTCTCCCGCCGAATACGCTCATACTACACCGCGCGCCCGCGCGCGGACGGTTGCGCGACTCGGCCGGCGGCACCGACTGAAGTTACTTGAAGATATCCTTGTTTTTCGCATACTCGATCGCCTGTTGACGCGCTACCAGGCCCCGCCGCACCAGGTCTTGCAGACATTGGTCGAGCGTCTGCATGCCATGCTGGCTGCCGGTCTGGATCGAGGAGTACATCTGCGCAACCTTGTCTTCGCGAATCAGGTTGCGGATCGCCGGAATGCCGACCATGATCTCGTGGGCGGCCATGCGCCCACCGCCGACCTTCTTCATCAGGGTCTGCGATACCACCGCGCGCAGCGATTCGGACAACATCGAGCGCACCATCGCCTTTTCACCGGCCGGGAACACGTCGATCACGCGATCGATGGTCTTCGCGGCCGAACTCGTATGCAGGGTCGCGAATACGAGATGACCGGTTTCAGCGGCGGTCAGTGCAAGACGGATAGTCTCGATATCGCGCATTTCCCCGACCAGCACGTAATCCGGGTCCTCGCGCAGCGCCGAGCGCAGCGCCTCGCTGAATCCGTGCGTGTCGCGATGCACTTCGCGCTGGTTTATCAAACATTTCTGCGAGGTGTGCACGAATTCGATCGGATCCTCGATGGTCAGGATATGGCCGTATTCGTTCTTGTTGACATGATCGACCATCGCCGCGAGCGTGGTGGACTTGCCCGATCCGGTCGGTCCGGTGACCAGGACCAACCCTTGCGGTTGCGAGATCAGTTCTTTGAAAATACGCGGCGCGCCGAGGTCCTCGAGGGTGAGCACTTCGGACGGAATCGTGCGGAACACCGCTGCGGCACCACGGTTCTGGTTGAACGCATTGACGCGAAAGCGCGCGAGCCCGGGAATCTCGAACGAGAAATCGACTTCGAGAAATTCCTCGTAGTCGCGACGCTGCTTGTCCGACATGATGTCGTACACCAGCGCATGGATCTGCTTGTGATCGAACGCCGGAATGTTGATGCGGCGCACATCGCCGTCAACGCGGATCATCGGCGGAAGACCGGCCGACAAATGCAGATCGGAAGCCTTGTTTTTGACCGAAAAAGCCAGCAGTTCGGCAATATCCATGCAACCATCCCCTCGATTCGATTCAATGCGGCGTGTTGCTTCCTGCGCGCGGCAAGCCCCGCCCGCGCATCGAAGTATAGCTCGGCACTTTCACCATTATCGTGGCTTGCGACATGAATTCCGTGGAACCCGTCTACAATTCAATACGCCGGCGTATCGCCGCAGCGGCAGAGGCCACTTCGGCGAATGCGGACGTGCGCCTGCTCGCAGTGAGCAAGGGCCAGTCCGTCGGGGCGATTCGCGCGCTCGCGGCCCTCGGTCAGCGCGCGTTCGGCGAGAATTACATGCAGGAAGCGCGGGCCAAACAGGACGAACTGGCCAACCTTGCGCTCGAGTGGCATCTGATCGGCCCGCTGCAGTCGAACAAGTGTCGTGAAGTGGCGCAACGGTTCGACTGGCTGCAAAGTCTCGATCGCGAGAAACTCATCGACCCGCTGACTCGCCACCGTCCGCCCGAACGCGCCGCGCTCAATGTCCTGATTGAGGTCAATATCGACGACGAACCGGGCAAGGCCGGTTGCGCGCCGCATCAAGTCCAGCAATTGGCCGAACAGATCACCGCAGCACCGCACTTGCGCCTGCGCGGCTTGATGGCGATACCGGATCCGCACCCGCACCCCGGCGAACGTCGCGCCGCCTTCGTGCGCCTGCGCGGCGTGTTCGAGAATCTGCGCTCCGAATATTCAAGCGTGGATACTCTGTCAATGGGCATGTCGGAGGATTTCGAGCTCGCCATCGCGGAAGGCGCCACGATGGTGCGGATCGGTACGGCCTTGTTCGGGCCACGGCTGCCGCGACGCTGACAGGGCACGGCTAGGACACGGCACTCCGGGAGTCCGGGAGTCCGGGATCAAGGGATCAAGGGATCAAGGGATCAAGGGATCAAGGGATCAGCGTATAGTCGGCCGCCTTCGCGTCAAGCCAAGGGACGTGGCACATCGACTGGTCAACCAACGGAGGGCTCCATGAAGATCCTTAACTCGTGTCTGATGTCGGCGCTAGTGCTTGCGGCCGGGACCAGCGCGTACGCGGCAGAAGCAAACAAGGCAGTCGTCTCTCGCGATTACACCGATTCCATAGCGCCAGCCGAGCAACAGGCGTACGAAGCCGGTGCCAAGGCCTACAACCAGTGCCTGCGTGAGCATGGTTCCAAATACACTTGGACAGCGTGGGTGCACGAAACCGGCGACGTTTACAAGTATTCATATGTCGCCGGCCCTTACACGTGGGCGGATTTCGACACGATGCACTCGGTCGGCAAGGCCTGTGACGCGACTTGGCGGACGCAGAGCAATCCGCACCTGATGGGCGAGACCAGTGTTTTCATGGTCGATCAGCCGGAAATGAGTCACATGCCCAAGGATTGGGACAAACAGGCGCCGCCAGCGTTTATTGACGTCACCTACTTCAACCTGAATCCGGGGAACGCCGCCGACGAAGCGTTTACCTCGGACGTCAAAAAGATCACTGCGGCCGCGGCGAAGGCCAACTGGCCGTATCACTACCGCACGCTGCAAGTGCAGTACGGCGACGCGGGTGCTCCTGATTACATCGTGGTTTCCGCGGGCAAGAACTGGGCCGACCTCGGCGCGGAACCCGATCCGTCGTTCTGGAAGATGGTCGAGGGGGTGTACGGCAAGGCCGAAGCCGCTGCATTGCGCAAGTCCTTGAACGATGCGATCAAGGATTCGTCCTCGCACGTGGACAGTTACAACGCCGACCTGAGCTACATTGCCGGCAAGTAGCAAGTAGCGGCAAGTCGCCCGGACGACCCTTTCCGGGGCGCCCGGCGCGACGCGATGACACCGTTGCGGCCGGCCAGTACCGGAGTCGCGGCCCGCGACCGTTCCCCGCCCCGACTGCCATCGCAACTTCCATGGAGTACGGGCACGCTGTGATCCGTACCCGTTTGGACGCGGCTTGTTATGCTTTGCTTCCTTCCGGCCGCATTACGAGCGCATGCCAGCAAACTCCGAATCCCGGACGTCCGGTCCCGAATTCCGTTCAATCGCCTTCGTCGGTGGCGGCAACATGGCGCGCAGCCTGGTTGGCGCGCTGCTGCACGGCGGTGCTGCTCCGGGAGCAATTGCAGTATCCGAACCCGACGCGGCATTGCGTCGTGAACTCGCGAGCGACTTCGGCATCGCCGTGTACGAGAACAATGCCGACGCTGTACGCGATGCCGCGATTATCGTGCTCGCTGTCAAGCCGCAGGTCATGCGCGCGGTATGCGCCGAAATTGCGCCCGCGCTCGGCGATTGCCGGCCACTGGTGATTTCGATCGCCGCGGGGATCCGCCTCGAACAGTTGCAGCGCTGGCTGGCGACCGGGCTTCCCGTCGTGCGTGCGATGCCGAACACTCCGGCCCTGATCGGGGCCGGCGTCAGCGGTCTGATCGCCAATCACACGGTCGATGCGTCGCAACGCGCGCAGGCCGAAGCCATCCTCGCAGCGGCCGGCGAAACCGTCTGGATCGACCGCGAGGATCTGATGGACACGGTCACCGCAGTGTCGGGTTCCGGCCCAGCCTATTTCTTCCTGATGGTCGAAGCGCTTGAGGATGCCGCGGTAACCCAGGGTCTGCCACGGCCGAGTGCGCGACTGCTCGCCACGCGGACCTGTCTCGGGGCCGGGCGCATGCTGACCGAGGGCACCGACACGCCCGCAGATCTGCGAAAACGTGTCACTTCGCCGGGCGGTACGACCCAGGCCGCCCTCGATACTTTCGCTGCTGCGGACTTCCGCTCGCTCGTGACTCACGTGATCGAAGCCGCGACCCAACGCGGTCGCCAACTGTCCGATCGTCTGGATTGAAGCGTTCAACAGCCATGACGAAGAATCGTTCCTGACATGGGTTATCTCGCCAACGCCGGACAAATCCTTATCGACTTCGCCTTCGGCGCGTTGATCGCACTGTTCGTGCTGCGCGTCATGCTGCAATGCGTGCGAGCCAATTTCTACAATCCCATCTGTCAGTTCCTCTACAAGGTCACCAATCCGCTGCTGATGCCCTTGCGCCGGATCATTCCCTCCTGGCGCAACCTAGACGTTGCCGGCGTCGTGATCGCATGGCTGCTGACCGCGATCAAGCTCGTATTGCTGTATGCCACGCTCGGCGTGGCGCTCGGTTTGGCCGGCCTGGCGCTGATGGCGCTGGCCGATCTGATCGGCTTCGTGCTGATGATCTATCTCGGCTTGATACTCGCACGCGTGGTCTTGAGTTTTCTCAATACCGACAATCGTCATCCGCTGATCCCGTTGATCGTCCAGCTTACCAATCCAATCCTCAAACCGATTCAGCGCTACCTGCCGGTCTTCGGCGGTATCGATTTCTCGCCGGTGGCCGCGTGGCTGATCATCCTGCTCGCCCGCGTGCTGATCGTGCAGCCGTTGCTGGATGCCGGTTTGCGCCTCGCCCAATCCTGAATCGAAATCTGCCCTTCCGATCCGCACGCCCGCGGCGCAAGGCCGCCTGAACTGCCGGATTGTGGCGTTGGGCGGTCACAGCTTGCTGTCATCGCCCGCTTTTCACCCTGATCCACGTGTATCCCGACAGACCACTTGCATCGGGATCACTTCATGCACTCCAGGCTTCGATTGTCCGCGCGAGCACTGCTCGCCATCACCCTCGCTGCTGCCGGCGTCTATTTGGGCACACCGGCACAGGCCGCCGTACTCTGCGTCAACAGTGCCTCCAGCCTGCGCAGCGCACTCACCATCGCAGAGGGGAACGGCGTGGACGACACCATCAAGATCGCACGCGGCACCTATCAGGCCGGCGGCAGCGAGTTCTACTACTACGCGACCGAGGCGCATTCCCTCGATATTACCGGCGGTTACAACAGCGATTGTTCGACGCGCATCCGCAATCCGGTGCTTACCGTGCTCGATGGCGGCGGCCAGTCCTCGGTCATGATCGCCGAGAGCACACAGGGCGCGATCGCGATCCGCTATCTGACATTCCAGAACGGCCTGAGCACCGGCATCCGTGGCGCCGGCCTGTATGTCAACGGCAGCAACGGTGACAACGGTGATGTCACGATCGGCGCAAACATCTTCCACAACAACCGCGCCACCAGCTTTGGCGGCGGACTCGATGCCGGCGACGGCGGGACATCGACGCTGCTGGTGCGCAACAACCTGTTCGTCGGGAACAGTGCCGGAATCAGCGATGGCGCCGCGGAGCTGGTGAGTAATGGCGTCAATGCCTACTTCACCAACAACACCGTGGTCGGCAATTCCGCCGAGGGCAACGGCAATGTCAATGGCGGCGTTTCGTTCGGGGGTTCGGCAACGTTCGATATCAGCAACAGCGTTTTCTGGAGCAACGACGGCAACGATTTGAACATAGACAATGCAGTGCTGCTCGACAACGATTATGGAATCATCAATATCTCACCGCCATCCGGCAGCGTCGGCAATGTCAGCGTCGATCCGCTGTTTGCCGGCACGGGCGATTTTCGCCTGCTGCCGACGTCGCCCCTGTTGGGTGTCGGCGCGTTATTTCCGCCGGGTGGCCTGTCGAACTACGACATCGAGGGCCACGATCGCACCTACCGCATCAGGGTGGACATGGGTGCCTACGAGCGCGGCGATACGATCTTCGACGATGGCTACGAGTAGCGCGGGGTTTGCGGTCATGTCGCCGCTCGTGTGGATGCAAATATGTAGTGGCGCATCGCGCCGGATGATTCGGAACAGGTTCCGCAAGCGACTGGGGCCGACGAGCGACCATTGTTCGCGCAACCGTCGTTGTCGGCGGCACTGACGGTGATCGAGCGCGCGGCGCAGTGAGTCTGCTGCACACGCCGCTTGCCGCGGGTATCGCCTTGCTGGGCTCGGCGCTGCTGGTTCACTCGATGCGTCGCACGCTGCGCGTCGTTCGCACCAGCGTCGTCGTGCGCTTGCCTGCGGTGGCGGAACAGGAAGTGGAGTTTGAGCAACCCGGTCGCTTCATCCTTTGCGTCGAACATTCACGCTTCGACGGTGGCTTGTTGCACGCGCGTTATGCGTTGCTGGATGCGGCCGGCCGCGAGTTGCCGTCGGTGCCTGTGTTTTTCCGGACCACCGTATCGGGCATCGCGAGCGTGCGCATCTCGCTGCGCGCCTTCGCGGTCGCCGAGCCCGGACGCCATCGGCTGATCGTCACCGGCATGACGACAGGCGGCGATGTATCGAGCCGCGCACTCGTCTTCACCCGGCCGTTCGCCGTACGGCTGGTCTTTTGCATCCTCGGAATCCTGTTCGGCGGCTGCGCGCTGGTCGGAGGCACCGTACTAACCGCGCTCGGGTTTGGCGCCGGATGAAAAACGACATGACCGAACGGGCGGGCGCCGCATGGACGCTGCGGCCCCGACCCCTTGCAGCCGGAGTCTCAGGTGCGTCGCGCGTTGCCCGCTTTTGCCGCCGATTTGCGTGATCCTGATTCGCAAGGGAGGCGTGGCCTCCGTCGAGATGGAAACACGCCATGCAACGTAAAGACGAGATCCGATTCGGCGCACGGCATGCGCGATGGGCAGGCTGGAGCTTCGTGGCGCTGTTGCTCGCGACCACGCGAGCGCAGGCCGGTGGCACCGTTGAGGTCTGCGTCGCCAACGACAGCCAGTTCGCGGCGGCGGCTCTCAACGCGACGTTCCTGCCCACAACCATCAAGCTGGTGCAGGGCACCTATCACGTCGATGGCACGAACTTCGACGACTCCTACGATACCGGTTGCGGTGATGACTGCCGGATCTTCGCGGAGGGCCTGTCACTGCTCGGAGGTTACACCGCAAATTGTGCTTCGCGGCAGATCGATCCAGCAAACACCCTGATTACCTCGGGCCCGCAAGCCGAGTTCACCGCCTTGGCGGGTGGCGATGTTACAATTGAGGGCATCACGTTCACCGGCGTCCTCAATGGAGTGGGCGTCTTCTGGGTTGACTACAACGGCGCTATCCAGAGCAACGTGAATGCGGTCATTCGGCGAATCGTGGTGGCCGGTGACCATTTCGATGGCGGAATCGCGTTGGGCTGGTTTCCCGGTGGCGACCAGACGCTATCGGCTCGCTTGGTCAACGATCTGGTCTATGGCAATGCAACCGCCGCCAGCGGCTTCTGCACGATAGAGTTGTTCGCCGACCAAGGGACTGATGCCACCTTCGATCTGATCAACAACACCATCGTCGACAATGCGACCGGCGCTGGCGATGGCGTCTGTCTCGGTGGCGGCCATGAAGACGGTGGCAGCCTGCTGGCCTACAACAACATCCTGTACGGCAATGCCGGGCGCGACTTGGTGACATACAGTGGGACCAACGCGTTGCTGGTGGACAACGTCATTGGTACCCATAGCTATCAGGGCGTGGTGACCGCATCAGGGACACTGACCGGCAATCCACAGCTCGCCGGCAATTACCGCCCGATCGAATCACCGCCTTCGCCGGTGATTAATTCCGGGCACAACGATGTCCCAGGCGGTCTGCCTACGCACGATCTTGACGGTGGCCCGCGCGTAGTCGGCACGACCGTCGATCGCGGCGCTTACGAGTCGACGATCAATGATGCGTTCCTGCAGACGGTCACCAATACCAATGATTCCGGCAACGGCTCATTGCGCGCGGCGATCGCCGGCGCAAATGCCAACGGCGCGACCGGCGCGCTGATCTCGTTCGCCATCGGCTCGGGCTGTGGGCCACACGTGATTACATTGACCTCGCCGCTGCCCGATATCACCGCACCGGTGATCATCAACGGGTTTACCCAGAGCGGTGCCTCACCAAACGATCTGAATATCGGCAACGACGCGACAATTTGCGTGATCCTCGAAGGCGGCAGCAGCGGCAATCCGCCGGATCATGCCATCGGCACTGCGAGCAATGCGCCGGCCGGCACCGAGGTCACCGTCAAGGGGCTCGCGTTCAGCGCGTTTCCTGGCGCCGCGATCGACCTTCAGGGCGGCAGCGGCCACGAGATCGCGGGCGATCATTTCGGTGGCAGCGTCAGCGGCTACGGGCTGTCCCCGAATGGCACCAATATCCGGCTCGGCATCGCGGCGCACGACGTCATCATCGGCGGCGACGATGCCGCCAACCGCAATCTCGTCGGCGACGCGTTCGGCGACGGCATCGTGCTGCAGGGCGGCGGTTCCGGCCCGACGGCGCTGGGCACCTACAACGATCAGGTGTTGAACAACTACATCGGCCTCGGCTGGAACGGTGCATACGTACAGCGCAGCAACGGCGGTCAGGGCATTCGCTTGCAGGGCCATGACAACACGCTGAGCGGCAACCTGCTTGGCACCAATCTGGGCAGCGGCATACTGCTCGATGGCGGTGGGGCCACCGGCAACCTGGTGGAGAACAATTTGATCGGTGCCGACGCCTTCGGCGCCACCTTCGGCAACTTCCAGCGAGGCATCCACTTCACCGGTGACACCGGCGCCGCGCCGCACGACAACACCGTGCGCAACAACATCATCGCGAACAACGGCCGTGCCGGCATCTGGGTGCAGATTGGCCAGCACAACAAGCTGCGCAAGAACACGATCTACACCAATGGCGCGCTCGGCATCGATATCGCCGGCGGCGGGGTGACGCCGAACGACGACGATGGCGGCATCCAGATGGACGACTACGGCAACCGCGGCCAGAATTTCCCAGTGTTGACCAGTGCGGCCGGCGGCGCGAACGGCGGTCGCGTAAGCGGCACGTTGACGACCACGCCTGGTGACTACACGGTCGATTTCTATGTGACCGCAAGCTGCGACGGTTCCGGTTACGGCGAGGGCCAGACCTGGCTCAAGGGCGCTACCGTCACGGTGCCGCAGCCGCAGGTCGGCGACCAGGGCACGGCAAGCTTTGCGATCGCGATCACGGCTCCGGTGCCGTTGATGAGCGGCGAGGCGATCACCGCCACCGCGACCGACGTCGCCGGTGACACCTCCGAGTTCTCGGCCTGCACGAGCTACATCAACGACAGCATCTTCGCCAACGGCTTCGACCCGCCGCCGGCGTGATCACGGAACAACCACGAGCGCGCCCGGATTTCCCGGAGGTTTGCGTATTCGGTGATGAACGTCCCGACTGGAGCAGCCAGCATGTCCATCCCAATCAAGCCTTCGACCTTCCGCGCAAGCGCGCACGTGGCGATCGCGATCGTGTTGTCCTCGATTGCCGTCGCCGGACCTGCCCAGGCACATATGTTCTGCGTGTCCACCGCGACGCAATTGCAAGCCGCGCTGGACGATGCCTCGGATGGCGGCATGTACAACGGCGAGGACAATTACGTCGAAGTCGTTCAAGGCACCTATCGGACCGGGGCCGCAACCGGCAATGCACCTTTCTTCTTCTATTCCTCCGCGTCGACGCATTTCCTTTTCATCAGCGGCGGCTACAGCGAGAACTGCAGCTCGCAACTCCACCGGGCAGCCCTGACGGTACTCGATGGCCGCGGCGTTACCGGCGTGCTCGAACTGCGCAACGTGGACGGCGACATCGACGTGGAGGATGTGACTCTTGAGAACGGCGAAAGCGACGAGCCGGGGGCCGGCCTGCAGGTCAACTATCTGATCACGGTCAATGCCTCGGTGCAGATCAACCGGACCATCATTCTCGACAACCATTCCACGGCCAGCGGCGGCGGCCTGTACGCGTCTGCCGCGGGTGACTATCTGTTTCTGCAAGCCAACCTGATTGCCGGCAACAGTGCTGATCTGTCGTACGGCGCGGGCTATGTGACCGGCTACGGCCAGTTCAACAGCCTGTACAACAATACCGTCACGGGCAACACCACGACTTATGCGGACGACCCGACCGGCGGCTTGTATTGCGGCGGCACTACGTCCTGTCAGATCTTCAACAGCATCTTCTGGAACAACACGCACTTCGGTCTCTATCTCGGCGACGCCGGCGCCGTTCTTTCGCACAACGATTACGGCACGCTCGGCGGCGCGGCCCCCGCGATCGACGACCTGAACCTGTCGGTCGCGCCGCAATTCGTCGATGCCGCCAATGGCGACTTCCACCTGGCCGGCGACTCGCCGTTGCTCGGATACGGCTTGCCGCTCGGATCCATCCTCGATCTCGACGGCAACCAGTTTCCGTTCGGCGGTGGGCTCGACCTCGGCGCTTATTCGCAAACGGTCTTCAGCGACGGATTCGATAACTGAAGCCACGTGGTCGTCAAACGGACGACCGATGGCGGATCGGGTAATCAGTCAACGCGACGTATTTCCGGCGATGGCCTGTGAGTGGGGCGTTCCCAGTTTCGCAAGCGCATCACGTGCCGCACGGGTACGCGAATCCCCGGAGCCCAGAAAGCGCTCGCGGATTTCCACGGCCTCGGTTGCGAGTCGCAGGCTTTCCTTGCGATCGCTGCTGCGAGTCGCCAGCAACGACGCCAGATCCAGACGCGTCGTCGCCGCAAGCGGGTGTTCGGCGTGCGCAATGTAACCCGCGAACGAGGCCAGCGCCGCGCGCAACTCGCGTTCCGCACCCATGGCGTCACCGCTGTCGCGCAAGGCCAGCCCAAGGCAATGATGCGCCACCGCCGCATAACGGGTGTTCTCGCCGTACAGCGTGCGCGCCGTTTCCAGGGCCTTGCGATCTAGTCTCGCAGCACCGGCCGGATCACCACGCAAACGCCGGATCTCGCCCAGACGATAGTCGTCGACAACGTCTTCGGTGTCCCGCTTCATGTCTGCCGCTCGTACTTCCGCTAGTTCGCGTTCCGCAGCCGGAAGGTCGCCGCGCAGGCCATGCAAATAGCCGAGATTGCCGATTGCCATGAGTGTGCCCGCATAGTCATGCCCGTATTTGGTTTCCCAGATCTGCCGCGCCTCGGAGAAGCTGCGTTCGGCCGCATCGAGATCACCGCTGTCGGCCAGCACCAGGCCGAGATTGATCAGCGTGCCGGCAATCGCCGGATGCCGGTCGCCGAGTGCCTTGCGCTGTGCTGCCAGGACTTCTTCCAGCAACTTCCTGGCTTCCACGTAATGCCCCAGATGAAATTCCGCAAGCGCGAGCGCCCGTTGATTGCCAAGCGTATCGGCGTGATCGGCACCCAGAACCCGCCGATAAATCACCAATGCCTGTCGCGTCTGGTTTTCGGCCTCGATGTAACGCGACCGGGTCTGCAGCACCATTGCGATGTTCGAGCGCGCCCGTGCGACATCCAGGTCGTCGGTGGCGTGCAAGGCCATATCGAGGGCATCGCGATAGTGCGTTTCGGCCTCATCGAGCCGATCCAGACCCCAACTCGCACCACCGGCGAGTGTCGCCGCCTGATAGCGGGTTTCGGCGTCGAGGTTCGAACGCTTGGTCAGCGCAAGATCGGCAACGGCATAGCGCTCGGCTGCGACGAAGTCACGGGCATCCATCGCGATGGCACCCCGTACATGCAAGGCGCCGGACTTGATTTGTGCACGCGAGGGAGTGGGAGACAAGGCGTCGAGCCGGGCAATCGCCTCGTCCGCCAACACGGTGGCTGACTTCAGATCGCCGAGCGCGCGTAGCGTATTGGCGCGATCGATTTCGGTCTGCGTCAACAGCAGCGGGCGATCGAACTTGCCGAGCGCACCAATTGCGGTCGCCTGCAGCGCGCTCGCCTCAGCATACTGGCCGAGCTGATAATAGATGCGGCCAAGTACGCTTTTCAGTTCCGCCTTGAGTGCCGGTTGAGTGTCAAAATTCCGGTCGACGCGTCGAGCACCCCGTTCGAGCAGTTCGCGCGCAGTGACGTCCCTGCCCTTGGCCTCGCGCGGATCGACCGCGGTGAAGACACCGAACAGGAAATCCTTCACGGCTGCGGTGGTCTTCGCCTCCTGCAACGCGCGTTCGGCAGCGGCTTCGCGCTGGCGCGCTTCCCAAGCGACGATGCCTGCGCCGAGCACGATCGCGAGCAGTGCCGTGGCGGCCGTCGACAGCGGAAGCCAGTGCCGGCGCACGAACTTGCGCATGCGCTGGGTGCGCGAGCCGCCACGGATTGGCTTGCCGTCGAGCCAGGCATTGAGGTCATCGGCCAATGCACCGATCGTCGGATAGCGCGCCTCCGGGGGCTTTGCCAGCGCACGCAGCAGAATCCGCTCGAGATCGCCGCGCAACAGGCGCCGCAGCGACTGCGGTGTTGCGTCCCGCCTGCCCGCGATCGCCTCGGGGGTGGCATTGGCGCGGTCGCTCACGGCTGCTCGCACGAGCGCCTGACTCATTAGTTCCGGCGCCTGCTCCACGATGGCCTTGGCAAAACTCACGAGCTTCCCTTCGGCTTGCGGATAGGGAAGATGGCCGGTCAGCAGTTCGTACGCGAGCACGCCGAAAGAATAGACATCGGTCGCCGTCGACACCGGATCGCCGAGCACCTGCTCGGGAGCGGCGTACTCGCGCGTCATCACGCGCCCATGCGCTTCCGTCAGCCCGGTTCCGGGCGCGTCCTCGAGCAACTTGGCGATGCCGAAATCGAGCAGCTTCACCTCACCGTCCACCGTGACCAGGATATTCGACGGCTTCAGATCCCGGTGGATCACGAGATGCCGATGGGCGTAGGCAAGCGCGGAGCAGATCTGCAGCAACAGCCGGATTCGCGCACGCACATCAAGACGATGCGCGTCGCAGTAGCGCGTGATCGGCTCGCCTTCGACATACTCCAGCGTGAAATACGGCATGCCCGCAGCGTCGAGTCCGCCCTCGTGCAACTGCGTGATGTTCGCGTGTGCCAGACGCGCCAGGATCTCGCGTTCGCGCAGGAACCGCTGGCGCGGCGCCGTGCCCGCGAAGTCCGCGCGGATGCGCTTGAGCGCGACACGCTGCCCGAAGTCGCCTTCCACACGCTCGGCGAGGTAGACCCGACCCATGCCGCCTTCGCCGAGCAGCCGCAACAGCCGCCAGGGACCGATGCGATCGCCTGTCGAGTCGTCGTCCGCGACATCGGTGCCCAGCAGATCGCTGACCAGGCAACCGGCGTCGCTGTCGAGAATTGCCGCAGGTTCGCGTTGCGCTTGCAGCAGCGCCTCGACTTCATCACGCAGGCGGACATCATTGCCGCAGGCATCTGCAACCCAGGCCGCACGCTCGTCGTCGGATACCTGCTGGCTCCGCAGAAACAGATCCTTGATGCGATTCCAGTCGCTCATCGCGCGGGTACCGGTGGCGTCGCCATGATCTGCTGCAAACAGGCACGCGCGAGCTCCCAATCGCGACGCACAGTGCGCTCATGGCGGCCCAGTTCACCGGCAATCTCGCCGAACGTCAGTCCGGCGAAGAAATGCCATTCCACCAGTTCCGCGAGGCGGCTGTCGCGCCCGGCGAGCGTCGTCAATGCGGCATCGAGTTCAAGCGCCTGCTCGGCGCTCGCGTCCGCGACATCCAGGCTGGCGAGATCGGTATGGACCAATCCCGCACCGCGCTTGGCGCTTGCTCGCTTGCGCGCGTGATCGACAACGATCTGCCGCATCGCGCGCGCGGCCAGCGCAAAGAAATGTCCGCGATTGTGGATGCGGTCGATGCGATCACTGTTAAGGCGCAGATACAACTCACTGACCAGTGCGGTCGGTGACAGCGACGATCCCGGCACGATCCTGCGCTGACGTCGCGCACAACGCTTGAGTTCCTCGTAGATCAACGCATACGCGGATTGCTGCGCGCCCGCGTCACCCGAATTGGCGGCATTCAGCAGCTCGGTGATGTCGTCATTTTCGCGCATCGACGTATGGCGTCCAGCAGACCGCGCCAAGTGCTGGCCGGCGCAGCGCTGAGGCCGATTATGCGCCTTGCGCGTCGTTTCGCAGCAACTTCTTGTACGCGATCACCGTTGCGGCGAAATCAATGCGGTCGATGCTGCCAGTGACGAGCAAGAAATTCCGGCGAGCCCCAAGAAGACTCCCGCGATGCCCATATTCACCGTTCACCCGGATCCGTGTCGCGCGGCCCAACGGGCAATACTCGCGTGCAGCGCGTCGAGGCCGTCGCCTAGCGCGGCCGGCCCTGGTTGCAGAATGATCGACGATTTGATCTCGTGCAGCTCACCATCGCACACGGCCGGGATCGTGTCCCAACCCGGCCGCGCGGCGACCCGTTCGGAGCGGAATTTCTTGCCGCACCAGGAGCCGAAGATCAGATCCGGTGCGCGGCGCACCACTTCGACCGGATCGGCGATGATGCGGTTCCTGCCGAGCGATTCATCGGCGAGCTCCGGAAACACATCGTCGCCGCCCGCAATGCGGATCAGTTCGGCGACCCAGCGGATACCCGAAAACATCGGCTCGTCCCATTCCTCGAAATAGACGCGCGGTCGCCGCGCCAACGCTCCTGCAGCGCGTTTCACTTCGGCGATGTGCGCTTCGGCGCGGCGCGCGTAGATATCGGCCGCGTCCGTTGCGCCGACCAACGCGCCGAGGCGCCGGATGTAGTCGAGAATACCTGCGACGCTGCGATGGTTGGCGATCCACACCTCGATGCCCGACCGGATCAGCTCGGCCGCGATGTCGGCCTGGATATCCGAGAAACCGATCACGAAATCCGGCTCGAGCTTTAGGATATCGCCAATCCTGGCGCTCGTGAATGCCGACACCCTGGGCTTTTCCCTGCGCGCGCGCGCGGGACGCACGGTGAAACCCGATATGCCGACGATGCGAGCCTGCTCGCCGAGCGCGTAGAGCACCTCGGTCGGCTCCTCGGTCAGGCAGACGATGCGTTGCGGACCGATCATGCAGGCAATCGGCAGACGACTGATGACTGCGCCACGCCATTCACGGATACAGCAGGCTCCTCGACCAGCCGCCGCGACCGCGTGCATAGCACACACGCTCGTGCAGCCGAAAGCGTTCGCCGTACCAGAACTCGATGCGCACCGGTGCGACCACATAGCCGCCCCAGTGCGGTGGTCGCGGTACCGGTTGGTCGTCGTAGCGTCGCTCGATCTCGGCGAAACGCGATTCGAGCTCGCTGCGATCGGTCAGGATCTGCGACTGCAACGAGGCCCATGCGCCAATCTGGCTCGGGCGCGACCGGGTCGCGAAATATGTGTCGGACTCGGCAGCGCCGAGCTTCACGGCGGTGCCCCGCGCGCGCACCTGGACACCATCACGAAGGGTTTTCCAATGCAGGCACAAGGCGACTTCGGCGTGGGCGGCGATATCGCGCGCCTTGGTACTCGTGTAGTTGGTGAAAAAGCACAGGCCGCGCGCATCCACGCGCTTTAGCAGGACGATGCGTGCGTCCGGGCACCCGTCAGCGCCAAGGGTCGCAAGTGTCATCGCGGTAGGTTCACGATCGCCCGCGGCGCGTGCCTCGTCGAGCAGCCGGCGCAAAGTCGACAGCGCTTCCTGATACATTGGGTCGATCGTCCGGGCGGAGCTGCTCATGTCTGGAAATGGTACACGTTACCCGGCGTCGCTGATCGCCCGGCTGCTCGACGACCTGCACCGGCGATTGCCGACGCGCAGTCCTGCGCAACTGATCGGTCTGTCCGGTCTGCAGGGCAGCGGCAAGAGCACGCTGGTGCGGCAACTGGTCGATGCGGCAACCAAGCGCGATATCTGTGCGGTCGGCATGTCGATAGACGATTTCTATCTGACCCGAAGTGATCGACGACGGCTTGCACGCACGGTACACCCGCTGCTCGCGACTCGCGGCGTGCCGGGAACGCATGATCTGACCTTGCTGGCCGGCACGCTTGCTGCGTTGAATCAGGTCTACGGCGGGCATCCGGCGCGATTGCCCGGCTTTGACAAGGGACGCGATATGCGTACGCCGATCGCGCGTTGGCGTTCAATTACCACGCAGCCGCACTGGATCATTCTGGAGGGCTGGTGTGTCGGCGTGCCACCGCAGTCATCCGCAGCACTCGGCCGACCTTGCAATGCGCTCGAACACGACGCCGACACTGACGGATACTGGCGGCAATGGGTCAACCGGCGGCTGCGAACGGACTACGCCGCCGTGTGGGCACGCTGCGACGCGCTGGTCGTGCTGCAGGCCCCGGATTTCGACGTGGTCGAATGCTGGCGCGACCAGCCGGAACGCAAATTGCGCGAGCGCGGCGCGCCCGAAGCGATGAGCAAGGCCGAATTACGCCGCTTCCTGATGTTCTACGAGCGCTTGAGCCGGCACGCATTGCGCGCCTTGCCGAAGATCGCTGATATCACGATCGAAATCGATCGCGAGCGTCATGTACGCACGGTACAGGCGCGCCGTCGTGATTGATCTGCATGCGATGCACTCGTGCATCGCGCCAGCAGACTGTCACTCGACGATGAAATTGATGCGCATGTTGACACGCCATTCGCTGACGGTACCGTCGTCGCCGGTAGCAACCTTGATCTCGTTGACCCAGGCCGACTTGATGTTCTTGACGGTCTTGGACAACTTGTGAAGTCCCTTCTGCACCGCGTCTTCGATGCCTTTCGATGAGGAACTGTTGAGCTCGATGACCTTGGTGACAGACATGGCACTACTCCTTGTTTATGGTGCCCGAACACTATAACAAAGCAATCGCTGACCGGAACGGTCGACTCGGCGATCGGTTCAGGTTGCGCCGCCGATCCTGTCGACACCGGTATTCACCGTCGGGCGCTGCGCGCCGTTTCCCGGCGCCCGCGGCAGGGTGCGCAACCAGATGAGAAACACCACCAGAGCGTCGAGAACGATCAAGGCCTGCCACAGGTACAGATGAAACCAGTCGAACCAGGTGCGGTTCCATTGCCCGAGATAGAACAGGCTGATGATACGTACCAGATTCAGCACCTGGATGGCCAGGAAGCCAAGCCCGATCCCGACCAGCTTGCGCTTCCAGCTTGCCGGAAACGCGAGCATCGCAGAAACCAGGATGATGACCGCCTCCACCCCGTTGCAGCCACGCTCGATCGAAATCGCGAACCCGTTGGTCGCGCTGCGGATCACCTTGCCTTGGACGATGACGTGGCCATCGAACGTGCCGACCAGCCATGCGCAGATGTTCGCAAGGATCGTCGTGAACGGCACGATCACATGTCGATCCACTGGTTCGAGCAACTCGAGAGTGAACAGGATCGCGAGGCAGACCATGAAAATCAGAATGAACCGCAGCATCGTGCTAGGAACGCTCACTACAGGTCGTGACAGGACCCGTCGAGTAGAGGCAATCGAGCCTTTGTGAGGTCAAGGACTCGTGGGGGTTGCGGAAAAATGGCGCCATGGTGAGGAATTGCCCCAATCGGGCTGGTGCAGGCCGTCTAGGATACGGGATCGCGCGCTGCAAGTGCTGCTAGCATCCCGTTCCATGAATCCGTCGCCGAACCTGTTCTTCATTGGCCCGATGGGAGCCGGCAAGACCACGATCGGCCGTCGTACCGCGTCGGTGCTGGATATGCCGTTCCACGATCTTGATCAGGAAATCGAAGCACGCACTGGAGCCAGCGTCAATCTGGTGTTCGACGTCGAAGGAGAGTGCGGCTTTCGCGCGCGCGAGACCGCCCTGTTGGCTGAACTCGCCGCCGGCAACGGATTGGTACTCGCGACCGGCGGCGGCGCGGTGCTGCACGAGGAAAATCGCCGCGTATTGAGAACACGTGGGTTCGTCGTGTGGCTGGACGTCGATCCGGACGCACAACTGAGCCGGCTTTCACGCGATCGCCGCCGACCGCTGCTGAGCGGCCCCGATCGCTATCAAAGGCTGCAACGACTCGCTGCGGAGCGCAATCCGCTGTACGCCGCAATCGCTGATTTGCACGTACTCTCGAACGGCGTCGGCAATTGCGCGCAGCAGGCACGGCATGTGGCCGAACTGGTCGAGTCGCGTTGGCAACGCAGCGGCGCCCACATGTCGGCATGATCACGCTCGACGTAACGCTCAATCATCGAAGTTATCCGATCCTGATCGGCGCCGGTCTGCTCGCCGACGCGGCCAGATGGCGCACAATGCTGACCGGACATCACGCGCTCGTGGTCACCAACGAAACCATCGCGCCGCTCTATCTGGAACGCGTGCGCTCCGGCCTCGATGGACTGCAGCATGATGCACTGATCCTTCCAGATGGCGAAGCGCAAAAAACGCTGGCGAATACCGGCCTTGTATACGATGCGCTGGCCGCGCTCGGCGCAACCCGCGATGCCTGTGTGATTGCCCTCGGCGGTGGCGTCATCGGCGACATGGCGGGTTTCGCCGCCGCGACCTGGATGCGCGGCGTCGACTTCATCCAGATGCCGACCAGCCTGCTCGCCATGGTCGATTCCTCGGTGGGTGGCAAGACCGGCGTGAATCTGCGCGAGGGCAAGAATCTCGTCGGCGCTTTCCATCAACCGCGTGCGGTGATTGCCGACATCACGACACTCGATTCACTGCCCACGCGCGAACTGCGTTCGGGTCTGGCCGAAGTGATCAAGTATGGCGCGATTGCCGATGCCTCGTTCCTGGACTGGATCGAGCGCCATGCGGACGAATTGATCGATGGCTCACCCACACGGCTTGCCGAGGTTGTCGAGCGCAGTTGCCGCCACAAGGCCGCGATCGTCGCTCGCGACGAACGCGAGCACGGCGAGCGTGCCCTGCTCAACTTCGGCCACACATTTGCGCACGCGATCGAGGTCGAATGCGGCTATGGCGCCGTGCTGCACGGCGAAGCGGTTGCGATCGGCATGCGGCTTGCCGCACAACTTTCGGCCGAGATCGGCTGGGCCGAAGACGCCGATATCGTGCGTCTTGCGCACCTGCTGGCGCGCTGTGGACTGCCGACCGCGATTCCTGCCGGCATCAGCCCGGATGCATTGCTCACGCGCATGCGCCTGGACAAGAAGACACTCGACAACCAATTGCGTCTGGTGCTGTGGCGTGGCCCCGGCCACGCCGAAATCGCCGCCAACGTCGCCGAATCCGATTTGCGCGCGGTATTGCACGCGGCCCGATAACCGCACATGAGATTCCTGCAACCGAAAGACTTGTCGCCCTCTTGGCCCGAGGGGCCGAACCGCAAGGGCTACAACGACTAACCTTGGGTGGAGTTTCCTCAGCTCGCGCGGCGCGCCACACCGACCAGGCCGACCAGCAACAGCGCCAGCGCGGTCAACGACCACCAGGACGCAGCCGGGGTCGCGATCACGCCGGTGCCGCCACCGTCACCGCCACCGCCACCGCCGCCGCCGCCTCCGCCGTCGGGTGGCAACACGTCCGAATCGATCTTGACATCATTGTCGCCGAGGCTCGGATCCGGAAGATCGCTGGACACGGAAACCTCGTTGTATGTCATGCCCGTGAAAGCCGCATCGATCGATTGCGCACAAATCAGATGCTCAGTGTGGCGGATTTTGGTCGGTGGTCAACAAAATTGTGAACTTCGTCTCATTTTCGGACCGACCGAGGGTGATTCGCTTGCATCGACGTCGCCTCAGACGCATTCGCAACGCAATGTCTGTCCGTCGGCCCACTGGCTCGCACTACAATTGCGCAATGCGGATATTCATGCAGACCCAGGCGTCGCTCGATGAAGCGCCACGTTACTATCAGATCGTACTGGAGCAGGACCTGCTCGGCGGGTGGACGCTGTACCGCGAATGGGGCCGGCCCGGTGGTCGCAGCGCCAGCAAGCGCGAAGTTTACCTGGACCGCGACGAAGCGTTCGATGCGTTCGAACACATTCGCGACGCGCAAATCCGTCGCGGGTTCCAGGTCATGTTCCGACAGGGCTAGCAGGCCGCCGCGAGTCTCGAAACAACTCCGCGCGGGCGCCAACATGGTCCGGCACCGCCCTGCCGAAAATCCGCCGGTCTTGTTGCGACCACATTTGCCGTGCCATGGCATCCCGCGCCACACCGGATATCATGCCGCCTCTGCCGAATCGCCGGGAGCACATCGAAGCATCCATGCCGAACCCGATTCCCGATCACCGTCTGTTGCGAGCGCTCCGGCGCGAACCGGTCGACATGACACCGGTCTGGATCATGCGCCAGGCCGGCCGCTACCTGCCGGAATACCGCGCCACGCGAGCGCGCGCCGGCAGCTTCCTCGCGCTGGCAAAGACACCCGATCTGGCCTGCGAAGTAACCTTGCAGCCGCTGGCACGATTCGCGCTCGATGCCGCCATCCTTTTCTCGGACATCCTGACGATTCCCGATGCCATGGGCCTCGGCCTGCACTTCGTCGAGGGCGAGGGTCCCAAGTTTTATCACCCTTTGCGCAGCGCGTCCGATATCAACAAGCTCGGTGTGCCGGACGTCGAATCGGAGTTGCGCTATGTCATCGATGCGGTACGTCTGATACGCCACGAACTGGCCGATCGCGTGCCACTGATCGGATTCGCAGGCAGCCCGTGGACCTTGGCTTGTTACATGATTGAAGGCGCAAGTTCGAGCAGCTTCGCGCGTGCCAAGACGCTGGCGTGGGACGATCCGGCCAGCATGCATCGCCTGCTCGACATTCTGGCGCGTTCGGTTGCGCAGTATTTGTCGGCGCAAGTCGCCGCTGGTGCGCAAACACTGATGGTGTTCGACACCTGGGGCGGGCTGCTCTCACCCGTGCAGTTCCAGGAATTCTCGCTGCGCGCGCTGAATCAGGTCACCGCCCTGTTGAAATCCGGCGCTACCACGCGCGATGTGCCGCTGATCCTGTTTTCGAAGGGTGCCAATGGCCATCTCGAGGGCCTGGCCGACAGCGGCTGCGATGCGCTTGGTCTGGATTGGACGATAACGCTCGGCGCCGCGCGTTCTCGGGTCGGCGATCGCGTCGCATTGCAAGGCAATGTCGATCCGTCCGTGCTGCATGCCTCGCCTGACAGAATCCTTGCCGAGGTTCGGACCGCGCTCGAGAGTTTCGGTCCGCACCCCGGTCATGTGTTCAACCTCGGTCATGGCGTGACGCCCGATGTCGATCCCGATCGCGTCGCCGTTCTCGTCGACGCAGTACACCAGCTGAGCGCGACCGAAGTGTCCTCCACAACGTAAACGCGATCCTCGCCGAAATGATCACGCCACGACGGGATGAGGGTCGCTACTGCACGTGGGCAATGGTGCGGTTTGTCTTGGTCGGCCGTCTCGCTATAACAAGAGCTTTTTGTTCACCCTGAGCGTAGCGCCGAAGGCGCGCGCCCGCGATCTGACAACGAGCCGTCTTCCTACCTTGTTCGTGGCATCAACCGCGCGATTTCCGCGTCGAGCGCTGCGCGAGTCAGCGGTTTGCGCAAGAAACCGCCGATACCGGCCGCCAGGCAACGTTCCTGCTCGTCACCGCTCGAACGCGCCGTCACCGCAACCAGCGGCAGATGCGCTGTGGTGGTCTCGCTATTGCGAATCAGGCGAGCAAGCGCCAACCCGTCGACCCCCGGCAGGTCGAGGTCGAGTAGCGCGAGGTCGAAGCGGCGCTGCTTGAGTTCGGACAATGCCGCCAGTCCATTCGGTACGTGGTATGCGTGATGTCCGCTGCTTTCGAGCAACCCGGCGATGACGCGCGCGACGACGGCGTCGTCCTCGACCAGCAGGATATCGAGTCCGACCCGGGCTTGTTGCCGAACCGCCGTCGAAGGCGATATTGCGTCCTTTGATTCGTCGGTAACGTCGACCAGCGGCAAGCGGACGACAAATTCGCTGCCACGACCAGGCTCGCTGACGAGTTCGATCTCACCGCCCATCAGCTGGACCAGTTCGTGGCAGATGGCGAGCCCGAGCCCGCTGCCGCCGTGACGCCGCGCAACGCCATCGTCGGCCTGCTCGAAACGCTGAAACAGACGCGAGCGGACGTCCGCCGTCATCCCTGGGCCGCTGTCGAGCACTCGCACCACTAGCCCATGGGGGTGCGCGCGGGCAAGCGCCAGTCTGACGCCACCGCGCTCCGTGAACTTCAGCGCATTGTTCACCAGATTCAACAGGACCTGCTTGAGGCGCAATGCATCACCGAGCACCCGACTCGGCGCGTCATCCGCCACGCTCATGTCGAGCGTCAGGCCCTTGCGCAGCGCCAATGGCAGTTCCAGCGCAATCACTTCCCGCAGCAGCGTGCACGGATCGAACGGCACCGATTCCAGCGTCAGTTTGCCCGCGTCGATGCGTGCCAGATCGAGACTGTCGTTGACCTGCCGCAACAGCAGTTCGCCGGATTGCTGAATTGCGTCGGCGTAATCGCGCTGGCGCTGGTCGAGCGGTGTGCCGAGCAACAACTCGGTCATGCCGAGCACGGCGGTCAGTGGGGTGCGGATCTCGTGGCCCATCGTGGCGAGAAACGCCGACTGGGTGTCGGCAAGCTTCTCGGCATCGTGACGCCGCTCCTCGGCAAGCACCAGCAGGTGACGTCGCCTTATGCGCACACGCCAGGCGCCGAGCATCGCGAATGCCGCGAGCAGCACAATCAGCATATACAGCAGATACGCCCAGGGCGTTGCCCAGGGCGGCGTGGCAACGGAAATTTCCAGTGGCCGCTCGATCCTGCCCCAGATGCCATCGGCATTCGCCGCACGCACGTCGAGGGTGTATCGGCCCGGCGCCAGCTGCGAATACACGCGCTCGCCATGGTCGCTTGCGACCCATCCGCTGTCGAAACCGGAAAGATGAAACCGGTAACGGTTCGCTGCCGGATTGGCGTAGGACAGGGCGCGCGCGCTGACATCAAGGTCGCGGTCGTCATAACGCAGCGCGACGGGTTGCGCGGGATCCAGAGTGATCTGCTCACGACCACGGCGCACCTTGAGCGCCACCAGCCGGACCGGTGGCGGCGGCAAGTCCAGTTGCAACGCGGTTGGATTGAAGGCGACAACTCCGGCAAGCGTTCCGGCATATAGCGTGCCGTCGCTGCTGCGAGCGATCGCGCCAACCAGAAACTCGGGGCTGAGCAATCCATCGTTCGATCCGAAGTGATGCAACGCGCGGCTATGGCCATCAACGCGCCACAGGCCGCGCGGCGATGTCACCCACACGCTGCCATCGGACGCGACCGAGATATCGCCGCCGCTCAACGTCGGCCAACCGACTCGTGCATCCAGACGTTCATCCAGATTCATCGCGCCGGCGCCGAGACGGTAGTGTTCGAGCGCACCTTGGCGATGCAGCCACAACGCATCGCCGGCGGCGAAAGCGATCGAGTAGACCGGTTTCTTCGGCGATCCTTCCACGTCGATGAAACGGTCACCGGCCGGATCGAAGCGCTCCACGCCGGTGCTTGTCGCGATCCACGGCCGATCGTCGTCATCGAGCACGAGCGTGGTTATGTCGGCATCACCAATTGTGTGCTCGATCGGCGTATAGCGACGAAGAATCTTCTCGCCAACCTTTGCGATGTGGATGATGCCGCCTCCGTGCGCGCTGGCCCAGAGGCTGCCGTCGCGGGCGCGCACCAGATGATCGACGTACCCGGGCGGCAATGCGTCGGCACGACGGGCATCCACCGGCAACTCGATGGTCCCGGTTCCGTCCAGAGCCACCAGGCGCAGTCCCTCGGCATGTCCGATCCACAATCGATCGGTACCTTCGGGCAGGATCGACCAGACCACGTGGGTTACGCCATGCAGGCGTTCTGCCCAGTGTGCGATATGGCCATCGGCCGGATCGATGCGATCGAGTCCGTCACGGCCGCTGGACGCCCAGATGGCTCCATCCGGGGCGACCGCCAGCGCATGCACCTGCGGGAAGGACAGGCTCGATGGATCGCCGATTCGATGACGGAACCCGGCGAAATTGCGCGAATGCGGCGTCAGCCGCGCAACACCGCCGTCGAACAGGCTGAACCAGATGCCGCCTTCGGCATCGGCAAGAATATCGGTTACGCGCGTACCGGGCAGCGTGCCGGGCGTACCCTCACCCGGTTCGTAGCGGTGCAGTCCGTCGGCATCCTGTCGGGCCAGACCATGGTAGGTGCCGATCCACAGCGCGCCCTTGGCATCGTGCGCCAACGACACCACACCCAGCGGCGGTGTCGTCGGCGCCACTTCGCCGAGATACTGCAATTCGGTCCCGATCCGGAACAGGCCCTTGCGTGTTCCTACCAGCATGCTGCCATCGGTATCAGCCTCAACTGCGAGCACGAGCGAGCGGCCGGGGCGCGCGTCCATCGGCGGTATGCTGACATGGACAATGCGTCCGTCTATCTCACGTACATCGACGCCCACATCCGTGCCGATCCACATTCGCCCCTGCGCGTCGCCGGCCAGCGCGAGAACAGTGCTCGATATCAGCGAGGCCGGATCATCGGCGTCGTGATCGACATGCAGGAAATGTCCATCCGGCTCGAGCCGGTTGAGTCCGCCGAGATAGGTACCGACCCAGATCGCTCCGGCCTTGTCTTCAGCCAGCGCCCAGACATCGTCGCTGCCCAGTGTTGTGAGGTCGTTCGGCACATGGTGCCAGTGGTGGAAGTGCACGCCGTCGCCATCAAGGCGGTTGAGCCCGGTTGCATCGCCACCGCACCACAAGCGGCCTTTCGAATCCACCAGCAAGGTAGCGATGTCGTTTGCGGACAGCGACGCCGGGGCGGCCAGATCGTTACGGAACACACGAAAATCCACCCCATCGTAGCGCGCGAGTCCGTCGTGAGTGGCGAACCAGATGAAGCCGTCCCGATCCTGGTCGACCTGGTTGACGACGCTGGAGGGCAACCCGTCATTGACCCCGAGGTTGACGAATTGCGGCGCAGACGGCGGCGGTTTCGCAACTGCGGCAACAGCCGGCGCGAGCAGCGAAAGCACAAGCAATCGGACCATGCGAATTCTCCCCGGGCCACATGGTGCCACGGGCCCCGGTGGATGGGAAACCGATTGCGAAAGTGGTTGCGCCACGCATGACCGGGGGCGATAGGCTCTAGAATCGGCTTGACTCGCCGACATGGTTCGCCATACCTCATGCCGCGCTCGCGTTTTCCGCTGCGCCTGATTGTCGTCGCCGCACTGGCGATCGGCGGCGCTTTGCTGCTCGGTCTTCTCATCGGCGCGCTCAACGACGTGATCACGTTCTACCAGCGCGTGGCCGATCTGCCGCCGTGGCTACGCCTGCCGCTGATCGTCGCCGTGGCGCTCGCGGTACTGGCGCTGTTCTGGCTGCTCTGGCGATTCCTGCGGCACGGGCCGACAGCGTCACGCAAAATGCGCGAGCCGCCCACGCGAGCTGCAGTCGAAGGTCGCCTGGATGACCTGCGACGGCGCCGGACCGAGACCGCCGAGCTTGATCGCGAACTCGCGGAACTGGATCGCCGCCGCGAAAGCGGCCAGATCTATGTCGCCCTGTTCGGTGAAATCAGCACCGGCAAGTCCAGCCTTATACGCGCACTGGCGCCGGACGAGAAACCGGAAATCGATGTGCGCGGTGGTACCACGCGTCAGGTGATGCACTACCGTGGGCGGCTCGCGAGCGGCCGTGATCTGGTCCTCGCCGATGTGCCGGGCAGCAGCGAAATCGACGGTCGCCTGCACGAGCAACTGGCACGCGAAGAGGCCCTGCGCGCGCACGCGGTCGTGTATCTCGCCGCCGCCGATCTGACCCGTGCACAAATGTCCGAAATCGACTGGCTGGGCGATTTCGGCAAACCACTGATACTAGCGCTGAACAAGGCCGACCTGTTCGACGAGACCGAGCGCGCGGAATTGTTGCGCGCATTTTCCGCACGCTCGCGTGGACGCGCCGATGCGATCGTCGCGATCAGCGCAGGCGGCAGCGAACGCTACGAACGAACGCTGGCCGACGGCCGCGTCGAGCGTGTAGAACGTGAACGCGCGCCGGATATCGCCGCGCTCGTTGCGGCGCTCGAACATTTGACGAGAGTGGGCGCGACGGCGCTGGAACCGGCCCGCGAGGCCGCCATGCTGGTCAGCATCGACGCGCGCAGCGAAGAAGTGGCACGCGCTGCCGCCGTGCGTGAATCGGAGGCGGCGGTGACGCGCTACACACGCCGCGCGATCGTCGGTGCGCTGGCGGCGGTCGCACCGGGCAGCGACATCCTGATCCAGGGCGCGCTCGGCACCGCACTGGTACGTGAACTCGCGCGCATTCACGGCGTTCCTGCGCGCGACATCGATATCGACGCGCTGCTCAAGCGTCTGGGTCTCACCGTCCGCAACACCAGCGCGCTAGTGCTTGCGATCGCGGGCAATGCGCTCAAGGCGTTTCCAGGTCTAGGCACACTCGGCGGCGGCGCGCTGCACGCGATCGCGTACGGTCTCGTGTTCGACAGCTTCGGCCACGCGTTGGCGACAACCCTGGCCGAACGCGCAGCGCTGGATGCAGCTGAGGTTGACACGCGTATGCGCGCGCTGCTGGCCAAACCGGCGCGCGAACGGGTCGAGCGCATCATGCGCTCGGCCGTCGAGGAGGTCCGCGCACGCCGCGATCCCTGATCACCCTTCTTGCGATCCGGTTTCATGCCGGCATGTCGTTTTCAGCTTCCCGCTGCGTACTGAACGGGCGACGCGCAACCGCGCACAAGCAACCGGTGTTCCGCTTGCACGATGCATCGTGGAATCCGTGGGAACGTCGCAAGTCCAGGGAGAGCAGTCATGATCGTCAAATCCATCAGCGCGTTGACGGCCGGCCTGATGATCGCCGCCGCGATACCGGCGTTCGCCGTCGACGGCGATCTCGACCCCGGCTTCGGAAACGCGGGTCTGGCACTCGTCGGCATTGCCGACGGCATTGCAGGGGGAATCGGTGTGCAGTCGAACGGCAGGGTCCTGATCTGCGGCACGCGCTCCACTGGCGGGCCATCCGGCCGCGATTTCCTCGTCGCGCGCTTCACTGCGGACGGCTTGCTGGACGACAGCTTCAACTTCAACGGGCGCGTCGGCATCGATTTCGGCGGTGACGACGATTGCAACGGCATCGCGGTGCAGGCCGATGGCAGGATCGTCGTCGCCGGCGTGACGGTCCCTGCAAACGGCAATCACGATTTCGCGATCGCACGACTGAACGACGACGGCGCGCTCGATACGACATTTGGCGCGGGGACCGGCAAGGTTACGCTTGCATTCGATCTGGGCGGCAACAACGAAGACTACGCCAACGCGATTGCGTTGCAGCCGGACGGCAAGATCGTCGTTGCCGGCTTCGCCAACAATCCCGGTCACGGTCCCGACTTTGCCGTGGCGCGCCTGCTCGGTGACGGCACTTACGATTCGACGTTCAACCTGACCGGCCGCGAGACCGTCGGATTCGATCTCGGTCCGGGCAACGACGACAGAGCCCAGAGCGTCGCGATCGACTCCGCTGGCCGCATCGTGCTCGGAGGTGACGCGCAGCGCACCAGCACACCGTTCAGCCTCGACTTCGCCGCGGCGCGGCTGTTGCCCGATGGTGGGCTCGACGCCAACTTCGACGCCGACGGACGCGTCACGGTCGCGTTCGATCTCGGCGGCGGCAGTGGCAGCAACGACGACGAGGTGCTGGGCATGACGCTCCAGGCCGATGGTCGCATCGTGCTGGCCGGCGACGCGGACATCTCGACCACGGGCACGACCGATTACGACATGGCTGTAGCGCGGCTGTTGCCGAACGGCGCGCTCGACGCGGGTTTCGGTAGTGGTGGCAAGACGCTGGTGCCGTTCGATCTCGTTCCCGATGGTGGAGACATCGCCACAGGCGTGATCGGGCAGGCCAACGGCAAGCTGGTGCTCGCGGGTTATGCTGCCGACTCCGCCGACGGGTCGGCGATCGAGGCGGCGGTGGCGCGCCTGAACACCGATGGCACGCCCGACCCCGAATTCGGGGAGTTCGGCAAGGAGGCACTCGATTTCGGCCTCACCTCGCCCGGTGTGCAATTACCAATCAGCGTCGCGCTCGGGCCGCGCCGGATCCTGGTCTGCGGCGACGTACTGACCAACATCTCGGGTGATGCGGACATTTTCGTTGCCGGACTCGAGAACAGCCTGATTTTTGCGAACGGTTTCGAGTAACGCCCGCATCAGGTCGGTTCGGACTCGATTCCAACACCGCTGGCACCTTCACGGC
Source organism: Rhodanobacteraceae bacterium (assembly GCA_049583635.1). Classification (GTDB taxonomy): domain Bacteria; phylum Pseudomonadota; class Gammaproteobacteria; order Xanthomonadales; family Rhodanobacteraceae; genus Dokdonella_A. The sequence goes on from JBAUWF010000064.1 coordinate 60,829, forward strand.
AACACTTTTGATGATATGCGATGGGTGCCTGTTGGCCGACCCGACGCTGGCGCGCGCGGGCGGTTTTTGCCAAGCTGCAAGCATGAACGCGACCGCGCACGCATTGCTCCCGGCGATGATCCTGCTGATTGCACCATTCACCGCAACGGCGCGCCCGGCGCTGTACCGTTTCGATCCGGTCCACACCCAAGTCTGGTTCAGCGCCGCGCACGAGAAATTCTCGCATCCGTGGGGCCGCGTGCGGATCGCCGACGGCTGGTTCACGTTCGATCCGGATGACTGGAGCACGGCCAAGGTCGATGTGGTGATCGATCTCACCTCGCTCGACATGGGCGATAAGGACTGGAACGACGCCCTGAAAGCAAGCGGCTTTCTCGATGTCGAGCACTGGCCGAGCGCGCACTACGTCAGCGGCAGCGTTGAGCAAACCGGCGCAAAGACCGGTGTTATTCACGGCGATCTGAAACTGCTCGGAAAGACCATTGCGGTCGATGTCGCGTTCACGCTGAACGACATCGGCTACGACGCCTATGCGTTCAGCCGCAAGGCCGGATTTTCCGCGACGGCGACGCTGCACCGATCCAGCTTCGGTCTGACGCGCTTCCCGAAAGTCGTCGGCGAGGACATCCGCGTACATGCCGAGGTCGAAGGCGAGCGCAAGGGTTCCGTGCGCCACTCCAGGCCGGCGAATCGCTGACATGGCAATCAGAAGCGATGCGCAACATTGGGGCTCGCTGGCCAAGACGTTTCACTGGCTTATCGTGGCCGCGATTCTGGTGCAGGGAACGGTCGGTCTCGTAATGATCAACCTGCCGCGACGTCCTTCCGTCATTCCGGTCTACAGCTTCCACAAGTCGCTCGGTCTGACAATCCTCGCGCTCGCCGTGCTGCGGCTCGCCTGGCGCGCGTTCGATCGCCGCCCCGAATTGCCACCCGACATGCCGCGCTGGCAGGTGATCGCGGCACGCGCGAGTCATGTGCTGCTGTACGTCCTGTTGTTCGCATTGCCACTGTCGGGCTGGTTGTTCGACTCGATCGCGAGCCTGCGTCCGCTCTACTGGTGGGGCCTGGTCAGGATGCCGAGTCTCACCGGCGGCGCGTTGCCGGCCTGGAAGGATGCCGCTGCAAACCTGCACGCTGCCCTGTTCTGGACTCTTGTCGGCATGGCCGCGCTGCACGCCGCGGCGGCGTTGAAACATCACCTGATCGATCGCAACAACGCGCTGCGGCGCATGCTGCCGGGTCGACTTCGCAGTGACACCGGCACTCACGACTGACCACGGAGGAATCGACATGCTGCGCATCGCGTTCGCAACGCTCCTGCTGCTGCCGCTGACGGTGAACGCACGCGACTGGACCACCGACACCGCGCAGAGCACGCTCGGATTCAGCGGCACCTACCAGGGCGGGCCGTTTGACGGGGCTTTCAAGAAGTTCGAGGCGACCATCCGCTACGATCCGGACGATCTGGCCGCTGCGAAGTTCGATGTCACGGTCGACATGACCAGCGTCGACACGCAGAGCAGCGAACGCGACCAGACCCTGGCCGGATCGGACTTTTTCGAAACCGGCAAGTTTCCTACAGCACACTTTGTCACCACTTCGTTCAGGCGCGATGCCAACGGCGGCGTGCAGGCCGAAGGCACACTCACGATCCGCGGAAGCAGCCAACCGGTCACCTTGCAGGTGAACTTTTCGGCCACCGGAAACGACGCCACGCTGGATGTAAAAACCACGCTCGACCGTCTCGATTTCAGCCTCGGCCACAGCGCCGACTGGAACGATATCGGCAGGCAAGTCGACGTGCATGGCCACCTGGTCCTGCATGGCCAGCCGTAGCGCACTTGCAAACGACATGAGCCGCAAATGCCGATAGCGGCGTACGTGCACTTTGCGCACGATCCTCGCGCCCGGTCGTGCACGAGGTGCACCCCAGGGCACTTTCCGGTTCGGCGAGCGCATGCTGCAATGGCACCGGCATGACTGAACGCATTTCCATCTGGCGTCGGCTGCTGACGCGCCTCGGGCGCGACAGTCCGGTCGCGACCGAAACGCCAATCGATCCCAGCCGAAGCGAACGCCATCGCGCACGCGCCACCGTGAGTCTGCGCGAGTTGCTCGAGGATCCGCATATTCCCGATCCGGTACGTGCCTCGCTGGCCTCGGATTTCGCGCGGCTCGAGGCGATGCTCGCGAAACTCGAGAGCGGCGAACTGCATCTGGCGGTGTTCGGTCGCGTCAGCGTCGGCAAGTCGGCACTGGCCAATGCCCTGCTTGGCGAGCACGCGTTCGCGGTCGATGTGCTGCACGGAACCACACGCGAGGCTGAGCAACGGCACTGGCAGGAAGTCGCGCAGGCCGGCGTGCATCTGATCGACACACCGGGCATCGATGAACTCGACGGCGAAGCACGCGAGCAACTGGCGTTCGAGGTGGCCAGCGTCAGCGATCTGGTCATTTTCATCGTCGACGGCGACATGACCGTGCGCGAACGCGACGCGCTGGCCATGCTTGCGCGGACCGAACGACCCTTGTTGCTTGCGCTCAACAAGGCCGACCGCTACGGCAAGACCGAACTCGAGGCACTGCTGGAGCGCTTGCGCCAGCATGCGCAGGGCCGCGTACGCGCCGAGGATGTGGTTGCGGTCAGCGCGCTGCCGGCGCCGGCGCGACGCGTCAGCGTCGATCGCAACGGCCGCGAACACGAGGAAGCGATTCCGCGCAAACCCGATATCGACGCATTGCGTGAGCGCCTGGTCGCCGTGCTCGAACGCGAAGGCAGAACGCTCGCTGCGCTCAACGCGAGCCTGTTCGCCGGGCGCCTGACCGATCAGGTCGCTGCGCGCATCGCCGCCGCGCGCCGCGATCTCGCGTCAAAAGTCATCCACGAATACTGCCTGGCCAAAGGCATCGCGGTGGCCCTGAATCCGATACCGGTGGCCGATCTGCTCGCCGCGGCAGCCCTCGACGCTGCACTGGTCATGCATCTCGGTCGCGTCTACGGCCTGCCGTTGACACGCAGCGAAGCAGGAACGCTGATCGCCGTGATCTCGGCGCAACTAGCCGCGTTGATGGGCGCGATCTGGGGCGTGCATCTGGTCGCCTCGGCACTCAAGGGCATGAGCGCGGGTCTGTCGACCGTGGTCACCGCTGGTGCCCAGGGCGCACTCGCATGGTACGCCACCGAAATCGTCGGGCGCGCGGCCGAAAAATATCTGATTGCCGGCAAGTCCTGGGGTGAAAAGGGCGCCAAACGCGCCGTCGCCGAAATCGTCGAAAGCCTCGATCGCAACTCGATCCTGCGCGAAGCACGCACCGAAATCCTCGCGAGATTGCGCAGCGGTGCCAGCCCGGAACGGCCCTAGCCGGTCTGTATCGACTTTGAACCGATGTCGGAAAAACGTGGATCGAGTCGCGCGCTGACCCTTGACCCTTGGCTGTTTTCCGGTTAGCTTGCGGAAATCGAGCGCGTCAATCAGTACGCGCGTCTTGCGATGATTTCTCGACTGCCGTCCCGAATATCTGCTGCGTCAGTGGCGGATATCGAACCAACATACTCCTGCAACGGAGCGTTTACGGGGCACAGTCCCCCCTGCACTTGCCCGCTCACTCGCCGGCAGACGTATTTCCCCAGACACCGTAATTCGACCGTCGGCAGCACGCACGACTACCGCTCAACGCCGCCTGCGCATGGGCTGATCGGTCTTGCCGTACCCGCCAGCTGTCGGTTGAGGGTGGAGGATACAAACATGACCAACAAGACTGTTGTTGCTGGAATACTGGCTGTTGCGTGTCTGGCCACAAGACTCTGCCATGCGGATGATGTGCTGTATCGCAGCAACTTCGAGCCGGTGACTGAGTGCAGCTACGGCCCGCTGGGGCTGACGCGCGCGCTCCGTGGCAATGTCACCTATGTCCCGGGCTTCATGACCTACGTGAACGCGGACCTGACGCAATACGAGAACATCTGGGGCCGCAGCAGCCCGGGCGATCCGCCACAACCGTGGCCAGCGGTGGACAATCAGATTGCGTACATCAATCCGCTCATGCGCGACGCATATCTGTCCGCGCAATTCACCGTGCCGATCAGTCCGGCGCATTTCTCCGGCACGTTCAAGCGTGCCGATATTGCCGGCGATGTGACCCGCACGTCGGCATCGATCAGCGAGAGCTGCGGGGATTTTTCCACGGCCGTACCCGCGGGGTGTGTCATCAACAGCGGATATAGAGGGTCACCGTTGCTGGTGTGGGCGATCGGTGAGAATTTACCGCCGAACGTGTGCCGGCTGGTGCCTGGCCGCAGCTATTTCCTGAACATCATGATGGCACCGCTTGAGGATCCCACCGAATCGTACTGTGGCCTCACCGGGTGTGTCATGAGCGGTCTGGGACATTTGTTCAATTGAATATTGCTGCAGATTGAAATCCGCAGCGACTCCATTTCCGGGTGCGATCACCGGGTCCGGATTCCCGTGACAGGCTTGTGTTAAGGCTCGATACCGATAATGGCCGCTGACCATTCGAAAATGTAAGGCGCGTCATGAAACGAACGACACTGGTTTTGCTGGCATTGGCGGTCAGCTTGGGAGGTACGGCGGCGGCCCAAGGCGCGGCGCGCAACGAGACTTCGGTGCTGCAAGGCGGAATCGCGCGCTGGTCCGGCATGCACGCGAAATCCTGCGGTATCTTCGGCAAGCTCTACACGGCCGTCAATGGCGTGTGTTACTTCCCGGTCGACATGGACGCCAAGGTCGGCGTACACCAGATCGCGTTGTACGATTCGGACGGCAAGCAGCATCTTGGCTCGCTCGAGATCGAGAAACGCGACTGCACCGAAGCCGACATCGAGTTGCCCGACGAAACCTACTTCAACCTCTCCGACGAAAACCGCGCACGCGCAGCACGCGAGCGCCCGCGCATCCTGAAAGCCGGAAAGCCGTCGCCGGACTCGATCACAAGCCGATTAAGCGAACTCCGGGACATCCATAAGCGAACTCCGGGACATCCATAATCCCCGGGGAATGCTACATCATGCGCGAACTCCGGGACATCCATCACCGAACTCCGGGACATCCATAATCCCCGGGGAATCCTACATCACGGCGCGACCGTTTCTGACAGACAGCGCGCTGTCGGCACGCGACGATGGTTCCCATGACCACCGCGCGCAGCCAACTTGTTGATCTGTCTTCTTCAGGCTTTTACCACTGCATCTCGCGATGCGTTCGCCGTGCATGGCTTTGCGGACTCGACTCTCTCAGTGGCCGGTCATTCGAACACCGGCGTGGCTGGGTGGAGGAACGCATGCTCGAACTGGCCGGCATCTTCGCTGTCGGCGTCTATGCGTATGCGGTGATGAGCAACCATGTGCACGTCGTGCTGCGCATCGATCCGGATGCGGCGCACGGCTGGTCCGAAGAGGAGGTCGCGGGGCGCTGGGTTCGTCTGTTTCCCGCTCGCGTGGATGGCGTTGTCGATCCCGAGCTTTGCCGCGCCAAAGAGCTGACCCTGCTCTGCCGCCCGGACCGACTGGCTGAATGTCGCGGGCGGCTCGCCAGCCTGTCGTGGTTCATGCGCTGTCTCAACGAACCGATCGCCCGGCGCGCCAATCGCGAGGACGCGTGCACGGGTCGCTTCTGGGAGGGCCGCTACAAGTGCCAGGCCCTGCTCGACGAGGCCGCGGTGCTGGCCTGCATGAGCTACGTCGATCTCAATCCGGTGCGTGCCGGCATCGCGGCGGATCTGCCGTCGTCCCTGCACACCGGCGCGGCACGGCGCATCGCGGCGATCGAGGCCGATGCGACGCTCGCCGATCGACCGCTTGCGCCGATCGGTGTGGACTCGGTCGAGCCGGCGCTGCCGATCGCGACGGCCAGCTACCTGGAACTGATCGACTGGACCGCACGGCTCGTACGCGCCGACAAACGCGGCGTGATCGACGCGGCGACTCTGCCGATCCTCGCGCGGCTCGGCTTGCGTGAGCGCGAATGGCAGTGCCAGGTGCTCGGCGTCGAGAGCTGCTACTGGCGCGCGATCGGATGCGCCGAGTCAATGATGGAGAAGGCCGCCGCGCTCGGTCAGTGTTGGCTCAAGGGCATCGGCAACGCGCGACGACTTGCCGAGTCGGTGATCTGAGACAGTTCTGGGCCGGTCCTCGAGTCGGGCGTTGCTCACGCCGATTCGGCAGCTCTCGCTCAACGCCCGCTCGTCTGAAAAACGCCGTTACCCACTTGTATTCGTCGATCGAGTTTCCCGCGGATTGCGAGAGTTCGATCACGCCATCCCGATCGGTGGGCCGCTTTGCTTGAGCGTTTCAAATTGTGGATGTCCCGGTCGTCGCCCCCGCACGACGTGTGATTCGCGTGCTGGACCGCCTGTGCGACGAGCACGGTCAGCCCGCGGCGATTCGCAGCGACAACGGCCCCGAACTGCGCAGCAAAATGGTGGAGGAGTGGGCGTTCAAGCGCGG
>JBAUWF010000065.1:0-36213 GCA_049583635.1 Rhodanobacteraceae bacterium
TGCCGATACCACCGCATCGGAAACGCCATCATGATCGACATCGCCGACTTGCCGCGCGATCCAGCCGAATTCATCACCCGCGTGTTCCCCGCGCCATTCGTGGATGATGGTCGCGTGTTCGACAAACGGCGGCTCGTACTCGATCTTGTTCGGGAACAGAATGCTGAAGCGGGTATCGTCGCGCAAGCCGGCGATTTCAGGCTGCGACGCCAGGCCACTCAGATCGCCGATATGTTGCGTTCGCATCTTCTCGAACCAGGCATAGGCCTGGTCGGCACGGCCGGCCCCGGCGAGAAGCAGGAATAATCCCTGCGTTGCGGGATGAGCCACCTCGCCGATCGCCACAGCGCGTTTGTAGGCTGCCTCGGCCTGCACGACATGCGCCAACCGACGTTGCGACGACGCCAACATCAACCAGGCCCGACCGTTGCCCGGATCCGCCTCGACCACCTTTTGCAGTATCGGCACCGCGGCGGCGAAATTCTTCTGGCCGTAGAGCGCCCGCGCATGCTGAACAGCCGTTCGCGTGGCATGTTCGGCAAACGCGTTCTGTGGCAGCAGCAACGCGAGCACGACAAGGAACTCGGCAGCGAGGACAGAGACAAGGAGACGCTCGAGGAATGCTCCAATAGGCACTTTCACTTCTTCTCCTCCATGAGACCCACCAGATTGCCGTCCGGATCACGCAGGAATCCGGTCCATAGTTCATGGTCCGGCATTTTTTCGGCGAACTGTGGTACCCGCTCATTGGTGGCGCCGCGTGCGACGAGCGCGGCATGCGTTGCGCCAATATCCGAAACCTTGAAGTAAAGGATCGAGTTGGCTCCCACGGCGCCGGACCCTTGCGGAGTGCTGAGCATAATGCGTATGCCGCCTGCATCGAGGAATGCCAGGTCAGGGCCGGCACGGAACAGGAATGCCAGCCCCAGCACGTCACGGTAAAAACCAAGTGCGGCATCGACGTTGCCAACCGTCACCGCGATCTGACGGATATCAGAGAGCTTTGGATCTGCATTCATGGCACGTCTCCGTTGGTCGTGTCGCCTCAACGCGCGAGCTCGGCGCTGGGCGGTTCGAGCCAGAAGTTTGGCGGTCTGGTTGAGGCTGTTGTGGGGCTGATGGGCGCTATACCGCTGGTAAATGCATGCAGGTGACCCGACAAGATAAACCGAACCGGCGCAACGATTTCCGGGAAAACTGATTGCATCTGATGTTTCTCCCAAGTCATCCGAACGCCGGTGAATTACGGCCAAATGTGCAATCGGTCCCCAGTCCACGAGACAAAAAAGTGGGTAGCCGACAACATCGCTCGAACAAGCATCATGGACACTGGCCAATGGTAATTTGCTCGGCAGCATTTCCACGTGTCCGAAATTGCTCGAACGATGTTTCGCGACCGGCTGCGTCCGTAGCCAGTGCATTTGCGCGTGGGCGCTGCCCGGCGACGTCAAACGTAACCAGCCAGCGCCGCAGCAACCGTGTCGCCATTGCTTCGCGGGACCGTCCTGACGGCGGCTGAAACCAGGCATTCGGCCCATGCGGAGGGGCGGATTCGATAATCGCTCGTGTTGACATCGTCGCTGTCCACGCCGGTCCGAACTTGCCCTCTCCTGACGAACACGCGGCCATGCACCAAGTGAACAGATTGGCAGCAAACAGCGCGAGCAAGGACATTCGATAGCCGAGTGGAATCGACCGCCACAAGCGCCTTGTTGGAGCGGGCTCGATTGTCGCTAATCGACTTCGATGCAGCCTTCGCCGACGAGTACGCTGTAGCCACCAATCCAGGTTGCCACCATTGCTCCCGCGCGTTTTTCCGCCCGCGCTTCCAGAACGCTGGGGCGTCCGATTTCCATCCCTTGGGCGATGCGCCAATGGAAGCCGCCGTTGACCTGTTCGCTGCAATGGCCGAGCAATCCGGCAAGGGCACAGTTTGCGCTACCTGTCGCAGGATCCTCTGTGATCCCGGCCAGCGGTGCGAACATGCGCGCGCGGATGTCGAAGTCGTCCGCACTGTGGACATATAGATGTACGTCGGGCACCGCACCTGCGGCAACGAGGGCGTCAAATTTCTCCGTGACGGGTTGTGCCCGCTCCAGAGTCGCACGATCCCTGAGTTCCGCAAACAGGAACGGCAACCCGACCGAGGCTGTCCGAGGTGCATGTGTCGCGGTTACGATGTCATCGGACTTGAGCGAAACCGCGGATGCCAGGACGTGCGTCGACGTCGTTGCGCCGACCGAAAGAGTTTCGGGAGCCGCGAGTTCGCACCAGATCATTTCCGCGCGTCTGTGGATCGACACCGGTACCACACCCGCTCTCTCCTCGAACATCACGGTAGTCGAAGTATTGACTTGGCCGAGTTCACCCGTGGCGGCCAGCACGAACGCAGTTCCGATATTGGGGTGTCCGGCAAATGGCACCTCGGCGGTTGGTGTGAAGATGCGGACCTTGCGACGCGACGCGTTCTGTGCAGGAAACACAAAACTGCTTTCGGAGAAATTGAACTCCCGGGCAATCTGCTGCATTTGTTGGTCAGAGAGGCCGCTGGCCTCCGGCAGGACGGCCAGTTGATTACCCCCGAATCTCGTATCGGTAAAGACGTCGCAGAGGTGGTATCGGTAACGCATGGGTTCAAGAACCGGTCACTTTGCGAACCGTCGAATGAAAGCCGCCCGGCTCCGGGACACGTCGCAAACCTCTTGTCCATTTCGCCGCGCGCGGCTGGTCGGCATTCATCCGTCAACCGGCGTTCGAGCAGCAATCGCTCGCGGCACCAGAGTATACGACGGGTGCATGAGTCCGGTTGGTGCATAGAACTCGTCGTGCGTGTGACGAAACCCGAGCTTCGCCAGGAGCCGTCGGGAAACCTCGTTCTTCGGGTTGTGGCCCGCGAACAACCCCTTGGCCCCGAGGGTACCGAATGCGTAGTCGACCACGGCCCGCGAACTCTCGTGAGCGTAGCCGACACCCCAGTGTCTCGAACGGATGTGGACCCCCAACTCATACACCCTCGCCGCAAGGTCATGCGGTAGAAGCCCGCAGCAACCCACATGCTCGTGCGTAGCGCGCAGGAATATTGGCCAGTACTGGACACCGGCCTCGGCGCACGTGGCGATTTCGTTCCGCAAGCGTTCGGCAACGGCCCCGGCAGACAGCTCGCCCCTGGAGTCGATCAGCTGCGTGACCAGGGGATCGCCCCATAGTCCCATCGCCAAGTCGAGGTCCTCGGGCCGCCAAAGTCGAAAGCCAAGCCGCTCGGTGCGCAAAAAGTACGCAACATCTTCGATCACTGCCGATCTGACTCCCCAAGTACTCTCCTTGGTCCGCCGAGCGCATGGGTAACCAGGGCTTGAGGAACAATCCCCCGGCGGTGCCGACGGATCCCGGATTGGCGCTGCATATGCGCCGATGTCACTTGTGCCTGAACCAGGGTGCACGGACGCGCGCGATAAGCGGACCACCGGGTCCCGACCGATGGTCCGCGGGGTATCGCACTTCGATGCTGTGACACATCTGCCCGTTGGAGGGCGTGATGAGCATCGCGTATGCCGGCAAGCGAAGCGTTGCGCACGCGTGCATCGTGTGTAACGAAAATTGCGCGCTAGGTATGCGCTACACCAGTCGGTACAGCTTCAGTGACCTGTCTGCGCGCAGAACCTGCTTCGGACTCGATCGGGGCAAGCGGTCGGTGAAGGCTGACTGGCTGCCCGGCGAGCCGGCATGCCGGCGAACAGGCCGGTCCAACGTGTTGATATGAGAATGACATTATGCCCGGAAGCGCTGGACGGGTTCAGCGCTTGGCCGCCACCAGCCGAAACGCCCCGATATCAGTGTCCTCCGGTCCACTGGCCGCAAGCACGACATGTTGACGATCCGGGCTGACCGCAAAGCGCACGTCACGCACCGCCGCATCGATCTTCGCTACCACTTCGTCAATCCCGGTCGCCGGATCGAGTCGATGCAAGACCGTCGGCGCATTCAGCATGCTGGGGGTGTACCAGATCTTGCCGTCGAGAACCTGCCAGCCGTCGGTCACGAAACCATAAATCCGCTGGGTTATCTGCTGTTCGCCGCCCCCCGCAATAGAGCGGCGGAATAATCCCACCTGTGAAATCTTGGTGTAGTAGACGTTGCCGGTCGCCGGATCATACCGGGCACGCGAAACATTGCCGGCAAGCTGCGTCCGCTGCACGTCACCCGCCGCGTTTCGGTTGAGAAGGTACAAAACGGTCCGGCCCGATCCTGCGTCGACCACGACCAGATACTCGCCGGGTCGTGGTCCACGGTCGCCGTACAAGACTCGATCGGTCTTCGAACTGACAACGTGTACTCGACGCGTCGCTGGATCAATTTCGACCAGAGAGCCCACGGCTCCCAACTTTCGCGTGACCAGAACTTGCTTGCCCGAAGCGTCCCACACCGGATTGATCAGTTTTCCATCGGCAAAATCCGTCAACCGAAGCGGGTTCGAATCGTTGAAGTCGTACAGCCAGACCTGGGACGAACCGCTGCGGTCGGATATGAAGACCAGTTTCCGGCCATCCGGCGAAAGGACCGGCGCATCGTCGTTGCCGGTCGACGCGGCAATCGGTACCGGTTTCGCGCTGTGGTCATGCAGCGAAAATTCAAGCAAGCGGCTGGACGCGCGCGTGATCACATAGGTCACGATGTCGCCGTTGCGAGCCATGTCGGGATATTCGGCTGAGGCGATGCCGAGAGGCCGTACATGCTGATCGGACAAGTCGACGACATAGAGCGCGTTGGCGCCTTCATAGTCGGACGAAAACACGATCGCGCTGCTGTCTGCGGTCCAGGCATAGCCGTGAATTCGCGCTGCAAGATGCGTAGTACGTCGTGGTTTTCCGCCGTGCGCCGACATCACGAACAAATCGCTGACCGGAGCCAGCCCGCGGCGAAACGCGATTTGCGTTCCGTCTGGCGAATAGTGTGCCTCCAGATCTTGCTCTTCCGGTGAACGGGCGTACTTCAGCGGCACCTTTTGTCCACTGTCGATGTCCCAGTGCACCAGACGCAGACCGTATGTCCTGTTATTGTCATTCATCACGAAGACGGACGTGATCAGCGCTCGGCCGTCCGGGGTCCAGTCGAAATAGTTCGTCGACACGCTATGACATGCGCCGATTCGACGCTCGGCGCCACCGAGGGCCGGCGCCGTGTACATCTGACATGACGCCTCGTCGAATCGTTCGAATGCGATTTGCGCACCATCGGGTGACCAGACCGGCAGTTCCTCGTCAAGGTGCTCTTCGGTGGTCAGACGAATCGATCTGGATGAATCCACTCCGCGTATCCAGATCTTGCTGAGTCTGGTGTCGGGATTCTCCTTCAAGTAGGCAATTCGGGTGCCGTCAGGCGAGACGCGTGCACGCCACTCCGGTCCCGGATCCGCCGTCAGGACACGTTTTCCGGCCACTCGCCACACGGGCGGACTTACCCCGACTGATGGGCCGTGCCGGGTGAGCATCCACCAACCCATGGCAGCAAGTGCTGTGGCAATGATCAGTGCAAACAGCACGCGAAACGCAAGGGCGTGCGCTCGCCGGACAGCTGTAGTCGCCTCCTCCGATAGCCCATCCGCAGCGCGGTCGCGATTTTCCACACCATTGGTCAAAACACGAGCCGGTTCGCCGTCGTCGTTGGCAAGAACTACCACCGGGACACAGAGCCGGTAACCGACCTTCGGAATCGTTTCGATATAGCGTGGCAGTCTGCTGTCGTCGCCCAGTGCCCGGCGCAGCTCCTTGATCGCCTGGGTCAGGACATCCGGCGTCGGGCAGCGACCGTTCCAGACGTGATCGAGCAACCGGTCGCGCGACACCGTGTTGCCGGCATGTTCAACCAGATCGAGCAGCACGGCCGTCGCCTTGCTGGTAAGGCGAGCATTTTCCGGATGACTTACAACACGATGCGTGCCGATATCGACGATCTGATCGCCGATCTGCAACCGGATATTCGGCTCCGCCCGTGATTCTTCGGGCGGCCGATGTTGAAAGCCCGATGCTGTGTGGATCGTCATACCGATACGCGCCGGGTGCTCTTGCAGCGGTTAGATGGTTGCGAACGATTGTCCTGCCATATTCATACGACAACCGTCGTACTGCAACGACCCGCCCGACTGCTGACTGTTGCACTTCATGCTGCCTGCTTCTTGGGCCTGCGTCCAAGGCCGCTTTTTTCAGTCTTCCCGGTACCAATGTGAAATCGCCGCCATCGAGCGCCGGGTACCGGCAATCCGTAGAATATGCGGCCAGGCGAAGTCTTCAGCCGCCCACACCACCGAGCCGACCATGACCGATCCTGTCAGCGAAATACGCCGACGGCGCACGTTCGCCATCATTTCCCATCCGGATGCGGGCAAGACCACGCTGACCGAGAAGCTGCTGCTGTTCGGAGGTGCGATCCAGCTTGCCGGCAGTGTGAAATCGCGCAAGACGGCTCGCCACGCGACCTCGGACTGGATGGCGTTGGAAAAGGAACGCGGCATCTCGGTGACTTCTTCGGTGATGCAGTTTCCGTATGCCGATCGCATCGTCAATCTGCTCGACACACCGGGCCATGCGGATTTTTCCGAAGATACCTATCGCGTGCTGACTGCGGTCGATTCGGCATTGATGGTCATCGACTGCGCCAAGGGTGTCGAGGAACGCACCATCAAACTCATGGATGTGTGCCGCCTGCGCGACACGCCGATCATGGGCTTCATCAACAAACTCGATCGCGAAGGACGCTCGCCGATCGAGCTGCTCGATGAGATCGAATCGGTCCTCCGCATTCAGTGCGCACCGGTCACCTGGCCGATCGGCATGGGATCCCGCCTCCGGGGCATCTATCACCTGTTGACCGGGAAAGTGCATCTGTACGAGGCCGGCCGCAACTTCACGCGCCACGACTCGACCATCTTCAACAGTCTCGATGCGGCGAACCTCGAACAGCGCATCGGCGCGGACATGCTGTGCGAGCTGCGCGAGGAACTCGAACTCGTGCAGGGCGCCTCGCATCCGTTCAATCACGATGCCTATCGAGCGGGCCGCCAAGCCCCGATCTTTTTCGGCTCGGCGGTCAACAATTTCGGCGTGCGGTTGCTGCTCGACTTCTTCGTCGAACACGCACCATCACCGCAACCGCATGCGACCACGACGCGAGAGGTGAAACCCGACGAGAAAGACTTCTCCGGGTTTGTCTTCAAGATCCAGGCCAATATGGATCCACAGCACCGCGATCGCGTCGCGTTCCTGCGCTTGTGTTCGGGGCGCTACGAGGCCGGCAAGAAAATCCTGCAGGTACGCACCGGAAAGGAAATCCGGATCGCCAATGCATTGACCTTCATGGCCTCCGATCGTGGCATCGTCGATGAGGCATGGCCCGGGGACGTGATCGGATTGCACAATCACGGCACCATCTCGATCGGCGATTCGTTCACCGAAGGCGAGGCAATCGTCTTCACCGGCATTCCCAATTTCGCGCCCGAATTGTTTCGGCGCGCGCGGCTGCGCGATCCGCTCAAGATCAAGCAACTGCACAAGGGGCTCGATCAGCTTTCCGAAGAAGGTGCGACGCAATTTTTCCGTCCACTGATGTCGAACGATCTGATCCTCGGAGCGATCGGCGTTTTGCAGTTCGACGTGGTCGCCTACCGCCTGAAGGACGAGTACGGGGTCGAAGCCGTATTCGAAACCGTGGCAGTTGCGACAGCACGCTGGATCCACTGCGCCGACGTGCGCAAACTGGAGGAATTCCGCGAGAAGAACGCATCCCATCTCGCGCTTGATGGCACCGGCGAACTGGTATATCTCGCACCTACGCGCGTAAATCTGCAACTCGCCACGGAGCGCTGGCCGGGGGTGGAATTTGCCGCAACGCGCGAGCACGCGATGCCCACCGCAACACCATGAAAAACGCCCGGGGTGGCCGGGCGTTGTCTCTATCGTTGAAGGCGAACCAGCCGTGTAAGCCCAGCCCGTTGCTACGTACCAGTGAATCCTGAACGGAAAACGTGATCCGGACTGCGCTGCTTGGACGATTCGCTGGCAACCGCATGACCCATCTCGGCGTTGAAAATCTCATCCTTGCTCGTGAATATTCGATCGGCGCGATGCGCGTCATGCACAATCAGGGATCCGGGCGAGCTATCGCGCAGGCTGGACACGTGCATCGACCAGACGCCGACTACCGCGATCAGGCAAGCCGCGAGTGCCGCGAACCCACCGACGATCCGGTACCTGCGCGTGAGGCGTCGTGCCCCTGCCGTCCGGCGTATCGCGCGCCCACGCGGCGGATGCACCATAGCGCGGTCGCCAGCGACCTGCTCGGCCAGATGTTCCGAGTCGCCGCGCAAATCGCGCAACACGTGCAGCAGACCGGAATGGCTGGACGAACGCGACAGCGCATGCGCAACGACAGCGCGCTCGCCAGCCGGCAAACCGGTCTCGATCAGGCGCACGAGGGCGTCGGCATCCAGGACGGCGACATCGGCCGTCTGCGGACACGCCGTCCATCGGCGATACAGTCGGAAAAGCGATCGTTCACTCATCGAAATCACCATATCCAAATTCACGCAATCGGGTCTTGAGCTCGGCCAAGCCGCGCGAGACCAGTTTGCGCGCAGCCTCGGACGATGGAACGCCGGAGAGATCCGCTATTTCCTGCAGGGAAAACCCCTGCAAATGCAACGTGATCGGTAACCGGCGTCGCTCCGGTATCCCATCCAGGCACCGGGCCACGCATTCCATGCGCTGACGGTCGGCGACGCTGCTTTCCGGACTGACGCCGCGCTCGGGCAGCTGAGCAGCGTCGTCGTCGCTCTCGGGCAGCGGATCGGCTGCACGCACGCCAGCACGCCGGATGGCATCAATCACGGTACTCGCTACCACCCTCTGCACATAAGACGCATGAAAGGCCCCGGAGCGGTCACGCTGCAGTGCCCGCCACAGGCGAATGCGCACTTCCTGCTCGACATCGGCGGGGTCGATGCCCTGACGATCGAGTCCGTAACTCCTGAGCAACCCTGCCACCCGACCAGCATAGTCACGCAGAAGCTGATCGAGGCGCTGGTGAATGGGATCGTCGGATTCGGACATGAGAGGTTGGAAGGGCGCGACGTCAGCAGAAGCATCGTGCATGCTCGCCGACTGCCGTCCGGCAGGCAATGCCACGTCCTTGGACAGAGCCGATATCCTCAGGAAGGGCCTTGCAACATCGGCGGCAGCGGACAGTGGATTGCCGCGCAGATGGTGCGCAGCAATTCGGCTTCGGCCACGGTGACCTCGCCATCCGCGCTGATCGCTCGGGTCAGGCCGCGTACCACGAGTTCCTTGCCGGCCGGCGCCAACAGGTCCAGGCGCGGCAACGCACGGTCGAGCGCCGGCGCGAAGTCGTCGACCGGCGCGTAGACCTCCCGATGGTTCGGCAGCACCTCGTTGAGTCCAAGCGCATAGGCACGCGCGGCCGCTTCGGCATCATCGTGTCCGTGTTCGGCGACGATCGCGAACAATTCGGTCAGTTCGCGCGCGAGTTCGGGCAGGTGCGTGCGGCCGATCGCGCGCGCCGAGGCCGGATCCAGTGCCTCGATAACCTGTACGCCGATCAGGCGCACCAGACAATATTCCTGCAAGCTCACGCGGTTGTCGGCCTCGGCCAGCTGGTTGAGGACGAGCAGGAATGTCTGCAATTGTGGGCGCGGCCGTTTTCGCAACGCCGGAAACGTCAGCGCAGCGAGTGGCAGGCGCTGGATCGGGTGCAACCGATCCACCTCGGCTGAAAGCTGTACGGTTCGTTCGCGCGTGCCCGCCTCGTAGTAACGTTCGATCAATGCGAGTTGCCGCGCGCGCAGATCCGTCTCGACATTCAGGACCAGCGCGAACATTAGTGCCATCGCGTCTTGCTGACTGTAGGCCGAGGCGCGTAACGCATCCGGCATCGATGCATGCAGCATCGCGGCTGCACGCCGATCGTCGGTTTCCGGATTGCCGACCTGCTGGACCACATGGTTCGGCGACAGCGTGACCTTGGCCGCGGCATTCGGCAGATGCGTCTGCTGCACGGTTGCGGCAGCGACGGCAGCGCCGGCCGGCGCGAAACCGCCGATCGAAAATGCGGCGCCCTCGCTGTCGCCGACTTGCCGCGGATGCTCCCACGCCGCAGCAATCGCGTCGAGTTCGCGCACGTCAAAGTTCGGCTCGATTCGACGAATGCGCTCACCCAGAGGTGGATGAGTCGCGAACAGGGCCGAGTAACCGACGCCGTCGCCAAACAGCATGTGGGCTACTTCCTCCGTCTCGCGATTGGCCAGCCTGGAACCCTCGGCGAGACCGCCGATCTTCTTCAGCGCTCCGGCGATGCCACTCGGCTGGCGCGTGAACTGCACCGACGACGCATCGGCAAGGTATTCGCGCTGGCGCGATATGGATGCCTTGATCATGCGCCCGAACAATACGCCTATGTAACCGATCGCAAGCAGCGCAAAGCCGAACATGACCACACCGCCGCTGTTGCGGCTACGGCTGTAACTCGAGGCAAACGCTATCTTGCGGCCGACCACGGCAATGACCAGGATGCCGAACACGACGCCCATGAGACGGATATTGAGTCGCATGTCGCCGTTGAGCACATGGCTGAACTCGTGCCCGATGACGCCCTGCAGTTCGTCACGGGTCAACTTGTCGAGGCATCCGCGTGTGACGGTTACGGCCGCATCGGCGGTGGTAAAGCCCGACGCGAACGCGTTGATCGCAGCCTCATCCTCGAGCACGAACACTTCCGGTACCGGCATGCCCGCGGCAATCGACATCTCCTCGATGACGTTGCGCAGTCGCCGATAGGCGAAGTTGGTCGTATCGGGCGGCACCGGCGTCGCGCCAAGTTGCTGTGCAACCGCCGCGCCGCCACCCGCAAGCGAGGCGACCCGATACAGCGAGCCGAGCCCGATCACGGCTATCACCACCGCGCTGACAGCGGCGATCGCATGCCAGTCGATCTGCGCGCCCCGGCTGCCGAGCACCAGCAACAACGCCGCGTCGATGGCGCATACGATCGCGATGACCGCCAGCGCAAACAACACAATCATCCGGCGCGTCTGCTTGCGCGCCTGGCTTTGCTGGACGAAAAAATTCATGGCATCCACACGAGCAGTGACCGCACAGACCGCACGAACCATTCGGAGCCGTGCCGTTCTCTCTCGTTACGGCAATCAGGTGAACGAGACTTTCGGTGCTTCGCGTTTTTCGGCCGATTCGATCTCGAGTGATTGTGCGGCCTGGAACGCGAACATGTTGGCGACCATCGAGTTCGGAAACACCTCGCGACGATTGTTGTAGCTCATCACCGCATCGTTGTAGGCCTGGCGCGCAAAGGCAACCTTGTTTTCGGTTGAGGTCAGCTCCTCGCTGAGTTGCATCATGTTCTGGCTGGCCTTGAGATCAGGATAGGCTTCGGACAGCGCGAACAGGCGCCCTAGCGTCTGTGTCAGCATGTTGTCG
Organism: Rhodanobacteraceae bacterium; assembly: GCA_049583635.1. Taxonomy (GTDB): domain Bacteria; phylum Pseudomonadota; class Gammaproteobacteria; order Xanthomonadales; family Rhodanobacteraceae; genus Dokdonella_A. The sequence continues at coordinate 11,499 of JBAUWF010000065.1, forward strand.
GCACCGGCCAGTTGCTGCATGGCTGCGGGATCGCCGGGATTGGCCTTGGCTGCTGACAGACCGGACACGGCCGAATTGCGTGCCTGAACCACGGCCTCGAGCGTCTCGCGTTCATGTTTGAGATACCCTTTGGCTGTTTCGACCAAATTCGGAATCAGGTCGTAGCGACGCGTCAACTGGACATCTATCTGCGCGAATGCATTCTTGTAGGCGTTGCGCGCGGTAACCAATCCATTGTAAAGACTGACCGCGTAGAAGCCGAAAACAACCAGAATGACCAGCAGAATGATCGTGCTCATGCCTGTTTACCCCCACCCGCCATTGGAATTATGCAGCGCCAAAGCATAGCATCTACCCGATCGCGACCCGGAGACCGCATTGCCTTGTAATCCGCAGATGTTGTTCGTGATGATGGCCGTCGCGCTCGCCGGGATTGCTCCGGCTGACACGCATGCGCGGACGCTTCACAGTGCGCATGTGCGTCATCACAAACACGTCCGGGCGCCGGCGCGCCATGTCATGACGCCGTTGAAACCGCTACGCGGGGAGCCGGCCGCAAGCGCAGTCAGCGCCGCCGGCGAGTTTGACCAATGGCTCGACGTGCTTGGGCAGTCCGGGGACGTTGCCGGGCTCGCCGTAGCGATCGTCAAGGACGACAAAGTGTTGCTCGAGCGTGGCATCGGCTACGCCGACTGGTCAACGCGCGAACCGGTCGGTTCAGACACCGTGTTTCGTCTCGCCTCCCTGTCCAAGGCGTTCGCTACGGCAATGGCCGGGATCCTGGTTGAACGGGGGGTGATCGGCTGGGATACCAAGGTGTCGGATGTATTGCCGACTTTCAGCCTGGCGGACCCGCGCGACACCCGCGCATTGAGCATAGGTGACATCCTCAGCCATCGCGTCGGCCTGCCGCACAACACCTACGACACGCTGCTCGAACAGGACGAACCTTATCCCCTGCTCGTCGCCAAGCTCAAGGATGTGCCACTCGCGTGTCCGGTCGGCGCGTGTTACGGCTATCAGAACGTTGCGTTCAGTCTGATAGGCGACGTGACCTTCACCGTCACCGGCGATTTTTTCTATCATCAGGTCGAGATCAACCTTTTCCATCCGCTCGACATGAAAACCGCGACGTATGGCCGCGACGCGCTGGAAGGCACGACCGGGTGGGCACACCCGCACCGACGCAAAGGGCACGCGTGGACGCCATTCGTGCCGAATGAGAATTACTATCACGTCGCGCCTGCTGCAGGCATAAACGCCAGCATCCATGACATGGAGCGGTGGCTGATCGCGCAAATGGGTGGCCGTCCGGATGTTCTGTCCAGGCATCTTCTGACCAAACTGCACACACCGTTGGTCGAAACCCGACACCAGATCCGGTTTTCCCCGTGGCGTCGCAGCCGCTTGCGCAACGCGCAATACGCGCTCGGTTGGCGCATCTACGACTATGCCGGCAACACCCTGGTGTTTCACGCGGGCGCCGTCGAGGGTTATCGTGCCATGATCGGCTTTCTGCCGAAGCAGCGTTTCGGCGTCGTCATGCTGTGGAATTGCGCATCGGCGGCCCCTGCCGGTCTGCTGCCGATGCTGCTGGATCGTTATCTCGGTCTGCCGCAAGTCAACTGGGCTGGCATCGAGACCGACAACAGCGACACGGAAACAGCGTCGCGCGGCGACTGACCGGGCCAAATTGCGCACGTCGCGAAACAGCCCGGCGAATGCTCGGCACCGTTGCGCCGGCGTCGCAGCGCCAAGTGCGATCTCCGTGACAGTGTGCGAGTCGCAAACGTGCTGCGTTCGATCAGCCTTGCGTCAACCGCCAAGTTTGAACTCGATGCGTCGGCGCAAGGTCGCCGGTACCGGCTTGCCGTTGTCGAGGCGTGGCCGATAGGTCGCGCGCTGAACGGCGCTGAGCGCGGCCTGATCGAATACGTGTGCGGGTCTGGAGTCGATCACCGTGGCATTTTGCACCGTGCCGTCGACTCCGACAGTGAATTCGACTTCGACCCAGCCCTGTTGGCGATTGCGCACCGCTGACAGCGGATACTGCGGAGCCGGTGCCTTGATCGGCTGTGCATCACGCGTCTCCCCGACTGCGACGGCCGGCTTGGGTTCGACAGCCGGGGTGGGCGTCTTTTCGGCCGGCGACGGCGCAGGCGGCGGCGGTGGTGCCGGTGCAGTCACAACAGGTGTCGCTGCGGGCTCGGTTGCAGCGGGCGGCTCTGCCGTTGCGGTGGTAGGCGCCGCGGTGGTCGCTTGTTGCGCCTGATCGCGTTCGATCAATTTCTTTTTCGCATCGAGCTTGCTGCGCAGGATGGTGAGCGAGTAATTGTTCGGATCGGCCTTGGTCAGCAGATCGATGATGCGATTGGCCTCGTCGAAGTTTCCCTGATTGATCTGATCCTCAGCGGCACCGGTGGCGAACGGAAACAGCTCGCGCAATGCATCCTGCGCCCCGGTGTTCGTCGGGTCCTTGGCCAGAATGGCCAGATAGTCTTCGAGCGCGTTGTTGCCGGCCGGCCCGACCATACGATTGTCCGCCATGGCAGCGCGTGCCTGCTGGTATAGCTGGTCGACCGGGAGTTCCGCGACCGGCGACGCTGCGCTGATCTGCGCAGGCGCCGGTGATTGCCCGGGCGGTGTCACCGGGGTCACCACCGTTGTGCCGTTGCGACCGAAAAACCACCATGCGGCCGCAATCACCACAATGCCGAGCCCCACCAGCAGCGCGAGACGCATCGGCACCACCGCACCGCGGACCCTGTGTGGAGAAACCGTTTGGGCGATCATGGCCGGACCTGCTCCAGATGAAGATAAAGACCGCACCCGCGAGCGCCGGTATACCGCCTCAATCCCTTGGCCGGTCGGGATTCCCCCCGGCGCCGGCTCCAAGCCGCACGCGGATAACACAAAGGTAACGCATTTTGCCGTTCCTGTCGCAGTCCTCGCGCCGGCAACGTCCGCCTCGAAGGGTCTGCCCGGCCATGGGCAGGGATGCCGCTGCGATTACAAATCATATTGCTTGCGCTTGCGATACAGCGTCGAGGCATCAATGCCGAGTGTGTGGGCGGCCGCGTCAAGCGTTGCGCTGGCGGCAATGACGCCGAGAACGTGTGCGCGCTCGATTTCCTCCAGCTTTATCGCATCACCGATTCGCGGCTGCGCGCGACGTTCGCTGCCGTTGTGTGCGATCGACAAGTGCGCGAGGTCGACGTCGGTACCGTTGCACAAAATGCTCGCCCGCTCGACGACGTTGGCGAGTTCGCGCACATTCCCGGGCCATGGATACGCCCGCAGTGCGGCGCGCGCGGACGCGCTGAACGCGCGCGCCGGACGTCCATGCGTCGATACAAAACGCGCGAGAAAATATTCGGCAAGCCGTTCAATGTCTTCCGCACGCTCGCGCAACGGCGGCAGTTCGACGCTGATGACATTGAGTCGGTAAAGCAAGTCTTCACGAAACCTTCCGCTCCCGACCATCGCAACGAGGTCGTGATTGGTCGCGGCGATGATGCGCACGTCACAACGCCGCGTGACCGGATCACCGACGCGTTCGTATTCGCGATCCTCGATGAAACGCAACAGTTTGGGTTGTAGGGTCAACGGCACGTCCCCGATTTCATCCAGGAATACGCTGCCGCCCTCGGCAAGATCAACACGGCCCAGACGGTTTTCGGTCGCACCGGTGAACGCACCGCGCTTGTGCCCGAACATTTCGCTTTCCAGAAGCTCGACCGATAGCGACGGGCAGTTCACCGTGACGAATGCAGCAGCAGCGCGCCGGCTCAATCCGTGAATTGCACGGGCGAGCACGCTCTTGCCGGTACCACTTTCGCCCGTCAGCAAGACGCTCGCATCGGTGCCGGCCACCTGCCGCGCAGTCTCCAGAACCTTGCGCATGAGCGGATTGGCGCTTTCCATCGGACTTGCCGGCGCACGCTCCTGCTCGAGAATCTCGATGCGCTGTTCGAGTCGACGCGCTTTGATCTGCTTGGCCGCCGCGATACGCAGTTGCTCGGGCGAACACGGCTTGACCAGATAATCCACTGCGCCCAGGCGTATCGCGTCAACGGCGGTATTGATCAACGAGTTCGCCGTGACCATCACCACCTTCAACCATGGCGCATGCTGATGCAGTACCGGCAGCAGCTCCAATCCGCTGGTTTCACCGAGTCCGTGATCAAGAAAGCAGACATCGAACACGTCGGTCTGCACCAGCTGCTCGGCACGGCCGGCATTGGATGCGGTCATCACGCGATAGCCGGTCTGTTCCAGGCAGTAACGGAAAGTTCGCAGGACATTGGGCTCGTCATCGACCAGCAGGATGCGCGCGCGTTCGTGACCGTTTGCGGATTCGAACATAGTCAGGGATCTACTGTTTCTGTGCACGGACGCTCCATGGCGACGACGTCGGCAAATTCGATATCGACCCGTTGCAGTTTGCACTGGCGTGCCTGTATGGACGTGCAAGCTGCCTGATACGGATCGGGCGTGTCATGTAAAAACTTGAGACTTCAATGACTTGGCGCCATCACTGTGGTGGCATGACCCTTGTATCGGCAACCGCTGCCGGTCCCCGCGTGCCGCTCCCGGCTTCGAGGGTAGTGCCGGAAAAACGGATACAAGGAGATATCCCATGTTGTATTACGCGCTCGTGTTCCTGATTGTCGCCTTGATTGCCGGCGCCTTGGGATTCGGCGGGATTGCCGGCGCGTCGGCCGGAATCGCCAAGATCCTGTTCATAGTCTTCATCATTCTGTTCATCGCCTCGTTGATATTCGGAGGCTTGCGCAGACGCTGAACCTTCCAGCGAATTGGACGCGTGCGGTTGCCCGACGGATTGATACCGCCGACACCAGCGCCCGCTCGGAACGTCGGGCACTGGTGCCAGTCCAAGGACTTTTGGGCATCCGTCGCAATTCTGAGGAATACCGGGTTTGATCGCCGGTTCAACTCGCTTCCGAAGTTGAGTCGTCCGCGACCAACCCAATGCTGGCAACGGTCGAGTGGCGACGATTCAGTAGCAGGCGGTTATCTTGTAACCATCAACACACCGCGTTGCGGCGCGGGTCGTTGATACTCTGCTGTTATCCACGCTTCTCCACAATCCTCAGAGGGACAACGTCATGGCAACCATTCAGGACACCAAGGAAAACATCGACAACAGCGCCGAACGCTTGAGCGCCAACGCACGCGAGGCCGCCAACGAGGCCAAAGGCGAATTTCGCAAACTCGGGGCAAAGCTTCGATCCAACACCAGCAACCTGGAAGACGATCTGTGCGACGCCGGACAGCGCTTCGCCGAAGGAACAAGAAAATTCAGTGAAGCAGCGGCTGAACAGATTCGCGAACATCCGCTTGCGGCATTCGGCGTGGCGTTCGCGGCCGGGATGGTAATAACACGATGGATGCGACGCCGCTGAGGCCGGGCCGATGGAAACGGTCGCAAGCAAAGCGCAACCGTGCGTCGACGGCAGCGCACCAGGAACCGTTGAACAGGCTGGTGATGCAATCCAGGCAGGCCTGCGTGTAGTCGAATCCACGTTGGATCTGCTCCGTGCAGAGTTGCGCCTCGCGCGTAGCAGCGCAGTAGCCCTTGTCTGGCTCACCTTCGCGCTGATTTTTCTTGGCGTCGGCACTTGGCTGGCTGCCAGCGCGGCGCTGGCGGCGGGGATATATCAGTTCACCGGAAACCTGTTTGCCGGTATCGGCAGCGTCGCGCTTGCCAACCTGATCGGCGCCGTGGCCGTGCTCTGGGCAATGCGGCGTTGCTGGGGTGAAATGACGTTGCCGCGCACACGCCGCCTGTTCACCGACAAGCACGCAGTGCGCTCATGAAAATCGGCTCGCGGCGTCGACAGGCGCGCGCCGCGGAACGTCGCGCGCGCAGTGCGCGCGCGCGTCTGCACAGCGCAACCGACAAGCTTCGCCTTTGCTGGAAACACGATCGCGCGCCTTGGATTGTCGGCACCGGCGCGGTCAGCGGAATCGTTGCCGCACTCTTGCCCACGCGCGCCTGGACACGTCTGGGCGCGCTCCTGTTCGGAGCCGGCTCGCTCTTGCTACGTTCGCCCGTCGGCGGTGTGCTGCTCGGCAGCATGCTGCGGGCACACAGCGCGAAGTCAACCGAATCGGCAAACGACGATGCCTAGTGCCATGGGCGGCGAACCGCCGGAAGCACCGCCGGACACATCGCAAACGGTATCGGCGGCAGCGACAACGGATCAGACCGAAGAAGAGCACGGCTTGCCGATCGTCGCGCAGGGGCTCGATGACGTGCCGCGGCAAAGTGGGCGCCGTCGCAACCGCATGCTCGCAATCATTGTTGCTTTCCTGATTCTATACGTGTGCTCGATCGCCGAAATCGTGCTCGTTCCGATGGTCGTCGCGATACTGTTCGGATTGATGCTGTCGCCGGTGATCCACGTCCTCGAACGCTGGCACGTACCGCGGATCATCGGCACATTCTTCGTTATCACGGTACTGATCAGCGTCATCAGTCTTGCGTTCGCCGGTCTGGCCACGCCCGCCCGAAGCTGGCTTCAACACGCACCACGCGCACTGGATCGCATCGAGCACTCGCTCAAGGACCTGCAACGTCCGTTCAGCGTCGCCTCCGAGGCGTCCAAGAAAATCGAGAAGATGACCGGCGCCGATGAGAGCGGCAAGAGCGTGCGCGTCGTGAGTGCCAGTCCGGGTATTTTCGGCAGCGTGCTGAACGCGGCGCCGGCCCTGATTGCCAGTTTCGTCGAAACACTGTTTCTGACATTTCTGTTCGTGTTGCACGGTGATACGTTGCTGCGCAAATTCGTCACGCTCGCGCCGCATCTACGGGCCAAACGCGATATCGTCATCGCCACGCGCCAGGCACAACGAGATCTGTCCTCCTACGTCATCACGATCACGATCATCAACGCGGTCCTCGGCCTTGCCACCGCTCTCGCGCTGTGGTGGCTCGGCGTCAAGGATCCGCTGTTGTGGGGGACTGTTGCCGCGCTGTTCAACTACGCTCCATACGTCGGCCCGCTATTCACGGCGGCGATACTGACAGTGGTCGGCTTCGGACAATTCGCCGATCCGTTGGCGGCGTTGGCCGTTCCTGGAGTTTCGCTGGGACTGCACGTACTCGAGGGCGAATTGATCACGCCGCACCTGGTCGGTCGTCGCCTCAAGCTCGATCCGGTCATGGTGTTCATTGCGCTGATCCTGCTCGCCTGGTTGTGGGGCGTAGCCGGCTTGCTGCTTGCGGTCCCGCTCATGACCTGCGCCAAGCTGATCGCCGAACGCACGCCGCAAGGCGCTGCATTCGCGCGCTTGCTGTCGAAGTGAGTTCGATCTTACCGGATTGACCCGAAGCCGGGCGCGACAAGCCGCTATCGACTCGGGCCGGTTGTCAGCGTCTTGATGGTCGGATGGAAGTCGCTATTTGCCGAAATGCTCTCCCTGCGCTGGGCGGCCGCAGGGAGAGTAACTGGCCTATCGGTTTTCGATGTTGCTTTGAACTTCATCTACGCTGCGCCGGAGCGCCTTTCGGCGAATCCCGGCCAGCCAGATCGGCACGCAAACCACGCGGCCGATTTGCAGCACCGGCCTTACTTGGCCCGTTTCCTCGCTGCAGTCTTCTTCTTTGCCGCCTTGCGGGCGGGTTTGCGCACCGACGTCTTGCGTGCGGTGGCGGTCTTGGCTTTCGCCGTCTTCTTGCGTGCCGCTTTCTTTACGGTGGCCTTCTTCTTGGTGGCCTTCTTCGCGGCGGGTTTACGTTTTGCAGCTTTCTTTGCAGTTGCTTTTTTCATAGCCATATCGCGTCTTAACTCCTCGTCAGTTGGCAATGGTTGCCCAGTAAAAGCGTGAAGGAATGCTTCGCACAGCAGATCGCTGTTGGTGGCGTGGCGAAGGTTTGCTACCTGGCGTCGGGTCCGCTCGTCAGACAGAAGTTTGAGAACGCGCAGAGGAATCGACACCGTGATCTTTTTTACCGACCTGGCCTTGTGTCCATGTTCGACATAAGGGTCGACGAATCTGGTTGCAGTCATGATTCCTTTGATCACTTGTCACGCCGGCGCAGAAGCTAGCCCTGTCGCGCGCGCGTGTCAACAAATTTCTGAGGGGAAACAAGATGTTCCTGCAGCCCTGTCGCGGCTTTCCGGAGCGCTCTAACAGTCGCTTCTGCAGTACTCCAACTAATGCCTTTAATAGGCGTATAGAAGTTTGGACGGCTGTGCTGCAAATGCATGAATTAATATTTATGGATCGCTGGAAACCAAGCATTCAAGCCGTTTTCAACAAGATTCACATGATTTTCCGCTGCTCTCGCAGCCTTTAGGTCAGCAATAATTACTGCACCGCAACCCGCCCATATAAGCCGACGCTGCCAACGCTCTGATCAACCCGAACGACGCGTGAACGTCCGACTATCAGGCATCAGCGGTCTGCACCGTCGCACGCGCGATTGCGCCGGCGAATCGATCGAGATCCTCCGCCGTTTTGGTTTCGGTCACGCACACCAGCAAGGCGTCACCCAGTTGCGGATAGTCCTCCTCGAGCGACACACCGGCGACGATGTCCTCGCCGGCAAGACGCTCGATAATGTCCTGCGCAGGTTGCGACAACGCGAACGCGCACTCGTGAAACAACGGTCGATCGAACAATGCACGCACACCCGGTATGGCGGTCAGGCGGTCGCGCAACGTACGCGTGTTGGCCATGCTGTTCGAAGCCGCCCGTCGCAGACCCTCGGGTCCGAGCATTGCCATGTGAATGGTCGCCGCAGTTACCAGCAGACCCTGGTTGGTGCAGATGTTGGATGTGGCCTTGGCGCGGCGAATATGCTGCTCGCGCGCCTGCAAGGTCAGCGCGAACCCGGGCTTGCCGTCGACATCCGTCGTGCGCCCGACGATGCGGCCGGGCATCTGCCGAACGAACTGCTGCTTGCACGCAAGGATGCCAAAATACGGACCGCCCGATGACAGCGGTACCCCAAACGGCTGACCATCGCCGCAGACGATATCAGCACCTCGATTCCATGCATCGCCGTCGCCCCATTCGCCCGGCGGTTTGAGCACAGCGAGAGCAAGCGGGTTGACCACCGCAATCAACAACGCTTTCCGGTCGTGGGCCCAGTCGGTCAGTGCGTCAACGTCCTCAAGTGCTCCGAAATAGTTGGGTTGTGGAACCACCAAGGCCGTGAATGGGCCGACATCCTGCTCAGTCAGCCAATCCGGATCGAGATAGCCGTCCGTGCCGACGTCGAGTTCCACCACCTCGATACCCTGCAGGCCGACGATCGTATGCAGTGTCTTGCGGTAGGCCGGATGCACCGATGTCGGCACCAGCACGCGACGCGGACCGTTCCTGATACAGCGCTCGGCCATCAACGCCGCCTCGGCGAGAGCGGTGGCTCCGTCATACATCGAAGCATTGCTGATATCCATCCCGGTCAGACGCGTCATCATGGTCTGGTATTCGTAGATGAGTTGCAGGGTGCCCTGGCTCGCCTCCGCCTGATACGGTGTATAGGCCGAATAAAATTCGCCGCGCGAAACGATCGCCCAGACCGCTGCCGGAATATGATGCTCGTAGGCCCCGGCACCGGCGAAATTGAGCGGGGTGCCATCCATGGCCGCACGCCGCTTCATCAGGCGCGTCACTTCCATCTCGTTGAGACCTGCGGGCACGTTTTTCAGCGCATCGATCTTGAGCGACGCCGGAATCTCGTCGAACAGATCCTCAATACGCTCGACGCCGATGGTATCGAGCATCAGCCGCACATCGGCCTGGGAATGGGGAATGAATGGCATGGGATTTCCCGTTGCTGTGTTCTGCGTCCGCGCGCCGGGCGCCAAGTCGGGGCCGGAACGCTCTGGGCGTGGCCATGCAAGCATCGCACGCGCCGAGCACCCCCGGGCGTTTGCGGATCATCGCCCGAAGCGCATGTCCGCGTGGGGCTTCTCAGTGATCGTCGTTTTCGATCAATTCGGCGTAGGCGTCAGGGTCGAGCAGCTCGTCCATCTCTTCGGCCAGATTGTCCGGCTTGACTACGAACAACCAGCCATCGCCGTACGCATCCTCGTTGATCGTCTCGGGCTTGTCAGCCAGGACATCGTTGACCTGGATGATTTCGCCGGATACCGGCGCGTAGACATCCGACGCGGCCTTGACCGATTCAACCACGGCGCTGGCGTTGCCGGCTTCGGCGCGATCACCGACGCTCGGCAGTTCAACATAGACGAGATCGCCGAGTTGGCTCTGCGCATTGTCGGAAATACCCACGGTCACGCTGCCGTTGTCCTCGACGCGCGCCCACTCGTGGGACTTCATGAATTTCAGATCGCCTGGTATTTCCTGCATGGGGAGGAGTCCTGATTGGGATCGCAATCGCGGCGCAATTCTAGCAGGCCGCCGCGGGCGCCTGCGCAAGCCGGATCTCCCTCAACCGCTCAGATTCCCGCGGCCGGCTGTCCCGCGCGCACGAACGGGAACGCAACCGCCCGCACCGCAATGCGCTTGCCGCGGATCTCGACTTCGATCGGATGCGCGGCCGCGGCCGGAACGCGCGCAAATGCGATCGACTTGCCGAGCGTCGGCGAAAAGCCGCCCGACAGGATCTCTCCGTCGCCCGCCGGGGTGAGCACGCGCTGGCCATGTCGCAATACGCCCCTCTCATCCATGACCAGCCCGATCATGGAACGCGACGGACCCGCCGCCTGCTGACGCTCCAGCGCATCGCGCCCGATGAACGTGCGATCCTGGCCGAGCGCTACCGTCCAGGCAAGTCCCGCTTCCAGCGGCGACACCGACTCGTCCATATCCTGTCCGTAAAGATTCATTCCCGCTTCAAGGCGCAGCGTATCGCGCGCACCGAGACCACACGGACGAACGCCGGCGCCGACAAGACGGTTCCATAAATCGACCGCTTGCGTCTCGGGCACGATGATCTCGAATCCGTCCTCTCCCGTGTAACCGGTGCGCGCGATGAACAGGCCATCGCCTTCGGCTGCGACGAACTTGCCGAGTTTCGCGATGCGGGCGCGTGCCTCGGACGACAGCAGCGACAGCACCTTGTCGCGCGCCATCGGCCCCTGTACCGCGATCATGGCCAGTTCGGGCCTCTCGTCGACGGTTATTTCAAACGCCCCGGCCTGCGTGGTGATCCAGGCGATGTCCTTGTCGCGGGTCGCGGCGTTGACCACCATGCGAAAGAAGGACTCGTCAAGGTAATAGACGATCAGATCGTCGATCACTCCACCTTCGGTGTTGAGCATGCATGAATAGAGCGCCTTGCCGGGTCGCTTGAGCTTGTCGATATCATTGGCAAGCAGGTGACGGAGAAATTCGCGTACGCGCGCACCGCGCAAATCCACCACGGTCATGTGCGAGACGTCGAACATGCCCGCCTCCTGGCGTACCGCGCGGTGCTCCTCGATCTGCGAACCGTAATTGAGCGGCATGTCCCAGCCGCCGAAATCCACCATCTTCGCGCCGAGCGCGCGATGGCAATCGTTGAGCACGGTTTTCTGGGTCATGAGCTGTCCCGCTGCGGAAAACGGCATTATCGCGGGGATCGAAGCGGCGTGTCTGCCGCACGCGTGCGTGCGCAGCCGAGCAAATGGTCCGATCGGCCGACACCTGCCTCGATCCTCCCGCCCGATGCAACGCTGTCGCGGGTATTCCAGCCGCCTAGGCGGCGAGCACATTGCTCTGGCAGCGCAGCAAAACGAGCCGAACTCCAGCTTCGGACACGGTCGGCACTGACGTCAGCGGCCTTCCCTTCCCCGGCACGCGAAAATCAATGATACGTCCCGGGCTACACAACAGCAGCGTCGGGCGCAGATGCCGGAGCGTTGCGCGGAAGAATCAACGTCACTGCAAGACCGCCCTGATACCGATTGGTCAGATGCACCCGCCCCCCGTGTGCTTCAGCGATCTCACGCGCGAGGGCCAGCCCCAGGCCCGAACCACTGCGCTTGGTCGAATAGAACGGCAACAGCGCGCTGGCGAGCACGGTCTCGCTCATGCCCGGGCCTCGATCACGCACCTCGATGCGCACCTCGCGGCCGCGTTCGCTGACTGCGAGTTCCACCGCGTCGGAAGGACTACCCGATTCGTGCGCGTTTTTCAGCAAGTTGATCAACACCTGTTCGATCTGCGTACGATCGAACCAGCCTGGCTCCGACGGCAGCTCCGCGGCAATCCGAAACGCGTAATGACGGCTGAGCCCGTCAAGAAAGGGTATCCAGTCAATGCGTTCCGCTTGTGGCCGCGGAAGTTTGGCAAAACGCGCATATCCCTGGGTGAAATTTTCCAGATGCCGCGTGCGTTCCTCAATGGTGTCGAACACGACGGACAACCGCTCGCCGTCACCGAGCCGCGCGAGTTCGCGTCCCGAATGCGACAGCGAGCGGATCGGCGCCAACGAGTTGTTGAGTTCATGGCTGATCACACGGATGACCTTTTTCCAGGTGACGACCTCCTGCCTCGACAGCTCCCGGGTCATGCGTCGCAGGACATACAGACGGTGCGCGCGGCCCTGCAACTTGAATCCACGCTGGGACAGATGAAAGGTTTCTTCTTCGCGCTCGATTTCTACCGTGAACAGGCTGTCGGCCCCTTGGCCGATCGCCTGCGCCAGTGCTGCGGGAGCCGCCGCGATGATCTCAGTGAACTTGAGTCCGTCCAGCGCGCGACCGCCATGAAGCAGTTTGCGCGCAGCGACATTGGCGTAGACAACGTAACCCGCCTTTTCGACCAGCACCAGCGCGGTCGGCGTGTTTTGCATCATCGTATCGAGCAACAGTTCGCGCTGGAACAGGTTCTGGCGCTCATTGCGCAGCACGCGACCAAGCGCATTGTGCGCGCTCACCAGATCACCGATTTCATCGCGGCGACGGGTGCCGATCGAAAAACTGAAATCGCCATCCCGAAAAGCGACCACGCTGCCCGATAACGCGCGGATCAATTCCACCACAGGTCGCCCGAGCCGTCGCGCGAAGATCAGTATCGGAAATGCCAGCAACAGGATCGCGGCAGTCGCCGCCACCCAGACCGAACCGAGCCAGACGACCAGCGCCCCCGTCAAGGCCGCTGCGGCAACCAAGGTGGCGGCGAGCGCGGCGGCGAGCTTGCCTTCGAGCGATACGAAGCGCATTGCAGTAGGGACCAGCGGCCAGTTTGGGGCGGATCTATGCGCAAGGATCGTGACATATCGCAGCGTGCAGCGCATCGGCAGAAACGCCAGAGTCATGGCGATCCGACTTGCCGGCGCCTTCGATTGTTCGCGCCGACGCCCGCCAGCTGCCTTCTGTCCTAGCCTCTGGCCCCGGATCCCTGCTCTATCCCGAGTTTACCCATGCGCCGATACAAAGCCTGACGTGACAGGCTGAGCTGCGACGCGGCGACGCTGATCACACCACGCGCGCGTTTGAGCGCACGCTCGATCGCCTCACGATCCGGCTCGTTGTCACCAGTGCGTCGGGTTGCGCCGGAACGAATCGCAACGAGCCCGAGATCGCGCGCCGTAATTGTCTTGTCGCGACACAGCAGGCTGGCGCGCTGAATCGCATTCTTCAACTCGCGCACATTGCCGGGCCACGCGTGATCGGCCAGCGCCACGCGCGCGGTTTCGTCGAGGCGCACATCCTCGGCAAGAAAGTGCTCGGCCAGCAACGGAATATCCTCGGGCCGCTCGGCCAACGGCGGTACCTTGAGCTCGATGACATTGAGCCGGTAGTACAGATCCTCCCGAAATCGCCCATCGTGAATCATGGATGGCACATCGCCGTTGGTCGCACTGATCACACGCACTTTCGCCTGGTGCGTGCGGCTGGAGCCGAGGCGTTCGAATTGACCGCTCTCGATCACGCGCAGGAGTTTTGCCTGACCTTCCAGCGGCAAATTGCCGATTTCGTCGAGAAACAATGTGCCGCCGTCGGCCAGTTCGAAACGTCCTTCACGAGAACGGTTCGGCGCGCCGGTGTAGGCCCCGGGATCGGCACCGAACAATTCTGCTTCGATCAATTCGGACGGCAACGCACCGCAGTTCACCGTCACAAAGGGCCCATCCTTGATTGCCGAATTGGCCTGGATGATGTCCGCGATACGTTCCTTGCCGACACCGTTCGGCCCGGTTATCAGGACCGGCACATCGGCGCGCGCGACCTGACACGCAAGCTCCACCACGCGCTCGAGCGCCGAGGACACGAACACCAGTCCGCGCAAGTCGTAACGTTCATCAAGTGCCTTGCGCCGGCGACGGCGCTCATCGTGCATTCGCGACACTTCGCGCGTCGCTTCGGAAAGCTCGAGCAGGTTTTCCACCGTCGCCGACAACTTCTCGTCTTCCCAGGGTTTGGCGAGATAGTCGGCAGCGCCCGCCTTGACCAGTTCCACTGCAGTTTCCAGATGCGTCCATGCGGTCAGCAGGATGATCGGCAAGTCAGGGTGGTTCTCCCTGATCGCGCGGAACAGTGCGACGCCCTCGTCGCCGGAGGTGGTGTCAGTACTGAAGTTCATGTCCTGCACGACCAGATCGACGTTCTCGCGCGCGAGCACGGCTAGACCGTCGTCCGGCGTATGCGCGATCACGGTACGAATCTCGCGCAACCCGAACAGCACCTCGAGCGCGGTGCCGACCGCCGGATTGTCGTCGATCACGAGAACTGTGCGCATCGGGTCTTGCCGGCTGTTTGATCGGCGCATACGTCACATGGATGCGACTCAAGGCCGAAAGGTTGCATGATAGTTGCGATTGTTCGCGATCGCGAAAGTCGACGTCCGCATCTCGCCGCTGGCTCTTTCCCATGGCTTTTGCAATCGTCCCTGATCGCCAAAATCAAGAAGCTGACATGCATGCCCTTACTCTTGCCTAGCCATGCGACTGTCCGTAATCGCGAAAATCAACAAGCGGACATCCATGTCCGCATTTCTTAGATGGTCCGTGTCGCGACCGCCGGGGGCACGCGCGCTGCACGCGTGGCCGGGCCGAGCACGGCAAGCTGGCCAAGCAGCCACAGGCACACGAAACCGACCGGCACGTAGTACCACGGCAGCCGTGGCGCCTGGTAGAAGCGCATCAAACCAAGACTCACTGCATAAGTGAGCACGCCGCCCGCGATCAGGCCGAGCGTCGTAATAATGAAATTCTCGGTATGGAAATATCGCAGGATGTCGCCGCGCGAGGCGCCGAGTGCGCGACGCGTACCAATCTGTTTGGTGCGCTGGGCGACCCAGAAACTCGCCATGCCGACGATACCGAGCGCGGTAATGCCGAGCAAGGCGATGATGACGGCGCCGAGAATCAGGGCCATCGCGCGATCGCCCGCATACGCTTCACGACGCACGTCCTCCATGCTGCGCATCTTGCCAATGATGCGGCTCGGATTCGCCTCGGCCATTTTCTGCTCGACAGCCTTCATGACCTCGTCGCGGCGGCCCGGTTCCGCGCGCACCAGATAACGCGTGAAGTTGCCATAGGGCATGTAGACCGGAACAAGGGTCGCGTTCTCGACATCATCGTTTTCGGGCCAGGGCTCCTGAAGACGCTCGACGATACCGACGATCGTGCTGGTCGGAGGATCCTCGCCCATGTACACCTGCCGGCCGAGCGCGTTGCCATCCGGGAACAACTTTTCCGCCAGCGCCTTGGTCACGATGATCACCGGCGGCTGCAGCTGATCACCGAAGTTGATGTTTTCCATGTCCTCGGGCTTGAAATTGCGACCGGCGATCAGTTTGCTGCCGAACGTGTTCAGGGCTTGTTCGTCGACCAGATATATCGTGGTGTCGGCAGTCGAGATTTTCTGCTTCGGTTTCAGACTGAGCCCCGTGCTCCATCCGCCGCCGCTCATCGGCACCGAGTTCGTCACAGTCGCCGCAGCGACACCCGGCATCTGTCGCAACAGCCCAAGGTCGGCCTTCTGTGTTGCGCGGGCGTCGAATCCCTGACCGAAACCGCTGCTGCCGAAGATGAAAGTGTCGGTCTCGTTCATGCCGCTCGGGCGATGCATGCGCTCGAGTCGCTGACCGATTATGAACAGCGCGTTGCAGACGATCGCGAGCGTCAGCGCGACCTGCAGTCCGATCAGGATCATCGAGACCTTGCTGCGCATCAGTGCGGAGAGTATCGGACGAATTTCCATGTTGACTCCTGTTCTTGCCTGCTGCCGGAACAAGCGGGCAATCCTTCAGATCTTCAACTGCGCGGCCGGCTGCACGCGACACGCACGCCAGGTCGGATAAACCCCGGCCAGTACCGCCGAGACGATCGACAGCACGATGGTCACGACGATCATCGTCCAGTCGAGCTGGGCAACCGATTTGTATTGCTCGTACAAGGCACGCACCGCGAGCAGGCCCAATCCGGTCAACAACAATCCGAGAAAGCCGCCAGTCAAGCCGACGACGCCCGACTCGATCAGAAACTGCGCGAATACCTCGCGCCGGCTCGCACCGAGCGCGCGACGCAGACCGATCTCGCCGGACTTGCGCGTGAACTTGGCCAGCAAGAGACCGATCGTGTTGATCAGGCACACGGCGAGAAACGCGAAGCCGAGCCCGGTCTGCACCTGAACATCCCGCGAGACGACTTTCTGGTCGCGCATCCATTCGGTCACGTCGAGCAGCCGGTTGTTGAGCGGACGCGGAAAACGACCAAGCTTCTTTTGTTCCTTGACGTAGCTGTCGAGAAAGCTGTGATATTCGGCAAGTCGCTGAGGGGAATCGAGCTGCACCCACATCTGGATCCAGACGCAGTCCGAATCCAGATACGCGTCCCAGCCGTTGCCGGACGACTTCCAGCAGCTGTTGTTGCCGGACGAGCGCTGCTTCAGATCGATCGCGGTTGTGAACGGCATGAAGAACTCATCCGGCTCGGCGAACGCGCCATTGGTAAGATCGTAGTAGCGCGAACGCAATTTCCAGTCGTCGAGCACCCCGACGATCGAGTAGTCGATGCCGTCCAGGCGCACGCTCTTGCCCACGCTGTCCGCACCGCCGAACAGCTTCTCGTTCATCTCCTTGCCGAGCACGACGACGCGGGCATGATGTTCGTCCTGATCGCGATTCCACGGGTGACCGTACTTGAACGGCGGTTCGAACATCGAGAGGAAGTCCGTGTACGTCACCCGGCCGAGTGCACGGAACGGCTTGAGCTCCTTGTTCTCCGGCTGCACCGGCAGCGACAGCTTGAACATCGCGGCTTGCTTGTCGGCCTTGCCCGCTGCCATCAAGGCGGTCGCATCGCGGTACGTGATCTGGTCCGGCGGTCGCCCGTCGTCGTAATAGGGCTGGTCCGGACTCCAGTTGTCCAGCTGAACATAGTGCAGCTTGTCGCTCTTCCACGGAATCGGGTCGCTGCCCATCAGATGCAGCACCGTCAGTGTCGTCATGCTCGCGGCAATGCCGAGCCCGATTCCGACGACCATCAGCGCCGTCAGGATGGGATTGCGTTTCAGGCTGCGCAGCCCGAGTTGAAGGTAGTAGGTGAACATGCTGGATGTTTTCCAGTAGACCCCGATCAAACGGTCCGTGTCGCGACTGCCGGCGGCACGCGCGAGGCGCGCGCTGCCGGACCGAGGACGGCGAGCTGACCGAGCAGCCACAGGCAGACGAATCCGATCGGCACGTAGTACCACGGCAGCCGCGGCGACTCGTAGTAGCGCATCAAACCAAGACTCACGGCATAAGTGAGCACGCCACCCACGATCAAGCCAAGCGTCGTGATGATGAAGTTCTCGGTATGGAAATAGCGCAGGATGTCACCGCGCGAGGCGCCGAGTGCGCGCCGCGTGCCGATCTGCTTGGTGCGCTGGGTTACCCAGAAGCTGGCCATGCCGACGATGCCGAGTGCGGTAATCGCGAGCAGGCTCACGATGACGATGCCGAGGATGATCATCATCGCGCGGTCCTGCCGGTACCCTGCAGTGCGCACCTGTTGCATGCTCTTGATGCCGCGCACGACGCGCGAATGATTGCTTTCGGCCAGCTTGGTCTCGACCGTCTTCATGAGCTCATCGCGCCGTCCCGGGTCGGCGCGTACCAGATACATCGTACTGTTGCCATAGGCGACACGCTGCGGAATCAGCGTCGAGTACTCGACTGCGTTCACGTCCCCGCCGCGGCCGGTCGAGTTCGGCCATGGCGCCTGCAGGCGATCGACCACCCCGATCACCGTGTTCGGCGCGGCCTTCTGGTCGAGATAGAACTGTTTGCCGAGCGGATTCTGTCCGGGAAACAGCTTCTCGCCCAGCGCTTTCGTGATGATCAATCCGGGCGGCCAACTGACCGCGTTGCGATCCCGGAACGAGATCTCCTCGGGCTTGAAATTGCGCCCGGCGATGAGCTTGAGACCATACGTGTCGAGACCACCCTGGTCGACGAAATAGATCGCGCTGCCGGCAGTGGCGGTTTTCTGGTCGGGCGTCAGACTGATCGCCTCGCCCCAGCCGCTGTGGCTCAGCGGCACCGTGTTGATCGAGGTCGCCGAGTGCACGCCCGGAAGGCCACGCAACAGCGACAGATCCTCGGCATACGCATTCTGCACGTTGAAATCGGCGCCGAATCCGGTACTCGTTACCGTGAATGTGTCGGCTTCGTCCATGCCGCTGGGTCGTCCGACCTTTTCCATGCGCTGATTGATGATGAACAGCGCATTGCAGACGATCGCGAGCGTCAGCGCGATCTGCACGCCGATCAGGATCAACGCGACCTTGCTGCGCATGAGGGCGGAAAGTATCGGCCGGATTTCCATGTGCGCTCTCCCCGATCGGCTACTGGGTTTTCAACTGGGTTGCCGGCGCGATCTGACAGGCGCGCCAGGTCGGATACAGACCGGCCAATGTCGCGGCAAGGATGGACAGGCCGATCGTCGTCGTGACCATGGTCAAGTCGAGATGTGCGACGGTGCCAAGACCGTCGTACAACGTGCGCACGAGCCACAGGCCGAGCCCGGTCAGGGCGAGCCCGATCACACCGCCGCTGATGCCGATCACGGCGGCCTCGATCAGGTGCTGGCCGAACAGCTGCGGCTTGCTTGCGCCGAGTGCGCGGCGCAGGCCGACCTCTGCCGACTTGCGCATGAACTTGGCGAGCAGCAGGCCGATCGTGTTGATCAGGCAGACGACGAGAAATGCGAAGGACAGCCAGACCTGGATATGCACGTCGCGCGGCACGACCTTCTGCGAATCCAGCCAGTCGGTTACGTTCAGCAGCCGATTGTTGAGCGGCCGCGGGAAGCGCCCGAGCTTTTTCTGTTCGTCGACGTAACTGGTCAGGAACGACGAATAGGCAGCGGCCTTTTCCGGCGTGTCGAGTTCGACCCAGAACTGGTTCCAGATGCACTCCGACGCGAGGTAGCCTTTCCAGCCGGGATCGGAATTCTTCCAGCAGTTATTGTTGCCTGCCGAACCGGTCTCGAGTTCGATCGCGGTGGTGTAGGGAATGTAGAAATCCTCGGGCGAATTGAGGGTGCCGTTGGTGAGGTCGTAGAACTTGACGCGCGGTTGCCAGTCGTCGAGCACACCGCTGATCGTGTAATCGACATTGTTGAGGCGCACGCTCTTGCCGACGCTGTTCTGTCCGCCGAACAGCTTTTCGTTGGTTTCCTTGCTGAGCACGACGACGCGCGCGTGCGCGTTGTCCTGCGCGCGGCCCCACGAACCGCCGTACTGGAACGGCAGTTCGAACATCGGGAAAAAATCGCCGAAGGTCGCGCGGCCGAGCGCCATGAATGGCTTGACCTCGGGATTTTCCGGCTGGATCGGGAACGCGATCTTGTACATCGCCACCTGGCGATCGGCCTTGCCGGCCTCCATGAGCGCCCCGGCATCCCGGTAGGTGACCTGATCGGGTGGCGAGCCATCCTCGTCGTAGGCCTGATTCGGATCCCAGTTGTCGAGCTGCACGTAGTAGAGCTTGTCGCTCTTCGACGGAATCGGATCGCTGCCCATCAGGTGAAAGACCGTCAGCGAGGTCATGCTCGCCGCGATGCCGAGCGCGATGCCGAACACCATCAGTGCGGTCAGCACCGGATTGCGCCTCAGGCTGCGCATTCCGAGTTGCAGGTAATAACCGAACATGACCGGCTCCTCGTCAGGCCGTCGCCGAGACGGCGTCGTCGTCGCGCACGCTGCGCCCGAGACTCGGCTCCTCGTCGAAATCGGTCACCTGCCCATCGATGATGTGCACGTTGCGGTGCGCGCGTGCGGCGAGTTCGGCATCGTGGGTGACCATGACGATGGTGGTTCCTTCGCGGTTGATCTCCTCCATGAGTTCGAGCACACCGCGCGCCATCAGGCTGTCGAGATTGCCGGTCGGCTCGTCGGCCATCAGCAGGCGCGGCGAACCGGCCAGCGCACGCGCGATCGCGACGCGCTGCTGCTGACCGCCCGAGAGTTCCGACGGATAGTGCTTCATGCGCGAGGCCAGGCCGACGCGGCCGAGCGCCTCGTTGATGCGGCGTTTGCGTTCGGCTGCGTCGAAACCGCGGTAACGCAACGGCACGTCGACGTTGTCGGTGATATCGAGATCCGGGATGAGATTGAAGCTCTGGAAGATGAAGCCGATCTTCTCGTTGCGCAGACGCGAGCGCTCACGATCGTTCATGCCGTGCACGTCGACACCGTCAAGCAGATATTCACCCGCGGTGAACTCCTCGAGCAGACCGGCAATATTGAGAAACGTCGTCTTGCCCGATCCCGACGGCCCGGTCACGGCGACGAATTCACCTTCGCGCACATGGATCGAGAAATCGCGCAACGCGTAGGTCTCGATCAGATGTGTGCGGTAGACCTTCTGGAGGTGAGTCATTTTGAGCATCGGCTTTGCCTCTTGGTTCGAGATTCGGGATTCGGGACTACCGGGCGCTCTACCAATCCCGAATCCCGCTGTACATCAATGCAGCGACACGCGCTGGGCGCCGTTGAATGCATCCGTGCCGGAAATAACCAGGCGATCGCCCTCCTTGACGCCCGCAACGATTTCGACCGCGTCGAGACTGGTCGCGCCGACCTGGATCGGCGTGCGTTCGGCGATATCGCCATGCACGACGTAGGCGACGCGCCCGGCGCCGGTATCGACAAACGGTCCGCGCTCGACCATCAGCACGTTCGGGTGCTGGTCGATCAGGATGCGTGTGGTCAACTGCTGGTTCTGGCGCAAGCCGGCCGGCTTGTTGTTGCCGAAGGCAATGCGTCCGGTGACCTGGCCGGCAACGACCTCGGGCGAGACCGCGCTGACGGTGCCGTCGTACTTGGTCGATCCGTCCCGGATTTCGGCCGGCATGCCGATCGCGAGATCGTGCGCGAACACCTCGGGTACCTGCACCTCGACCTCGAGCGCCGAGAGATCCACGACCGTGATCAGCGGCGCATTCGCCGCGACGTTGGCGCTCTGCTGCACCAGCAGTTGCCCGACCTGGCCGTTGACCGGCGAGCGTACCTTGAGCTCATCGACCTGGCGGGTCAGATCCTGCACCAGCAACTGCTGACGATCGAGCGCGAGATGCCTGGTCTTGACATCGAACGCCAGCGCTTCGCGCTCGAGCTCGACATCCTGTTTCGCCTGCCTGACGGTCAGTTCGGCCTTGGCCAGCGCATCCTTCGCGCGCAGCACGTCGAGCTCCGGCAAGGCACCCAGATTGAACCCCTTGGTATTGCGCTCGAGTTCGCGTGCGGCGGTCTGGCGATCGATCTCGGCCTGATCGAGTGCGGTCTGCACCGCGGCCTGCTGCTTGCGGCCGTCGATGCCGCCACGCTCCACCGCAATGGTCAGGCTGTCGAGGGTCGCCTGTTCCTGCTTGAGGCGGTTGGTGAGTTCCGGGCTGTCCACTTCCGCCAGCACCGCATTTTTCGCCACCTTGTCGCCGGCGTGCACGTCGAGCTTGACGAAGCCGGCGCTCGGCGCATACAGGGTCGGGCTGACCGCCGCGACCACGCGGCCCTGCACCGACACGTCGCGCGTGAGCGTGCCGCGCGTCACCGGGGCAATGCGCAGCCGCGACAGGCTCGCCGATGCATCGGACGACAGCAGACGTCCGATGCTCGGTGCCACCGCGGCCAGCAGGCCGACGATGAGCACGCCGCCGCCAATCAACAGGTAGCGGCGCGCGCGGCGCGGGGCGCGGACGAACTTCCTGTCCTGCGCCGAGGTGTCGCGAATCATTTGCGTGGGTTCTCCGCCATCAAAAGGCATGTTCGAGCGACCGTCAGCAAGTCGCATGCCAGCAACGATGGAGCCGACAAGTGCCTGACGCACGGCGATTTCACGACATGCGCCACTCCCGGATCCGCGTCCGCGGACACCGGCGGACACGGCACGGGCATGCGAAGATCGCTGCGACCCATCGGCAGTCTCGTGCATCCTTGTCGAATGTGAGCGCCGTCAGTTTCCAGATCGATGTTCCCGAAATCACGCTGGCGCGCGCGCGCCGCGGCGACATGCGTGCGCTCGAGCAGATTTATCGCGCTTTTGAACGACCGGCCTACACATTGGTACTGCGCATGCTCGGCAATGCCGACAGCGCGCGCGAAATCGTGCACGACGCGATGCTGCGCATGATCGAGCGCATCGGCCAGTTTCGTGGCGACGCGCCGTTCTGGGGCTGGCTGCGCCAGATCGTCGTGAACGAAGCACTGATGCGCCTGCGCCGCGAGCGCAGCATCGCATTCGACGCACTGCCCGATGACGACGAGTCGCCCTGCGGCGGCTCGCCACCGTGGGCACTGGCCGATGCGAAACGCCTCGAACGCGCGATGGAGCGTCTGCCGGCGCTGACACGCAGCGTGCTGTGGCTGTACCACGTCGAGGAATACACCCATCAGGAGATTGCCGAAATGACCGGGAAATCGGTGAGCTTCTCGAAATCCCAGGTCATGCGCGGCGGCATGCGCCTGCGCGCGCTGCTCGATCCCGCCTTGTCCGAACCAAACCAGGAGGTCGCGCCATGTCTGACCGCGACAGCACATTGAACCTGCATCCCGACGTCGCGCTCGCCGCCGCCTTGCGGGCGTTGCCGGATACAGCGCCACAACCGGACCTGTGGCCCGATCTGGCGCGCTCACTTGAGCGGCGAACGCAACACAAGGCGCGTCGCCGGCTGGTCGCACTGCCTGCCGCGCTGGCCGCCGCCATCGTTCTTGCTGTGCTGATTGCACGCGCGCCGTCGCCACGACAGCAAACTCCGGCCACGACGACAGCGAGCGCAACCTCCGTGGTGTCGCCAACCGCGAACGCGCCGACCACCGTCGCCGCGGCCAACGGCGCGCACGAACTCGCCGACCTGCGCCGGCGCTCGCAGTCGCTGGAACGCTGGATCGCCGGCTTCGCACATGCGCCGCAGGACGGCCGCGACCTGATGGCCGCGGTCGAAGTCGAGGACCTGATCGGCCTGGTCGATCTGCAGCTCGGCGCGACACGCGGCGATGACGATGCACTGCCGCTGTGGCGGCAGCGTGTCGCCCTGCTCGAAGACCTCGCGACGATCCGTGGCAGTGCCTACGCGATTGCCGCCAGCGACGACGGTTCGACGCCTGCATCGCTCAACCATTTGAACTGAGGACCACCCATGAAACGCAGTCTGCTTGTCGCATCTCTCATCATCGCCACGCACGGCGCGTGGGCCGCCGGGGCGCAGCCGAAGCCGGCGCCGGATACGGCACCCATGGTCGCCGCCGATGCGCATTCCGATACCCGTCCGGCGCCCGTCGATGCCGACGCAGCACGCGCCGAGCTGGAGGAATTGCGCACGCAGATGCAGGAGCTGTCGAAGAAGATGGCGCATCTGTCGTCGGAACTCGGCGATGTCGGGCCACGCGCCTACGCGTTCCGTTATCTCGGCCAACCGGACCGCGCGATGATCGGCGTCGTGCTGGCACCGGCGCAGGATGGAGCGCGCATCAGCGCGGTCACGCCGGATGGTCCCGCCGCGCGCGCCGGTCTGCATGACGGCGATGTCATCGTCGCGATCAACGGCACGAAACTCGCGGGCGGCGATCACGATCAGGGGCTTGCCAGGGCGCGCAAGCTGCTCGCCGATATCAAGGAAGGTGACAAGATCCATATCGCCTACCAACGCGGAAACAAGGCGCGCACGGATCTGGTACTCAAGGCCGATCGCCGCGAAGCGTGGAACTGGCCGCAGCTGATGAACGACGATCCGGAGCATCCGTTCCTGCCCAGGGATTTCGACAAATTCGTCCGCGCCGATGTCGAGCGCGCCCGGAAGGAAGCGGCTCGCGCGATGAAGGACAAGGACCGCATCCGCGCGGACGTCGAACTCGCGCGCAAGGAAGCGATGTCGAGTCGCCAGATGCGCACGACGATCGAACACGCACGCCGTCAGGCCGAGCGCGCTCAACGCGAGGCCGAGCGCGCAATGCGCGGCGCGATGATGCCCTGGTGGGGACTCAATCTCGCCCCGGTCAATCGCGACCTTGGTCGCTACTTCGGTGTCGACAAGGGCGCGCTGGTGATATCGACCGATTCGCATTCGCTGCACGGACTGCGCGCCGGCGACGTGATCACGCGCATCGCAGGCGAACCGGTGGAGCGACCCGAGGATGCATTGCGCGCGCTGCGCGACCAACCCGCCGGCAAGGAGTTGCCGATCAAGCTGATGCGCGATCACAAGCAACTCGCGTTGAACGTGAAAGCGCCGGAATTCAAGTCGATCTTCAGCCTGCCGCCGCTGCCGCCCGCGCCGCCGACGCCGTCAGCCGAACCA
>JBAUWF010000066.1:0-68456 GCA_049583635.1 Rhodanobacteraceae bacterium
GTGGTCGCATTGGCCGTGCTCGGATCGCTGCCTTGATAATCCTGCAACGTGGTCTTGAGCCGATTCAACGGATCGTAGACGGTATGCGTCTGGACCGTGGTCGGATCGGTCCGGTCGGTGCGGTTGCCGTTGCCGTCGTAGGCGAAGTGGGTCGCGCGCACCTGCGCATCGTACTGGTCGGTGAGGCGGTTCAGGGCATTGAAGCTGCGCGTCAACAGACGCTTGGGCGTCGGGTTGCCGCTGGCGAAGGTCTGCTCGGCGCTGCGGTTGCCGAGCGCATCGAGCGTGTAGACCACCGAGTTACCGAAGTTGTCGGTGATCGTGGTCAGCCGATGCGCAAGATCGTAGCCGTAGGCCAGATACGCGCCATCGGGCTGGGTGATGCGGGTCACGTTGCCGACATCGTCGTAGCCGATCGTCGTGACCGCATCGGCGCCGCCGTTGATGCCGGTGACGCCCTTGATGGTGCGGGTTTCCAGCCAGCCGCGCGGATGGTAGGTCATCAGCGTGATCACGCCGTTGGCATCGACCATCTTCGTGGGACGGCCGTTGCCGTCGCGTTCGGTGTATTCGGTGACCTGGCCGAGCGCGTTGGTCATCTTCCACAGGTCGCCTTTGTGGTATTTGGGCGGGTTGGCGGTGTCGTCGGTCAGGCGATAGGTGTACGTCGTGATGTCACTGACGTCGGTGCGCGGACCGTCGACAGTTTTCATCAGCCCAACCAGCGGGCAGTCGGTGCCGTTGACCGCGTCGCAATAGGTCATCACCCAGCGGCGGATGCCGGCTGGCGGCGTGCCGGTGGTCGCGCAGACATAGCCGCTGGCACCCGCGACGGTCAGATCGTAGACGCAGCGCGCGGTGGGCTGACCGCGACTGTTGTAGACCCAGTCCGTGCGCGCCTCGGGTGTGCCTGCGTTGTTGACAATCGTGCGCTGGTCCGGCACGCGGAAGTTCGCGTTCCACGCTGTATTGATCGTGCGTTTCTCGGGCGGCGTGATTCGGTTTGGCGGATTGTTCGGATCGACGATGGTGTTGGCCTCGATCCGCTGCGTTTCCAGGCCGCGCGTGTTGTACGTGTACAGCGTGTCGGTATCGCGGAAGTCTCTTGCCGATTGCGGATAGCCGTTGGCGTCGTAGGCTTTCGTCTTCGCTTCCCCGGCGCAATAGTCGCAGGGCTGATCGAGAGAAGAGATTCGCGCGACGAGGTACTGCGCGAGGAAGCCGAACACGCGTTGCTGGCCTTGACCGTCGGTGACGGTCGTCGTTCCGTTGCTGTTGAACAGCAGCGCGGTCCGATCGATGGTGCCGCCGCTGAACGGGCCGTGCACACTGAGGTTAGCGCGGCCGCTCGCGTCATAGCCCCAACTGGCGTAGCGCTGGTTGACCTCGTCAACGATGCCGGTCAGTGCGTTGGGCTGGTTGCCGATGACCTGGCCGGATTCGTTGTATTTGTACAGACGCGTCTTCGTCGCGCCGTTGTCTTCGGGATAGGTCGCCGACGTCAGATTGCCGGACGTGTAGCCGTAACTGATCATGTCGCCGTTGCCGTCGGTCACACTGGTCAACTGGTCACCGGAGTAGGTGAAGGTGAGGGTATGCCCCTGCGGATCTGTCACCTGCTGGACGTAGTTGTGCGAAAGCATACTACCGCCGGATCCGGTGGTGTACGTCAGTGTCTGTATATAACCGTTGCGATCGGTGCGCGATGCAAGCCGACCGAGCGTGTCGTAGGTTTCGACGACATCGTCGGTGGTCGTGTAAGTGGCGCCATAGTAGTCGTTTCCGCTGAGGGTCACGCTGAGGCGCTCCGGCACGTCCGCATCGCTGATCCAGGTGTTGCCCGAACGCGTAAAGAGCTGGATGCGACCGTTCGGTCGATAGACATACGCCTTGGCCGGGGTGCTGCCGTTGACCGCCGCATTCGGCACGACATAAATCCGGCCGAGGTAACTATGGGTCCATGCGACGCCCATCGGCGCGGCGTTGTCGAACAGGATGCGCTTGCTGTCGTAGGTGCGTTCGAATCGCAGCGGAAACGGGCCGGTGCCGACAAAGTCCGACTCGACCTGATGCTTGTTGCCTGATGCAGTATGAATCGGATTGCTGCCGTTGCCGCAGGCGCCGCAACAGTCGTCCGTACACTTGGGCGGACCGCATTGACCGGTTTCCGGGTCGGTGTAGTTGGGTAAATTGCAGGAATCCGTGCTTCCGGTCTGGTAGACGCTGGTGTCGACTTCCTCGACGGGGATGTAAGTTCCGCCGAAGAACCGTCCGTAGATGACGCCGCGGCATACCTGCTCCTGGATGCCCTCGTTCGGGCCGACATACACGGCGCCGAAGCGATACTCGCGATTGCTGTTTTCCTGATAACCGTTGGTGCGACGGATCAGCTCGCCCACGATGCACGCTTCCTCGGGGCTGTGATAATGCGGTTGCGACAAGTCGAATCGATCATCCACCCAGAATTGTGCGGCATGCACGGTGTGGCCGAAGAAACAGAAAAGCACGAACGATATCGTGACCAGCACGTTCAAGCGTTGGGAATTCATGATTGATCTCCCCGGAGCCGTTACGGCGCGTGATGCGACCTATGCGGAGATACTGCGCGCGCAATTGGTCGAAATCCATGCTGCCAAGGGCCCGTCGTCATGCAGAACTGCTGCATGCGTCACACACACTGTAAGCGGGTTTACGGCAGACTCGGGCAAGTTAAGGATGACTGGGAAAGTGTGCGCAGTGTTGCTGGTGGTTCAGCCATGCTGCTGGGAGGCACCGCATGGAATCACATCCCATCGGCAAGAATCAGCGAATCTCCGGAGTCTTGTGCAACCGCATCCGTCGCGCCAGGCGTATTGCAGGTCTGACTCAAGCCGAACTGGCGAAAAGAACCGGGACAGGCACCAGCGCCGTCGCGCAATGGGAATCCCCGCACGGGACTTCACCAACGGTCGAGCACCTTATCGAAATCGCAATCACGTGCGCGGTGACTTTCGAGTGGCTCGCAACAGGCCGTGGGCCCATTCGCGACGATTTAAGCGAAACACCCGCGCTCGACGTCGGTTCATTCGCGATGGACGAATCGGAAGATCGCCTGCTCGTCGCATATCGCCGCATATCGGCGCGCAAACGTCCGATTTTCGTGCGCTGGATGGAAGATTTCATGTGAGCGAGCAGTTGCACCGATGATTCACGTCGAACGTGAGCGGGCGCTGTTCGACAAGAAACTGGCCACCTCAGCCGCATCGAACGGCCAAGCCAGTTCTCTCGCTGAATCGGCTTCGCGCAACACCGGCACGCGATCACCGTAGATCGCTTCGAGTTGCACATCGTCATCGATCCACACCGCCTCGAAATCCGGTGCGTGCGCTGCCGCGAGTACCGCGAGCGCCTGGTCGCAAAGCGGGCAATCGTCGCGCTGATAGAGGATGAGGTGCATGTTAGGGCTGAGGGCTGAGGACTGAGCGGTGCGAGGCGTAGAATAACGGCAACTTCGCCCCAAGTTGTGTCTCATGGCCGTCAGCGTCTTCGACTTGTTCAAGATCGGCATCGGACCGTCCTCGTCGCATACGGTCGGACCGATGCGCGCGGCAGCACGTTTCGTGGCGCGCTGGCTGGACGAGCCCGGCGTGCTCGATCGCGTCGCGCGCATTCGCGGCGAACTGTTCGGATCGCTCGCGCTGACCGGCCGGGGCCACGGCACCGACAAGGCCGTGCTCTGCGGTTTCGAAGGCGAACTGCCCGATCGCATCGATCCGGATTCGATTCCGGAACGCCTCGAACGAATCCGCGGCAGCGGGCTGATACGCCTCGCCGGCAAACGCGAGATCGCGTTCGACGAGAAGACCGACCTGGTCTTCAACAAGCGCCAGAAACTGCCGTTTCATCCGAACGGCATGCGCTTCACCGCGTTCGATGCAGATGGCAAGGAACTCGCGACACGCGATTATTATTCGGTCGGTGGTGGCTTCGTGGTCAATCACGACGAGGCCGCCGACGATCGTATCGTCGCCGACACCACGCCATTGCCGCATCCGTTCCATTCGGGCGACGAACTGCTCGGAATGTGCGAGAAAAGCGGCAAGAGCATCGCCGCGATCACGCTCGAAAACGAGATGTCATGGCGCAGCGAAAGCGAGGTCCGCGACGGCCTGCTGACGATCTGGAAGGCGATGCAGGATTGCGTCGCGCGCGGCATCCGCGAAGGCGGCACATTGCCCGGCGGTCTGCATGTGAAGCGCCGCGCGCCGGCGCTGGCCGAGGACCTCGAGGGACGCCCCGACGACTCGCTCGAGGATCCGCTGACCATCCTCGACTGGGTCAATCTGTTCGCACTCGCAGTCAACGAGGAAAATGCCGCGGGCGGGCGGGTCGTTACCGCACCGACAAACGGTGCCGCCGGCATCGTGCCTGCGGTGCTGCACTATTACGCGCGCTTCTGCGCCAAAGCGAACGAGGACGGCATCGTCGATTTCCTGCTGACGGCAGGCGCGATCGGCATCCTGTACAAGGAAAATGCGTCGATCTCGGGTGCCGAAGTCGGTTGCCAGGGCGAGGTCGGCGTCGCCTGCTCAATGGCCGCCGGCGGCCTCGTCGCCGCGCTCGGTGGCAGCATTTATCAGGTCGAGAACGCGGCCGAGATCGGCATGGAGCACAACCTCGGTCTGACCTGCGATCCGATCGGCGGTCTGGTTCAGATTCCGTGCATCGAGCGCAATGCGATGGGCGCGGTCAAGGCGATCAACGCGCAGCGCATGGCGATGCGCAGCGACGGCAAGCACCGCGTGTCGCTCGACAAGGTCATCAAGACCATGCGCGATACCGGGCGCGACATGAAGGAAAAGTACAAGGAGACCTCACGCGGCGGACTCGCGGTCAACGTGATCGAGTGCTAGGCGCAGACGACAAACGCCGGGACGTTCGTCAGGCCGACGATGGGTATCGCTGCGCTCCACCCATCCTGCAAAGATCGCCACCACGCAGCTCGTAGGATGGGTGGAGCGCAGCGATACCCATCGTCCCGGCACCGCGCGCCCACCAATCCATGCGCGAGTCCGTTCAGACGACGCGCGCGCGATCGCCTCGACCAAGCCACCACGCGATGCCCGCACCCGCGAGCAACCAGCCGATCACCTGTTCAAGCCCGCTCCCGATCGTGAATGCGGTCGGAAACATGTACCAGTTCCAGTACGGCACATTGATCGCAAGCCACGCAAACAAGCCCAGTCCGCCTGCCGCGAGTACGCGCCCGGCAAAGCCGGACGCGCCGAGCGACAGCACCCACGCCGCAATCAGCGCGGCAAGCACAACCGACACGAACTGCTTGATCATGTTCGGAACCATGTTCGACATCACTGGATTGCCGCCTGCCTGATAGACCACGAACGCGAACGCGCTGTTGCGGTTCTGTTCGTTGAACGCTGTCATCGCCGCCTGATCACTCATCTTCTCGGGCGCAATGCTCGGGTACATGTAGACACCGGGTCCCGACGTCGCGGTGGTCGCCAGCACGCTCAGCGCAGCCGGCTGCTCGACCGGCAGCTTGACGCCCATCTCGCCGATCGGCAGCAGCGTATGCGCCAGCGTGGTCCAGATGAACATGATGATTCCGCCGATGATTCCCGCAATCACGATACGCATGTGAGTCTCCCCTCACCCGGCCGACTGCCGGAAGGGCATCTTGCCGCGCGCGGCGCATCACGGCAATCGGTTTGATCTGTTGGCGGCGAGGCATGCGCACTCCGTTTGCAGTCGGTGTGGAGCGCCGGTCGAAATGTTGGAAATCGCGGGCTCGCTGATTGGCGGCTTCCCGCAAGAAAAACGGCGCGGTAGCCAGCCGCGCCGCTGAGAGTACTTCGCGTAACCCGTGCCTACTGGCTGTTGTCCAGCACGATAGGCTGACCTGCGGCATCAGTACCGTGGCCACGGATGATCCAGTTATGGGTAAAGCTCGGAAGCGCATCGGGCGTCAACACAAGCCCGAGCGCACTCAGATCCGGCGGCGAGCCGACACTGCCCAGACCCCCGATCCAGGAATGACCGGCGAAGTCGACTGCATCATCGGCACTCGCCGGAAACGCATTGACGGTGCGGTTGACCAGGGCAATCAGGATCTCGCCCGGGCCGTTCAGCGTGACACCACTCGGAATCGTGATCGTCTGCAAGCTGTTCTGCGGTGCCGCAACCGTCTGACCGGTCACGGAACCCACGAGTGTCGCACCGTTGGATGGATCGTCGTCACTATCCTGGAAAACGTACAGATCGAAAACGTCTCCGACCGTAGTCCCGGTCGCACTGAAGATCGTATCCACGGTGTTGAGCGTGATCGGATACTCGTCGGCATCCGGCGTGAACTGGTTGAGCCAGAGGAACGTGAACGGCGAGGTACCGCCCCCGAGGGAGTTGAAGTTGCCGCCGCTGTCGGGCAAGCCATCGATCTGCAGCGTGCACACGCCATTCGTGCATACGCCACTCGGCGGCGGCGGCGCGCCGTCGAAGCCGTCCTGGAAAACCTCGTCGACGAGCGGAGCATCGATCGCCACCGTCAGGTGCTGATCAGGCGACTGGCCGTTGGCTTCGCTCAGAACGACATCGCCGAAGCTGATACCGCTCGTTCCACTGGACGGCGGCTCCGCGGTAATTGTCAGCGTCTGCGTCGCGCCCGGCGCGAGCGTGAAGCTTGCCGGTGCTATCGAACCCGTGATGCCGCCGGAAATCGTATCGAACGACGCATTCCACGAGCCTTGCGTGGCGAGCCGGTTCTTGACGGTGCGTGTCCAGCTGCAGCTACCCTGACAATCGACGTTGCGCATCGACGGAATGTTGAGATCCTTGACGTCGATCGAGCCACCGGATGGATTGGCCGCCAGGAAATTCGCGTAGGTCTCGTCGAGGGTCAAACCCACGAGCGCCGCCTTGGTCAGATCGACACGACCGCTGCCGACATCGTCGATCGTCCACGGCGTGGTTCCGTCCTCCTCGACGCCATCGGCGTTGGTAGCCGTCGTCTGCATCGCCGACTTGACCTCTTCCACGGTCCAGTCCGGATGCACGGCGCGAATCAATGCGCCGGAACCGGTGTTGTGCGGCGTCGACATCGAAGTGCCGCTGAGGAATCCGTAGCTGCCTTCCGAGTTGGTCAGTGCGGCGTAGATGTTCACGCCCGGACCGCTGATGTCCGGCTTGGTCAGATCGGCGAAGGGCGCCGGCGTCGGGCCGCGATAGCTGAAGTTGGCCAGCACATCACCTTGCGTATTGCCGACGGCGATCGGCACGACATCGGCGGTCGCATCCGTCGGATTGGCATCGGCGAATGCGATCAACGCATCGCCCTGGAACATCGTGGTGCTGTAGGCCGGTACATTCGGCGCCCCGGTCGTGTCCATGTTGACCGTGCCGGGCACGTTGTTGCCGATCACAACCAGATCCGCGCCGGCGTTGGCGGCGTTGGTGATTTTCTCGGTAAACGTGCAGGTGCCGCGGCGCAACATCGCGATCGCGCCGGTGAACGTGCCGGCCGGAATCCCGCCACTGGCGGTGCATGCTTCCGGATTGGGCGAGTAGGACCTGATCGGGTGATCGGTAAGCGTCGGTGTCGATGACGCGGGCGTTGTGCTGCCCGGGTTCAACGGAACCCCGACCGTTTCGGGTGGCGGCGTACCCGGACCGGTCACCGAAAGATTGGGCCCGATGATTTCATCCTGAGTCGATGCCGCCACGCTGAGCAGCCACGGCCCCCGGTGATTGACCTTGCCGACCGGATCGGTTTCCCCGGCTTGCAGATTGCCTGCAGCAGCGGCGACGAACACGCCTGCATTCATCGCGTCCAGGAAATCGCGATCGTTGTCGTTCCACGGGCTGGTCCCCCCCGAAATCGAGAAATTCAGCACGTCAACCTGGTCGGTGATCGCATTCTCGATACCCGCTGCGATATCGGCACCACCGCAATTAGTGGTCTGGCACACCTTGTAGCTGTAAAGATATGCGCATGGCGCCACGCCGGACATCGTGATGCCGTCCGGAATTGACGGCGGCGGCACCGCGGTGTTGTCGAGCGTGTTGCCGGCTGCCGTGCTCGCGGTATGGACGCCGTGTCCGTTGCCCTGGGCGGCCTCCGGATCGGGACCGTTGCAAAGACCACCGCTGCTGGAGCTGCAATCGACCGCCTTGAGTTTCGGATTGGCGTCGCTGAAGCCGCAAACCGGATCGTTCGCGAATGACGGGTGTGTGCTGTAGGTGCCGGTATCGAGATCCGCGACGATGATGCCCTGACCCATCGTACCGGTGTGATCCGGCGTATCGGTGCCGTCCCAGATCTTGTCGGCGCCGATGAATTTCGGACCGCGATAGGTCGTCAGATGTTCGATCGTTTCCGGTTTGATCGACCGGATGCCCGGCAGGGCAGCGACACGTGCGGCCTGCTCGGATGTCAGCTCGGCGGAGATGCCGTTGCGCAAAATCTCGTAACTGTGCTGCATGTTGAGCGATCCGGAAACCACCTGCCGGATTGCGGCCACATGCTCGTCACGCTTGGTCTGAAGATATCGACTGTAGGCCAACGACGCGGGGCTGTGCACGTCGAGCTTGCGCGTGCCGACCTTGTCGGGAGCGGTTGGCGCAAGATTCTGCACGCCGCCCTCGTAATGCAGCAGACCCGGTTCGACAAAGGTGATGATGTAGGTTCGCGGCGCTTCCTTGAGTACCGCGACGTTGCTGGCCTGTACCGGCGTGGTGACACCCGCGCCGAGCAGCGCGACCGCGATGGCGGACGCCAGCGCGCCCATGTGTATCGACTTGCCCATTGGTCTTCTCCGTGGAATGACGGGTGAACGCTGCCGATCACGATCGGCAATCGGGAAATCTACGCTGCCGCAAAGCGCGGGCCTTGGGATCAACGGTTTATAGCATCGCAACCGACACGCTGCCAACCGTCTGCGGTCCTATGCCGTGATGCCGGGAACGCGCGGACTACGTGATCTGCCCCAGGCGCGATCGACGCGATACATAACAAGGCAAGGCAACCAAGCCTGCAACCCACAAAAGAAGGCCGAGCACAATCAGGGCAGCTGGCGACAGCATCGGCAATGCAACGATGCCGCCTGCGAGACTGCCCGGTACGAGCGTGCCGTGCAGTTCGAGCGAGTTCTGGGTCCAGGTCACGTCGTAGCTCGGCGCCGCAAGAACACCAAGTTCGGCGACGACCTCGTACGGGACCGGCGCCATCGGGAGGAAACAACCTCTGTCATCGTAGGGTGAGGCGATCGAAATCGATGTTCCGTCGACCTCGATGGAAGACGGCGGCAAGAATTCCACCTCGCAGCCGGGCCCGTCGCTCCGACCGGAAACGACCGCCTCGATGCCCCCGATCGGAGAGGGTCGGAACGACAGCGACTCGTCCAACGCATGAGCCGGCGCAAACGCCGACATCAGACCGACTACCAGTGCGATTTTCAACGCGGATCGCAGCAAGGCACTCCCCTCATGCAACGTTCCGACCATAGCACTCCGTGCAATCAAGTCAACCGAGAAACATGGGGCAGTTTGGGTGCGTTCCCGCAGCCGCAGGTCATGGTGCGATGAGCGCGTATCGGTGTGTTCCGGTTTCCAAGAGCGCAGATGCTCTGCTTGCTAGGCAAAAAACGCCTCGACCTCGGCCAGCTCGCGCGTCAGCGGCAGCGGCGGCAGGCTGGCAAGGAACATGCGGCCGTAACCGCGCGTGGTCAGGCGTGGATCACACAACATCAACACGCCACGATCGTGAACGTCGCGGATCAGCCGTCCGGCGCCCTGCTTGAACGCGATCACCGCGGCCGGCACCTGCCATTCGGTGAACGGATTGCCGCCGGCCTCGCGCAAGGCCGCGAGTCGCGCGAGAAGCACCGGATCGTCGGGCGCGGCGAACGGCAATTTGTCGATGACGACGAGCGACAACGCTTCGCCGACCACATCCACGCCGGCCCAGAAACTTGCCGCGCCGAGCAGAACGCCGTGACCCGACGCACGGAAATCGGTCAGTAACTGATGTCTTGGCGCGCTGCCCTGCACGAACAGCGGGTACGACACGCAATCAGCCAGCAACTCGGCCGCTCGACGTAATGCGCGGTGTGAGGTGAACAACAGGAACGCACGGCCACGCGAGGCCGCCAGCACCGGCAAGATGGCCTGCACCACGTGCTCGATGTAATCGGTCGCGCCCGGATCGGGTAGCGTGCGCGGCAGATAGGCCAGCGCCTGGCGTGCGTAATCGAACGGGCTGTCGAGTGACAACGTCACCGGATCATCGAGCCCGAGCTGGCGTGCGTAGTGATCGAAGCGCCCGGCAACCGAAAGCGTCGCCGAGGTGAAGATCCACGCCGCATGACTCTGCGCACGCAGTTCGCGCAACGGATCGGCCAGATCGAGCGGCGTCGCATGCAGCGCGAACCCCTGCCCGGTCAATTCGTACCAGTTGACCCAGCCACTCGCAGCGCCATCGCACAACTGAATCAGCCGCGCGAGCTGCGCCTCGGTGCGCTCGACGATGCTTGCGAAACCCCGACTGCGCTCGGCATGCGGACCGATTGCGTCGGCCAGAGCCGACAACGCTGCGCGCAGCGCCGAAAGTTCATTGTCGACATCGGCATCGCGCTCGATTTCGGCGAACACGCCCTTGTTCGGGAAACGATCGAGCGCGAGACGCAAGCGCGCAAGTGCCGGCGCCAGCGCCTCGATCGCCGGTTGCAGCGCGCCCAGCGCGCCACTCACATCGGCGCACTCGGCCAACGCATCGCGCGCAAGGTCACCCAGTTGCCTCGAGGTCAGGCTGACTGAAAAGAACTGTCCGGCCAGTTCCGGAATCTGGTGTGCTTCGTCGAGAATGAACGCGTGCGCGCCGGGCAGGATCTCGCCGAAGCCTTCCTGCTTCATCGCCAGATCGGCGAACAGCAGATGATGATTGACCACCACGATGTCCGCTTCCTGAGCCGCGCGACGTGCCTTGACCACAAAACAATCGGCGAAAAACGGACACTCGCTGCCGAGGCAATTCTCGATCGTCGATGTCGTGCGCAGCCACAGCGGCGACGTTTCGGCCACGGCGGCCAGTTCGGCGCGATCACCACTCGCCGTTTGCGCCGACCAGCTGCGTATGCGCTGCAGTTGCGATGCCTGTTCGCGACTGACGAAACGGCCGTCCTGACTGGTCTGATCCAGGCGATACAGGCACAGGTAATTGGCGCGGCCCTTTAGCAGACTGACCCGCACACGCGCGCCGAGTACGGCTTGCACGCGCGGCAGATCGCGATGAAACAGTTGATCCTGCAGCGTCCTGGTGCCGGTTGAAATGATCACGCGCTTGCCCGACAACAGGGCCGGCACCAGATACGCGAAGGTCTTGCCGGTACCGGTGCCTGCTTCTGCGATCAACGTCTGGCGCTCGGCAATGGCCTCTTCGACCGACTCGGCCATGATCTGCTGCGACGAGCGTTGCGCGAATCCCGGCACTTCGCGCGCGAACGGACCCCCGGATCCGAGCAGGCTCGCGGATTCACTCGACATCGCTTCGTCTCTCTACGCGCAGTCGGCGATTATGCATGTGTGCGACGTCACGTTCGTAGCGTGTGCACTTGGTGCATGATCCGGCGTCCGGGCTTGCAGCAGCGCAGGTTCGCGCGAGGACTCTCGCAGGATGGGTCGGGCGTAGCGAAACCCATGCGGTTACCGATATGTGGGTATCGTTGCGCTCGCATCCCACTAGGACCACGCGACCGGCTCGCGCAAATGAGCGAAGTCGAAGCGCGCAGCACCTCACCTACATGCGTACCGGCGGCGGGACGCGGCATTCCTTGAGACGTTCGCGCGCCGCGGCGCGTGTCGCCCGATCGTTGAGCGCCGTACGTGCCTCGATCACGGTCTGCCAGTTGCGCGCGCAAAGGTTGCCAACTTTCGGACCGAGCGTGAAACTCTTGATCGCCAGTTGTTCGGCACGCAGCCAATGGCTTTGATCGACTTCGAGTTCGGCGAGATATTGCAGGATCTCCGGCGCGTCCGGCGCCAGCTTCAATGCGCTTTCGGTCGCGGCTGCGGCTGCGTCGAAATCGCGAGCTGCTTCGGCTGCATGTGCCTTGGCCAGCAGGCCGTCGACCGCCGGATCATGCAGCGGATGCACTTGTACAGCCGAATCGAGCCCGTTGCCCGCAGCGCGGATTGCGGCGACTGCGTCATGATCGATGCGGACCGGCTGCGGTGGCGGCGGGTTTGATGCGGAGCACGCACCCAGCGCCAGCACGAGTGCGACAAGCAGAGCAACGTAGCATCGAGTGATGTCTGGCATCGGCATTTCCATCGACGTGATGTGGGATCAGGCGAGCGAGCGTACAACGGTATTATCGGGCATGACGAGCAAGGGCTGGCCTGGTCGCGCAACGATGCAATCCTGAATGCTGTCTTTTCTTTCCTGACTTGCACGCCGCAGCGCGCGAAAGCGCGATACGGACGGCGGCAAGGCAGTCACCGCAAGTGCACATGGCATTGCACAAGAAAACCTGGCCTTGCCGACGCAGACTTTTCGTGTGGACTGCAACCGTGGGTGTGTCCGGTTCCGCCGTGGCGCCAGCATTCCGGCAACGGATTTGCGCGGCGAGACGCTAATGATGCTCGAACCATTGCCGGATGCGATCAATCGGACAATGTTCGATATCGCTCGGCACATATCCGGCAGCGAACGGCAACTCGCGCGCACCGCTGCAATTGGGATCACTGCGCTTGCCATTCACCGGATCGACCCACGCGTCTTCGATGCCCGCGCCGGGCACAACGAGCGGCGCAGTCGGCAACTGCTTGAACAGGTCGATCCAGATTCTCAGTGCGCCGGTAGCTCCGAACAAACCGGTCGGCTTGTTGTCGTCACGCCCGACCCACACGACGGCGAGATGAGTGCCGGTGAAGCCGGCGAACCACGAATCGCGCTGGGTGTCACTGGTGCCGGTCTTGCCGGCCGCATGCAGACCGGCCAGACCGCTGCCGGCGATCGCGTGCGCGGTACCGCTGATCGCCACC
Organism: Rhodanobacteraceae bacterium; assembly: GCA_049583635.1. GTDB lineage: Bacteria > Pseudomonadota > Gammaproteobacteria > Xanthomonadales > Rhodanobacteraceae > Dokdonella_A. Next base: position 13,033 of record JBAUWF010000066.1, read on the forward strand.
TGCTGCAACGCAAGCGTTACCAGACGCGCCGCCGTCACGTATTCGCCTTTGCCGGCCTTTACGCCATAGCGCGTCAACGGCCTCCCTTCGGCGTCAAGCACGCCGCGCACCGCGTTGAGCGGCAGCGCGTGGCCGTCAGCCGCGAAGTACTGGTACAAACGCGCAACGTCGAACGGACTCAGACCGACCGCGCCGAGCAGCAGCGATGGATTCGGATTGATCTGCCGATCGAGGCCAAACGAGGCCAGCAGACCGCGCACCTTGTCGACGCCGATCGCAAGCCCGAGGTGCACGGTCGCGAGGTTCCAGCTGTGCACCAGCGCGTCGATCAGCGCGACGCGGCCGTGAGTCTGGCCGTCGTCGTTCTGCGGCCGCCAGTGCGACCCATCACGCTGCGGCAGATCGATGGTGGTGTCGTCGATGAGTGTTGCGAGCGAGTAGCGCGACGGCTCGGCCAGGGCGACCAGATACACGAACGGCTTGACCAGCGAGCCGATCGGACGCAATGCATCGAGCGCGCGATTGAAGCCGGGCGCATCAGCGTCGCGTCCGCCGATCATCGCCTGCACCTCACCGTCATGCGCGCCGGTGACGATGACGGCGGCCTGGACCGGCAATGCGCGCGAGCCGATGCGCGCCAGACCGCTGGCCAGCGCATCCTCCGCCATGAGTTGCGTCGACGGCGCCAGCGTGGTGTGGATCGCGAGGCCCGCACTGGCGAGTTCGGCCGGCGGATAGTCACGCGCAAGCTCCTTGCGCAACAGGTCGAGAAACGCCGGAAAGCGATCGCGCGGCAACGCGCCGGCCGGCGTCACGCCAAGGTGCGCGGCGCGCGCTGCCTTGAGCGTGCTCGCGTCGATCAGGCCGGTCGCGAAGAATTCACCGAGCACGACATTGCGCCGCTTGCGCGCGAGATCCGGATTGCGTCGCGGATCGTACAGGCTCGGTCCGCGTACGAGGCCGACCAGAAACGCGATATCGGCAGGACCGAGCGTGCGTAGATTGCGGCTGAAATAAAACTCGCTCGCCGCCGCGAATCCATGCACCGCCTGCGCACCCTGCTGGCCGAGAAAAACCTCGTTGACGTAGGCCTCGAGGATGCGTCGCTTGTCATAGCGCGCCTCGATCAGCAGGGCGAGTAGTGCTTCATTGATCTTGCGCGTGAAATTCTGGCTGCGATCGAGAAACAGATTGCGCACGAGTTGTTGGGTCAAGGTGGATCCGCCCTGCACCACGCGGCCGGCCCGCAGATTCACCCAGGCCGCGCGCAGGATGGCGCCCGGGTCGATGCCGTGGTGGAACTTGAAATTGCGGTCCTCGACCGCCTGCAATCCGCCGATCAACAACGGCGGTACCTCGCCGAGGTGCACCACACGCCGATCCTGCTGCTCGGCACCGTACAACGTCGCAATGCGCGCCGGATCGAGGCGCGCATGCGCGATCGGTGCCCCGCTGTCGGCATCGGTCAGCCCGGCAATGCGACCATTGGCAAGTCGCACATCGAAGCGGCGTTCGCGCTCGCGACCGTCGAGGTAGACAAATGCGCGCCGCGCGATCACCAAGCGCGCACCGGCACGATGATAGGTTCCGGGTGCCATCGCCGCGTCGACGCTGCGATAGCGCGCGAAGCTGAGCTCGCGCTCCAGCGCGTCCACGCTCATCGGCAGACCCGGAGCGAGTCGCAGCGGGCGCGCGTATACGCGGCTTGGAATCTGCCAACTCAGGTCATCGAAACGAGCGCGGACCTCGCCATCGAGATAGATCAGGTAAGGGCCGATGAACCCCAGCGTGAGACCCAGGACCAGCCAGAACGGGACGCGCACCACCCGCCAGGCGAGGCTGATCAACGAGGGAGATCGGAACGACACAAGCAGACTGGAGAGCGCGGGGCCAGTGGCCAGGGAACCTCAGCCCAAGTCGTGACAGGCGCTCTGCTGTTCAGCCTCCCTGAGTCAATAGTCGATTGAGCCAACGGGACAATCTGCAGCGCGAGACTTGACCGGTTTGCTGAAGCATGTCGGCACTGTGAGGAATTCATCAGCAGGACTTGTGCGGACCTTTCCCAGTTTAACAGGCATCCAACGTGACATATCGAAGCTGCATCCGGGATAATCCACGCCACTCCATTGGTTCGAGGCCGCTGCCATGCGTGCAATTGCGTCTGCCCTTTTGCTGCTCTTTGCTGCGGGTTTTTCCACAGCGCGCGCCGATGTGCGTCTGGATTACGCCGCCAGCTCCGATGACGCGCCGTTGACACGCCTTGAGATCGCGGGAACACGGATGCGCAGCGACAGCGGCGACAACAGCGTGATCGTGGATACCGCACGCAACGAATTCGTGACGATCGATCGCGACCGCAAGGAATACACCCGCATCGACTCGGCGCAGATGGAAAAGCTGGCCGGTGCGGCGAGCGCGGCGATGCAACAGGCGCAGGCGATGCTGAAGAATCTTCCGCCGGATCAGCGCAAGATGATCGAAGAACGCATGGGCGGCCACCTGCCCGGCACGGCAACCCGGACCAAGGTCATCATGAGTTCGACCGGCAAACATGAAACGGTCGACGGTCACGATTGCGAGGTATTCGCGATAGCTGTCAACGGATCGCATGACCAGGATCTGTGTCTGGCCAATGCCGCCGAAGTCGGCCTGAACCCGGCGGACCAGAAGTCGCTGCATGACGCGTTCGCCTATTTCAAGCGCATGGCCGAGAAACTCAGCGCCGGTGTCGGCCAGATCGATCTGCCGTTCGACCGGATCGGCAACGGTCGCGTGCCGATCAAGATCGTGGTTTACGACCACGGCAAACCGGACGCGATTTCGGAACTGAAATCAGTGCAGACCTCCGCCGTTCCGGCCAGTGATTTCGTCCCACCGGCCGGGTATCGCGAGAAGAAGCTCGACCTCCACGGCCTGGGCGGCTGAGCTACCGGGCGCATTCGTGCCGCAGCCACCACCGCGTTGCCTGCGCATTTGTCTGTTTGGATCGGCGGCGCCCGCGGCGGCTGCACTGCAATCATTGCAGGCGCAGGTTGCGCGATCGACAACGCTGATCCGGATCGACGCGCGGGCAACCGGGTCGAGCAACCATGACATCGAAACCTTGCACGCCGCAACCGACGGCTACCTTGCAGCCGTTCAGTGTGCGGCCGCGCGGTTCCGCGGCGATGACCTGATTCTCGTCGACACGCGAACGCTCGCCAGCGGTTCCGCGGGTATTCCACCATACGCCTGCGAACGCCTGCTGCGCGCGCTCGACGAACCGGACGTACTGGTCGCATCGACACTCGACGATGTCGCGCGCAACCCGTTGCCACAGGGCAAGCACGCCGATGTCGATGCGTTTCGCATCGATGCGCTGTGCTATGCGTATTCGGCGCGCCGGCTGATCGATGACAGCGCCTTCGGGCACGCGCCGCCGCTGTTGTCGGCCTGGCACGGCCGGCGCCTGGCGACGTTCGAGTCCGAGCGTCTGTGCGAAACCGACACGCTGCAGTCACTCGGCCTGCGCGCGGTCGTGCTCGATCATCTGTTTGTCTCCTCGTTCGCGAAATCGTCGGATCCATGCGCCTCGTCTACCGCGTGCGGTCGAACCGTGGACCGTTCACTTTTGCATGCGGACGATGTGCGCGATCCGGTGCCGCCGTCGCCGCTGGCCGAACTGCGCGAGCGGATCGCGACCGCGTTGCCGGGAAATGCTGTTCCCGGGCGGCCTGGCCTCGACGACAGGCCGGTGTTGCTGCACGTGTTGCACGGCTGGGGAGGCGGCGCCGAACGCTGGGTACGCGACTACGCGCGAGCTGACGGCGACGCGCAGCATCTCGCCTTGATCGCGCGCGGCAGCGTTGCGCGGCAACGCCATGGCGAATGGCTGGAACTGCATGACGGCCGGCTCGAAGGTCCGCCACTCAGACGAATTCCGCTGGCGCAGCCGATCGCCGATACGGCACTCGCCAATGCCGGTTATCAAGCGATTCTCGCCGAGCTGATCACCGCCTATTCGATCGATGCGATCGTGCTGTCGTCGCTGATCGGACACAGCCTCGATGTGTTGCGCACCGGCTTGCCGACATCGCGCGTCGTGCACGATCACTATCCGCTATGGCCGCTCCTGCATCGCGATTTCGGTGATCCGGCACTGCGCTTCGACGATGCCCAGCGCGCGCGAGATCTGGCCGGTGTCGGTGCGGATCGGGAATTCGCCGAATCCGATCCGCAATACTGGAAGCGTCTGCGCGACAGTACTGTCGCCGATCTGTGCAACGCGCGCGCCGTATTGCTGGCCCCGAGCCGCTCGGCGCTTGCCAATGACCTGCGCCTCGCGCCGGAGCTGCGCGACCTGCCACAACATGTCATCGCGCACGGTTTCGCGTGGCCGCAAACGGCTCCGCGCGCGCCACTGCCTCCGACGCGCGAACGCCTGCGCCTGGTGCTGCCCGGGCGCATTCGTCGCGGCAAGGGCGCCGATTTGCTTGGCGCCGCGCTGCCCGGCCTGCTTGAGCACGCCGAGCTATTTCTGCTTGGCGCCGGCAGTGACGCGCATGCTCTGTTCGGCCGGCGCGGCGTGCACGTTTTGCTCGATTATCCGCACGAGACACTGCCGGTTCTGATCGAACGCCTGCGCCCCGATGCCGCCCTGCTGTTGCCGACGGTTGCGGAAACCTTCAGTTACACGTTGTCGGAATTGCGTGCGCTCGGCCTGCCGGTAGTGGCCACCTGCGTCGGTGCATTGGCCGAGCGTATCGACGACACGGTGGACGGTTTTCTGGTCGATCCGGATGCGCACGCTGTGGTCGCGCTTGTCGCCGGACTCGCCGCCGACCGATCGCCGCTGGCTCGCGTGCGTGCGACGCTGACCGACTGGCACGAACCCGAGCCGATCGACAGCGCCGCACGCTATTCGGCCGTTTTCACTCTTGGCCGGCGACCGATCGCACGTTACCCGCTCGCCGCTCCCGATGCGCGCGCACTCGAAACAGCGGATCTTTTCGACTGCATCCGCAGGAGCCATGAGCGCGAACGCGCACTCGTGCGCGAAGTTGCGGCACTTGGCGCGGAGTCGGACCGTCGTGGCGAGTGGGGACATGCCCTGGACGCCGCACTCACCGAGCGCACGCGCTGGGCATTGGAGCTCGACGCACAATTGCAGGACATCAAACCGCGCTACGAGCAAATGCTCGCGAGCCGGTCATGGCGCTTGACCGCGCCAGTGCGCGCGGCCACGGCACGATTGCGCGCAGTTGCTGCAGGCGCGACGTTTCGCATGATGCGCCTGCGCGGTGCGATGCGACGGTTGCGCGGCAGTCTCGCGCAGCGCGGCGTGCTCGCAACGCTCAGGCGTGTCGGCCAGGAGTTGCGCGTCGGCGCACCGCGCACGACGCGTCGCACGCTGGCAACACCGCGCGAGGATTTCGCGCCGTTCGGACTGCCGACCAGCGATACGCCGCACGTATCGATTGTCGTGCCGGTGTTCAACCAGATCGCCTATACCACTGCGTGCCTGCGATCGCTGGCCGAACATGCCGGCGAAACGGCCTTTGAGGTCATCGTCGTCGACGACGCGTCGAGCGACGCGACCGCCCGGCGCTTGGGCAATATCACCGGCGCACGCGTATTGCGCAACGCCGAAAATCTCGGCTTCGTCGGTTCCTGCAACGCGGGCGCGGCGTCTGCACGCGGCGAATTCGTATTGTTTCTCAACAACGATACCGTAGTGACCGAAGGCTGGCTCGAACACCTTCTGCGCTGTTTCGATGAAGAACCCGATTGCGGCATGGTCGGCGCCAAGCTGGTGTATCCGGACGGACGCCTTCAGGAAGCTGGCGGCATCGTGTTCAACGACGGCTCGGCTTGGAACTACGGTCGTTTCGAGAATCCGCTCGATCCGCGTTTCAATTTTCGCCGCGAGGTGGACTACTGCTCGGGCGCCGCCATCGTGCTGCGTCGCGAGGTGTTCGACCGGCTCGGCGGATTCGACGCACGCTACGCGCCAGCCTACTACGAAGACACCGACTTCGCGTTCAAACTGCGTGCAGCGGGGCTCAAGACATTCTACGAGCCGGCCGCGACGGTGATGCACTTCGAAGGCGCTACTGCCGGCACCGACACGACCGGCGGCATCAAGCAGCATCAGGTGATCAATCGCGATACCTTCCTCGCCAAATGGAAGGACGCACTCGCCGCCCAGCCCGCCCCCGGAACGAAAACTGCGCAAGCGGCAACCTGGCGCGCAACCAGACGCGTACTCATCATCGATGCGACCGCGCCGACGCCGGACATGGATTCGGGCTCGCTGCGCATGACCAATCTGATGCGGATCCTGCACCGGCATGGTTGCCAGGTAACCTTCCTTCCCGACAACCGCGCCTGGATCGAGCGCTATACACCGGCGTTGCAGGCTCTCGGCGTCGAAGCGCTGTATCACCCGTTCGTGTCTGATCCGATCGCGCTGTTCCGCGACCGCGGCGGCGAGTTCGACGTGATCGTGCTGTCACGACATTACGTGGCGGCGGGCTATGTTGGTCTTGCGCGACTTTACGCGCCACGCGCGCGACTCGTGTTCGACACGGTCGATCTGCATTATCTGCGCGAGGAGCGCGCGGCCGAACTCGACAACCGGCCGGAACTGCTGCGTCACGCGGCGGCGACGCGCGCGCAGGAACTCAAGATCATGCGCGAGTGCGATGTGACTCTGGTGGTCAGTCCGATCGAGCAGGAATTGCTGGCGATCGACGCAGCCGACGTCAAGGTCGAAGTGCTGAGCAACATACACGCGATCCACGGTTGTCGAACACCATTCGACCAACGCCGTGATCTGGTTTTCGTCGGCGGCTTCCAGCATCCGCCCAATATCGACGCGGTCGCATGGCTGGTGCGCGATGTCCTGCCACTGGTCGAACCCGATCTGCCCGACGTGCGCGTCCACATCATCGGCAGTCGCATGACTGGTTCCATCGAGGCACTCAAGAGTGCCTCGGTGCTGATTCACGGCTATGTCGAAGATATTGCGCCATACATGGATGGCTGCCGCATCGCGCTTGCGCCGCTGCGCTACGGCGCCGGCGTCAAGGGCAAGGTCAATCTGGCAATGAGCTACGGCTTGCCGGTTGTCGCGACATCCTGCGCCGTCGAAGGCATGCACGCGCGTGCCGGCGAGGACGTGTTGGTCGCCGACGGACCGGAAGAGTTCGCGGCCGCAATCGTTCGCTTGTACAACGATGAGGCACTGTGGCAGCGACTGTCGAGCAACGGGCTCGATAACGTGCGCAGACATTTTTCGTTCGAAGCCGCGCAACGCGTCGTCGCCCGGGTGTTCGGTCTCTGAGTTTGTCGCCGCGATGCGCGCCGCGTTGGTTTGTTCGCCCGCTTGGAAATGCGTTGCTACCCTCGCCCGATGCGACGCTGTCGCAACGCTTCCCGTCGCCTCGGCGGTAAGCAGGCCCTTGGCTGTTTGTGCTTCGTTTCTCTCACCTGATGCGACGGCGTCGCATCAGGGGCAAGAGAAAAGAACCGCCATACAATCAGGCGGCGTGGGCCGCTTATCCGTGCGACTGTGACAGCGAGCGCAGTTTTGCGTCGAGCGTCGCCAACCGTGGATTGTTCGGACTCAGTTTGCGCGCCGCGTCGAGCGCTCGTCCAGCCTCCTCCGTACGGCCCTCTATGAGTCGTGCTTCGGCCTGGTCGAGAAGCGCCGTGGTCAGGCGCGCGCTCATATCGGCAATGGCGGGTTCCGTCGGAGCGAGCTGGCGTTCCGCATCGAGCAATCCGCGCGCCCGAAACGGCATGTTCTGCTTGAGGGCCTGATCGAACAGTTCACGCGCGCGCGCCGCCAGGCGAGCGAGACCGTCCAGCGCCGAGGCATTGTCGCGATCGATGGCCAGCGCCGCACGGTACTTGTCGTAAGCGCTGTCGCCCGGTGGAACGATCAGTTTGCCGGCAGCGGCCGCAGCGCCGGCCTGCGCCACGAGGGCGGCGACGCGCTGCGCATCCGCCGCTGAAACCGGAGCCGGCGCGGCAGCCAAGGCGAGTCGTTCGCGCAGCTCGCGCAAATTGGATTTCGCTTCACGCAATGCAGGCAGATCGGGCGCAAGCGCGGTGGCTTGGTCCAGCAGAATTTTCGCGCGATCGACATGATCGTCATCGATCGCCGAAACGGACTGCCTCACCAGCGCCCGTGCCACGTCGCGCAATCCCGCTGCCGCGTGCCGGTTACCAGGATCGGTTTGTTGCGCGGACTCGAACAGCGCACGCGCCGAACCCGCGCCGCCGACGAGATTACCCGCATGCAATTGTTGTTCGGCGCGCTCGACCAGCGCGCTCACGTGCGCGCTTTGTGCTTCGCGCGCCTTGGTGATCTGGCCGAGCACGTCCGGCAGTCCCGGATAAGTCGGCAAGATCCGTCCGATATCGTCAGCGCGCGCCGTCGCGCCCGCAAGATCCCCCGCAGCCAATGCCGTGCGCGCCTGTTCCGCCAGCGCGTCGGCGCATTTCCCCAGTCCGGCCTTGGCCAGCGCGCTGCCCTTGTCTGCCTCGAGCAGATGCTGGTACAGCGCGGCAGCGCCATCCGGTCCGAGGATGTGTCCGGTCGCCAGCGCGGTATCGGCCTGATCGAGGATCGCCTGGGTCCTGGTGTCGCGCGCTTCGATCTGTTTGAGATCCCGCTCGACCGACTCGATGGCGGGACCACCACCGAGCAGATCTCGCGCCGCGTCCAGCGCCTGGCGCGCGGCCCCCACATCCTGCCGCGCGAGCGCAGCGCGGGCGCGTTCGACCAGCTTCTGCCCGACCGCGCGCAAGCCCGCGCGCGCGACATCGTTGTCCGCGTCCTCGGCCTGCACCTGCTTGAACAGCTCGCTGGCACTGGTGCCATCGGTACCGATCAGCTTGCCGGCGACCAGTGCGGACTGCGCGCGCGCCAGGGTCGCATTCAACTCGGTGCGCGGCAACAGCTGCCGCAGACGGTCCTGGTAGTGCCACGCCGCCGCGCCGACGAGGACAACGAAAAGCGCCAGCACGAGCGCTACCGTTCGCCTGCCGCGACGCCGCCCGCGCACACGAATGCGCCCCTGCTCGGGTCGCTTGGCGCGCATGACGCCGTCATCGACCGCGGCGACAATCTGGTCGAGTCGTCCCAGGTTCGGGTCCACACGCGATCGATTGGCGCCGGCACCACTATCGCCTTGCGGCGCAAATGGAACCGGCGAAACAAAGGTGTCGGCGGTGGTCTTGTGGGTGACGTCCTGTGGCAATCCCAACGCATCCAATGCACCGGCGTTGATACGCGCCTCGTACGCTGCAATCGCCGCCGCAGCTTCGTTGCCCGTTTGAAAGCGATCATCAGGCTCCTTTGCCAGCAGCTTGTCGATCAGCGGCTGCAACGCGGCGGCGGATTCCGGCAGCGCCGGCACCGGTTCGGTAATGTGCATGATGCCGACCGCAAGCGAATCCTCGGCCTGATAGGGCACGCGTCCGACCAGAAGTTCGTACAGCACGATGCCGAGGCTGTAGATATCGCAACGACCGTCAATCTGCTTGCCACGGGCCTGCTCCGGACTCATGTAGTGCGGCGTACCGACCACCGCACCGGTCTTGGTCATGCGACTGACCGAATCGCTCGCCCGCGCAATGCCGAAGTCGGTCAGGGCGGCGGAGCGGTCGTCGCGTAGCAGGATGTTGTCGGGCTTGACGTCGCGATGAATGAATCCCTTTTCGTGCGCGTAGTTGAGCGCCGTCGCAATTTCGCGCATGACGCGCAGCGCGAACGGCACTTGACGCGAAACACCGTCCTTGGTAAGCACAGGGCCGCCGGCAAGATATTCCATCGCGATGTAGTGATAGTCGCCCGCGCGCCCCACGTCATGGACGCCGACGACGTGACGATGATGCAGTCTGGCGGCGATCTTGGCCTCGCGCAGAAAACGCGCACCGAAATTCGGATCGGCCAGCAGCGCAGGGGACATGACCTTGAGTGCGACCTCGCGATCCACGGATTGCTGGATCGCCAAGTACACCGTTGCCATGCCGCCACGGCCCAATTGGCGCAGCAGGCGGTAGCCGGGGATCTCGATCACGTTTCACATCCGCGCTGGTGAGCCCGTGCGGCACGACCAGTCGTACCCCCGGGCCGGAATATGCGCGGCAAGCATAGCATGCGATATCGGCGCGCCAGCCCCGGTTTCTGCAGGTCTGACAGCGGTTCCAGAGGCACGCCAGAACCATACAACCGACACATGTCGTCTCTCATGGTGGCGACGGATGCCTGACTGGAATCTCTGACATCGGCGCACTGGTTCGGAGCTTCCTACCCGAGCCGGCGCGCCTCTGTAACGTTCGGCACGTTGAGCAGTCGGGTCAGCAAGCCACTCAACTGGGCAAAATCCCTGACCCGCAACGCAAAGCGCATTTCAGCGAGGCTGGTATCCGGATCCACGCCCATCGTCGCAGCGAGCAAGTTGACCTCGCCGGCCGCAATGACGTTGCTGACATCCTTGTGCAGCCATTTGCGGTCGTAACCCTTGACCATGATGTCGACCTCATAGGCCTGCCCGCGGCGGTCGCCCCACTCGACCTCGATGACACGACCGGCATCACGTGCGCGCAATCTCGATAGTTGCTTGCAATCGCCGCGATGCACCGATACGCCGCGTCCGCGTGTGATGAATCCCGCGATCCGGTCGCCCGGCAACGGTTGGCAGCAGCGCGCAAGCTGCGTCAAAAGGTTGCCGACGCCGTCAATCGTGATCGCATCGGTCGCTGCCTTGCGCGTTCTTGCCACCGTCGGCGCAGCCGCCGCAGGACGATCCGGTTGCGCGGCCTCATGCAGCGTGCGCGCAACTTGTCCCGGCGTGATGTCCCCAAGTGCCAGCGCTTCGAACAAATCGTCGGCAGACTTCATCTGGAATTTTGCGGCCAGACCGTCGAGTTCGACCTGGTGCAGGGCCAACCGCTTGAGTTCGCGATCGAGCACGACCCGACCTGCAGCAAGATTCTGGGAGCGATCGATGCGCTTGAACCATGCGCGTACCTTTTCCCGCGCACGGTGGGTATTGAGCAGGCCGTGTTGCACGGCCAGCCAATCGCGGCGCGGAGCGCTCACCTTGCCGGTCAGTATCTCCACGCGATCACCGCTGAGCGGTTGATGATGCAGCGGCACGATGCGGCCGTTGACCTTGGCGCCACGGCAGCGATGGCCGACGTCGGTATGGATGCTGTACGCGAAATCGATAACGGTCGCGCCTCGTGGCAGATCGATCACCTCGCCCTTCGGCGTCAACAGATAGACGCGATCCTCGAGCACATCGGTACGAAACCCCGCGAGCAGTGCCGCGTCATCGTCGTCAGCGTCCTTGTTTTCGAGCAGCTGGCGCATCCAGGCAATTTTGCGTTCGAACCCGCTGTCGGCGCGCCCGCCTTCCTTGTAACGCCAGTGCGACGCAATGCCGAGTTCGGCCTGCTCGTGCATGTCGTGCGAGCGGATCTGCACTTCGAGGTTGCGGCCGACCGGACCGACCACCGCCGTATGCAGCGATTGATACTGGTTGCCCTTGGGGTTGGCGATGTAATCGTCGAATTCGCCCGGCACATGCGGCCACAGCGAATGGACGATGCCGAGCGCGGCATAGCACGTCGCCACATCGACGACCAGAACGCGCAGCGCGCGCACATCGTAGAGATCGGAAAACTCGACGCCCTTGCGCTGCATCTTGCGCCAGATCGAATAGATGTGCTTCGGGCGACCGGCTACATCGGCCTTGATGCCGGCGTCGAAGAGCGCGTGTGCAAGCGTCTTGCGCGCATTTTCGATCCAGGCCTCGCGATCGTCACGACGTTCGTCGAGCAGCCGCGCAATGCGCTGATAGGTATCCGGTTGCAGATAGCGAAATGCGAGATCCTCGAGTTCCCACTTGAACTGCCAGACACCGAGACGATTCGCCAGCGGCGCATGCATGTCCGCTGTCAACCGCGCCAATCTCCGACGCTCAACCTCGTCCGCGTAGGCCGCCGCACGCATGCGTACAAGCTGACGAGCGAGAAGGATGAGCACCACGCGCAGGTCACGCACCATCGTCAGCAACAACCGACGCAGGCCCTCGGACGCACCGACAGCGGTTGTTCCGTGCAGGGAAAAGATGCGCTCGGCGGCTCGTTGCCCTTCAAGCAACACTCGCACATCGTCGCCGATTCCGCCGGATTCCTCGTCACCGGGCACGAGTCCGATGCCCTCGAGTGCATGGAAGACGCACGCAACGATCGGTTCGGGCCCGACCTGCAGGGCGCCGAGCAACTCGATGACTGCGGTGAGTTCAGCCTCGCTCCGCCGCCATGCGTCACGCAGCGCACCAGGATCGACGTTGCCCACTGACACGCGACGCAGAACCGAGGCCAGCACGCGCCTGTCGAGTAGATCGGGCCACGCCCGAGTCGCCTGGATCAGGCTCGCTTCGATCTCGCAGGCAAAGGAATTACCGCGCAGCGCGTGATCGGACTTGGCGCTAGTACTGACCACCGCTGCGTTGACCGCATCCGCCAACCGGCCAGCACCCGAAGGTGACATCGTCACCGACGAACGCGTCACCGGTATCGATGGAGCCCGGAACATCCTGGCCGACGAAAATCGCGGCCGCGACAATCGGAGCCGGTTGTTGCGGCAACCCGGACGCCGTGACATAACGGTGCACGAGTACGTAACGCACGATCGAAGCGGATACCTCGGACAGGTCGAACGGGACGTACACGATTCCGTCACCGGCCGGTATCGGGCCGGTCACCGTCACGTTGCCGGATGGCGCGCCGGGGCACGGCGCGGTCAAGTCCGAAAATGGCGTGGTGGACACGCAGTAATCGCCAAAATCCGACTGATTGCCCGGATCGGCGCCGAGATAATGACCGTGATACGCATCGCGCACCGTGACCGGAACGGTAATGCCGCTCGCATCGCTGTTGATCGTGGCGCCGAACTCAAACGTGTAGCCGACCTTCTCTTGACCACCATCGAGATACTCCCGCACGTCCATGCACGTTGCGGACGGATCGCCACCGCTGCACGACGTCGTGCCGGCGGTATAGACATCGACAGCCACCTCGGTGTGCTTGCGCGGCAACGTCTGGTTGAAACCGGCGTCGTCGAAACCTTGATAGAAGAGTCCGTCGGCATACGGTGACGGCACCTGCCCCGCCGCGTTGATTGAATGACACACCAGACTCGAACCGGTGATGCCCTGGTTGATCTTGAGTACCGTGCTGCCGGAACCATAACTGAGCGTTTGCAGGTCGCTCGCCGATGGCAACTGCCACTCGCTGTCGTGATACGTCAATAGAATCGATCGCTGCGGCACCGCCGGCGTGCCAGCATTCGCGCAGAACAGCGGCCCGTCGGTCTGTACCAGCAGGCTGGAGCCGTCGTAGCTGAAGGTGCCTTGCGCCCACAGGCTCAATGCGGTGCCGTTGTTGATCGTTATGCTCACATCGGAGCCTTGCGTGGCCGATGCCGGAAGCGCGACCAGCGCGCTGATGGCGAAACCGGCCAACAGACCTATCACACGCTTGCTTGAAATCATATTCGGACTGCTCATCGTGGATTCAATGGAAATCAGAAATGCTTCGGTGCATTCTGGGGATGCACGGTCGCGTTGAATCGCCCGCGGGTTCCACCGGAGCAGTGCGTCCATCCGGTGCGTCCTTGCCGTGGTTCGACCCGGCCGGTCCTTCCCGTACGCCGACAGGGTACGTCATGCTATGCTTTCGCGACACTGCCGCGCAGCGAGCATATGGGTTACATTGTATTTGCAAACCCCATGTTGTACAAGGGTTTTTCAGGCGTTTTTCAGCGTGCCAACCCTTCTATCTGACCGCCACCCGCCATGCAAAAGTTTCTGCTTTCGATCACGCTTGTGGCACTGAGCCAGATCTGCGCTGCGCAAACCGGCGCATCGACACTGGAAGAACGTATGCCGCAGGCTGCGTTCCGCGCCGCCGGTCTAGACAAGCTCTCGCTGGTCGAACTCAAGTACCTCAACGAATGGCTGGCCGCGCATGGCGGGACCACGCGCGCACGCGCTCCTGGAGACTTCTACTCCGACTCCGGCGATCGCGAAATGATCGAAAGCCACATCAGCGGCGATTTCTACGGCTGGCGCGGCAAGACCGTGTTCACGCTCGACAACGGCCAGAAATGGGTGCAGGCGGAGTCGGGCCAGTTCGATGTGCGTCCGCTCACGCACCCGGCCGTGAAGATCAAGCCCATGGTCCTCGGCAGTTGGCTGATGTATGTCGATGGCTGCGGCTGCAATCTGCGCGTCAAGCGCATCCAGTAACGCGCGCTTCGATCGCGGCCGGCGCCGAGTTGTCAAGCGCCGGATTTTTTCAGGATGTCGATCGTCCTCGCGAGACGTTTGGGCGACACCGGCTCGGGTGTGCCGAGTTCCTGCGCGAACATCGAAACGCGCAATTCCTCGATCATCCAGCGCAGATCCGCGAGCGCGCCTGCGTCACGATCGCCGGCCGCCATGAAGTCGAGATAATCGCGCCAATAGCCCTGCACGATCAGCATGCGGCTCTGGTCACGCAGCGGATCCTGGCGCAATCGAAGCGCTCGCGCGTGCATCGCCTGCAAGTAACGCGGAAATTGGGCCAGCCGCGCAAGCTCCGTATCGCGCACGAATCCCGGATGCAGCAACAGGTCGAGTTGCGCGCGCAGATCATCGTAATTGGCACCGGCAAATCCCACCATCGGTGGCTCAAGCCACGGGCGCAATTGCGCGTGCGTACCAATCACCGCCTCGACGTGGCGCAGGCGCTCGATTGCGGTAGCGAAGAGTTCGCGTGCCGCTTCGTCCTTCACGCGATCGAACGCCGTGCGCTGCCGAATATCCAGCCGGTGCGCGCCCAGCACATCGTTCAGAGCGGCTTCGATCAGATCGCTGCGAAGGGCGTCCAGGCTGCCGAGCGGTAGCCACTGCAATGCCATGTCGGTGCCGATCGGCAGCTGCCGGCGCGCACGTTTCACTACGTCGGCCAATGCGCGCCGCAGCAGACGCTCAACACCGCGCCGGTGCGCCGCCGATGCATGGTTGGCATGCTCGAACACGCGTAACGCAACGCGGTCGCCGAGATCGACCAGCGCCGGATAGGCGATCAGCTCGCCGACGCCAGGCACGCTTGCGGGAATCTCGTCAAAATCAAAGGCATAAATGTCATCACGCTCGAGATCAGCCTCGGTCCGGCGCGAAAAAGCATCACGCGCGGCAGCCGAGAAGTCGCGCTGTATCGATGCGAGATCGCGACCTTCGGCCACACTTTGCGCAGCGTCATCGACAACTCGAAAGCGCATGCGCAAATAATCGGGCACTACGCTGGCTGCGAAATCGCCCGCAGTGAGCGCGACTCCGGTCACGCGCTGCAGATAATCGGCAAGGACCACGGCGAGGGGTTCGTCGCGTGCGCGCGCGCATTCGATGAATGCGCGCGCGAAGTCGGGCGCGGGCACGAAATTGCGCCTGAGCGATTTCGGCAAGCCACGAATCAGTGCAGCGACCCGTTGCGGCAGCAGGCCCGGCACCAGCCATTCGCAGCGCGCCTTCGGCAGCGCATTGAGCAGCGCCAACGGCACAACCAATGTGACACCATCGGCCGCATCGCCCGGAACCAACCGGTATTCGAGCTTGAGGCGCGCCCCGGCGAGCGTCAGGTGCAACGGAAAATCGGCCGCTTCGACTGTGGGCGTCTCGCTCATGATGTCGGCGAGCGACCAGTGAAGTCCGGCGCGCGCGGCGGGCGCTGCGTTGCGATACCAGCCATCCAGTGCCGCCGTATTGTTGATCCGCACCGGCAACTTGCCTTTGAAGAACGCGGCCAGCTCCTCGGCCGACCGGACCAGCCCACCGCGTCGGCACTTTGCCTCGATATCGATCGCCTCGGACAGTACGCGCGCGTTGGCTCGAATGAAGTCTGCGCGCGCATCGATCGCACAGGCCGCGAGTGCCTCGCGCAGGAAAATTTGGTGCGAGAGCACCGCATCCTGACGATCGAACCGCACCTTGCGTTGAGCGATCAGGACCAGACCGAACAGACCGACTTGCTCGGTCGCCATGACGGCTCCGCGCCGGCGCGAGAAATGCGGGTCGCGCCAGCTACGCTTGACCAGATGTGCGGCCTGCTGCTCGATCCACAGCGGCTCGATCCGCGCGCAACCCATCGCATAGACCTTGCCGATGTCGATGATCTCTCCGGCGAGCAGCCATTGCGGCGGCGATTTGGTGAGCGCCGAGCCCGGGAAAATCGCGAAGCGGCGCTCGCGCGTGCCGCGATAGTGTCCGCTCTCATCCTTGCGTGCCACCTGGGTGGGCCAGCCCGAGAGCAGACAACGATGGATCGCCTCGTAGCGCCGCTCCGCCTCCTTGCGCGACTCGGGTTGCACCGCCGGCGACCGACGCGTCGCTGCCGCATCTGCCGCAGCACGATCCGATTCGGCGATCAGCAGCAATTGCCGATGCAATTCACGCCATTCGCGCAATCGCAGGAACGACAGGAAATTGACGCGGCACCACTCGCGCAGACGCGCCTGGGTCAGATCCTCGTGCGCGCTCGAGGCGACTCGCCAGAGCTTGAGAACACCGAGAAAATCGGACTTGGGCTCGACGAACTGCGCGTGCGCCGCATCGGCCTGCGCACGCGCATCAGCCGGCCGTTCACGCGGGTCGGGGATGGCGAGAAATGCGACCAGCACCAGTAATTCAGCTGTGACGCCGAGGCGGTCGGCTTCGATCAGCATGCGGGCGAGTGCCACATCGACCGGCCAACGCGCGATCCGGCGGCCGATTTCATTGAGTCGGCGCTCAGCATCAATCGCACCGATCTCGGCCAGCCGCCGGTAACCGTCACCGACAGCCCGCTCGTCAGGCGCTTCGACAAACGGAAAATCGGCCGGATCGCCAAGCCTCAGACTCAACATGCGCAGGATCACACCGGCCAGCGACGAGCGCACGATCTCCGGATCGGTATAACGCGGACGCGCGGCAAAATCGTCTTCGCTGTACAGGCGATAACAGATACCCGGGCCGAGGCGACCGCAGCGACCCTTGCGCTGATCGGCGGCAGCCTGCGAGATCGGCTCGACCCGGAGTCGGTCGAGTTGCCGGCGTTGTGAATAGCGCTTCACGCGTGCTGTGCCGCTGTCGATGACGTAGCGAATGCGTGGAACGGTGAGCGAGGTTTCCGCAACATTGGTCGCGAGCACGATGCGGCGCGCGGGGCCTGGTCGGAATACGCGATCCTGATCCGCGCCCGACAGGCGCGCATACAGCGGCAATATCTCGGTTACGCGATAGTTGCGGCGGCCCAGCGCCAGATGCGTGTCCCGGATTTCACGCTCGCCCGGCAAAAACACCAGAACGTCACCGTGTGGATCACTTGCACTGATCTCATCGATTACCGCGACGATCTGCTCGGCCGGGCCGGGATCGCCGCGACGAGCCGGATTGGAGTTGGCGTTTTGAGCGCCCGCACGTGGGCCGCGGCCAATTGATTCGGATTCCTTTTCGGCATCGGGTGGGCGCCAGCGGATCTCCACCGGATGCGCGCGACCCTCGATCTCGACGATTGGCGCGCCGTCGAAGTGCGCCGCAAACCGCGCGGTATCGATCGTCGCAGATGTGACGAGCAGTTTCAGGTCACGGCGACGCGTGAGCAGGCGTTTCAGGTAACCGAGCAGAAAATCGACGTTGAGACTTCGCTCGTGCGCCTCGTCGATGATAATGGTGTCGTATGCGGCGAGCCACGGATCCGACTGGGTCTCGGCCAGCAGGATGCCGTCGGTCATGAACTTGATCAGCGTGTCGCGTCCAACCTGTTCGGCGAAGCGCACCTGGAAGCCGACCACGCCGCCGAGCGGACGGTCCAGTTCAAAGGCCACCCGCCGAGCAAGTGCGCGCGCGGCGACACGCCTTGGCTGTGTGCAGCCGATCATGCCCGCCACGCCGCGATTGGCGGCAAGGCAAAGTTTCGGCAACTGCGTACTCTTGCCCGAACCGGTCTCTCCAGCCAGCACGACCACGCGATGTTGCTTGATCAGATCGACGATCTCGTCGCCCTTGTCCGCGATCGGGAGGGAGCTGTCCAGTGCGAACGCGGGGACGCTGGCCAGACGCATGCGTCGCTCGTCGACCGATCTTTCAATAGCAGCCGCGAGCCTCGAGTACGCGGCACCGCCAGGGTGCTTTCGCGCGCGCGCGAATCGACGCCATTGTCCGATCAAACACCCGCGGTCGCGGGTCAGAACGTGGTCAAGCGCAGCCCTGAGTTCGGCCAGCGTTTTGGCGGCGTCATCGGACACGTCACGTCGCCTGCCTTTGAACATTGTGCGCGGGAAAATCGTGGTTCGCGTCGGTGCGGCGACGCGTGGGCTCTGGCCTCCGCTTCACAAGCTGCGTCGCGGCGGAACCAGCAGATCACCGAACAACAGACCGGCGACGATCGCGATCAGCAACGTGAACAGCGCGACAGCGGTGTCGAGACCAAGCAGCACGTCGCGCTCGAACACGAAATTGAGCGTGCGAAAGCCGACACTGCCCGGCACCAGCAGGATGATCCCCGGTTCGCGCACCAGCGCGCCCGGCAGATCGCACATGCGGGCAAATCCGTTGCTTACCGCGCCAATCACGAGTCCGCCGAGAAATACCCCGAACGGCGGCGAGACATGCGCACCACCGACCTGGGTACACGCATAACTGAGGATAACCGCGCCGATCACGATCGGATAGAAGCGCCACGGGCTGCGAAACAGCACCGCGAACGCGCACGCAGCCGCCAGCACCGCAAGCCATTCGATCCAGATCGGAACGGATGCACCCGGAATGCCGGCCGGTATCAGTCCGAACAGCTTGCACAGTTCGGCCGCTGCGACGGTTCCGAAGCCAAGCTTGAGCAGCGTGGCCATCGCACCGGCCATGCGCGCGGTCCCGGAGATCAGGTGCTGGCTGGACATCTCGCGCACGGCCGTGGTCAAGGTCATGCCCGGCAGCAGCACGATCAGGCTCGAGATCACCACCGATCGCACAGCGATGGGTACGACATAGACCGCGACCAGCGTCGCGATCGTGGTCGCGAGCAGTGCCGCGATGGCTTCCGACGCGGCAGCCACATTGGGCCTGTTGTGTGCGAGCAAAGTAATCAGACCGATCAGCACTCCGATCAGCGCCGAGGTCGCGACGCCGGCCCATGCCGTGTGCAGGATGAACGCGATACTGGCCGACGAGACACCATAACTCACCGCCATCAAGAGACGCATCACCAATGGCGAGCGTGCCGCGCCGATCTCACGCAACAAGCGGCGGCCTTCGGCAAGTTCGATGGCGCCCTCAATGACCCGCGCGGCAACGGAGTCAACCTCGCACAACTTCTTGAGGTTCACATCGCCGGGCGATACGCGCACGACCTGGGTAAATTCGGGTATGGCGTCCTCGCGTTCGTGATCGGCAAACGACATCACGATCGAGGTCGGTGTAGCAAGCACATTGCAGTCGAGTCCGAGTCGCGTGCCGACCAGATTGATGAGATCTTCAAGACGCGGCGCAGCGGTGCCGTATTCGTGCAGGCTCCGCGCCAGATCGACGACGAAATGGATGCGTGTCTCGAACGCCGCTGTGGCGCCCGTGCGCTCGTTTTTCGAAGGTTTCTCGTGGACCATGACCCGACAATCTTACCGAGGTGCGCTGGCAAGCGCTCCGACCCGCGTGGCGGCAAGTCTTGCAGCCACATGAAGCGAACGGTCCATAGTGGACTGCCTTGACCGGTGAACCGCCCGGCGCCCGACGGCAGCACTCTCTCCAGTCGATGCTCGCGCGTGCAATACCCCGTCGTTCCGGTGTTCATGCAGCCCTGTTAGCCTAGGGCGTTCTGATCCAGCCAGCACGCTGGTCATGATGCCCATGAGGTTCGCCGGGCGGTGTATGGCGTAGCCAAGGCTGGTGACTTCGGCAAGACGCGCGCCTTGTGCACATCCCGTTGTGCAGTTGAATAGATCAGAGTATCCCTGACGCGATGGCACAGGCAGCGACGGCACATTTCGAACACGATCGCCAAGGCGGGTACGTCGCCGCTGCGGGTGACTGGACGCTGAGCCATGCCGAGGCGTTGGCCGAGCATATCGGGCGCCTGACGCGTCGTATCCCGGAGAGCGCGCGCATCGACGCGAGCGCGTTGACCCGGCTCGATACTGCCGGCGCGTATCTGTTGCTCGACCTCGCTCACGATCGCATGGACGTGATCGAAGGTCTCGATGATTCGCGCCGCGCATTGCTCGAGGCGGTAGCCAAGGCACGACCGGCATCGCACGCTCCGGGCGCTGAGCGTCGCGCGTCCGGCCTCTCCGACATGCTTGCGCGCACCGGCAGTGCGGTCGAAACGGCAGGTCGCAATTTGGTGACCCTCGTCGGCTTCATTGGTCTGGTGTTGGCCACGTTCGCGCGCTCTCTCTGGATTCCGCGCCGCTGGCGCGTCACCTCACTGTTTTTCCATGTCGAGCAGACCGGGCTCGATGCGGTGCCGATCGTCGCGCTGCTGAGTTTCCTGATCGGCGCCGTAGTTGCGTTTCTCGGTGCGACCGTGCTGCGCGACTTCGGCGCCAGTATCTTCACCGTGGAACTGGTCGGATATTCGTTCCTGCGTGAGTTCGGCGTGCTGCTGACCGCGATTCTGGTTGCCGGGCGCTCGGGCAGCGCATTCACCGCGCAGATCGGCTCGATGAAGGCGCGTGAGGAGATCGACGCGATCCGTACGCTCGGCCTCGATCCGATCGAAGTACTGGTGCTGCCGCGGGTGCTCGCGCTGCTCGTCGCGCTGCCGCTGCTGACCTTCCTGGCGATGCTCGCCGGCATACTCGGGGGCGGCGTGGTGTCGGCGCTGGCGCTCGATATTTCGCCGGCCATGTTCATCTCGCGCCTGCACGAGTTGGCCGGCGCGCGCCATTTCTGGGTCGGCATGAGCAAGGCGCCGATCTTCGCGTTCCTGATTGCGTCGATCGGCTGCCTCGAAGGATTCAAGGTCAGCGGCAGTGCCGAATCGGTCGGCGCGCATACGACCTCGAGTGTCGTGCAATCGATCTTCGTGGTGATACTCATCGATGCGCTTGCAGCGATCTTCTTCATGGAGATGAATCTGTGAAAGCGCGCGACATCGTCATCAAGGTTCGCGGCCTGGAAAACCGCTTCGGCCGCCAGATCGTGCACGAGAATCTCGATCTCGACGTGTATCGCGGCGAAATACTCGGCGTGGTCGGCGGTTCCGGAAGCGGCAAATCAGTGTTGCTGCGCTCGATCATCGGACTCAACCGGCCGACGGCCGGACGCATCGAGATGTTCGGCGAAGACATCACCGCCATGTCGCCGGCGCAGCGCGGCGCGCTCGAGCGCCGTTGCGGCGTCCTGTTTCAGAACGGGGCACTGTTCTCGTCGCTGACGGTGGTCGAGAATGTGATGGTGCCGCTACGCGAACACGTGGAACTTGCACTCGATCTGATGCGGCGCTTGGCCTCGCTCAAGATTGCCCTCGCCGGATTGCCGGTCGAGGCCGGCGACAAGTACCCGTCCGAACTGTCCGGCGGCATGGTCAAGCGCGCGGCCCTCGCGCGAGCAATCGCGCTGGATCCGGACATCCTGTTTCTCGATGAACCGACCGCCGGGCTCGATCCGATCGGAGCGGCCGCCTTCGATCGACTGATTCTGACCTTGCGCGAGAGTCTCGGACTCACGGTGTTTCTGGTGACCCACGATCTCGATACGCTGTACACAATCTGCGACCGTGTCGCCGTGATTGCGGAAAACCACGTGCTCATCGCCGATACGCTGGACAAGGTCGAGCATTGCGATCAACCCTGGGTACACGATTACTTCCAGGGCCCGCGCGGTCGCATGGCGCAACAGGCGGCGCACACCGCAGTGGAGGATTGATCATGGAAACCCGCGCTCACCACATATTGATCGGGGCATTCACGATCGTGGTATTCGTGGTCGCACTCGGCTTCGTACTTTGGCTGTCGAAATCGAGCATCGATCAGAAATACGTCTACTACGACGTGATCTTCAACGAATCAGTCACCGGCTTGTCCAAGGGCGGCCTGGTGCAATACAACGGCATCAAGGTCGGCGAGGTCACCCGGCTCAGTCTCGCACCGGACGATCCGCGCAAGGTAATTGCACGTATCCGCATCGACGGCGGTACGCCGATCCGCAAGGACACGCGCGCCAAACTCGGCCTGCTCGGTGTGACCGGTGTCGCTTTCATCCAGTTATCCGGCGGCGCGCCGGGCAGCCCGCCATTGCTGCCCACGCAATCCAATCCGGTGCCGGTGATTCCATCCGAGGAATCGGCCTTGTCGAAACTGCTCGGCTCGGGCGCCGATATCGTCACCAGCGCCAACGACGTCTTGTTCCGCATCGGCGAGTTGCTCTCCAAGGACAACGTGGACCGGTTCTCCGCGACTCTGCAACACCTCGACGAGTTGACCGGCGCGGTGGCCGGCCAGCGCGATGCGTTGGCCTCCGCGCTCAAACAGCTTGCCGACGCCAGCGGCCAGCTCAAGAGCACGCTGAACACGCTCGATGCGATGGCAACGACGACCAATGATTTGATGCGCAACAACGCACGCCAAGTGCTCGACGCGACCCAGCAGGCGCTGGAAAATGTCGACAAGGTGGCCAAATCGACCAATAGCCTGATCGACGACAACCGCGCCGCAATCAACAGTTTCAGCAACCAGGGCCTGCGGCAGGTGGGCCCGGCGATATCCGATCTGCGCGCGACGCTGCACTCGTTGAAGCAGCTCGTGGACAAACTGGCCCAGTCGAACAGCCTGCTGCTCGGTCACGACCAGCAGCAGGAATTCAAGCCGAACTGAGCGGCTGGCATCGGCCGCCGATTTCCGGAGCCTCGCATGAGACATTTGATATCGCTCGTTCTGATCGCCTCGCTTGCGGCCTGCTCGACACTGGGCGCCCGCCACGAATCGTACGCGGTGTACGCACTGCGACCTGCCCCAGGCACCCGGTCCGACGCGAAACCGGTCGCGTGGCAATTGCTGGTACAGAATCCGATCGCGAGCGACGCGCTGAATACGGATCGTATTGCCGTCATGCCCAGCGCGGGTGTTTTTCAGGTGTACCCGAACGCGCGCTGGGGCGACCCGGCGCCGAAGCTGGTACAGAATTTGTTGATTCAGGCCTTCGAGGACAGCGGTCGCATCATCGGCGTTGCCGGGACCGATTCCGGCTTGCATGCCGACTTCATGCTGGCGCTCGAATTGCGGTCGTTCCAGATCGAATACGTCGATGGCACACCGCACGCGACGATTCGCCTGACTGCGAAGCTGGTCGATTACGGTTCCAATCGCGTGCTGGCGGCACACACGTTTGCCGCCGACATGCCGGTGGCCGGCAGCAGCGCCGCTGATGCGGTGTCGGGCATTGGCAAGGCGCTGGACCAATTGCTTCCGCAAGTCGTCGCGTGGACGCTGACGCAAGGAAGTTCGGCCTGGACACAACGCGGGCCGGCATCCGGGAATGAGCGCAACGTGCCGACGCCGGACGAAGACTGATCTGTACCCCGTACCCGCCGCACACCGTTGGGGCGCAATGTAGCGTGCGCTGCTTGCATGATCGCAGCCGCACGCGACTTCCTCACCGCCGTCGAATCCCGGGGCGCACGCTACGAGATGTCGCAGAGCGAAGCGCCGTGGCGGTTCGCGATCAACGGCTCGATGCGGCGAAACGTCAGGTTGATGCGCTCCCCGATGCGCGTTTTCGTTTTCGGCAGTGCGTGCTGATACAACCGTTGGGTCGCACCGGCCATTAGCAGCAGGCTGCCATGTGCCAGTTCGATCGAAACGGCTGCGCGCCGTTTGCTGCGAGCGCGCAGACGCAAGCGCCGGGGCGCACCAAAACTCAGCGAAGCGATCAAGGGCTGCACGCCGAGTTCGGGTTCGTCGTCGGCGTGCCAGCCCATCGAATCACACCCGTCGCGATACAGATTGGCCAGAACACTGTTGAACCGTACACCTAGACGCGCGTTCAAATCATCGCGCAAACACGCAACTGCCGGCGTCCATGCGCGCGGTTCGAAGCGCGTTCCCGAATACCGATAGCTCGCGTCGGCATCGCCGATCCATGCCGACAGCCGTGGCGCCGTGACTTCCCGGCCGAACAATCGCAGGCGATGCTGCTCCCATTCAATTTCTCCCCGCAAGGCCGAGAACAGCGCATCCGCCTGCACCGGGTCGAATGCGCGCTCCGCGTAACGAAGATCGGCGCCCGGCAGGTCGATTTTCAGCACGTCATGCCTATCGGATATTCCACTGCGGCATCGAGCGTTGCCGCGCAGGCGCCGGCAAGTTCGAGCAGACGAAGATCGGATCCGGGCGCACCGACAAGTTGCAGGCCGATCGGAAAGCCATCCGGCAATGTGCCCATCGGCAGGCTTATCGCCGGGCAACCGGCCAGACTCGCGAAACTGGTCAGATCGGCATCGTTCGCGCGTTCGGGTTCGCTGAGGGGATACGGCCCGTGCGGTACAGTCGGACAGACCAGCACGTCGATTCCCGCGAATAGCCGGCGAGCTTGCAAGCGTGCGGCATCGATCAGGCGATCGGCGCGCACGTAATCGAGCGTCGATTTATTGCGCGCATATTCGAGCATTCGACGCAACCGCGGCGAAGGCGAAAATTTGTCGTCGTCCATCGCATCGGCGAGGTCGACCGCCACTTCGCTTTCCATGATGAGCAGCCCGGCTCGACGCATGCGCGCGAAATCGTAATCGGCAAAGTTGACGGTATGCGATTCGCCCAGTTCGTTGCCCAAGGACGCGACCGCGTTTGCGAATGCTTCGCGTACAGCCGGCTCGATCTCCAGTGCGCCAGCATCGATCAGCAAGCCGCTCTTCAAACGGCCCGGCTCCCAATCCGGCAACGCGAGCGGCACACGGCGGTGACGTGAACGAGGGTCCGCCGGATCCGGCACATCCAGCACCTGCAGCGCGATCGTCAAATCCTCGATCGAGCGCGTCAGGATACCGACACAATCGAGCCGGCGCGCACCGCGCGCGAGACCCACCGTCGATATCTCTCCAACGGTCGGCTTCAACGCATAAATGCCGCAATGGCTGGCCGGAATCCGCACCGAGCCAAGCGTGTCGCTGCCGAGTGCGAACGCACACAACCCCGCGGCGACGGCAACTGCCGATCCACCGGACGAGCCGCCGGCGGTAAAGCCCGCGCGAAATGGGTTATGAGCCGGGCCAAGATGCGGACTCGCCGTCATCGTACCGAGTGCAGCTTCGTCGAGCGTGGTCTTGCCGAGCACGATTGCTCCGGCCGCGCGCAGCCGTGCCACGGCGCGCGCATCCACGCGCGCAACGTGCCCATACCGTCCTGGTAAACCGAACCCCGTCGGCAGACCGGCGACATCGAGATTGTCCTTGATCGCAACGGGCAATCCATCCAGGCGTCCGACCACGCGGCCCTCGCGCCGGCGCGCGTCGCTCGCCCGGGCCGCCGCCAACGCGCCTTCATCGAGCATCATGTAGGCATTCAGGCGTGCGTTGTCACGCGCAATCGCCCCCTGATACGCCGCGGTCAGATGCGCGCTGTCGATGCGTCCGGCAGCAAGCCAGTGCAGCAGGTGACAGGCACTGGCGCCGCGCAATTCCTTCTCGGTCGGTGTGTCTGCTAACGTGAGCGTCATCATGTCTGCGCCGGATGAGTCGAGCGATTATGCCGCAAGCACCCACCGCAACCGACGCTGGCACCAGCGGCCGTTCGATCGATAACGCGAGCCGGCCACGATCGCGTTACCGTGAAGTGGCCGACAATCTGCGCGAGGAGATCCGGCGTGGTAAGCACCCGGTCGGGCGTTTTCTGCCAAGCGAAGCCGAACTCGGACTGCGTTTCGGCGCCAGCCGCTGGACCGTACGCGAAGCCTTGCGACTGCTCGATGACGCCGGCCTCATCACGCGTCGCCGTGGCGCCGGCAGCGTGGTGCGCAGTGCCGAAGCGCATGTCCATTTCGGACAGGCGCTGCATTCGATCGACGATCTGATGCAGTACACCGAGGAGAGCGATTTCCGCTTGCTGCATACCGACCGATTGAACGCCGATCAGCGCATCGCCGGCTGGCTGCAGACGCGGGTCGGCACCGAATGCATCCTGTTGCATGGCGTTCGCCACGGGCGGCGATCGCACCAGATCATCGCGTGCACCGACATCTATCGGCGCGCGAGCTGGCGCGGCCTGCCGTCCGGCTACGCGAGCCAGGAAGAAGCGGTCCGCGCACTGCTCGAAGAGCAGTTCCTGGCGCGTATCGGGCGCATCGAGCAGACTCTGTCGGCACTGGCAATGCCGGTTGAGGCGGCGCACGAACTTGGCGTCGCCGCAGGCTCTCCGGCGCTGCGTGCCGTGCGTCGCTACTTCGACAACAGCGGTCGTCTGATGCTGGTGGTGGTCGCGCTGCATGCCGGCGAGTGCTTCAGCTATTCGATGCATTACAAGCGCAGTGATATCAGGCAACCAGAACCCCGGATCGCCTCCGCCGATCCCTGACCGTTCGCGCGAATTGCCGCGCCGACAGCTAATCCGGACAATCAGACCCATGTACCCCGGCAGGAGCCATCAATGAGCGAACGCGAAACCATGCGCTACGACGTCGTAACGGTCGGCGCGGGTCCGGCCGGGCTCGCGTTCGCGATCCGCCTGAAACAGGTCAAGCCCGACCTCAACGTCTGCGTGATCGAAAAGGCATCGACGATCGGCGCGCAGATTCTTTCCGGCGCAGTGATCGAACCCGAACCGCTCAACGCGTTGCTTCCCGAATGGGGCGCAAATCCTCCACCGGTCTGCGTCGCGGCAACCACCGATGAATTCTGGTGGCTGCGCGACCATGCGCGCGCGATGAAACTGGCCACGCCGCCGCAGATGCACAATCACGGCAATTTCATCGTCTCGCTCGGCGCGCTGTGCGCGTGGCTCGCGCCGCAGGCCGAGGCACTCGGCGTCGATGTGTTTCCGGGCTTTGCCGCGGTCGACGTGTTGTTCGATGACCACGACGCGGTGGCCGGCGTGCGTATCGGCGACATGGGCATCGCTCGCGATGGCTCACACAAGCCGGGCTACACCGAAGGCATCGACATCGCGGCGCCGATCACGGTACTGGCCGAAGGCTGCCGCGGGCATCTCACAAAAATACTGATCAAGAAATACCGACTCGACGCAGACAGCGATCCACAAACCTACGGCATCGGCTTGAAGGAACTGTGGCAACTCCCGGAAGGCCGCGCCGAAGCGGGCAAGATCGTGCATACGATCGGCTGGCCGCTCGATCCGAAAACCTATGGTGGCAGTTTCCTGTATCACCTCGACGACAATCGCGTCGCAATCGGCCTGGTCGCCGGACTCGACTACGCCGACCCCGGGTTTTCCCCGTTTGAAGCATTCCAGCAGTTGAAACACCACCCCACGATCGAACCCCTGCTCGACGGCGGCAGTATCTTGTCAGCCGGCGCGCGCACGCTGATCGAAGGCGGCTACCAGTCGCTGCCGAAAGTCGAAATGCCCGGCGCGTTGCTGATCGGCGATACGGCGGGCCTTCTCAATGTGCCCAAAATCAAGGGCACGCATCAGGCGATCCGCTCGGGCATGCTGGCGGCGGAGCACATCGCCGAGACGGCAAAGGCCGAGGGTTTCGATGCAAGACTGCACGCCTCGCCGGTCGTCTCGGAGCTCAAGAAGGTGCGCAACATCCGGCCGGGCTTCCGTCGCGGTCTTTGGGTCGGCCTCGCCAATGCGGTCTGGGAAACCGCGACGGTCGGGCTGTCACCATGGACGCTGAAGAATCATGCGGATTGGTCCTCGTTGCGCAAACTCGACGCGGCTGAAGTCGCGGCATTCGCAGGTCCAAAACGCGACGGCATCCCATCGGTCGCGCTCGAAGGCCACGATTATGTCACCCGCAGCTTGCCGCCGCGCGATCGCGTCGCGAGTGTCTACTTCGCCGCCACCGAACACGACGAAGACCAGCCGGTGCATTTGCATGTCGCCGACACCGACATCTGCATCGGGCGCTGCGCCGAGGAATACGGCAACCCGTGCCAGCGTTTCTGTCCGGCCGCCGTGTACGAAATCATCGGCGAAGGTTCCGACAGGCGACTGCAGATCAACGCCGCCAACTGCGTGCATTGCAAGACCTGCGACATCAAGGATCCGTACCAGATCATCACCTGGGTGACGCCCGAAGGCGGCTCGGGACCGAATTACCAGAACCTCTGATTCGGGTATGGCGGATACAGGTGTGATGGGCTTGATCACCGCCCCGCTCAGGCGTCCGGATCGGACCAGCGTCATGCCAAGGGTAGTCTTTGACCAGAACGGGAGCACGTTGACGTGAGTCGTTTCGCAGCGCGACGCTGGTTGAAAGTCATTCCGGGTGTGCAGAAATTTGCCCAATCGGCACGAGGACAGGCATTGCGCCATCGATTGGCTTTGTACCTGGAGAATCGCAAGGGATTTACGTTTACGCAATTCTTGCGCCTGCCTTCACAGCTCGACGCCCTTAGCGGACCCGTCATGGATTTCGTCAATGCTGGCGAATTGCCGGAGCCCGTCCGCATCGTCGTCATAGGCTGTTCGAGCGGTGCGGAACCCTACACCATCGCATCGGTATTGCTCGAACGCAGGCCGGATATCGCATTCACGATAGACGCGTACGATGTCGACGCGGATGTCCTGACGATTGCACGCGCCGCCAAATATCCTGCTGATCTGGTACTCGACAATCCGTTGGTCACTCGCTATTTCATCGCGAACACATTCGAGCAGGATGGCGATCAATGGACGGTGAAGCCGCAAGTCGCGCGGCATGTTCGATTTCATCTTGCCGACGCCACCGACGTCGATGTCCGGCGGCGCATTCCTGCGGCAGACATCGTCTTCGCGCAAAATGTGATGTGCAATCTTCAACGTCCCAAGGCAAGGCGCTTGTTTGAAAACGTCGCCGCGTTGCTCAAATCACGTTCCGCTCTGTTTCTCGCAGGTATGGATCTCGACATGCGTCAGCGTCGCACTCGGCTGCACTCCTTGGTCCCACTCACGTTTGCGCTTGAGCAAGTCCACGATGAGGCGCGGCTGGTTCTTGGCGAGCGCTATCCTTGGTACGCGGCGGGATTGGAGCCGTTTTCACCTCTTTGCCAAAATCCCGCTCGGCGCTATTCGACTATTTTCATACGCGGAGCCGGCGCCAATGACTTTCCGGCGCCCGCCGGACGCAAGGTTGCGGCGACCCGCGCCGGGCACGTGGGCCGGGACTCCACAAGGTCGACAGCTCGTACGCAAGCGCCAGCGTCCGGAAGACTTGCAGCCGACCCGGAACGTTGAGAACGTGGGTGGCGCGTCGGCGTAGAATTTGCTCGCGCGAATCGTCCACGCGTGACCTTCGGGACGGTCGAAGTCCACGGCGCGCGGCTATTGTCATGCTTGTCGCAACAGGCGCTCGCGGGGAATCCCGACCATGACCTCATGCACGATTCGATCCAGCCTTTTGAACACGGCCGTCGTGCTGCTCACGCTCGCCGCAGCACCCACTTATGCGATGGATCGGTACGATGCGGCCGTCGCCCACCCTGGCCGCAGTGCCGGCGACCTCAAACGCGACGCAATCGACCATCCCGCCGAATTGTTGCGTTTCGCCGGCATCGAGCCCGGCATGCAGGTTCTGGACTTCTTTGCGGCCGACGGCTACTACAGCGAACTGTCGAGCTATCTCGTCGGCCCCGACGGTCATGTGGTGCTGCTCAACAACGCACCCTACGACGCATTCGCCAACAACGGCTGGCGCGCGCGCATCGGTCATGGCCGACTCGAGAACGTCGAGCACCGCACTGTCGATCCCGCACATATGGGCCTCGCACCCGGCTCGTTCGACGCCGTGCTCATGATCAAGGACTATCACGATCTTTACTGGGTGGCGCCAAAAGATGGCTGGCCGAAGATCGAGGTCGGCCCGGTGCTCGATCAACTCGCCGACGCACTCAAGCCGGGCGGCATCCTGCTGCTGGTGGATCATTCGGCCAAGCCGGGTACCGGAAACGCCGCTGCAGGAACCCTGCACCGCATTGACGAGACCTATGCCCGAAAGGATTTTCAGGCGCACGGTTTCGATTTCGTGCGCACGAGTGATTTGCTGCGCAACCCCGCCGACAAACGCGATCAGCTTTCTTACAAGCCACCCATGCTCGGCAAAACCGATCGTTTTGTGTTGCTGTTTCGCAAGCGCGCGTCCTGACTGTCGGGATATCCGCAACGCGCCGACGCACAATGGCGGCACAAGCCGGTGCAGCTGCCGCCGTCTTGACGCATGTGCAAGGCAGCGGATGACCAACCCGAACACACCGCTTCGTATTGAATTCAGGCTCGGTGTGGCACGATGAAAAGCCCTGCCCATGGACGGAGTTTTCTCCTGCAAAAACGACAACTCGGAAATTCGAACCTCGAGGTTTCGCTGGTCGGGCTCGGCTGCAACAATTTCGGCGCGCGCATCGATCTCGACGCCGCGCGCAAGGTCGTCGATGCGGCGCTCGATCACGGCATCACGCTGTTCGATACCGCCGACATCTATGGCAGCAAATGCGGCGCCTCGGAATCCGTGCTTGGTCAGGCGCTTGGTGGACGGCGCTCGCAGATCGTGCTCGCGACCAAGTTCGGCAAACCGATGGACGACGCGGACAGTCAGCCACGCGGTACGCGCAAATACATTGCTCAGGCCGCTGAAGCCAGCTTGCGACGACTGGGCACCGATTGGATCGATCTCTACCAGATGCACGAACCCGATGCGCATACGCCGATCGAGGAGACGCTGCGCGCACTCGACGATCTCGTGCAGAACGGCAAGGTACGCGTTATCGGATGTTCCAACTTCAGCGCGATGCAGGTCAAAGAGGCACAGCAAACGGCGCGTGACACCGGGCTCACTGGCTTCATCTCGTGCCAGGACGAATACAGCTTGGTCGAGCGCGGAATCGAAAGCGACCGGTTGCCGGTAATGAAAGCCGAAGGGCTTGGCTTGCTGCCGTATTTTCCGCTTGCTTCGGGACTCCTGACCGGAAAGTACCGGCGCAATGCCGAACTTCCGGAACAATCGCGTTTTGCGCACTGGAAGGGGCTCGGCGAACGTTACATGACCGAAGCCAACTGGAACATTGTCGATGCACTGCGGACGTTCGCCGTACGGCGCGATCACAGTCTGCTCGATCTCGCGATCTCCTGGCTCGCGGCGCAAGCGCCGGTCGCAAGTGTGATCGCCGGAGCAACCAAACCGGAACAAGTCGTACAGAATGCCGCCGCGGCCGAGTGGAAACTCGACGCAGACGAATTGGCGGAAATCGACCGGCTGACGACGCAGTCGTAGCGATCAAACGGCATCCGATGCCGCATGGGCGCAAGCCTCGGTCGGCTTCGCGCTATCGGTTCGGCGCAGAAGCGCTTTCCGGGCAGTCCATTCCAGTGCCGGATCGATCGGTTCGAGCAATGTCACTGCGCTGCCGACCAGAGTGGCGATCGGTATCCCATCGCGGTAAAGCACGCGAGATCCCGTCAGGGTCGGCACATGTGCACCGGCAACCACATTGCCGACGAGATTGAGCGGATCAGCGCCGCAGACGGAAACCAGAATGCCTTCGTACGATGTCTGGCGCGTCTTGCGCAGCAAACCGATCGCGTCGGGCAGTGCGAATTGCTCGCCCGACAAGCCGGCGATGAATCGTCCGCCGCGAATCTCGCCACGCGCTTCAAGACGCTGCAATACGCGAACAAGCTCACGCCACGGCGGCAACCACGCCGCTTCGCGCGCGATCACGCGCCAGCAAACCACGCCGTAGCGGCGCAGCAAGGTCCATGCGACGAGTTCGAGTGTTTCATGCGCTATACGCGGGCGTTGCGAATCGCCGGATTGCGCAGGTGCATCGTCGCGGCGGCGTACGAGTCCCCAGCGTCCCGCATCAGCGATCCCGAACAACGCGCGCCGGCGACCGCGGCGACGCGCAGCGCGGCGCGCAGCAGGCACCAGCAACGCTCGCAGCCCCGCGAAGCTGTCGGCGTTGACGATGCCCGTCGCAACGAGTTCTCCGAGCGCATCCTCGAGTTCGGTGCGCAGCAAGCCCGTCGTCGCGACAAGCTCGTCGAAGAATGCGGCTCCACCGTGCACGAGCTGCTCGACCACGGCCTGCGCACGCGAGGACAGCGTCGAAGGCGTGGCGCCCGCGCGCCGACCGAGTGCGGTCCATTGCGCCAGATGGCGCCGCAGCAGCAAGACGATGGGTGTCGCACGCACGGGCCCAGCGCTGCGTCCGCGCGTCGGATCGTCGGTGGCACCGCGTAGTCGTGTCCACACGAGACGGCCGGCGAGACACAGATCGTCGAGCCACGACGGCTCGTAACCTTCGATACGCGCCGGCAACAGCTCGCTTTCCCACGCGGCGGCTGGCGCCTCGTAGCCTTCGAGTTGCGCAACCACGCCGGCCAGCGCATCCGGTCCCGAAACCCGGCTGCCCGGCGCGACATGCTGCCATTCGAAGAGGAAACGCATGAAGTCGCGCGGCTCGACCGGCTCGATCTCGCGACGCAGGCGACCGACCGTATAGCGATGGATGCGCGCGAGCAGGTGACGTTCGCACCATTCGAGCGCGCGACCCGCGGCGGTAAACTGCCCGCGCATTACGTAGCCTTCGGATTCGAGCCGCAGCAGCTCGACATCGACATCCGCGATCGCCACGCCGAGCGATCGCGCGAGTGCATCGGCGGTGGCGGGGCCGAGGCCGGTCAGACGTGCGCGCAGAATGTCGAGCAAGGCTTCTTCGCGCGTCCAGGTTTGCGACGCGTATTCGGCGGGCGCGGCAATCGGCGGCTGTCCATCCGCACTGGGGAACAGCGCACAAAACTGCGGCAGACGTTCGGCCGGAATCCACAGACGACGCAATGCGCCAGGCGTGGCGCATGCATCGATCGAGGTCACGCGTCGCTGTGCGGCAAGTTGGTCGAGCAGGTCGGACCATACCGGGTTCGCGTGCACTTCGTCTTCGCCGAGAAACGCGACGGCCATGAGCGCATCATGCAGCTCGTCGGCATTCGTGGCGCCGGGCCAGGCCTCGTCGCGCACCGCTGCAATCGCGCCCGGATCGAGGCGGCCGAAATCGGCGGCAGTCGCAGCATCAACCCAGCGCCGACCCGAGACCGCCTGTGTGCGGCGCTCCTCGAGCGGCGCGTCATCGAGATAGGCGTAGGGCCTCGCGCCGAGCACTTCGGCCGCGAGTGGCGAGGGTTCGGTCAGATCGCGCGCAACGACACGTGCGTCGCCGCATTCGAGCGCGCGCAGCAGATCAACCAGGCCATCGACGTCCATCGCCTCGTGCAGGCAGTCGTGCACGGTCTGGGCGACCAGCGGATGATCGGGAATCTCGCGCTCGCCGACAAGGTTCTCGGCGCAGGCGACCTGATCGGGGAACACGGTCGCGAGCAGATCTTCGGCCTTCATGCGCTGCAGTTGCGCGGGCACTTTCCTGCCACCCGTGAAGCGCGGCAACGCGAGTGCCGTGCTCGCATTCCAGCGCCAGCGCACACCGAACATCGGAGCGTCGAGCAGGGCTTGAATCAACACCTCGCAGACCGAGCTCGAATTCAGATAACGCGCGACATCCTCTAGCGGAAAACTGTGACTGGTCGAAAGCGACAGCACGATCGCATCTTCGGTCGCCGCAGCCTGCAATTCAAAATTGAACTTGCGGCAGAAGCGCTTGCGCAACGCCAGACCCCATGCACGATTGATACGGCTGCCAAGCGGCGTGTGGATCACAAGCTGGGTGCCGCCGGACTCGTCGAAGAATCGCTCGATCGCGATCTCGCGTCGCGTCGGCAACACGCCGAGAGCCGCCTTCGCCGCGCCGAGGTATTCGACGATCTGGCGCGCAGCCGATTCGTCGAGACCTACTTCGTCGGTCAGCCATGCCTGTGCCGCGCCGCAGGGCTGAGCACCGTGGACCGGAACAGGCAGGCGCCGCGAGATTTCCCCGCGCAGCCGCGAAACCGCGGACGACAATTCGTCGCTGCGCCCGGGCGCCTCACCGAGCCAGAATGGAATCGTCGGTGGCGCACCGTGCGCATCCTCTACGCGCACGCGGCTGCGCTCGACGCGCAGAATGCGATAGGACATGTTGCCGAGCTGGAAGATGTCGCCCGCGATGCTTTCGACCGCAAAATCCTCGTTGACGGTGCCGATCATCTGCGCCGCGGGCTCGAGCACGACGTCGTAATCGGCGTTGTCGGGAATCACGCCACCCGAGGTAATCGCGGTGAGCCGCGCTCCGCGGCGCGCGCGCAAATTGCCATTCACTGCGTCGCGATGCACATAGGCCGAACGCGGACCGAAGCGTGTCGTGTAACCGTCTGCGAGCATGCGCACGACATGCATGAAGGTATCGTGCTCGAGGTGCGCGTAAGGCCACGCGCTGCGCACCATCTCGAACAGCGCCT
The DNA here is from genome assembly GCA_049583635.1 of Rhodanobacteraceae bacterium. Lineage (GTDB taxonomy): Bacteria > Pseudomonadota > Gammaproteobacteria > Xanthomonadales > Rhodanobacteraceae > Dokdonella_A. The sequence continues at coordinate 47,582 of JBAUWF010000066.1, forward strand.
GCTCGCTCCATTCCCGGCACGCGATCTCGGCGACGAGGTGCTGCGCCAGCACATCGAGCGGTGCTTTGATGAGCGTCAATGTATCGAGTTCTCCGCGACGCACGCTGTCCAGCAATGCCGCGCACTCGACGAGATCGTCTCGCGATTGCGGAAACAGGCAACCCCTCGGCGTCGCGCCGACCGCATGCCCCGAGCGTCCGACGCGCTGCAGGAACGCTGCGATCGAGTGCGGCGACGCGAGCTGACAAACCAGGTCCACGTCGCCGATGTCGATGCCGAGCTCGAGCGATGCAGTCGCGACCAGCACGCGCAACTCGCCACGCTTGAGGCGCTGCTCGGCATCGAGCCGCGCCTCCTTGGCAAGGCTGCCATGATGCGCCGCGACGCGTTCCTTGCCGAGACGCTCACTCAAATGGCGCGCCGTGCGTTCGGCCATGCGCCGCGTGTTCACGAACACCAGCGTCGTGCGATGGCTTTCGGCAAGTTCGGCAAGCCGCGTATAGACCTGCTGCCACGCATCGGCCGACATGACTGCTTCGAGCGGTGCCGCAGGTAGTTCGATGTGAAGTTCGCGCCGGCGCCCATAGCCGACATCGACGATCGCGCAGTCGTGCTCATTCTCCCTTCCGCGGCTTGCACCGGAAGGGTTTGCCGCAGGCTCAATCCCGGGTGCCGGGAACGAAACGGGACCAGCGCCGAAACCGCCCGACGGCGCTCCGATCAAAAAACGCGCGACCGTCTCGAGCGGTTTCTGCGTCGCCGACAATCCGATGCGCACGAGTCGTCGTTCGCACAAGGCCTCGAGTCGCGCCAGCGACAGCGCGAGGTGACTACCGCGTTTGTTCGGAGCGAGTGCATGGATCTCGTCCACGATCACGCTGCGCGTCGTCGCAAGCATGCGTCGACCGGACTCCGAGCCCAGCAATATGTACAGCGATTCCGGCGTGGTCACAACAATATGCGGCGGGCGCTTGCGCATCAGCGCGCGCTCGGCCTGCGGCGTGTCGCCCGTGCGCACGATGGTCCTGATCTCGACATCAGGCAACCCGAGCCGCTCGAGCTCCGCTCGGATACCCGCAAGAGGCGCTTCAAGATTGATGCGGATGTCGTTGGACAGTGCCTTGAGCGGCGAGACGTAGACAATTGCGGTTTCGTCCGCCAGCGGGCTTTTGATTCCACGCCGCACGAGATCATCGATCGCCGCCAGGAAAGCGGCGAAAGTCTTGCCCGAACCGGTCGGCGCCGCGATCAGCGCATGCCGGCCCGAGCGGATCGCCGGCCACGCTTCGTCCTGGGCCGGTGTCGGTTCGGCGAAGGTCGCGCGAAACCACGCGGCGACAGCGGGATGAAAGCAATCAAGAGGCATGACGGGATTGTGCGCGTCGATGCGCGAAAAGACGACCGATCGATGATTCAGGGAGATGGCGTCGCGGACATTCAATCACAAGCGGCGCGCACACGCCGGGCACACGGCCCGATCGCGATAATCACGCTTGTCCTATTTCTCGAACAAACCATGCCGGCGGTGCCATTGTTCCAGCGACTCGTCGGGGAAATGTTCGAAGCGGTGCTCGCGCTTGCCGCGCGGCAGCTCGACCCAGTTCGCCTTCGAGTCGAGCAGGATATGGAAGCGTTCCGGCGGTTTCGGCAGCGGCGTGTCGATGGCCGATGCATGCGGGTGCACGAGATCGGGCCAGGTCGGATCGTACGCCCACAACGCGCTGCCGCAGTGCTTGCAGAAATGGCGTCGCGCACTGCTCGACTGCAACTTCCCGTCACGCTTGACTTTGGCGCGATAGACGCCGAGATGTTCGCGCCCGTCAACTTTCAGCGTTTTCCGGTACGCACCGAGATTGATGGCAAAGCCACCACCGCCAGCGGTCTTGCGGCAGATCGAGCAGTAGCAATACATGAACGGCACCGGCGCATAGGCCTCGACCGAGAAGGTGACGCGCCCGCAGTGACAGGATCCTTCGAGTTTCACGTTCGTGCCTCGTGTCTGTGTGCTATGACCCGATCGTCGGTGAGGTGCTTGTTCGAGCGGAGCGAAGCAGAACGCCGACGAGATAGACGACGTAATAGGCAACCACGGCCGCGAGCAGCGCAAGAGTCAATGGACTGCGTTGGTAGGCCGCGATTGGGTAGGCACCACCTGCTCGGGCTCCCGCCTGCAGCGTCGGATAGATCACCAGGAAGCGGTAAAGCAGTCGCCCGAGCAGCACCAGGCTGATTGCGACGCCGATATAACCGTGCGGCGTATACCAGCGATGCCCGTCGGGGTCGGTCTCGAAGTGCGTCAGGTGCAGACCGGCGACCGCGAGGAACGCACCTGCGAGCAACCCGATTGCCGCAGCACCCGCCAACCGCGGACTGAGGAACGCGGGCAACAGGACCAGCAGCCCGATCACGGCAAACAGGACGATCCGCGTCTTCATGCGGCCGGGTCTGACCGGCTGGCGTCCGAAGTTGCGCCGCACTCGGCGGTAGATCGCGAACAGAATCAGCGGAACGACCAGAATCGGAGCATGGGCGGTTGGTGTCATCGGAGTCATTGCAGCGTGTCTTCCCGCAGCTAACAGCGAACAAATCCAGCGTCTTCCGGGGCGACGTTCGGTGCCTGCGGCGTTTTGCACCGTCACGGAATTCGGTTCATCGATGCGACACCAGGGACGCAACGAAACCCTCGATATAATTCCCGAGCGCGGTATTGACCGTGGCGTCGATGATATCCCCTTGGGCGTCGAACACCTTGCCCGCGCGTGGAACCAGCAAGCGCCCGCCGGTCCACAGCTCGGCACCGAGCGCGCGCAACACCGGCAGCCACGCGTTCTGCGCCAGGATGGTGCCGAACCCGCCTTGCGAAGCGCCGATCAACGCCACCGGCTTGCCACCGAACACACGCGCAATATCGGCCGACGGACGGCTCAGCCAGTCGATTGCATTCTTGGTAACGCCGGGGATGCTGTTGTTGTATTCGGGTGTGACGATCAGGAGACCATCGGCAGCGGCAATCGAATCCTTCAGCGCCGACACCGCTGCGGGAATGCCCATTTTCGCTTCATCGTCCGCATCGTAGAGCGGAAACTCGCGAATCGATCCGATGTCCATCCGGCTGCCGGACGGCATCATCGATTCGGCCGCACGCAACAGCGCGCCATTGTAGGAGCCCGTGCGCAGGCTGCCGGAAAACCCGACAATCGTGGTCATTGCATATACCTCTTCGCAACAGCGTCAGCGCGACCAGATCAAGGACCAGCCTTTCGGCATCGCTGTCGATGGATCGGTGTAGCCGCTGGAAATCGCTGCGCCAGGAAGGTGCTCGCCTGGTTGCTCAGATGCGCGCCGGTCAAACGTCGTTGCGATCAGGGACCGCTCGGTCAGCGTGACAAACGAGAAGATGCAGCGGCCGGCGTGCAATCATGGATGCGCAGATCGGAGGCAGAACAGACGCCGGGTCCCGGGTTCATCCGCATTTCGAATAGCCGCAGGCGAGACAGGTTGCGCAGCCGTCCATCAGGATCACCGCACTGGTATGGCACTTGCCACACAAGGTGGCCCCCTGCGGGAAAGTGCCGGCAGACGGGCTGGATGAATCCGCCCGGTTCTCGCCTGCGCCGGATTCATCGAAGTCGGAATCCGCAGCGGCGTCCGGGTCGACCGGTACGCCAGCCGGTGTGCCGCCCGGCCCGGATTTCCGTGTTGCGGCTTGCTTGCTGGAGACTGCCTCGTAGGCTGCACGCTTCTCGGCAATCAGCGCGCGCTGTTCCGGACTCATCTCCGGATCATGCATCAGGCCGATCGACTTGAGGTGGGTCTCGATGATAGCGCCAAGTTCGGCAACGATCGACGGCATGTACACGCCACCGGCCTTGAAATAGCCGCCGCGCGGATCGAACACGGCTTTCAGTTCCTCGACCAGGAACGTCACATCGCCACCCTTGCGAAATACCGCCGACATGATGCGCGTCAGCGCCACGATCCACTGGAAATGGTCCATGTTCTTGGAGTTGACGAACACCTCGAACGGTCGGCGCAACTCGTGCTCGGTGCCGGCGTTCAGCACAATGTCGTTGATCGTGACGTAGAGCGCATGCTCGAACAGCGGTGACTTGATCTTGTAGGTCGCGCCGATCAGCACATCCGGCCGTTCGACCTTCTCATGCATCTGGATAATTTCGGCGATCGGCGATTCGTCGTCCGCGGGCATCACTTCCACGGCAGGCTGCACGGCCGTTTCATCGGACCGGACGACGCCGTAATTCTTGATGCGGTTGCCTATCTTGATGGTCATATACCGTGAGTTCGCGAATGAATATGGATCGGTGGCGAGCGTCGGCCCGCGAACCTCGCGATCACGGCCGGCTCATGACCGGCCGTGATCGTTCGGGACGGTGCCAGGCCGCACGCTATCTGCGACGAGAGCCTTTCTGCGCCGCCCTGCGGGTACCCTTCCTGATCGCGGCCTTGCGCGCGGCTTTTTTGACCACGGGTTTCCTTGCACCCGTCTTCTTCGTTGCCGCCTTGCGAGTACTCTTTCGGGCCGCTGCCTTGCGCGCGGCTTTTTTCGCCACGGATTTCCTTGCACCCGTCTTCTTCGTCACCGCCTTGCGAGCGCTCTTTCGGGTCGCTGCCTTGCGCGCCGGCTTCCTTGATGCCACCTTCCTCGCCGCGGTCTTGCGGGCGACCTTGCGAGCAACTTTTCGGGCAGTCTTGCGCGCAACTTTTCTGGTCGCCGTTTTACGGGCAGCCTTCGCCCTTGCCTTTTTCGCTGCTGGCCGAGCGCGCTTCGCTTTCCCTGTCGCCGCCTTCTTCGCAACTTTCTTGCGCGCGGCGGCCGGCTTGGTTGCGGCCTTCTTTACGGCTGCTTTCCTGGCGGCTACCTTCTTCGGCTTCTTCTTCGCGGGCTTTCTGGTGACGGCTTTCTTGACCGTGGCCACGACGGTCTGTACACGGCGCGCGGCTTGCTTGCGCGCCTTTTTGGCCTTCTTGCCGACTTTCCTGGCAGTCGTACCAACCGCCTGGCCTGTATCGCTGGCTGCTGTTGTCACCGACGTGCCGATTGCACTGGCCATGTCGGCCACGGCGCCGCCCATTTCTGTCGCACCCTCCTTCATCTCGTCCAACGACTCGCCGAAACTGCTGCCTTCACTGTGCATGTTGGTTCCCCTCTCCGGAATGATGCATGCCTGAAACGGGCCGTGAGCCTGCACTCATTGCCGGTCCGCTCAGAACTTGCCGTAGTAGCCTTCCTTCAGTGCATCGAAGAGATTGGCCGCGGTGTGCGTTTCGCCATCGTATTCGATCTCTTCGTTGCCCTTGACCTCCACCACGGAACCGTCTTCGAGCTCGAAGCGATAGGTGGTGTTGGCTAGATCATGCTCCTTGACCAGTACTCCTTGGAAGGCCGTCGGGTTGAAACGGAAGGTTGTGCAGCCTTTGAGGCCCTGCCGGTATGCGTAACGGTAGATGTCCTTGAAGTCTTCGTAGGGGTAGTCGGTCGGCACATTGGCGGTCTTGGAGATCGAGGAATCGACCCAAACCTGTGCCGCGGCCTGGATGTCGACGTGCGCGGTCGGCGAGATGTCGTCGGCGGACACGAAGTAGCCGGGCAGCTTTTCAGCGGTCTCGTCCGACCCGGGCATCGCCTTGCCGTTGATCAGTTCGCGATAGGCCAGCAGCTCGTAGCTGAACACCTCGACTTTTTCCTTGGTCTTCCTGCCTTCGCGGATCACATTGCGGCTGTAATGGTGCGCGAAGCTCGGCTCGATGCCGTTCGAGGCATTGTTGGCCAGTGACAACGAAATGGTACCGGTCGGCGCGATCGAGGAATGATGGGTGAAGCGCGCGCCAACTTCGCCGAGTTCGGCCACGAGTTCGGGCGCGACCCCGGCGACGCGTTGCATGTAGCGACTGTATTTCGCATGCAGCAACCGACCCGGCACGCGATCGCCGACCTCGTAGCCATCGGCAACCATCTCCGGGCGTTTGCGCAGCAGTTCGCCGGTCACCTCGAATTCTTCGAGCATGATCGGCGCCGGGCCTTTCTCCTTCGCAAGGCCGAGCGCGATTTCCCAGCCGGCCAGAGCCATCTCGCGTGCGACGTCGGTGGTGAACTGGCGGGAATCCGCCTCGCCATAACGCATCTTGAGCATCGTGATGGTCGAGCCGAGGCCGAGAAAGCCCATGCCATGACGACGCTTGCGCAGAATTTCCGCCCGTTGCTCGGCGAGCGGCAGCCCGTTGACCTCGACCACGTTGTCGAGCATGCGCGTGAACACGCGCACCACTTCACGGTATTCGTCGAAGTCGAAACGCGCCTTGGGTCCGAACGGATCGCGCACGAAAGTGGTCAGATTGACCGAACCGAGCAGGCAGGAGCCGTACGGTGGCAATGGTTGCTCACCGCACGGATTGGTCGCGCGGATGTTCTCGCACCACCAGTTGTTGTTCATCTCGTTGACACGGTCGATCAGGATGAACCCCGGCTCGGCATAGTCATAGGTCGAGACCATGATCATGTCCCACAGGTGGCGTGCACGCAGGTATCCGTAGATTCTGCACGCGACCAGACCATCCTCGCGCTCGACATACTGCTTGTGCGTCGGCCATTCACGCCACACGACCGTGGCCGGATCGCTCAAATCGACCTCGTCCTCTTCCTTGACGTGGATCGGAAACACCAGTGGCCAGTCGGCATCGTCCTCGACCGCCTGCATGAAACCGTCGGTGATCAGCAACGACAGATTGAACTGGCGCAAGCGGCCGTCCTCGCGCTTGGCGCGGATGAACTCGCGCACATCCGGATGGGCGACGTCGAACGTGCCCATCTGGGCGCCGCGGCGGCCGCCGGCCGACGACACCGTGAAACACATCTTGTCGTAGATGTCCATGAATGACAGCGGACCCGAGGTGTACGCGCCCGCACCCGACACGTAGGCGCCTCGCGGTCGCAGGGTTGAAAATTCGTAGCCGATGCCGCAACCGGCCTTCAAGGTCAGCCCGGCCTCGTGCACGCGATCGAGGATATTGTCCATCGAATCCTCGATGGTTCCGGACACTGTGCAGTTGATTGTCGAGGTCTTCGGCTTGTGCTGCTGGGCGCCCGCGTTCGATGTGATGCGCCCGGCCGGGATCGCTCCCCGACGCAGCGCCCACAGAAATCGCTCGTTCCAGTATTTCTGTTTTTCCGGTGTGACCTCGACTTCGGACAACGCGCGGGCGACACGCTGGTAGGTATCGTCGATGCTGACATCGACCGGTTCGCCCTGCTTGGTTTTCAAACGGTACTTCTTGTCCCAGATATCGCTCGACGCGGGTTGCAGCGGAATCTCCACTGCGTCGCGCGTGCGTTGCTCCTGTCGAACCGTGTTCATTGCGGCGTATTCCTCCATTTCCGGTTGCGCGTCAATGTGCAACCCGGCAACGCAACCGACGCCCCGTCTTGGCGTCTACCAGGACGGTACAAGACAGGAAACCCGGGTTTCGATGTGTGCATGATCCCCACCTACCAATTTCCCCGGCGGCTGCGCGCCATCTCCGGTACAACCGCTGAACAACCCAACTTATGGCGCGAAGCACACTCGAAGACCACAATATCTTGTGGTTGCGAGGTCTCCAACCCTACCGCGGGACCGGCCAAGTTGCAATGATCCTGCAACACGCAAACGGACCGCTGCCGCGAGTCGCTCTGTCGCACCGATTGCGCCTGCGCATCGGCGCGCCTGTCACGCCTTCTTGAAGACCGGGAAAGGCGGCAAGATTCGGTAGTGCCTCTGAGGCACTACCCAAGATTCCGCATTCCGCCGAGTGGTAAATTCCTCCCAACGCCGCATTCTTCCACATCCAGTGGCACAGGAATCTGATCGCCACCTTTCCCGGCGCCGCGCCGCGTGGGAACCCTCAGGCGGCACCGTGGTCATTGCTGGAAGCGCTCAACTAAGGATCGCAATGCATCGCCCCAATCCCTCTCGCAAGGCCGCACACACGATTTTCGCCGTCGGTTGTGCGCTTACCGTCAGCCTGCTCGTCGTCGCCACCAATACGCGTGCCGCCCTGCCGGCCGAGGTCGCGGGCGAGCCCATGCCGTCACTCGCACCGATGCTCGCGCGCGTGACACCTGCAGTTGTCAACATCAGCTCCAAGACGCGCGTGCGCGTACGCGATCCGTATTTCGACGATCCATTCTTTCGCCGCTTCTTCGGCGTGCCGGAGATTCCACGCGAGCGTGTGCAACAGTCGCTCGGATCGGGCGTGGTCGTCAATGCGACGAAAGGATACGTGCTGACCAACAACCATGTCGTGGCGGGTGCCGATGACATCGCGGTAACACTGACCAGCGGACAAACGGTCAAAGCCAGGGTGATCGGCACCGACCCCGATTCCGATCTCGCGGTGCTGCAAATCCCGGCCGATAATCTGACCGCGTTGCCGCTGGCCGACTCATCGCAATTGCGCGTCGGCGATTTCGTCGTTGCCGTCGGCGATCCGTTCGGTCTCGGCCAGACCGTCACCTCGGGCATCGTCTCGGCTCTGCAGCGCACCGGCCTGCGTGGTGAGGGATACCAGAATTACATCCAGACCGATGCGTCGATCAATCCGGGCAACTCCGGCGGCGCGCTGGTCAACCTGCGTGGTGAGCTGGTCGGTATCAATTCGATGATCTATTCGCCGTCCGGCGGTAACGTCGGTATCGGTTTCGCGATTCCGTCGGATCTGGCCAGCGACGTCATGCGCCAACTGGTCGCTACCGGGGAAGTCAGGCGCGGTGCGCTTGGCGTCGATGCGCAGGACATTACGCCGCAGCTGGCAAAGATGCTGTCACTGAACAATCGCAAGGGTGCGGTCATCACGCGCGTTCGCAGTGGCTCGCCTGCCGAGCAGATCGGCCTCAAGCCCGGCGATACGATTGTGTCGCTTGATGGCAAACCGGTCGCAAGCGCACAGCAATTGCACAATATCGAAGGCCTGACGCCGATCGGATCGCAGGTGAGTCTCGGCATATTGCGCGACGGCAAGCTGCTCGCGCTTGAAACCACACTCACCGCCCCTGTTGTACACACGGCAAAAGGCGCAAGCGTCGATCCACGTCTCGCCGGAGCCGAACTCGCCGATCTTGCCGACAGTCAGCACCGCAACGGCGGCGGCGTCACGGTGACGCGTGTTGCCGACGGCAGCCGTGCGTTCCGGAGCGGTCTTCGCATCGGCGATGTCATCGTTGCGGTGAACCAACAGGATATCCGGGGCACACGCGATCTCGAACGCCTTGCCGGAACCCATCCGGGGCAATTGCTGCTGACGCTGGTGCGCGGCGACAACGCATACTTTCTCATGCTCAACTGAACGAATCCGCGTACGCGCCGCATCACGCGGCTGAACGGAATTTTCGATCGTGCATGCAGGTCTGCGTGATATCGTTGCGGTGCTATCAGTCGTGGGATCCCGCGCCATGCCGCGTTGCCGTTTGTCGACACTGCTCTTCGCACTGCTGTTTGCGCTGCTTTCCAGCCCGATTCCCGCGACCGCCCGAAAAGCCGTCGCGAAACCCACCCAAGCCAATCTGATCTGGCGCGGCGACATCGTCAGCGCACGCGGGTTCATGGACGATCTGGCAAGGGCTTTCGAGAAGGCCCACAAAGGCCATGTCACGTTGCAGCCATTCAGCACGATTTCCGGAATCGACGCGGTCGCTGCGGGCCGTGCCGACCTCGCCGGCAGTGCACGCCACGGTTACGCCAAGCGCGCCGAAGAGGCCAACCTCGATTTCATCCCGGTCGCTCTCGATGCGATCGTCGCGATTACGCATCCGCGCAATCCGGCCCACGACATCACGCTGGCACAATTGCGCAATGTGTACCTCGGCAAGATAACCAACTGGAAGGAACTCGGCGGCAACGACACGCCGATCAACCTGTATGCGATCGCCGCACCACTCGATGGCGTGGAGTTCAGTCTGCGCGCGCTGTTGTTTCACAATGGAGATCAGCGCGTCGCCGCACCGCGGCTGTATCTGAATACTGAAAAGCTGGAGGAAGGTGTCGCCATCGATCCGGCCGGGCTCGGGCTTTCCACGTTGTCGTCGACGTTTGCCAACAAGCGCGTGAAAATGCTCAACGTCGAAGGCATTGCGCCAAGCATGAGTCACGTTGCGGACGGAAGCTATCCGTTGTTCATGACGCTCTATCTCGGTGACAATGCAAAGACGCCGAATAAGCCCGAAGTCGAAGCCTTTCTCGCGTTCATCGACACCCCTGTCGCGCAGCAGACGTTGCGCAATCACCGGCTCGTCCCGTATGCGGAGGCCGGCAATGTCGATGCACTCAAGGCCGCGCGCATCGCGCGCATCGACACCGAGCTGTTTCCGAACGGGCCGCCGAGCGCGATTGCGGGCGCAGCCGGGCCGCCCCCGCCAGAAACAATACCGACGCCCGCTGTTGCGCCGAACGCGACCGCCGAGGCGACGGCGCAGTCGCGCAGCCAGTCCGGCGCCGCGGGCGCCACCGCGACTGAACGCAAGGAAACGGCCGCCGTGAAAATGCTGGCCGGCTCCGCTGCGCCTGCGCCACCTGTCGGTCACCACCATGCCAACCTGTCGAAACCGTCCAGGGCGCTGGCAAAGAATCCATCACACAAACCCCGCGCAAAGACGCCGGTCAAGGCGCTCGCCAGCACGCATGACAAAGCGGCGGCGAAGACGCGCAAGCCACCTGAACGCAAGGCCAGCTTTGCCAATGTAACGGCCGCGGTCAGTCCGGCCGGTAACGCGCTCGCGAGTTTCGACAATGTGAAGTCGGAAGCAACCGCTTCATCGAAAGCCAACCCCGGCTCGACCTTCGCGGGCGTCCGTGCCGGCGCCAGCAAGGCCACCGAAGAGGGGCAGGCACATTGAGAAAGGTACGCGTCGAATCGATGTGAGCTCCGGTGCCGGTGCAGACCCTCGCAACGCGTCTCGAGTATCTTTGCGATTGTTCTGCTAGCGATGCAATCTTTTTGACGCCGCGTGCGCAATGACGTGGCGCGCGACATCTGCGATGCCCGCGTCGCTGATCTGGGTCGCGCGGTTGAACCCGATGGCGTGGCGTGGTCGAATGGCGCCAGGGCCGGATCTCCGCGTTCATGGTCGTGGCGATTCAACGATCCGGGGTTGCATGTAACGGCCGAAACGCAACGGATACCGCGACGGAGGACGTGCGATGCAGGGATGGATCGGCTCTGAAAAATCCGGCACCGCCACACCGTTGCTGCTGATTGACCGGGATGGCTTCGAGGCGTTGGTCGAGAGCCTCGCAGACGACGCCCGCACCTGGTGCGCCCATCACGATTTCGCTGGCCAGGCCGGCCGGTTTCTGGCACTGCCCGGCACCCGGGGCAACATCGCGGTGGTGCTGGCCGGCTGCGATCGCGCGCACCCGTTTTATGCGCTCGCTGCACTACCATTGCTATTGCCCCCGGGCGACTACGTGCTCGACGCGCGCGGGTTGGCCGTGGACAAGGCCGAGGCCGCGCTGCATTGGGCGCTCGGCGCCTACCAGTTCGTCCGCTATCGCAAAGCACGACGGCAACCTGCCGGCCTCGTCGTCGATGCCAACGACCAGACGCGCGTTGTCGCAAGCGCGCGCGCGGCCTGCCGAGTGCGTGACCTGGTCAATACGCCGACCGAAGATCTCGGACCCGGCGAGCTGGCCGAAGCGGTACGCGAGCTCGCTGCCACGCACAGCGGCGACTACCGCGACTGGCAGGGCGATGACCTTGCGCGCGACTTTCCGGCGATCCATGCGGTCGGGCGTGCGAGCCACCGCGCACCGCGCCTGGCCATGCTCACGCACGGTCAGGCCGACGCACCGCACATCGTCCTGGTCGGCAAGGGCGTGTGCTTCGACACCGGCGGTCTCGATCTGAAGACCGCCGACGGCATGCGCTGGATGAAAAAGGACATGGGCGGCGCGGCGCACGCGATCGCATTGGCCGGCCTGATTCTCGAATCCGGTCTGCCGGTGCGCCTGAGCCTGCTGATTCCGGCAGTCGAGAACGCGATTGCCGGCAACGCCTATCGACCCGGAGAGGTTATCCGCACGCGTACCGGCCTCAGCGTGGAGGTGGACAACACCGATGCCGAAGGTCGACTCGTGCTGTGCGATGCGCTGGCCTTCGCAGCCGAACAGAAACCGGACCTGATCCTCGATTTCGCCACGCTGACCGGTGCAGCGCGCGTTGCGCTCGGGCCGGACCTCCCTGCGCTGTTCAGCAATCGCGACGACATCGCCGAACAACTGCTGGCCAGTGCACAGGCCACCAGCGATCCGTTATGGCGCCTGCCGCTGTGGCGTCCGTACCTGACCATGCTCGACTCAAGCATCGCTGATTTGACCAATTCGGCCACCTCGCGGCACGCCGGCGCCATAACCGCGGCATTGTTTCTCGAACGCTTCGTGCCGGAAACCCGGGCTTGGTGCCACATCGACGTGTACGCGTGGAACGACAGCGACAAGCCCGGCCGGCCGCGCGGCGGCGAAGCGCAGGGACTGCGCGCCTGTTTCGAGTTTCTGAAGCGTCACTACGCAGCAGTCGCGTAATTTTCAGTCGGCACGCGACAGATCGGCGATCGCAGCCTCGCTCTCCACGCGCCGATTGTCGTCGAACGGCGCGATGTCGACGCGCTCGATCGTGGTCGGGTCGAGACAGCGCACGTTGCCATCGATGCCATCGGGATTCGAGCGCGGAACATAGAAGCTCTTGACGCCACAATGCGTGCAGAAGCGATGCTTCGCGATGCCGGTGTTGAAGGTGTATTCGGTCAGCGCGTCCGTCCCGTCCAGCAGACGAAAGCGCGCGGCAGGCACGATCAGATGCACGAAGCCCGTCATGCGACAGATCGAACAATTGCACTCGAGCGCCGCGATGATCGCGGACGCATCCACCTCGAAACGCACGCGGCCGCAATGACAGCCACCGCGATGCGTGACGCGCGCCGTCATGCGTCGCGCTTGCGGCCGAGCAACGGTTCGATCAGATCGAGCGGCAACGGGAACAGGATGGTATGGCTCTTGTCGCCGGCCACCTCGACCATCGTCTGCAGATAGCGCAACTGGATGGCCTGTGGCTGCTGCATCAGTGTCTGCGCGGCCTGCATGAGTTTCTCCGACGCCTGCAGTTCGCCTTCGGCGTTGATCACCTTGGCGCGGCGCTGGCGCTCGGCTTCGGCCTGCTTGGCGATCGCGCGGATCATGCCCTCGTCCAGATCGACCTGCTTGATCTCGACATTGGCGACCTTGATGCCCCAAGCATCGGTGTGCTGATCGAGGATCGCCTGGATGTCGTGATTGAGCTTGTCGCGCGCGGCCAGCATGTCGTCGAGCTCGTGCTGACCAAGCACCGAGCGCAGGGTGGTCTGCGCAAGCTGGCTGGTTGCCTCGTACACATCGGCGACCTGGATCACGGCTTTTTCCGGATCGATGATGCGGAAATAGATGACCGCATTGACCTTGACCGACACGTTATCGCGCGAGATCACATCCTGCGGCGGCACCGACAACACCACGGTGCGCAGATCCATGCGCACCATCTGCTGCGCCACCGGCAGCAGGATGATGATGCCGGGTCCCTTCACCGACTGAAAACGTCCGAACAGAAAAACCACGCCACGCTCGTACTCGCGCAGTATCTTGATCGAGGACAGCAGCAACAGCGCGATCAGGACGACAACGACCGCAAGACTTGAAAACATCAGCATTCTCCGTTGATTGAACGATTCAGCGTCACGCCTCCCGCACGCCGGGCAATTCGCCAGCGCCCGCGTGATCGCGTGTGAGCGGACTGACAATGAGCGTCAGACCATCGAGCCCGGTCACGCGCACCTGTTGGCCCTTGCGAACCGGGACGGCGCTGCGCGCCTGCCAGCGCTCGCTATGCACATGCACGTCGCCCAGATCCTGGAAATCTTCTATCGCCACCGCTATGGCGCCGATCATCTGCTCGCGCCCGCTGACCACCGGCCTTTGCCGCGCTCGCAGCGCGAGCCAGATAATCCCGACCACAACCAGCGCCGCGGCAAGGCTGACGCCCACCAGCAGGGGCAGCGAGATGCCATAGCCGGGCAAATCCGTATTCATCAGTACCACCGATCCTGTCACAAACGCGATGACGCCGCCGATGCCGAGCGAACCGTAAGCCGGCACGAAAGTCTCGGCAACGATCAGAACCACGCCGAGCGCGATCAGCGCAAGCCCGGCAAAGTTCACCGGCAGCAACTGGAATGCGTACAGCGCGAGCAACAAACAGATCGCGCCGACCACGCCGGGCAATACCGCACCCGGACTGTATCCCTCGAAGAGCAATCCATAGATGCCGAGCAGCAGCAGGATATAGGCAACCGACGGATTGGCGATGACGCCAAGAAAACGGCTGCGCCAATCCGGCGACCAGTCGTGCACCGCGACATCGCGGGTGTGCAGGACTGTAGGGCCGGTCGCGGTCACCAAACGGCGGCCATCGATATTTTTCAGCAGGTCCGGGACGTTGTCGGTGATCAAGTCGATCACATGCATTTGCAATGCCTCGCGCGCCGGGAGGCTCGCAGCGTCGCGCACGGCCTGCTCGGCCCAGTCGGCATTGCGGTCACGCTTGGCCGCCAGAGCGCGGATATACGCGATCGCGTCGTTACGAACCTTGCGCGATTCGGCATCCGCGGGTACCGGCGTCGCAGGCTTCGCTGCGGCGCCGGGCGCCGGTTTGCCCTTCTCGCGCTGATCCTTTTTCGAATCGCTTCCAGCTGCGCCCTGGCCGCCACCGCCGATCAACTGCACCGGCGTCGCCGCGCCGAGATTGGTGGCCGGCGCCATCGCGGCGATGTGGCAAGCGTAAAGGATATAGGTGCCGGCGCTGGCCGCGCGCGAGCCGCCGGGCGCCACGAAGCCGACGACTGGCACACCCGAGGCGAGTATGGCCTTGATGATGCGGCGCATCGCGCCATCGAGTCCGCCGGGGGTATCGATCTCGATCACGATAGCCGCCGCGGAAGCGGCGTTGGCCTTGGCGATACCGCGGGTTATGTAATCGGCGCTGGCCGGCCCGATCGCGTCGTCGAGATGCATCAGCCAGACATCGTGAACATCGCCCGTTGCCGTCTGCGCACATCGCGACGCGACTGGCACCGTGGCCAGCAAGCCCGACAGTAGAAGCAGCGACAATCTGCCCATGAGACCATCAGACCAGATCGGCACGCAGACGGCAAACCGCGCCGGTGTGCGGTGGCGGCCGAAACCCGCGGTTCGCTCAGGCAGTCAGGCGCGGTGCGGGTTTCGGCTGGGGTGCACTGCGGGCAGCGCGAGCGATGGCCCAGACGACTGCCGCGAGCAGCAACAGCGGCAACACCATTGGCAGCAATACCAGGCCGAACGTCAACGCCAACGCGCCGGCAACCAATATCATCGGGACCGCGCAGACCAGCATGACGATGCCACCGACCAGACGAAACACGAAACCGAGCATGGCGAACGCAATCCACACTCCGATGCAAACCGCCGCGAGCGCGAGCAGCGCCGGCAGCACCGCGAGACCGGCACTGAACAGCATGAAGCCGCCGATGACGGCGCAAATCGAGAACATGAGACCCATGATCGAATCTCCAGCAGCCAGTGTGCCCATATCATAGCCCCGTGCGTTCGCTTGCGCCTGTGCAAGAGGTCACCTGCCCCGGCGTAACAACCCGCGTAAGCTATCGACAACGCATCGCCACGCGGTGTCGCCGGAATCGAACATCATGGCCAAGCTCGATGTGCTCATTCACCTGCGCCGCACCGAAGGTGACACGCCGGCAGTGCTCGCGGGTCTTGCATTGGCGAAGCGCCTGGACGCCTGGGTGCTCGGCCTGCACGTGGTGCCGATCGCTTCGGCGGCGTTCGCGACTCCCGAGGCAGTCGCCGTGCAAGTGCACCAGGCGGATCAATTTTACGAGGAAGCGCTGACGCGCGCCGCGTGGTGGCACGCCCAACTGGATCGGCATTCGCTGTCAGGCGAGTGGCAGGTATCGCAGGGCGATACCGTGGAGGCGCTGTGTCACGCCGCACGCTGGTGCGATCTGATCGTGCTCGAACGCCCGCTGCTCAATCCCGATGCCCCGACCGGCTGGGGCCTCGTCTCACGCACCGTGTTCGGGGCCGCCACACCGGTGGTCGTGGTGCCGGAAGCGGCACGACTCGATTCGATCGGCGCACATATCCTGGTCGCATGGAACCGCAGCCGCGAATCCAGTCTCGCCATCCGCGCCGCGCTGCCGCTGCTGGTACGCGCCGAACGTGTCACCGTCCTTGCAGGCGATCCGGCCGAGGACCCGCTCGGACTGCGCTACCTACCTGCGTTCGATCTCGCCACGTGGCTGAAACGACGCGACGTAACGACAGCCACATTCCAGCCATTCAAACCCGAGCGCAATCACGGCGCCGCAATCCTCGATGCCGCTCGCGCGGCCGGCGCGGACCTGATCGTGATGGGCGCCTGGGGCCACTCGCGCATCAGCGAACTCGTGCTCGGCGGGGCGACACGTCATCTGTTCCAGAACAGCGAACTGCCGCTGCTGGTCGCGCATTGAACGGCAGCGGAACGGATTGTGCGGAAGAAATGCACTCGGCCCCGGGTTCCTACTCCTCATGAACTGAGGCAGCCGCAATCTGTTGCCGACACGCCAATGAAAAACCCGGCCTGCTGCGCGCAGACCGGGCGTTGCGGCGTCCCTGCCATGGACCTCCGTCGCAGCCAGCAGCACGCCCGCAGGCGTGCATCGGTCAGAAGCGGTATTCGCCGCTGACCGAGACCAGATCCGGATCGAGACTCAATCCGCCCTTTTCGGCCTTGTAGTAGTCGTAGTTGAGGCCGACGCTTGCGTTGTTGCTGAAGTCGTAGCCGAAGCCGGCGCCCGCGTACCACTTGTTGGCATGGTCATCGACCCGTACCGGAAGCGCCGCAGCATCAAGGTAATCGCCCTTCAGGTCACCCCGGAAGAAACCCGTGCGCCCGCTGACATACCAGTTGTCGCTGACATTGAAATGGCCGTTTACGCCAAGGTTCCAGCCCTTCAATTCGGCGTCGCCGAGGCCGAGATCGCGCACGCTCGATTTCGGCGAAAAGCTGCCGAGGTCGGTATAACCGCCCTCGACGCCAAGCAACATGCCGGGCGCCAGTGCCCAGCGATAGCCGATATTCGCCCCGAAGCCGGTGTCACTGTCGTCATAGGGGCCTTTGCTCAGGTTCGAGCGGCCGACATTGCCGTTGATGAAGAAGCCGCCGGTATCCGCAGCGTGACTTGCGATCGGGAGCGCGGCGAAGCCGGCGGTAGTCAGGGCAATCGCAAGAATCGTCTTTCTCATGATGGGAACTCCAACTTGTTATGGGTTGATCGACTCCATGAATTCTTGTGTCGCTTCCTGCGGTGCGAACTTCGACTGCTGCCTTCCACCCGAGGTTCGGTGTGTTAAGCGGCGCGCTTAAGACGAGGTTCAGAGTGCCGTTAAGGTTCATCGCCAGGTAGACACAGGAACCCGCAAGTGGAATGTTCCGGCATGTTTCACCGCTAGCAAGAGGGGTCATGGAGAAGTCACGATTAACCGAGACGCGGATCGTCTCGATCCTCAAGCACGCCGATGCCGGCGTTCCGGCGAAGGACATCTGCAGGCAACGCGGTATCAGCATGCCGATCTACTACCAGTGGAAGTCGAAGCACGGTGGTCTGCAGGCATCGGACTTGACTTCCGATCGAGCCACGTGCCGTCAGGTTGGATGGACCCCCCGACGACATCGGCGCGATCGAAGCGCCTCCAAGCCGTGCGCAGACTCCGCCGAGAGATCGGAAGAAATGTGTACTTCGACCGGGGTTTCGTAATCTATGCTAGGGAACTGTAGTCGCTGATTTCACCCGAGAAACCGATCGCTCCCCTCCAGTACTTGGCCAGTAGGGTCGCAAGCCAAAGAAAGAAGTGAGGGCCAAGCCTCGGGCGCAGCAAGTCCAGTCCATGCGGCGACCATGTGCGGGAATGCGATTGAATCTCTTGAGCCTTTGCTTCCACCGCTGCTCCAAGCGAAAGCCCTTTGTGCACTAGACCATTTCTTACTCGGATGATCAGGTCGGCGGAATTTAGATCGACCCCAAGTAGTTGTGCGACAGGCTCTTTCGAAAGAGTGTCCGATTTGTCGAGCACTTCGAGCGCCGTGTACAGCAGTACGATTCGGTGCTCAAGCATCGACCTATCCCCTAGGCCGTGCGTGTAGAAGTGTGCAGCGCGTTGGTGACGGCGTTCCGCGTCAGTTTGGGAAGTGAGCAGCTGCAATGTGCGTTGCAAGATGTCGGGGATGTCTTCCTCTCTTTTCCAGAACCTTCCTACCGTGTGCGTGTCGTGGGGGGC
The DNA here is from genome assembly GCA_049583635.1 of Rhodanobacteraceae bacterium. Lineage (GTDB taxonomy): Bacteria > Pseudomonadota > Gammaproteobacteria > Xanthomonadales > Rhodanobacteraceae > Dokdonella_A. The sequence continues at coordinate 65,971 of JBAUWF010000066.1, forward strand.
CGAATTGATGTCGACAACATCTTTGCTGCGCTTCAAGCGAGACGACGCCGGACCACCGCATAAGATCCCCAAGGCAACACGCATTTTCTCCTCATAACGCTCAAGGTCATCAGTGGCTGATCTGACGAAAGCTCGATCTTGGCGTAACGTTATTGTTACGGCCTGACCATCAAGCGTGATGTCAAAGGGCGGAAGGGTGCGCGCGCAAGTGCTTGCGTGGTACACGAGTTCGCTTCCAGAGATGGCGCGCGGATCAACGGAATGAAGTTTGAACGAGAGGCGCGAATTTCGCGGTTGCAAACTGAGACGCGTAATCGTCGATGGCGTCTCCGCAAATACATCCGAAGATATGTCGACACCGGCAATCGATGTGTGCCGGACAACGAAGAAATCGCCGTAAGAATCGGCGCATAGCTGTCCGAAGAGGCCCGCGAGTCGGATATCAGATAGGAGTAATTCCTCACCGGACGTGAATTGTTCCAAGGGAAACGTTCCATCCGGTCGAGGGAACCAAACGTCGATATGTCCCGATGTCAAATCGAGGCTTATCTGACATGGATAGTCCGACCTGAAGAAATGGAGGACCGCAGATCCGTCCAGTCGCATGAACGCACCAATTATGCTTTGCTTTTCTTTCTCGACTATACCGGGGTTCTACCTTCGCCGTTGCCCAGAGCTTGGACCTCGCCCAACGATCGAATGACGCCGCCTCGATAAAGTCCTCGCACATCCAGCCCAAGAAAGTCCCTGACGCTCTGGTACTACTTGCAGATCGACTCGAGTGCATCGTGGGATAGAAAAACTCTTCGCCCGTTCGGCGTGTGTCTCTCGTAGTCGACGGCCGTGAACGCATCAATCGGTTGTCCACGAGGGGATCGTTCAGCCCGGAATGTTCTGCGCGATCCGCCACAGAACGCCCGCGGGATCGACGAGCGGGAAATCCCTCATGGCCCACGGCCGATCCTTCGGCGCCTCGATGCGCGTGCCGTATCTTTGCGCGACGCCCGAAGCGATGACGTGCTGGTACCAGTCGTCGACGTTCTCGACCAGCAGGTGCATCATGAAATTGCTGGCGTGCTCGGGCACAAAAAATTGTTGCAACAGGAAACTTGTCGAGCCGTGGCGAACGTAGGCCAGGTCCGGCGACGACCATGGCAGCTCGAATCCGAGCGCCACATAAAGGGCTTTCGATATCGCGAGGTCGCGTGCGGGGACGAACGCCTTGATCTCGATGGCGTCAAGCTTCATCGGACTCTCCTTTTCCGTTCGCGGGCACTCTGCGGCCGCCGTCCGCCGGCCGCGATGTGCCCGCGACCGCGCCTCGAGATTCGCCGAAGTACAGCGTATGCCCCTGGTCGTCCTGGATGACGAACTCGCGCGTTCCCCACGCGGTGTCATGCACATCCTTCACCAGCCGGACGCCTTCCGTTTTCAAGGCGTCCGCCGTGGCCGCGGCATCATCCGTTTCAAGGTAGAGATGGAAGTGTCCGCCCTGCTCCACGTACGCGATGGAGGGATCCTCCTCGTCCACCAGCTTCAAGTGAAAAACCTGGTTGCCCGCGCGGATGCCCGCGTAGAAATCCTGGTAGCGAAATTCCAGCGTCAGTCCCGGCAGGCTGGTGTAGAAGCGGATGGATTCAGCAAGGTTTGTGGTGCGAAGCTGTGCAATGGCGCCTGAAATCATCGGCTCGCCTCCGATGGGCTAGCCGTATCGGGACCCGACTCCTCTTGCCGGCGCCCGATATCGATCAATTCGGCGAGCACCCTGCGCGTGACGCCGAGGTTACGCTGGCCCACTCGTGCCAATAGCTGCGCATCGATTTTCTCGCGGGCTCTGGTTTGTGCGGCCGCGGCGGTCCGACCGCGTTTGGTCAGGATCACGGTCAGCCTGCGCCGGTCGTGCCGGTCGATCTCGCGCTGCAGATAGCCGCGCGTCACAAGGGCGTCGACCAGCTGGCCGGCGGCCTGCTTAGAGATGCGCAAGTCGCGGATCAACTTCGAGAGCGGAACGTCGTCGCCTCCCATGGCCAATCCGCCGAGGACATACAGGCCGTTTTTCGGAACGTCGTCGTACCCGGCCTCGGCCAATGCGCGGCGCATCGCCACGGCGTAGGTGACACGAGCGTGCCTGAGCAACGCGGGGATCACGACTTCCTCGTACCGAGGCTTGTTTTCCGTCATGCTCGATCACATTAGTCAATTTACATGATTGTAAATATACAGGACTATGTGATCGCGTCAAGGCCTCCCCCGCTCATCGTGAACTGCGCATCACATCTCGGCGCGCGCGCGTTCGGGGGCCAGACGATCCCCCTGCGCGCACTGCCTCTTCAAATGCCCTATAGCGCGGCGAATACCGCGGTCATGTCGAGCATGCGGTTGGAAAAACCCCACTCGTTGTCGTACCAGGCCAGCACCTTGACCAGCGTACCGCCCATGACGCGGGTCTGCGTCGCGTCGTAGATCGACGAGCGCGGGTCATTGTT
>JBAUWF010000067.1:0-72369 GCA_049583635.1 Rhodanobacteraceae bacterium
GCGTAGGGACAGGCCGCATCGCCGCCGACGGTGTAGACGTTGAAGGCGAGCGCAAGCTGCGGAAGACACAGGCTGGCGGCGAGTGCCAGGAGCAGGGAGAGCGAACGTGCCATGGTGGTCTCCTCAATACCGGCGTGGCATTGAGGAAGAACGAACAGCGGCACGGGTTTGTGCCATTGCGCATGGATTACCGGAATCTTTGACGCCGACCCGTGCCCAAGCTGCTCGCGAGAAGAGTAGTCACACGGTGACTGGAGCGAATTTGTTGATCGCGTGCCGGCTGTCCTGGGAAAGCGCGATCGGTCCACCACTCGGTCTGACTTGGTGATGGTGCGTCAGCGATCGGCGGAGCCCGACGTCGGTCGAGTCCGCGTGGAAGCCAATCTGTGCACGAGGATGGCTGCGTACGGGGACGCTGAGGCGGAAAGCGAAGGTTCGATCTCGTTGCGCAGGGCACGTGCTTCGTCGGAGCGGCCGAGTGCGTCCAGCGCATTCACCAGGGAGACCTTGATCTCGAGCACGCGCGGATCGTTGGCGGGATTCGGCGGGCTGCGCACCGCGATGGCTTCGCGCAGCAGAGGTTCCGCCCTGTCGGCTTGGCCCAGCGCCAGCTCGGCGCGGGCCAGCGCGAACAGCGGGGTACCCAGGCCGACTTGGCGGGACTTGAACAGGTTCCGCCCCATCGCGACGCTCCGTGTGGCGGTCGCCAGCGCTTGGGCCGGGTCGTCCGCGTCGAGTTGCGCCTGACTCAATTGAGCCAGCAGTACGCTCAGCAACGGGTCGGGTTTGGCGCCGCTGCGCGCGTGCACGGCATCGGTCAGTTCGCGCAGCGCCTCGTCATAGCGGCCCGTCTGACGCATGAAGTCACCCAGAGTCCCTCGGTCGCGATTGAGCCACCCGGATTCCGGCGGCTCATGTTTCTGCTCGATCGCGATTGCCTTGCGCAGGACACTTTCCGCCTCCGTGTAGCGGCCGTGCCAGCGCAGAGCTTCGGCCAAGCCCACCATCGGGTCGGCGCTGTCCCACTCACCGTTGGATCCTTGCAGCGTTGCCCAGAGGTCCAGTGCCTTGCGCAGCGCTGCTTCCGCCTCGTCGAAGCGGCCGAACTTGGCGTAGTCCTGACCGATCGAGGTATAAGCAGCAGCAACCGTTTCGGGTCGCGTCGCCGACAGCTTTTCCAGCATCGGCAGCATGGACATGCGGCCTTGCAAGGCTTCCGCGTAGCGGCCTTGGCGTTCCATGCTCCAATACAGGTTGCCGCGCGCAATCAGGGTCTCGTTATGCGCAGGACCGTAGATTTTCTCGTCGATGCGCGCCGCTTCGCTTATCGCCTTTTCCGAACCCGCGTAGTCTCCCGCATATCCCAACACCTCGCCCAGTCTTTGCAAAGCGTCGGCTACGCTGCTGTGGATGGTGCCGTGCACGCCGCGCGCGAGATCCGCTGCGCCGCGCAGAACGGTGATCGCCTCGTCGAAACGCGACAACTCGGTAAGCACCGAGCCGAGCGCAATCGAATCGTCAATGACCGCTTGATGATGGTCACCGTAGCTTTCGCGATCGCGCGCCAGCGCCTCGCGCAGGACCTTCTCCGCCTGCAGCGAATTGTCCTTTCCGCGCAGGGACCCGGCCACGATCCGGCGTGCTTCGGACGCCGAATCGATACCCGCGGGGCCGATGCGCTGCGCAATCGTCAGCGCTTGCCGCGCATGATTGAGTGCATCATCAAACTTGCGCTTGGCTACCTCCATGCTTGCGATGGAGGCCAGAGTGCGCGCCCTGGTGTCGTCGGCTGCATCAGCGCGCGCGACTGCGGCAATGGCACGTTGAATCAGGGGTCCCGCATGGGCGTAGTCGTCGAGATCCCAGTACAGGTGCGCAATCATCACGGTCAGCTCCAGGCGTGCACTGGAGGGAATGTCCTCATTGGAGGCAAGTTCGCGTTCGCCCTGCGCGACGAGTTCGTGCGCACTGATCGCCTTGCCGAGGTTCGCATCGGGTTCGGCGTGATCGAAAACGCCCATTAGAAAACGACGGGTCGTGTCGGCACGCTCCGCTTGCTCGCGTGCCACACGAGCCTGTTGTTGTGCAACTCGTGCCTGCCACAGCGCGATGCCGAGCGCAGCGAAGATCGCCAGCAGGAACAACGCGGTGGTTGCCACGCCGCCGCGATGACGCGCGACAAATTTGCGTGCGCGATACAGGCGCGAGGGCGGATGCGCGGCGACCGGCCGACCGTCGAGCAAACGCTCGATATCGTCGGCGAATGCGCCTGCGGAGGCGTAGCGTCTGGCCGGATCGGCATCTAGGGCTTTCAGCACGATGTTGTCGAGGTCGCCGCGCAACTGGCGGCGCGTCACTGTTGCACTCGCCGGCAGCACGCCGGGTTCGGGCTGCTCGCTGATCTGGCTGGACGGCGTGCGCGTCGAACCTTCGTTCAAACGGATTCCCGTGATCAGCTCGCCGAGCAGCACGCCGAGCGCATAGACATCGGTCGCGGTGGTGATCAGCCCACCACTGCGTTGTTCCGGTGACGCGTAGGCAGGCGTGAATGCTGGCAGGCGGGTCTGCGTGTCGTCGTCTGCATCGAGCAGCTTGGCGATGCCGAAGTCGAGCAGCTTGACTTCGCCATCGCCGGTTACCAGCACATTCGACGGTTTCAGATCGCGATGCACGATCAGGGCGCGGTGCGCGGCCTCGACCGCGCGGCATACACTGATGAACAGTGCGAGACGCTGGCCCAGGTCGAGGCGCTGCTCGCGCACATGGTCGGTGATCGGCACGCCATCGACGAGATCGAGTGCGATGTAGGCCGCTCCGGTTTCGGTGATCCCGCCCTCGATCAGGCGCGCGATCCCCGGATGCCGCAGTTGCGACAGGACCTGCCGTTCGCGGCGGAACTGGCGTTGCGCGTCGGGCGAGTACAGGCCGCGGCGCAACAGCTTCAGGGCCACCTCCTGGCGTACACCGTCGGCCGTGCGCGCGGCGCGGAATACTGTCGATGAGCCGCCTTCGCCGAGCACTTCGATCAGCTCGAACGGACCGATTCGCGAACCCGGCGGCAGCGCTTCGGTGACGCTGGCGTCCGGCAGAACTCCGGCCAGTGTCGCAGCCGGCGCAGCCGGCAGCGCACCGCCCGGTTCCGGACCTGCGTCGAGCATGCGTTCCAGTCGTGCCCGCTGAGCCGGATCAGCACAACGGCTTTCCAGAAACTGCACGCGCGCTTCCCCGGGCAGCTCGAGGGCCGCTTCGAACAGCTCGCGCAAGGTCGGGTTCTGCGATGCCATGCGATATCGCCGGAAGGGCTTTCTACGAATAACGGCGATATGCGCCGGACTGTGCCATCACTCGAGATCGGTTTTCAGGAATGCGAGCGCAAACGTCCAGTCGCGATCGACCGTGCGTCTGGCGACGCCGAGCGCTTCGGCAGCCTGTTCGGCGCTAAGGCCTGCGAAGTAGCGCAGTTCCACGACGCGAGCCGCGCGTTTGTCGATCGCGGCAAGCCGATCCAGCGCCGTGTCGAGTGCGATTGCCTGTTCGGCACTGTCGAGTGCAAACGACTCGCTGCTGGCAGTCAATGTGATCTGCATCCAGTTGCCGCCGGCGCGCTGGCTCATGTGCCTGCGCGCCCGATCGGTCAGCAGATGGCGCATCGCGCGCGCCGCGTACGCAAAGAATTGGCCGGGGTGCGAGAACGAAAGATCGTTCCGTGCATTGATGCGCAGGTAGAGCTCGTGCACGAGGACGGTCGTGTCGAGCGTCGCGCTGCGGCCGCCCGCTCCGAGCTGCCGCCCCGCCATCACCTTGAGGCGATCGTACACCGCCGCAAACAACGCGTCCGGCGCAAGCCCGGCGGCTTCGCCGTCTGTCGCTGCCGGTACGGATGGGTTCACAAGGAATCTCCTGGAACCCATTCTCACCCAACCAGTGCGATCCGTCGAGAATGTATTGATCGTCTGCCGATGGTTGGCTGGCCGGCGGCGATTGAGGGGACGGCGTCCGGGGCAGCCAAAGGGCTAAGTCACGATGCTCCGCAACGCTTTTCGTGTGCGCCATACGAGTATCCGGTTGACCCGCGCCCAAGGCGTTCGCCCTTTGGACCAGCCTTGCCGCGCGCTTGCGCTCCCGCGCACGCTTTCCTGTCGAGACGTGCCCGATCGGCTCTTGCATGTTGTGGTGGCATGTGCGGACTGGATCCGGCGAGGAACGCCAGCGGATTGTCGACACTTCGGTGCGGATCGGCGATCAAAGCAGTACCCACACCGCGATGAGCCCGGTCAGCGACATCATGACCGTGTACGGCAGCGCCATCCACAGCATGCGACCGTAGCCGAGCCGGATCAGCGGCGCCAGCGCCGAGGTCAGCAGAAACAGGAACGCGGCTTGGCCGTTCGGGGTGGCCACGCTCGGGATGTTGGTGCCGGTATTGACAGCCACAGCCAGCAGCTCGAACTGCTCGCGTGCCAGGTGCCCGCCGGCCGCAGCGGTTTCGAGCGCCTTGATGTACACGCTCGCGACGAACACGTTGTCGCTGATCGCCGAGAGCACGCCGTTGGCAATGTACATCATCACCAGCTGCGCGCGACCTTCGGCGGCCAGCACGCGTTCGATGATCGGCACGAACAGGTGCTGTTCCTGAATTACCGCGACGATCGCGAAGAATGTCACCAGCAGCGCCGTGAACGGCAGCGCTTCCTCGAACGCATGTCCGATACGGCGCTCGTCCACGACGCCGCAAAGCGCCGTCGCCAGCACGATCACACCGAGACCGATCAGGCCGACTTCCGCCAGGTGAAACAGCAACCCGACGACGAGGAAGACTGCTGCGAGCGCCTGCGCGCCGAGACGCAGCCAGCCCGCGCGATCACGCGCCTCACGCTCGCGCGTCGCATAGCGTTCAATCACCTCGCGCACCGACTCGGGCAGCAATTCGCCATAGCCGAACCAGTGCAGGTTTTCGAGTGCCAGGCAGGTGCAAAGACCGACGATGAGCACCGGTAGCGTGACCGGCGCCATGCGCAGCGCGAACGCGACGAAGCTCCAGCCGACCGCGTCGCCGATCAGCAGGTTCTGCGGCTCGCCGACCAGTGTGCACACACCACCGAGCGCGGTGCCGACCGCGGCGTGCATGACAAGACTGCGCAGGAATCCACGAAATTGCACTAGATCCCCACGGCGCTGGTCCTCGATCAATCCGTCGTCTTCGTGATCATGGCCCTGGTCGTCATCGAAGCCGCCGCCCGAAGCGACGCGGTGATAGATCATGTAGAAGCCGGTGGCGACGCTCACGATCACCGCGATCACGGTGAGCGCATCGAGAAACGCTGAAAGCAGCGCCGCAACAGCGCAGAAGGTCAGCGACAACGCGCGCTTGGAGCGTACGCGAACCAGCAGGCCGGTGAAAATGTACAACAGCAGATTGCGCAGGAAATAGATGCCGGCCACCATGAACATCAGCAGCAGGATCACCGAAAAGTTGGCGTTGACCTCGTGCGCAACGTGCGTTGTGGATGTCAGGCCCATGAACAAGGCTTCGATCGCCAGCAGGCCGGCCGGCTGCAGCGGGTAGCATCGCAGCGCCAGCGCGAGCGCGCCGATGAACTCGATCAGCAGCAGCCAGCCGCTGACGAACGGCCCGAACAGCGCCAGCACGATCGGGTTCAGCACGAGAGCCGCGATGAGCGTGATCTTGTACCAGTCCGGTGCGTGGCCCAAAAATACATCGAACGCCACCTTCGGCCACGCGGGCCGCTGCTGCGGGCTCGCGTCGCTATCGCTGGTCATCGGGTTTTCTCTCCATAGCGTCGCGTGCGAGTAGCTGTCGACGGCCCATCGGTTCTCTCCCGGCATCGATCGATGCTTGACCTTGGCGGACAGTCTGCCATCGGCATGCCGGCAAGTGTATCCGCTGCGATCTTCCTGTCTCGACCACCGGAGTATGCGCATTCGCGGCGCGTTGGCGGCGCGCTCGGTTTGTACACACTGAACCGAGGATCCCGAAGCCGCCGTGGACCGGATCCGGGATAAACTGGTTGAGTCTGCGGGCGCGCAGGTTGCGATTGCCTAATGCCTGCGCGCGTGGCACCGTAGCGTTGCGGCTGGGAGAAGCCTGTGGTCGATATCACGGAACTGCTCGGCAAGGCGCGCGACGGGGATCGCGACGCCTCCGAACGCGTGTTCGCGACCCTGTACGACGAGTTGCATAGGCTTGCAGCCGGTCAGTTGCGCGGTGGCGGCGAACAGGCGATGCGTGCGACTTCACTGGTCCACGAGGTTTATCTCAAACTGGCCCATCATGGGGCGCCGACGGCCAACGACAGAAGTCACTTCTTCGCGGTTGCAGCGCGCGCAATGCGGCAGATTGTCATCGACCATGTTCGTCAGCGTGCAGCATTGCGTCGCGGTGGCGGCGTCCGCGTCGAGTCACTGGATACGACCGCACTCGAGGCGGCTGCGGACGGTCGCGACGAGGATGTGCTTGCGCTCGACGCGGCGCTCGCGCATCTGGCTGAACTGGATCCCGGCCTGGCATCCCTGGTGGAGCTGCGTTTCTACGGGGGGCTCGATCTGTCGGAGATCGCCGTTGTCAAAGCGCGGTCCGAACGTTCGTTGAAGCGCGACTGGCGGCGCGCGCGCGCATTCCTTCAGCGCCAGCTTGCCGATACACCCGCATGAGTGAAGCGGCTGCACGCTGGGCGCGCATTGGCGCGCTGTTCGACGAACTGGTCGAACTCGCACCGGATGAGCGGACGCGACGTATCGAAGCGATCGCGCGTACCGATGCAACGCTTGCCGACGAGGTGCGATCGCTGCTGGCCGCGGATCATGACGCTACCGATATGCTCGATGGCGATGCCCGCGCCCTGCTGTCCGACGCGCTGGCCGCGCGCACCGATGCGATGCCTGGCGACGGGCGCGTCGGCGCCTGGCGGCTTCTGCGTCAGATTGGTCAAGGCGGCATGGGCGTGGTTTATCTGGGTGAGCGCACAGACGGCGCCTACGAACAGCAGGTTGCCGTCAAACTGCTCAAGCGCGGCATGGACACACACGCGATCCTGCGCCGCTTTTTGCAGGAGCGTCGCATTCTGGCCCGCCTCAATCATCCGCATATCGTGAGTCTGCTGGATGGCGGCATGAGTGCCGATGGCCGACCGTTCTATGTCATGGAACATGTCGACGGACAGGCAATCACCGATTACGCAATGCAGCACAAACTGGATGTGCGAGCGCGGGTGGGTTTGCTCGCGCTGGTCGCCGAAGCGGTTGCCTATGCGCACACGCAACTCGTCGTGCACCGCGATCTGAAACCGTCGAACGTGGTGGTCGACGTGAATGGCGCGCCGCGTGTGCTGGACTTCGGTATAGCCAAGCTGATCGAGGAGAGCGGCGAGCAGACTCGCACGCGCACCGGCATGCGCGTGTTGTCGCCGGCCTATGCGGCGCCCGAGCAGATTCTTGGGGAGCCGATCGGCACCGCGACCGATGTCTATGCGCTCGGGCTCATGCTTTGCGAATTGCTGGTCGGCGAACTTCCGCAACGCAGGCATGTCACGACATTCGAGCAACTGGCGCGCGACGTATCGACCGTCGTGACCGAACGCGCGAGCATGCTGGCCGCGCGGCTTTCGTCCGCCGAGGTCGTTGCGCTGTACGGCGCCGAAGCCGATGCGCGTCGCCTCGCGCGCAGCATCGGTGGCGACATCGATGTGATCATCGCGACCGCGTTGAAGCGCGAGCCGGAACGACGTTATGCCACCGCCGCCGCATTCGCCGAGGACTTGCGGCGCTGGCTCGATGGCCGACCGATCAATGCGCGCGCGGACTCGACCGCGTATCGATTGGCGAAGTTCGTGCGTCGCCATCAGGTCGGCGTCGCGGCCAGCCTGCTGATTGCGCTGTCGCTGATAGTTGGCCTCGGCGTCGCGCTCTACCAGACCAACGCGGCACGCCAGCAGGCGGCGCTCGCGCAGCGCCAGGCGGAGCGCGCCGAACGCGTCAAGGCATTCCTGATTGCTGTGTTCAAACAGAACGACCCGGCGCTTGCCAAAGGCAAGTCGTTGAGTGCCGCAGAGATTCTCAGCCGCGGTCGCGCAACACTGGACACGTCGCTGGCCGACGATCCACAAACGCGCGGCGAATTGCTCACCGCGATCGCCCAGATACAAGGCAATCTCGGCGAGTACACCGATGCCCTGGCGACGGCCGAAGTGATCGTGCCGTTGCTGAGCGCGAGCGTGCCCGCGGGCGATCCGCGGCTTGCCGAGGCGTATACGGTTCGAGGCGAGCTCTACGCCGAATTTGACCGCGACAGGGACGCCGAACGTGATCTGCGCAGCGCGCGCAGGATCCTCGTCGCCGACCCGGTCCGCAATGCAGATCATCTGGACGATCTGGACCGCGAGCTGGCCTTCGTCCTGACCAGAATCGAATCCCCTTCGGCCGCGCTTGCCTTGGAACGCAAGGTCATCGAGCGCATGCGTCGGCGCCTGCCGGGGAACAGCCCGAAGCTTGCCGATCATCGGCTTTCGTTCGCCCTCATGCTTGAGGACAGCGGCGACTACGCGCAGGCCGAAGCGGCCTACCGGGAGGGTCTGCCGATATTGATCAAGGCCAAAGGCAAGCTGGCGCCGAAAGTCTGCGAAGGCGAATCGAACTTTGCAGGCCTGCTCGATCGGATGAGCAAAAGCACCGAGGCGTTGTCGTATTTCGAGCAGGCGCTGGACTGCCAGCAGCAGCTCTACGGAAACGATTCACGCATGTATGCCCACACGCTGTTTTCCCGCGGCATCCTGACGCTCGGCCTGCACCGCTACCCGCAGGCGCGGGCCGACTTCCGGACTGCCTTGGGCATATTCGGCAATCACGGTAACGACGCGGGTCACGCGCGGCGCTATCTTGGGCTCGCGCTCATCGGTGAAGGACAATTTGCGCAAGCGGCGAGCGAGCTCAAGGAAGCCGAGCGCGTGTATCGCGAAGTGAATCTTCCGCACGACCGCCAGCGTTGGCGCGCACGCGCGGACTACGGCTATGCGATCTTCAAGGCCGGCAACGCCGCCGCCGGTCGCCACGCAATTGAAGTGGCGCTCGCGGGATTGCATGACGTGGTACCGAGTGGTGACGTGCCTGAATACATGCGACCGTTGCGAGAGCTTGGCGAGGTGGCGCGTGCGCAAGGTGACCTCAAGGTCGCCCTTGACGCGCATCGACGCTGGCGCGCGCTCGCGCTGAAACTTTACGGCGCCAAATCGCGCGAGGCGTACCTGTCAGCCTGGCAGCTGAGCCTGGATCTTGCCCGCGTCGGCGATCAAGCCAGTCTTGGCGAGGCCCGATCGCTGATCGCAGAAGCAGTCACGAAAGCACGTGCGCGCAATATGCCGGAGCTGGCCGATTACGAAGAGGCCCAGCGTGACATCGCTTCAGGCCGCGCGCGCTTGCCGCAGCGCTGAGGTGCAACCGTGGTGCATATTGCGATGGCGATGGCGCGCTCATATGCGTGGCGTGCGCCCCGCGCACGAACGAGCGCGATGGTGTTCATGCGTCCGATCGTGCGCGCCGTTGGTGGATATCGCTGCTGGTGGAATCAATGCCACGATGGCACCCGTTCGGCACCAGCACCAGCACCGCTGCGGCACAAGCCCATGTCACCGGTACCTTGCTGTCGCTCCAGCGAGCCCCGGGGTTTGTGCGTTGCATGTCAGGCTTGCTGCGCTCGTTTGAAGTCAGCAATCATCACGGAGCCGGATAGCTGACCGTATTGCCACCCTGGGTTTGCTCCCAGGTTTTTCCCGCCAGCGACATCAGCAGCGGCCCATGCACAACCCAACCGATGCCGTCATGCGCTTCGATCATCAACACAGCGTTGTCGCCGAGCGTATAGCCGCCGTTGACCTTGACATCATGCAGCAAACGCAGCGACTGCAGATACAACACGCGCTTGCGTGTCTCGAGTGGTATCGCCTTGCCTGCGTAATCCTTGTCGCGAAAAATGAACTCTGGCATGCGACCGCCCGAGTTCATCGCCGCATCCGGATCCTGCGCAACGACGGCAGCCCATAGTGCCCGGGTCTGCGTGAGCAGAGCTTTGCCTGGTTCACCTCCATCGGGCGGCAAGGGTTTTGCCTGTGTGGCCCAGTCCTTCTGCATGGTATTGCTGGTCAAGTCGGGAATCCCTTTCGCGAACAGTTCCTTGAGCAGCGCATCGTCTGTCTTCGCACGGCGCGCGGCAATCTCTGCGGTTGACAGATGCGCCGATGCCAGTTTGTACTCGCCTCCGACCTTGGCGTACGGCATCGACATTGAACCCGATCCCTTGCCGTCTCTTGCCTTCATCGCAACGTTGATCATGCCGGCGACCACCGGCGCTTCAAGGTGCAGCTGCTCGGCCTGGGCTGCCGCACGCTTTCGTAACGCCTCATCGGCTGGCGCGGACGTGAAAGTGCATTTGAAATCGGTGTGGCAGTCATTTACACCGTCCAGGTAGAGGAAACGCAGTTGAGCTGGTGTGCCATCCAAATCGGCGAGTGCTTGCGCGGCAGTGACGTCGCCCTTGTCGAACGCACTCTGCAATGCCTTGGCCAGTGCTTCGGGTGATGTCGCTGCGTTGCTGCACGCGGCAAGCCCCAGCATGGCGAAAAATGCTCCAAACGGAAGCGTGATCTTCATGGTAGAACGACTCCTGATGGTGGTTGGGTGTGCCCGAGTGGAGAATTCGGGTGGCAGGTCTGCGCACCCATGCAACGGGAAACAACCGCGAATGCGACACTGGAGTGACGCGCCCACGCCGCAACGATTGTCGCGGCGGCGTGGACGGGAAACCGATCCCTACCTCGCCGCCACCGTTTGACCGGATGGTGCGGCCTTCGGCGCGGCACCGAAGCGGTTCGCTCCCGGCGTTCCGGCGATGAAGCCGTTGAACACCAGCGCGATCAGGCCACCGACTACCGGCACCAGCGCGATCAGGATCCACCATGCCGATTTGTCGACGTCGTGCCAGCGCTTGGCCTGGATCGCGAGTGCAGGCCACAGGAAAGCAAGGCTGAGCACTGTCATCGCGAGACTCACACCACCCCCGGCAGTAGTCGGATCGCTGGCGTTGAGCGCACTCATCACGCTCAACACGCTGAGCCCGCCAAACACCAGCAACGACAGCACAACCAGCGCCCAGTACGGACCGCGTCCCACGCGGCCTTCGAACGAGAACAACAAGGATTTCCAGCTCATCACAGGGTTCCTCCCGATTAGGTTTCGATATGGCACGGCGTTGCGCCGCGCTCGTCAGTGTCCACGGGAAAACGCGGCAGCAGGGGCCAGTTGGGGATTTGACAGCCATCGCGCGATCACCCCTCCTGCGTCGCGGCAGTTCCCTCGAAGAGGCAACAGGCAGGCCCGGAAGACCGCGCAATACGCCCTGCGGCTCGCCGGTTGACGACTATCGAACCGGCAGAAAACAACGATGAACCGTTCGTGCCGAGCCCTTCGACTTTGCGCCTTCGGCGCCGCGCTCAGGGGGAATGGGAGTCATTGGATAAATCATGCCGCCTCAATAGCTGTGTGCTGTCAGGGCGCGCTGTCGAATCCGTTCGCGAAGATGGTGTCGTTGGCAGGCTGCGTGTAAACGTACGCCGCACCCTGGCTCGTGTTGCCCCCGATGCCGGCGTCGAAAGCGCCAACCAGGGCCGCGCCTCCCGTGAGCGCAACCGCATTGCCGAAATGATCATTCGGCTGGCCGTCGCTGGCTGTCAGCATCGTCGTCTCGGCCCAGTTTCCGGCGTCCTCGGTGAACAGGTAGGCTGCACCTCGCTGGTTGTCGGCGAAGTACGCACCGACCAGCGCATTCGATCCGTCCAGCGCCACCGAAAGACCGAAGCGATCGCTGGCTGCACCTTCGTTCGCCGTGAGTTTCTGCGCCTGTGACCAGGCGCCCCCCGAGTTCGTGAATACGTAAGCTGCGCCTTCATGCGCGTTGGGGCCGACGTTCTGGTAGTAGGCACCGACCAGGGCGTTGGATCCACTGACGGCGACGGAAATGCCGAAGAATTCCAGTGTGGTGCCATCATCCGGAACGAGTTCTGCCGCCTGCGTCCAGGTTCCGCCCGATCCGTCGAACACATAGGCCGCACCGAAATACGAATTGACGCCCTGCGCGCCGACGACGGCAGTGGTGCCGTCGAGTGCGACCGAATAGCCGAAGCTGTCAAACGCCGCACCGTCGTCGGCAGTCAGCGTTGGGCCCTGAGTCCACACGTCGCTTGTTTCGGTGAAGATGTAAGCCTTGCCCTGCAATGCGTTTTGGCCGACCGGTGCTACCGGGGATGAAATCAGCGCGTTGCTGCCGCTGACGGCGACCGACCAGCCAAAGTTGTTGTTGGAATCCCCGTCGTCGTTCGTCAGCTTCTGCGTCTGTGTCCACAGGCCGCCCGCCTGGGCGAATACATATGCGGCGCCCTGACCACCATTGCCACCGATCGTCGCATACGGCGCGCCGATTAGAATCGTGTTGCCCGAGATGGACACGGAAAAGCCGAATGCGTCATCGGCCGCGCCATCGTCCGCCACAAGTTTCTGCCCCTCGCTCCACATGCCATTCGATTCGGTGAATACGTAGGCGCTGCCTTGGCCTCCGACACCACCGACGGCGGCGTTGGACGCACCGACAACGGCAATGGCGCCGGAAATTGCGACCGAGTAACTGAAGTTGTCGCCCGATGCGCCATCGTTCGCCGAGACCTTCTGCTCAAGCCATTGACCCAACGGGGTGGCAGATAGTGCCGGTGCATCCGGTACATGGCGTTTCGCGGACCCCAAATGGGCGGCGGCGAGTAACGGCGGGCTGATCAGCAAGGCGCAGAAGGCCATCATCGGGACAGCCGCGAGCGATGCCAGCCGTATCGGTGAATTCGCTGAAATCATTACCGCACCTCGTTCGTATCACGCATTGAAGGACCAGCTTGCACCTTACCCGATGCCGGGCACAAG
Organism: Rhodanobacteraceae bacterium; assembly: GCA_049583635.1. Taxonomy (GTDB): domain Bacteria; phylum Pseudomonadota; class Gammaproteobacteria; order Xanthomonadales; family Rhodanobacteraceae; genus Dokdonella_A. The sequence goes on from JBAUWF010000067.1 coordinate 12,973, forward strand.
CCGATGACGAACATGATTGCGCGGCTCAGGACGGGAACTTCCAGAAATGATCGGTCGATCGCGTTGCGTGTCAAGGCGCGCGGCGGATACGCGTCCCTATGGCATCTCGAATCCGTTCGCAAAGATGCGGTCCGGCGCGCCGAACTCGAACGCGCCGATATCCGCGTTGCCACACGCTTGTAGGTGAACAACCGTTGGTCGTAGGAGCGTTGATCCAGGTTGTTGCCGTGGTCGATGGGCCGTCGACGAAGTCTGGGACCAGCGCGACTACGGTTTCTTGAGGGTGGCCGAGGGAGACCTCGCAGCTGTTCGGTCAGGCGGGTCCGGGTCAGTGTAATCTTTGTGCCGAGCGAGCGCGACTTGCGCTATTGAAGTGGCAGCAAACAACGATTAACCGTTCGTGCTGAGCCCTTTCGACTTCGCGCCTTCGGCGCTACGCTCAGGGTGAACGGGAATGACTCGATAATCTGTACCGGCTGGAGAGTGCAGCACGCCTGCCGGCTGAAGTCATCCATGCCGGGCACGATGCGTGGCGACACGCGTTGGTATCTTGCCCCGCGGTCGCGGGCATTCTGGCACGAGAATTGCTGACTTCGTTCAAAGAGACACTTGGGGGCCCGGCATGATGCCGTTGTTCGTTCAGACATGACGCCATCAATGAACAGGCGCACGACGCAGTCGGCGGTGACGACGGCGCTGGCCGGGTACGCGACTGAGGACGAGGACGCCTTGCGTGCGCGCGTCATCGATTTCGTCTATCCAGTTTGCCGCATCGTGTTTGCCTTCATGCCGCTGGCGTATGTGGTGTTTCAGGGCGGAGATATCTTGCTGCATGCTGGCACGCGTCCCGAATCCGTTCTGGCGCGTATCGTTATTGGGCTTGTGCTGATTTTCTTTGCCGTGTTTGTCCGCGGCCCGGTGGCGCGGCGCCATTTGCCGCTCGTGTGGACTTCGTATGTGCTGGTCATCGAGATCGGCACCACGATCAGTGCGCTCGGTTCGCCCGGCGGGCTGGATTGGGCGTTGCCGGCCTATGTGCTGGCGCCCGTGGTTTGCGCGCCGTATTGGCCGAGCCGGCGAAGTTTCGTGATCGCCGTGGCGCTGAGTGTTCTGGCGCCGGCGGCCGCGTTGTTGCTCGGCCACGCGCCGCTTCCGGAAATCCTGCGTTATGCGATCTACCTGTTCATCGCGCTCACGATTGCGGTCATCCTCGCTGTGGCGATGGTGCGCGTCCACGTCCGCGGCTTCGTGCTCGACCAGCGGCTGCGCGGCGCGGCATTCTTCGATCATCTGACCGGGGTGCTGTCACGTCATCGCTTGTTTGACTTGGGCAAGCAGGCGGTCGAACGGGCGAATTCCGGCGGCGAAGTGTTGTCCGCGCTGTATGTCGATGCAGACCGCTTCAAGCGTCTCAACGACGAACTCGGCCATGAAGCGGGCGACGAGGCACTGGTGCTGATGGCCGGCGCACTGTGTACCGAGTTGCGCAGCGGCGACCTGCTCGGTCGCCTCGGCGGCGAGGAATTCGCCGTACTGTTGCCGGAGGTGCCGCTCGAGCAGGCGACGCAGGCGGCCGAGCGCCTGCGTCGTGCGATCAGTCGTATCGATTATCGGCAGCGGTCGCTATCGGTGAGTATCGGTGTCGCCGAGCTGAAACCCGGACAGGATCTCGACGGCGTGCTGCGTGTGGCCGACACCGCGTTGCGCCAGGCGAAACTGTCCGGACGCAACCGCGTCGAGCGCGCCGCAGCGCTTGGCGGAGGCGGTCCGGTTTCGTACGATCGGCATGGCGAACGACAGGACTGACGACGCGTCTGCAGTTGCAAACAGCATCACGGAATCGCGTTACAATGCCTGCCCAGATGCCGGTCTGGCACTGGCCTTTGGAAGGGACATGTCGCGCATTCTTGCCGATATCTTCGGGCGCAAACGCGATCGTCGGATGCGCCGCGCAACGGATCGTGGCGGCGATGCCAGTCGATCTTGGGCGCGCTTCCGACCGCGACTGGTCGATGAACTTTCGGGTGAAAACGCCGCAGCGTGCAGTCAGATGCGCGCGGTGCTGGACGCATGTCGCGACCATGACGAGGAGGCGCAAGTCGTCGGCCTGCACGCGTTCGCAGCGTCGTTCCGGCGCATCGGGCTCACCAAGAGCGTGCAGTTCTATCCGTATCTGCGTTGGGCACTGGAAAACGATCCGGTTGCGACGACGCAGTTCAAATCGATCCACGCCGAAGTGGAACGTCATGCGCTCTGTATCGAGGCCATCCTGGGCGAATATCTCGGCGCGCCGTGGGATCGCGAGCACCGACGCCGTTTTGTCAGCGAAGTGGTTCGGATCGCGAGCTTTTTCAGCAAAGCGCTGCGGGTCGAGGAATCCCTGCTTTATCCGCTCTATCTTCCGCCCGGACAATACCGGTATGTGGGAGACAACGGGACGGCTACCGCTGCCTAGAACCGTTTCTAGCGCACTCCAGTCCTTCGGGTTCGCACCTTTTGGCGCTACGTCAGGGCGAACCGGAATTGTAGATGGTTCCGGGAAGCGTCGGCAGAGTCTGTCTAACGACAATCGTCCATGCGCGTGGAATCGATCAATGCGTAGGGCTTGAACGACGCCATCGTTGCGGCGAGTTTGTCCTGGGTGGCTTTGAGCGCATGAAGATCGGTGCAAAGGCGATCGACGCTCGCTTTGACCTTCGCGGCCTCGGCATCAACTGCCGGCGCGGCGCGATCGGGATCGCCGTGGACCAGGCGCGAGATGACGCCGCCGATCGCATGCATCGCCGTTTTCGCACCGGCCTCGCCGACGGCAAGGCCGTCATGCTGCAAGGCTTGGGCCTGCACGAAGTACAAGCTCAGTTGCGCGCGTTGGGGTCCCGATGTCGCGACTGCGGCGTCACCGATGCGAAGGTTGCCCGCGGCACTCACAGTGGCGTCGGGCACTCCCGCCGCATGAATGGTAACCGACGCATCATGCACGTCAAGCAGGCCGAAGACGGATGTGTCGGATGCATCGTGCCCGCAGGCGGCCAGCAGAGCCAGCGGGAACACGCAGCACACCAAGGTCAAATTTCGGAGCGGTTCCATGTAACGCGTCCACACAGCGCGTGCGTAGTACCGAGGCACTCAAACACTAGGTGATTTGCTGGTGCACGCGCAGTGTCGGAAGTCACAGCACATTGGCGATGGCGCGGGCACGACCCGGCGACGTTCAATGTGCTGACGCTGCCAGCGACGAACCTGTCGTTGCGGACTTCGTGCGGGGAAACAATTCGCCGCGCTGACGCAGCTGCATGGCCGCCGCAAGTTCTCTCTCGTCGGCGGGCGCGAAGCCCGGACCGACCTTGGTGTCGACGCGAATCGCCTCGGTCAATGCGAAGTAGCGGTCATGGAGGCCGGCTGCGGCGAGTAACTGACCGGGCAGAAAAAACGCGGCGCTGTCCACGCGCTTGGATGTCGGCGCCGCGGTATCGAACAACAGATACGGCACCGGTTGCGCGGTCGCCGCAAGACCATTGGCGAAACCCGCCTTGTCGTAGACCTCGGTCAGACCGGGCAGGTGATCGCCGTAGAACACCAACAGCGTGCGACGCTTGCGCGCCTGCAGCGCAGCCGCGAGACGGCCGAGCGCGCGGTCGGCGTCGGCGAGATGGTAAAGGTAATCCTGCATTTCGCGGCGTGCTCCGGGCGACAGGCCGGGGATTACCGGTTCGGCATCGCGTCGTCCGACATCGATGCCCGGACTGGCGTTGTAGGGGCCGTGGCTTTCCATGCTGATGGCGAACAGAAACTGTGGCGGCCCATTGTTGGCAAGGTGCGCGAGCATGAAGTCGACCAGAGTCGCGTCACTGACGTAGTAGCCACTGCGACGCACCGATTTGAAGTCCCCGAGGCTGTCGAATGCCGCAAAACCCATCGCGCGAAACGCGCTGGCGCGATTCCAGAATGACGGATCGTTCGGATGCACGGCCAGCGTGCGGTAGCCAGCCGCTGCGAGCGCGCGTACGAGACTCGGCAGCGGTTTGCGCGTAAGGTCGAAATACGGATACTGCACATCGGGGAAGTAACGCAGCGCGATGCCGGTCAGTACTTCGAACTCGGTGCGGATGGTGCCGCCTCCGTAGGTCGGTACCCACAAGTTGCCGTGCTCGGCGTGCGCTGCGATACGGCGAAAATTCGGAATCACCCGGTCCGGATTGATGCCGCGCAGGCGCGCCGGATCGAAAAACGACTCGCTTTGCAGCACCACGATATCGGGCGGTAGAGATGCCTCGCCGGCGACCGATTGGGTTTGCTCCGTGTTCGCGGACTTTTCATGGCTTGCGATCAACGCCTTTGCGGCGACGCGATCGGGCGGCGCCGTGGCGGCGGAAAACTCCCAGTGGTAACGCAGCAGGCTGGCGATTAGACCCGCGGTGCGCGCGCTGTGGGCCGGCGACCACGGCTCGAATCCGAGACGCTCGCGCGAATACAGCGACGGCCATGGCGCGCTTCCCTGCACCAGCGTTGCGAATACCACCACGGTGAGCGTGGCCACAGCGGCCCTCCACCATCCGCGCAGAGACGGCCATGGCGACTCGAACAGGACCAGCGCCGTTGCGAGTACGACCAGCAGCCAGCGCAGCACGGTCGCGCCGTCTTTCGGCAGGTAGCGCGCCAGCAACTCGCCACCCGAACCGAGTTGCCCGATCATCTGGAAATCGGCGGGCAGCAGCGGCGTCGCGAGCTGCGCATATTTGAGCCCACTGATCGCGTACAACAGCGCAAGCGCGAGCGCGCCGAACCAGGTCGAAAGCAACGGTCGCCGGGTTGCAACGAGCAGCAATATGCTCAACAGAGCAGCCGGCAGTGCATTGAGGATCAGGAGCCCCCAATCAGTGCCGTCAGTGAACGTGTGCAGCAAAGGGCCGTCTAGTTCGCGCACCGCGTCGGTCAGCACGGCGAGCACAAGCAACAGGCAAATCAGCACGATGACGCCGGCACGCCGCGACCGGGGCATTGCCTGCGCCCGAGCGACCTTGGCGGATTCTGACGCTGCGGTCATGGCTTGCGCGTCGATGACGTCGCCGCGCCGCTCAGGGTCTGGCGTACGAACGCATCCAGCTCGCCACGCAGTTGCAGACGCGCGAGCGCGTCGATGCCGGCTTCGGTAGCGGCGTCGATCGGACTGGTGCCGAGATTGAGTTCGTTACGCAGGGTATCCATTATCGTGAAATAGGTCGCATCGCCAATGCCGGCGGCATCGAGCAGAAGCGTCGGCAGCAGCCAACTGTCGGTGTTCAGGGCATGCGGTTCGGGATGGGCCGTGTCGAACAGCAACCACGGTACCGGCTCGCTTTTCGCGTCCTTGCCGTCTTTGAATCCGAGCTGGAAGTATACCGGCGCGAGCGATGGCAGATGATCGCCGTAGAACAACAGCAATGTGCGCCGCTTGCGTTGACCCAGGGCACGGGCGAGCCGACCGAGTTGATCATCGGCATCGTCGAGCAGATAGAGATAGTTGCCGAACCACAAGCGTCCACCCGCGTCGAGCTTGTCCGGCATCGGCAATGCGGCCAGACGCGTCGGGTCGAGTCCGGGCCGCCAGTCGAACGGGCCATGGTTCTCCATGCTGATTGCGAACAGGAATTTCGGTGCCGCGCTCGAGTTTGCACCGTCGCCATCGAGTTCGGCCAGGACGCGGTCGGTCAAGGCCGCATCGCCGATGAACAGGCCAACCACGCTGTCCGGCGAAAACGTCGAATTGTCGATGAAGCGATCGAAACCGAGTGCCGGAAATGCGCGTGCCCGATTCCAGAACGCCGCCGAATTCGGATGAATCGCGATGCTGTGGTAACCGTGTGCGTCGAGTACCTGCACCAGCCCGGGCAGCCGGTTGCGGTTGAGTTCGAGCCACGGGTACTGGATGCCCCCCAGGCTGGCGAGCGGTGCGCCGGTCAACACTTCGAACTCGGTGCGGATGGTACCGCCGCCGAAGGTCGGCACGTGCATATTGCCGCTGGTCGCACTGTTGGCCAGTTGATGGAAATTGCGCAGCCAGCGACCTTCGGGCACGTCGCGCAGCCGCGCCGGATCGAATAGCGACTCGCTTTGCAACACGATGATATCGGGCAGCTCGGCCGCGCCACCGGCGTCGGCCAGGCGCGTGCGCAAAGCGTTGGCGTGGGCCAGCAGCAGTGCCGCCGCGGCTTTGCGGTCCGCGGGCGGAATGTCGCCGCCGGCGAACTGCCACTGATACAGCAGCAAGGTGCCGATCAGCCCAACGTGGTTCGAACTTTCCTTGAGTGCCCACGGATGGAAGTCGAGCCGGTCAGCATTGTAGAGGCTCGGCCACGGTACGCTGCCAGCGATCAGCGTGCCGCCAACGAGCAATGCTGCGAGTGCGAGCAGCCAACGTCGCCAACCACGCAGTACAACCAGTGCCTTCTCGCGGAACAGCGCGATGGTGAATCCAAGTCCGAGCAGGAGCTCGACGATTTGCAGGAGTCCGACATGCAGGTATTGGCTGAGCAGATGCACCGCTGGTCCGGTGTCGCCGAGCAGACGCAGATCGGCCGGCAGCAGCGGTGTTCCGAGATAGCGCAGCTTCTGCGCATCGGCCGCGTACAGCGCACCGACGATCAGGACGCTGAACCAGATTGCGAGCAGCACGCGCCGGGTCAAGGCCAGCATCAGCAGAAACAGGATCAGCGCCGGCAGCACGTTGAGCGCGATCAGGCCAAGCAGTTCGGCGTTCCATACGGTGGCTTCGCGATGCCACGCAGGGTCGAGCCAACCGATCAGAACACCGAGCAGCAACGTGGCCGCGAAGATGCCGAGGCCGATGCGCAAGGCATCGCTTCGCCCGGTGCCTGCGGCTTCTTGTCTGTGGTCAGGGTTCATCAAGGGGCGTGACGATGCCATGTTCACGCGGATCTTGCCTGAATGGCGATGGGGTGAGAGGTCACAGATTGGAAGCCGGGGAGTGAGAGGTATCCAGTCAGAGATCGGTTGAGTGAGGCGTGAACCGTGATCAGCGTGCGCCTGACTGCAAAGGCTGCGACAGTTTGATGAGGATGCTCGCGCGGGGCGCTATCAGCGCACCAGTTCGCAGTGTTTCCCGGCGCGACCAACAACGTCCACCTCGCGTGCTCCAGATCTGGGCAGCCGCCAGGCGGAATCTCGCTCGCACGGGGCCGGTCCGATTCCCCGCCGGCGGCTGCTCTGTTGTAATCGCGCCATGAGCACGCCGCCGACACTGCCACGAGCCCTGCTGCGCCTGCTCGATGAGCGCCTCGCGCGACTGGACAGCGCGTGTCGCCAAGCTGGCGTTCCGTTCCACGACGACGCCGGTGTCAACGAGCGTCTGCAACGCGTGTTGCTGGCGAGCGATTTCGCCTATACCTGTTTTCTCAACGATCCACTGCTGCTCGGGCCGGATCTGGTGCGCCTCATGGGCGATCCGCGCCATGCCGACGCACGCGCAGGCGCGCTGGCAACCGCGGGCGGCGAAGATACGTTTCGCGCGGAATTGCATCGATTTCGCACGCGCGAGGCGATCCGGCTGATCTGGCGAGACGTCAATGGCCTGGATCGTGTCGAGGGAACGCTGGCAGGCGCTTCGGTTCTGGCCGAAAGTTGCCTTGCCGCGACGCTTGGCCAGGTTGAGACGCAGGTTGCGGCTCGTCATGGGCTTGTGCGTTCCGATGCCGGCGCGGTTCAACGACTGGTCGTGCTCGGGCTGGGCAAGCTCGGCGGCGGGGAGCTGAATTTTTCGTCGGATATCGATCTCGTGTTTGCCTATCCGGAGAACGGCCGCAGCGATGGTGAGCGCACGCTCGAAGCGGAACCCTATTTCACGCGAGTGGGCCGGCAACTGGTGACGTTGCTGGCCGAACGTAGCGCCGACGGCTACGCCTATCGCGTCGATCTCAGGCTGCGCCCTTTCGGCAAGGCCGGGAGACTGGTGCTGTCGTTCGCGGCGATGGAGCTCTACTACCAGCGCGAAGGCCGCGACTGGGAGCGCTACGCATGGATCAAGGCGCGCCCGGTGGCGGGCGATCGCGCAGCCGGCGCGCGCCTGCTGGAGACTCTGCGTCCGTTCGTGTTTCGCCGTTATCTCGATTACAACGCCTTTGCCGGGCTGCGCGAAATGAAATCCCTGATTGACGCCCAAGTCGCGCGCAAGGACATGTCCGACCATATCAAGCTCGGTCCCGGCGGTATCCGCGAGATCGAGTTTATCGTGCAGCTGGTGCAGATGATCCGCGGCGGGCGCGAACCGGCGCTGCGCGTGCGCGGTTTGCTGCCGGCGCTGACCATCTGCGAACAGCGTGGCTACATTCCATCCGCTGCGGCGCGCGCGTTGCGCGAGGCGTATCGATTCCTGCGGCGTCTGGAAAACCGCTTGCAGATGTTCGACGACCAACAGACCCACGAGTTGCCGGTCGTTGCGGATGTGCGGGAGCGCATCGCTCTTGCGCTGGATTATACCGACTGGTCCATGCTCGCCCGGGATCTCGATGTACATCGGGCGCGCGTTGCCGAGGAATTCGCCGCGCTGATGACTCCGGCCGCGCGCGCGCACGTTGCGCAAAGCGAAACACCGTGGCCGGCCTTGTGGCGGCGGCTGTCCAATGACGGCGTGCATGCGCCGGATCTGGTTGCGGCCGGTTTCGATCCTCCCGACGACGTCGTTGCCGCCTTGCAAGGCTTGCTCGCAAGCCAGGCGCTGGCGGCGATGTCGGCGCGTTCGCGCACGCGTCTGGACCGTGTGTTGCCGGCCTTGATGGCCGCGGCGGCCGGCAGCGTTGCTCCGTCGGCCTGTCTGGTGCGCCTGCTCGGACTGGTGCAGGCGGTGGCGCGACGCGGTGTGTACTTGACCCTGCTGGACGAGCAACCCGCCGCGCTCAGACGGGTGACCGAGGTGTTCGCTCACAGCGCGTTTCTTGCCGAACACGTCACCCGGCATCCGCTGTTGCTTGACGAGCTGTTCGCCAATCGCTTCGATGGCGCCGAGCCGGAGCGTGCCGATATCGGCGCCGAAATAGCACGCCGACTTGAAGCATTGCATTCACTCGATCCCGAAGCCGAGATGCTCATCATCCAGGAGGAACGATTGGCCGCTTTGTTCCGCATCGGCCTGGCGTTCCTCGGGCGGCGTCTCGATGCGGCGGCCTGCGCGCGCGCACTGACCGAGGTGGCGGATGCGGTCATCGTCGCCGTGCTTGCCATTGCGGAGCGCGACCTGTTGTCGAGTCACGGACGTCTGGAGGGCTATCTTGGGGATGGCGCCGGTCTTGCGGTCATCGGCTACGGCAGCTTCGGTGGTCGCGAGCTGGGTTTCAGTTCCGACCTCGATCTCGTTTTCATCTACGACGGCGCGCTGGCGAGCGCCGAATCGGACGGTGGCAAGTCGCTCGACGGCACGCGTTACTATGCGCGCCTCGCGCAGCGCGTCATTCATCTGTTGACGCTGCCGACCCACGCCGGCAAGCCGTACGAGATCGATCTGCGGCTGCGGCCAGAGGGCGGCGTCGGACTGCTGGTCACCGCGCTCGATGCCTACACAGCCTACCAGCGCGATCGTGCGCGCACTTGGGAGCATCAGGCGCTGGTGCGCGCACGCGCCGTAGCCGGTGACGGCACCATCGCACGCCGCTTCAGCGACTCCCGTGCGGAACTGCTGAGCGTGCGACGTGACGCCCCCCCCCTGTGCGCCGAGATCGTCGCGATGCGCGCGCGCTGGCGCGAAGAGCGCGATCGCAGCAACGCAGCGTTGCTTGATCTCAAGCACGGTGGCGGCGCGCTGGTCGATATCGAATTCCTGCTGCAGGCACTCGTGCTGGTGTACGCGTGCGACTTTCCGGCCCTGCTCGACAACGGCGACAACGCTGCGTTGATTGCAGCGGCCGCGAAACTCGGAGTGCTGACCGATGTACAAGCCGCGGATCTCGCGCGTGCGCACGCGCTGCTGCTTGATCGCGCGCTCGGCTGCACGCTCGACGCGCGCTCGCGTGTGGTGCCGCGCACGGCGGAACTCGACCGCGAGACTCAGGCAGTGCTGAGCATCGCGCGCGCACATGGACTCGATTTCAATGGTTCCCCTCGTCTGCCGACGAGTAATCGTTGAAGTCGGAGCCCTCTATCTTTCCGCTCGGGTCTGCGCTCAAAGCGGGACAGGGTTTGGGCGACGTATGCCAAGAGTCTCCTGCGGGTCTCTGGCGCTAATGCGCTCGGCTCGCTTGAGCGTCGACAAATGCACGCCAGCGCTCGCGCACCAGTTCGGCCACTGCGGCGGTTTCGGCGAGCGGCAACGGCAGTGCGGAGGGACTTGCATCGTCGATGCGTCTCAGATGGCCGCTTGCGGCAAGTTCGGCGTGGAATGCCGCGAGCTTACCGCGGACTGGACGCGGCGCGAACGTATACACCGGCTTGCCGGTCGCGCACGCTTCCGAGATCAGGTTGACCGAGTCGGGGGTTACGATGATGCGGTCCGCCCATGCAATAAAGCCCGCATACGGATTCTCGCCGTTCGCGGAACCGGCCCAGAACGCACCGGGAAACGCGGCGAAGGCGGTGCGCAGGCGATCACTCATGCGCTGCGGCGTGCGGCGCGAAGTGGTGACGAGAAAGCTGCCGCCATCGGTCCCATGCCATGCGGCCATGCGCGCAAGCAGAGCATCGAAGTACGCATCGTCCAGGCGTTGCGCACGATTGCTTGCGCCGATCAGCACCGCGCGTCGCGGCGCCGGCAATGCGGCCAGGTTCGCAAAGCGGGTTCTTCCGGCGACGAGCCAGTCGGGATCGATCGGGTTGAGTGCGCCGATAGTGGTGATGACGTTGGCTGCGCGAAGTGCATCGTGGCGCGGGGCAATGACGATGTCGAAATGCGCCGGGTCGATGCGCGGATCGAGAATCTGGACCGTGAAGCAGCGCGCTTGGCTCTCTTCACGCAACACGCGCGTCAATAACGCGGCCTGACGGCCACAGCCGATGGCGAGCGCGGGCACTGATGCAGGCAGCCGGTTGCCTTGCGTTGTCCGCATCACATTGCGCGCACCCGCAACGAAGCGAGGCGCGAGCCAGCGCCATGGGGCGCGTATGCGGATGTCGAGCAAACGCGGCTCGATCTTCATTGCGCGAGCGAGCGCCCGCACCTGACGCGCGTTGCCTGCGCTGCCGTCGCTGATGGCCCAGCAGTCCTGCGGATCGTTCATGCGGCAGACATCGGCTGTGTGGAAAGCAGTGAGGGCATCGACTGGCGCGCCGGATTGCAGGGGTGTATTGATTGTGCCGTGTTTTGCCCCACATCGTTGCAAGTAATCGCCGACGCTTTCGACCAAGCCCTCAACCGCTCTCAACCGGAGACAGCCCACCATGATTCGAAGCCTCGCGTTCGGAATGCTCACATTGGCCAGCGCTTCTGTACTCGCTGCACCTGAAACCTATACGCTCGATCCGAACCATACGCAGACCTTGTTCACCTGGAACCACTTCGGATTCTCCAATCCGACCGCGAATTTCAATCAGGTCAACGGCACGCTGGTGTTCGACGCGGCCGATCCGGCCAAGTCCTCGGTGGACGTGACCATTCCGGTGGCAAGCATCGATACGCACGTGCCCGCGCTGGACGAACACTTGAAGCAGGCCGATTTCTTCGACGCCGTGAAGTATCCGACCATCACGTTCAAGAGCACACACGTGGAGCCCGGCAACAAGCCGGACACCTTCAAGGTGACCGGTAACCTGACGGTGCATGGGGTGACCAAGCCGGTCATCCTGCTGGCGACCTTGAACAAGCGCGGCGAGCACGCGATGCGCAAGGCGCCCGCGATCGGCTTCGACGCGACGACCACGCTCAAGCGCAGCGATTTCGGTCTCGGTGCCTATGTGCCGGCAGTCAGCGACGCGGTCCATGTGCATGTCACGACCGAGGCGATCGACACTGCAGCTGCGAAAAAATGAGCGCGAACCTTGCTGGCAGCTTCTTCCGCTGGCGGGGAGAAGCTCTTTCGACGGAAAAGCTGATCAGCGTTTGCGGTCCGGATCGAACAGGGTGCCCATAGCGTCTCAGCCTTTCTTTAGACCCTGATTCTTCAGCGCCTCGAGCCCAGCGAGGTTCAGGCTCGCCACGGCAGCCTTGATCTCGTCGATGCTGTCGGCGTCGCCCGATACTTTCACGGCGAAGCGGTCGCCGAGCACGATGCCGTATTCGCCATGATGGGTCTGGTTGTCCCAGCTTTCGTTGATTAGCCGGCCGTTGTCCTTGTAGGTCTTGTCGTAGCCGTGGTCGGTTTCCTTGTCGCTTTCGACACCGACCCAGCCGGCCAGCGCCATGATGCCCTTGGCGCCGCCCATGTCGGTGATTTCGAGATGGAGATTCTTGTGTGCGCCATCCGAATAATTTGCCTTGGCCTCGGAGATCTGCATGCCGAGCGCGCCGTTGCGTTCGGCGGAAAGATCGGTGCGCTTCAAACCGGCCAGGGTTTCCGGCACGAATGGCTTGAGCTGCGCGGGCGCGAGCGCTTCAACTCGATCTCCACCGCCCATCAAGGTGCCGAGCATCTTGCCGGTAGCTGTGGCCTGGGCGTTCGCATCGCCTGATTTCTTCGCCGCATCCATTTCCTTGCCGGCCTTTTCCATGCTCTGGCCCAGGGCTGCAAGACGGCCGAGCGGGCTGCTCTGATCGATCGTTACATCACCCGAGCTGTCCGGCTGGCTCGCGCCGAGCCCGCTCATGGAGGCGCTTGTACCGACTGTCGCTGCGATGACAAGGCCGACAATCCAGCTCAACACGATTGCGATGACGACACTGGCGACGGTGTAGCCGGCGGTCTTGTCGACCGGGCATTTCATCGTGTGCGGCAGACCGAGATACAAGAGGTAAATGCTGTAGATGCCGCCGGCAAGGAGGATCAGCCACCACAACCACGGGACGAGATAGCCGATCCCTGCGACCCAGCCCGCAGTCCACGCATAGGTGACCGCTTTCAATGCTTCGAGGCGGTTTTTCTGGCCACCGAAACTCGACGCCAGCGCGTCGACGATCAAAGCCATGATGTAGACCAGTACCAGACTCAAAGCATAGGTCACAATCATGTGGCCGATACCCGCGCCGATCGGCACCCGCACGTGAATGCCGAAGGCGCCGTAACCGATCAGGCTCGACTTGATGAAACTGAAAACCGCCGGGATCGCCGCCAGCCAGAGAATGTAGCCGGTGTAGAGGCCGGCCACCGTTTCCGGTTCCGCTGCGATCAGCGGCCACTCGCTTCTGGGCGTGGTCAGGATGTTCTTGACGCGCGTGATCAATTTGCTGAAATCCATGATACGACTCCCCATCGTGATGGAAAGATATGTCGTGTCGTCATGTGGTGACGAGCGGCCATTCTAGGCCAAGATCGCGTGCATTGTGGCGCAGTATCGTACCCGGCTTCGTGCGCTTGCGCACGTCGATGGCGTGACCGGGTTGGCGCATGTGTGCCCTGCTAGACTGTGTCGCTTTCAGCGCCGGAAATCCAGCCATGCCGCGATCCGATCCCGCAGCGCAAGAACCTGTTCAGGCCAATGCCGAAAACCGTTATCGCGTAACGAATGCCGACTTGCCGCTGAGCTGCCCGATGCCCGGTATGTCATTGTGGAATTCGCATCCCAAGGTGTATCTGCCGATTGCCGATCAGGGCGGTCACGCACGATGTCCGTACTGCGGGGCCGAATTCGATCTTGAAGGTTAGACGACCCGTGGGGCAGCGCCGCCTGACGGTTGTGCAGCTGATCCCCGCGCTCGAATCGGGCGGGGCGGAGCGTTCTGCCTTGGAGGTAGCCCAGGCGCTGTGCGCGGCGCACCATCGATCGATCGTGGTATCCGCGGGTGGACGAATGCTGCCGCGACTGCTTGAGCAAGGCAGCGAGCATGTGACCCTGCCGATCGGGCACAAATCACCCGGCAGCTTGCGCCATGTTGCGGCGTTACGCCGGCTCATGGTCGAATCCGGCGCCGACATCGTGCACGCGCGCTCGCGTTTGCCGGCCTGGCTCGGGCGCATGGCGATGACCGGGCTCGCCTCGCCGCCGCATTTTCTGACCACGATGCACGGCCTTAATGCGCCCGGCTGGTACAGCGCCGTCATGGTGCGGGGCGAACGCGTCATCTGCGTCTCCAACACCGTGCGCGATCACATATTGCATTACTACCCGCGAACCGACCCGAACCGCCTGGTATTGATTCCGCGCGGGATCGATCCGACCGCATTTCCGTTCGGTTATCGCCCGGACGACGAGTGGCGGCAGCGGTTTTTCGACGAATTTCCACAGCTCGGCGATGCCCCGCTGCTGACCTTGCCGGGACGTGGCACACGGCTCAAAGGCCATGCGCACGCCATCAAGCTGCTGGCTGCGCTCAAGGCGCGTGGTATCGAGACCAGGCTGCTGCTGCTCGGCGCGCGTGAGGTCGGACGCGAGGCTTATGTTGGCGAGCTCGAACGGCAGGCCCGCACACTCGGTGTTGCCGACGATGTCATGATCAGCCCGCCGCGCGACGATGTACGCGATGTTTACGCCGTGTCCGATCTGGTCTTGCAGCTTTCCGACAAGCCCGAATCATTCGGTCGCACCGTGATCGAGGCATTGGCGCTATGCCGCCCGGTGCTCGGCTTCGCCCACGGCGGTGTCGGCGAATTGCTGGCCGAGCTGTATCCGGCTGGTCGCGTGCCGGCCGGTGATGACGCAAGGCTCGTCGAACGCGCCGCCGAACTGTTGCGCCTGGCGCCGCCGATCGCACCACTGAAGCGTTATCAACTGGTCGACATGCAGCAGGCCACGCTGAACCTGTATTCGCAGATTACCGACGTGTGAGGAACGGTGCGCGCGCCTCTGCCTACCTACTGGCCTCCGGCATTGTCCGACTGGCGTGTACTTGTCGTGCTCGCCGTAATGGTCCTTTTGCCGGTCGGGCGCGCCGCGGAACTGCCCATAGCGATCGGCGCGATCGCGGCGTTTGTGCTGCTGTGCACCCGACGACGCGCGCTGTTTCGATCGCCCGGCGCATGGCTCTTGTTGTCATTGTTCGCTTGCTACTGGGTTCCCGCGCTGCTTTCAACTATCGGCGCCGTCGCACCGATGAAGACCTGGTCCACGGTTGCGGCAAGTCTGCGTTTCCTGCCGTTCGCGTTGTTCGCGCTGGTTGCCCTGAGCGCCCACTCGATGTGGCGCCCGCTGATCGCATCGATCGGTATCGTCGTACTCGTCTGGCTACTCGACGCCTGGATGCAGATGCTCACCGGTTTCAGTCTTGGCGGCGCGGCGGGACCGGAGCGCTTTTCCGGCGTGTTCGGTGCCGACAATCTGAAGCTCGGGCCGGTGCTGGCGACGCTGTCGCCTTTCGTGCTGCTTGCCGCACGCGCGCGTTACGGTCGAAGTGGCCTTGCTGTGGCTTTCATCGTGCTGCTGGTGCCGATTCTGCTGGCCGGATCGCGCGCGGCGTGGGTTTCCTTCGGGCTGGTCATGGTCATGATCGCTTGGCAGGAGACGCGAAACTGGCCGCAATTCCTGGTCATCTCGGCGCTGGCTGTCGGCTGCGCACTCACTGGAGGAGTGATTGCCCTGATCAATTCGCATCGATTCGATGCGCGTTGGGATCGTAGCCTGCTCGCGCTTGACGGAACCTTCCAGAGCGTAGATGAAGCGTCGGCAGGCCGCCTCAGTATCTGGCGCGACGCTTTGGCGATGAGTCGGGCACACCCGCTAACCGGCGTCGGCGTGCGAGGCTTCCGCTACGCCTATCCGGACTACGCGACGCCGGGCGATCGCTTTGTCGATCGCGACAGTGGTACCGGCGCCTTGCATGCGCACCAGATCGTGCTCGAGATACTCAGCGAGACCGGCGTGTTCGGGCTCATGTTGTGGTTGGCTGGCGCATTTCTGGCGATCCATGCGTGGTCTCGCGCGAACCCGATCGCACGCGAGCGGGCGCGGGCGCCCGCGCTGGCGTTGGTCGCCATGTGTTTTCCGGTCAACAGCCACTTCGCATTCTATTCGGCCTGGTGGGGCCTGTTGTTCTGGTGGCTAGTCGCGCTGTACTGCGCCGCGCTCGGCGCGCAAGAGCGAGCGTCGAGAGAAGAGGGTAAGGGCTGGGGGTGAGGGCGCGGAAACCTTTGCGCACGCGTAAGCTGGAAAATTCGAAAAAGCGCTCTCGTCGCGAGATCGCCGTCGCGCTTTGCGTCGCAATCCTTCGTGCCCCCTTCTCTCAGCGCTCGGCTCTCGGCCCTACCGATACAACGGCGGCGTACCGACCGGCCGCGTCTTGAAACGTTTGTGCATCCACAGATATTGCGTCGGGGCCTCGCGGACCATCTGCTCGATGTACAGGTTCACGCGCGCGGTGTCGTTCGCGGCATCGGCGCTCGGGAAGTCGGCCATCGGCGGCTCCAGGCGCAATGCGTAGCCGCCTTCGGGCAGCCGTTGGTGGAAAAACGGAATTACCAAGGCGTCAGAAAGCCGGGCCAGGTGATGGGTCGCAGTGATCGTCGCGGCGGGCACACCGAAGAACGGCGCGAATACCGAGTCCTTGCCGCGCATGTCCTGATCCGGTGCGTACCAGATGATACCGCCGGCCTTCAGGTAGCGGACGCAAGCGCGGATCTCGTTCTTGGCAAACATCGCATCCGCGTAGGCCAATCGCGCGCGTTTGATCGCCCATTCAAACGCGGCGTGCGTATGCGCACGGTACATTCCGGCGATGCGCAGGCGTTGCGATAGCAGACGGGCGCACAGTTCCAGATGTGAAAAATGCGCACCAACCAACAATACGCCGCGGCCTTGCGCGCGTGCGAACTTGAGATGCTCAAGCCCTTCTATGTTGACAGGAATGCGTGCGACAGCGTGTGCCGAGCCGAGCCACGCGAATGCAAACTCGACCAGCATCCGGCCGGAATCGCGCAGGTTGGCTTTGAGCATGTGCGCCCGCGCACTCGAATCGAGTTGCGGAAAGCACAGTTCGAGATTGCGTGCGGCAATGTCGCGCCGTTCCGTGAGCAGGCGCTCGGCGAGCCAACCCAGGGTTTTGGCGAGACGCATCAACCACCGGTAGGGCAGTCGCGCGATGAGCCAGATGGCGGCCAGACCAATCCACGCCGGCCAATGGCGTGGTGCGAGCAGTGCGTAGTGAAACGGTGGCACCCGTTGCGACATCGGATGGATTATGCGGGAAGAGGCGCGGGCGGCAAGCAGTGAGCAGTTCGCCCACACGACGGACAGTCACCCTCGACCTCTCGCCGCTCGTACCTCACAGCTCACAGCTATACTGCCAGCGCCGTAGTTATCCACCCGGATCGTGTTCCAGCGCCTGCTCTACACGCTCACCATGTACCTGCTTACGCCGGTCATCCTGTACCGGCTAGCGGCGCGCGGGTTGCGCTACCCGGATTATTTCGAACGCTGGCGCGAGCGCTTCGGATTCTTTCCAGACCCGGGCTTGCGCGACAGCATCTGGGTGCATGCGGTGTCGGTCGGCGAGGTCAATGCGGCGGTTCCGTTGATCGAGGCGTTGATGCAGCGTTACCGCAACGTGCCTTTGGTCATAACCACGGTGACGCCGACCGGCTCGGAGCGCGTGCAGAAGCTGTTCGGGGAACGCGCATTTCATGTCTACCTGCCATACGATCTTACCGCGTCGATCGAACGCTTCCTGGACCGCGTGCGACCGCGTCTGGCGGTAGTCATGGAAACTGAAATCTGGCCGAACCTGTTCATGACCTGCAACGGGCGCGGCATTCCCATTGTGGTTGCCAATGCGCGCTTGTCGGAGCGATCGTTGCGCGGGTACGGTCCGGTACGGCCGATGGCGCGACGTGCAATCCGCTGCGCGAATTTTGTCGCGGCGCAATCGCCGTCCGATGCCGAACGCCTGCGTGCGCTGGGCACGCCGCCTCAGCGAATGGCGGTAGTCGGCAATCTGAAGTTCGATATGGCATTGCCTGACGGCGTGCGTGAGCGCGGCGAACAATACCGCTCTGCCTGGGGCGAACATCGGCCGGTGTGGATCGCGGCGAGCACGCACGAGGGCGAGGAACTGGCGGTGCTCAAGGCGCATACCGCGGTTCTGCGCCGCTTTCCAGATGCGTTGCTGCTGGTGGCGCCGCGTCATCCCGAACGCTTTCGTCTTATCGCCACTTCGTGTCGGGCGCTTGGATTTCGTACCGAGACGCGCAGCGAAGACGAGCGTCCCGATCCATCCTGCCAGTGTTTCGTCATCGATACGATGGGTGAACTCATGGGTTTCTACGCCGGTGCCGACGTTGCCTTCGTCGGCGGCAGCCTGGTGCCGGTTGGGGGACATAACCTTCTCGAACCCGCAGCACTGATGAAGCCGGTACTGGTCGGGCCGCACACATTCAATTTTGCCGAGATTACCGAGGGCCTGATTGCGGCTTACGCCGCGCGACGCGTCGCGGACGCCGATGCGCTCGGCCCGGCGATCGTGCGCCTGCTCGCGCGCGAGCAGGAACGTCGTTCCATGGGCGAGGCGGCGCGCGCGGTCATGGAGCGCGAGCGCGGCGCAGTCGAGCGCACCATTACGATCATCGAGCGCGTACTCGCCGAGGCGGCTACCGAAAGCCCTGCTCACGGCTGATGGATCGTGCCGCGTCGTGTGACGCGGCTATTCGAGCAGCGAGTTGACCAGTTGCAAGTCGCGCAGCTGGATCACGCCGGCCGATTGCTTGAGTTTGAGACCATTGAGCACAAAGCTGTGACGTGCCTGCGAGTAGTCGCTCTGCGCCTGCAGCAATTGCTGCTGGCTGATCAGCACGTCGACAATCGTGCGCGTGCCGACTTCATAACCGGCCTGGGTGGCGTCGAGCGAGCTCTTCGCTGAAACGACGGCCTGCTTGCGCGCTTCCACCTCGCTGGCCCCGGCGATCACGGCGCGGTAGTTGCTGCGCGTATCGCGCACGACCATGCGGCGCTGCAATTCGTACTGATCCTGCGCAAAGTCGCGGTTGTAGACTGCCTGGCGCACGCGCGACTGGGTCAACCCACCGGTGAACAACGGCACGTTCAGCGCAAACCCGATCGCAGTGTCGGACCGGGTGCTGTTGGTATGAATCTCGCCGCCGTATTGCGCGGAATTCTGGTCGGCCCAGGTCGGTGAACGAGTGTAGACGATCTGACCGGTAATGGTCGGCAGATAGCCGGCACGCGCGGTTTTCACGTTGTCGCCGGCGGCATCGAGCTGGAACGCAAACGAGCTCAATGTCGGGTTCTCCTTGAGCGCGACGTCGACCCACGCCGAAGGATCGTTCGGTTTCGGATGATCGAGCGGCAGATCATCGCGCAGCGTCTTCAGGTTGCCTGGCTCCTTGCCGGTCAACTGGCGCAGGCCTTCGCGTGCGTCGTCGACGGCATTCTGCGCGGCGATCACGTTGGCGATTGCGGAATCGTGATTGGCCTTGGCGTCGTTGACGTCGGTGATCGCCGACAGGCCCACCTCGAAGCGTTGTTGCGCCTGTTCGAGTTGACGATTGAGCGCCTCTTCGTTGGATTTTGCGAATTTGAGCGCGTCCTCGGCAGTCAGTACGGCGAAGTAGGCCGTGGCGACGCGGATATACAGATCCTGCGCGGCGGCTTCATAGGTTGCATCGCCGGCGTTGGCCTGGGCCCTGCTGGCCGCGAGCCCGGTCCATTGGCTGATGTCGAGGATGCTCTGAGTCAACGTACCGTTCAGGGTGCGTCCGTAACTGCGCGAGGATGATGTAATCGGCACCAGCACGAGGTTGCCGTTGGCATCGGTAAAGAACTGCTCGTTGGTTCCGCTGCCATGGCTCCTCTGATAGTTCAGGCTCGCGTTGATCTGCGGCAGCAATTGCGAGCGCGCCTGATCGACACCTTCCTCGGTGGCGTACTTGGTCGCTTCGGCCCCCGCGAGCTGTGGATCGGATGCGCGCGCCTGCTGGTATATCTGCAGCAGATCTTCGGCATGTCCGGCAGACGTGCCCGTAACCAGTATCAGGACCAGGGCGATCGGCAAACAGCGAATGCGAATCATCGATTCAATCCTCAAAAAAACATGATGGTGCGTCGGATGGGTCACAGCAGGAAACGACGCGGTGGCCCGGCATGATTCAGATAAGGCAGGTCGGTCTCGAACAGGCTTTCGTCGCGCCAGTGGGTTTCGTTGATGCGTGTGGTCATGATTGCCTGCATGGCTGGCGATTCACCGACCACGGCGAACAGGCGTCCGCCGGGACGGACCCATTCGCGAAACCGTTCGGGCAGTGCGTACACGGCGCCGGTCACGACGACCACATCGAATGTCTCGGTCGTCGTGAAGTTTTCGAGTGCGACAGCCACATCTATTCTGGCGTTGTGAACATGTGCCGCTGCGAGCCGTTCGCGGGCGGTTGCGGCGAGATCGGCGTGTTGTTCGATGCTGAACACAGTATGCGCAAGTCGCGCCATGCAAGCCGTAATGAAGCCTGAGCCGGTACCGATTTCCAGCACCCGCTCGTTCGGTGCCAGAGCGAGCGCCTGCAGCATTCGTCCCTCGATCACGGGTTTCATCATGGTTTCGCCGTGACCGATCGGCAGCGCCATGTCGGCAAAAGCCAGGTTGCGGTGCCGTGGCGCAACGAAATTCTCGCGTGCCACGTTGGCCAGCACGTCGAGTACCAGCGCATCAAGCACGTCCCAGGCGCGCACCTGATTTTCCACCATGTTCTGTCTTGCCCTTTCGATATCCATGACTGTCTTCCATTTGCGATGTTGACCGAGCCTGCCCGGCGCGCACCACATCAAGTGCGCGAGTGGCTCGGCGAGAAAGTGCGCAGGCACCCGCGCTCTCCCCATCGGGCGAATCACCTTGACCGTCGCGACGCCGTTTCCCGAAGTGCCGGAAGTCATCGGGACCATCGACACCCGGCGTCCGCAGACGGCCGGCCGTTAGCCCGGACACGGACACTGCGGACACTGCCCGGCCCGCAGCGGCTGCATCGTGCGTACGCGCAACGACCAAATCTCTTGGTCACTGTTCGGCAAGCAAGGGCCGGGCCACAGCAAGCGACGGTGTACCGCGCTGGTTGCTGCATGCTCCGCACCCGCATGCCGATCTATTCATAAACTTGCGAGTATAGTATAATGGATAGACAGGTTTCATTCTGGAAATGACGCAAGCACTCGCCAAATCACCGGGTCCGGGCCGCCCCAAGGATCTGGAAAAACGTGCGGCCATCCTCGAGGCCGCCAAGCGCCTGTTTCCGCAGCGTGGTTTCGATGGCACGAGCATGGATTTGATCGCGGCCGCGGCCGGCGTGTCCAAGCTCACCGTGTACAGCCATTTTCACGACAAGGAAACACTCTACGTCGAGGCGATCCGTGCCAAGTGCGAGGCGCAGATGCCCGCGACGCTGTTCGATGTGGACCTCGACGGTCCGCTGCGCCGCCAGCTCGAAGCGATCGCGCTCGCGTTCTTCGAACTCGTCACGAGTGCCGAAGCGATCGCGTTGCATCGCCTGCTTACAGCCGGCAATGGCGCGTCGGCGAAACTCGGGCAGATGTTCTGGGAAGCCGGTCCGCAACGCGTGCAGCAGTCGTTTGCTGAGTTTCTGCGCTCCAAGGTCGACGCCGGCAAGCTCGACCTTCGAGATGTCGAGCGCGGCGCGGCGCAGTTCTTCTGCCTGCTCAAGGGCGAGCCCCATGCGCGCCTGCTGTGCGGCTGCGGCAAGCCGTTCGTCGGCAGCGAAGTCGACGATCATCTGCACGCGACCGTCGAGTTGTTCCTGCGCGCCTACGAACCCCGCAGCGCGCGCTGAGTCACCGCGACCCGCTCATCGAACCGCCACGAGATCGCGCGCGATGCGGTGTGCGCAAGGCCGGCTATGCGAATCAATGCCGCGGTCGCCAGACGATCTCGAGCCAGCCGGAGCGGCCCGGCGTGTTGTAACCGTGCACGAGTTCATAGTCGCGGTCATCGAGATTTTCGGCGCGCGCAATGAGCTGCCAGGCAGGCGCAAGCGCGATCATCGCGCGCAGATTCACGATCGCGTACCCTGGAAGCATCGCGCCGAAATCGTTCCGGCGACTGCTCGCGAGGAACTCGACACCGGCCCGCAACCGCTCGCTGAAACGGTAATCGAGCGTCGATGACAGCTTGCGTTTCGCGCGCCGAAGCAAGGTCTCGTTGGTGTCGAGATCGCGCGGGTTCTGAAACGTCAGTGCGGTATGAGCAAACCAGTCGCCGTGCGTCGCCTCCCAGGTCAATTCGGCGCCGTCGATCGCACTGCGATCGATATTTTGGGCGCGGGAATTTTCACCGGTGAACGCGATGAGATCGTGGATGCGCGTGCGAAACATGTTCACGCCGACCCTCTGTCCCGGCACCGGGGTGAAATCGAGGCCGAACTCCGTGCTGTGCGAGCGCTCCGGATGGAGGTCGGGATTGCCGGCGAACTGACCGCCGTAGCCCGGCGAGAATTGCTCGTTGAGATCGGGCGCACGAAATCCCTGACCGAAGCTGACCCAGGCGCGCATGCTCGGTGCGAAACGCCAGCCGAACGCGGTCGTTCCCGTGGTCGCGCCACCGAAACGGTCGTTCCAGTCGCGCCGACCGGCGATCTCCGCATCGAGCGCGCCGAAGGCCGCGTGCCAGCCGCCGAACGCGGCGCGGTTGTCGCGCGTGCCGCCGTAGACGGGTTGGTCGGCAAACGCATCGTGGGTTTCGCCTCGCTCATGCACAAAGTCGAGCCCGGCTGTGAGGTGCTGGCTCGGCGAGAGCTGGAATTCGTTCTGCCAACTAAGGGAATCGCGTCGCGTCAGGAACAGGTTCGATCCGGGCGTGTCGTAATCCTCGCGGCTGTTGCCCACGACCAGCGCATGGTGCCAGCCCGGTGTCAGGTCGCCCGCAAGCGTCACGCCGGCGGTCTGTTCGATCACATGCGAGGTCGCGGGTACGTCAACGCCCTGGTCGAATTCGATGTCGCCGTCGCTGCGCAGCAGCGACGCGCCGAGCGCCTGCGTTCCGAGGACGACGCTCGCGCGCGCGGCGATGTTGCGATCGCGAAAGCTGTCGTCGTCCGGGTCATAACCGAAGCCGTCCGCATTCTGCGACGAGAATCCGCCGACGTGGCGCGCGCCGACCATCATGCTGAAACCACCCGCGTCGCTCCATCGCCCGAAGCCCGCGCTGCCATCGGCATCGCCGTAGCTGCCATAACGAAGCGCGACGCGCGGCCTGGTGAGCTTGCGCGTGAAAATCTGCACGACACCGCCGATCGCATCCGAACCCCAATAGCTCGCGCGTGGCCCGCGCACGATCTCGATGCGCTCGACCGCATCCAGCGGCAACTGATCGAACGCGTACGTGCCACTGCCGACCGCGGCCGAACGCACGCCGTCGATCAGCACGAGCACCTGATTGGAATTGGTGCCGCGCAGGAACAGCGAGGTTTGCGAACCCGGCCCGCCGGTCCGCGCGAGATCGACGCCAGCCTGGAGGCGCAGCAGGTCCAGCACATCGCGGGCGCCGCTCGCGTTTATGTCGGCGCGCGTGATCACGCTGACATCCGCGAGTGTTGCGTCGATTGTTTCGGGAACGCGCGTCGCCGTGACCTGCACGATCGGCTGCGTTGTCGTTTCATCGGCGCAGGCAGCGCGCGCAACCAAGCTGGCCGCACTGGCGACCAGAATGACTCGAAAACAAAGATTCACGTCTGCATCCTCCATCGCACACCCGCGTGGCCAGAGGCTGCGGTGGAAGACGCGCCGGGACGAAGGACGGCCCGCCCGTCCGTTGCCCGCCGCAACCCCTGGAGCTCATGGCGCAAAAAAACGCCAAGCGACAGGCCGGTCTCCGGGCTCGCAAGCGACGGATGAGGAGTGCGGTCATGGATGACCGTTGTTTGACTTCGCGATCATGGACGATCGCAAAACCACTCCATCCGTCGGTCCGACCGCCTTCCCGCGCGAGCGCAGTGGCATGAAGGTCGGAGTTGGCTTGCTTACCGTTGCGGGGGCAGCGCCGGAATTGAGCAAGTAAGATAGGGAATGCGGTCATGGATGACCGCTTCTTGACCTTCGCGATCACGGAGATCGCAAGAATCCACTCGCACCGGCTTCCCGTTTCACCCCGTCCGCCCGGAAGCGGCCGAGGCACCTGTAGCGCTGGCGAGTGTAGTCGTCGCGGCACGCCTGCCGCAAGAGCGCATCCGAGGCGCTCGAGAACCGCAGCGATGCCGGCGAAACTTCAGCCGGTCGGTCACCCATTGCGCGGTTGATCATGGTGCCGCCGCATAACGCCTTGCATTTGTTTCCAGGCCACAGCGAGCATTTCGGCGTGACGCATAGTCGCTGCTCACCTGTGATTGGAATCGGTCGCGGGCGTTACCTTGACCTAAGCGGCTGGATCATGCTTGCTCGTTCAGACCAAGCAACGGCTCGACTTCGGCCAGGCGCGCGAGCGCGCGCAATCCGTCGGGCGCGCCGCGATAACGCAAACGGGCTCCGACTTGCGTGGCCCGCGCACTCCATGCCAGCAGCAGTGCGAGCGTGGCGCTGTCGGCATCGGTCAGACCCGAGAGGTCGACGTTCGTCGTCTGCCCGCGGGACGTGAACGCGATCCCCCGTGGCAACAACGCGCCGGCATTGGCGAATCCGAGGGCGCCGGTGATCCGCACGCCGCCATCGCCGCCGCGCTCGATTGTTGCTGTTCCGGATGCCCGGCTCATTTACCGCCCTGGGCGTCTTTCTGCAGGGCGTCCAGCGCCTTGCCACCCTGCGTTTCCAGGCGCGTGATCAAGGCATCCAGACTGGTTTGCTTGATTTCAGCCGCAACCTGGTTTCGATAGTTGGTTACATAGGAAATGCCTTCAATGATGACGTCGTAGGCTTTCCATTCACCATCCCGGGTCTTGCGGAATGCGTAATCCACCGGCAGCAGCTTGCCATCGTCAAGCTTGACTTGGGTGCGCACGATCGTGCGCCGACTATTGGTTCCGCCCTTGAGCGGCAGCACCTGAACACGACCACGGGTGTAGTTGAGCAGACCCTCCGCGTAACGGTGGGCGATCGAGTTGTAGAACGCCTTGGCAAAGCGCACACGCTGCGCGGGGCTGGCCGTTTGCGCGTAACGCCCGAGTACCAGAATCGACGCGTAATCAATGTCGAAATGCGGCAACAGGATGCCATCGATCAACTTGATCAGACGTTCATGATCCGCCTTGAGTTCGGCCTGGTGACCATCGATCGAGCTGGCAAGCTGGTCGGCGATGCCTTGAACGATCTTTCCCGGCGACGGGTTGTCGGCCAACGCAGGCACCACCGTTGCGATGCCAAGCATTGTCACCAGCGCGAAACCGGCGAGACGCAGCGGTATTCGGAGAGGTTCACGAGCGGGACTGGTTCGGGTCATGCAGTCGATCCTCATTGTTTTCGGTCTGGCGTCGACGAATCGGGCGGTCGCTGATCGGTTGCCTTGCCGGTCGCATCGGACGACTTGTCGGGGCCGTTGCCACCCACCAGGAACTTCCCGATAAGGTCCTCGATCTGCAGCGAAGATTGCGTAAGGACGAACTCGTCGCCGTCCTTTAATGCATCGAGGGAGCCACCGGGCTGGATTGCAACGTACTGGTCGCCTAGTAAACCGCTGGTGAATATGGCTGCAGACGAATCTTCCGGCAGATCGTCGTAGCGCCGGTCGATCGACAGTTTGACCACCGCATCGAGCTTGTTCTTGTCGAGTGCGATCGATTCGACTGAGCCGATACGCACCCCCGAAACCTTGACCGGCGCCCTGAGCTTGAGCGTGCCGACATTCGTGAAATGCGCCAACAGCGTGTAGCTGTCGCCCTGACGATAGTTCGCGATCGACGTGGTTTGCGTCGCGAGATAGGCGAGCGCCGCAAAGCCGAGCAGGATGAACAGCCCGGTGCCGATCTGGTAGGAATTTCTGTGAGCCATGGTTCGTGTGTCCTGTCTGACAAAATTGCCTAGCGGCCACCTCACCGGCCGGGCGACGCAGATCGTCGCATTTACATGAGGAATGCGGTCATTACGAAGTCGAGCGCGAGCACGACGATCGACGAAAACACCACGGTGCGCGTGGTCGCATAAGCCACCCCCTCGCTGGTCGGCGGCGTGGTGTAACCCTGGAACACCGCAATCAGACTGACCACGACACCGAACGCGAGACTCTTCCAGACGCCATTGACGACGTCGGTCCACACATTCACGCTCGACGTCATGTTGCCCCAGAACGTGCCGTTGTCGAGCCCGAGCCAGGTGACGCCGACCAGGTGCGCACCGAAAATGCCGAGCGCATTGAATACGCAGGCCAGCAGCGGCATCGCGATCACCCCGGCAAGAAAGCGCGGCGCAACCACGTAGGCGAGCGGATCGACCGCCATCATCTCCATCGCCGACAACTGGTCGGTCGCGCGCATCAACCCGATCTCGGCCGTGATCGAGGTGCCGGCGCGACCGGCAAAAAGCAACGCCGTCACCACCGGACCGAGTTCGCGGAACAGGGACAGCGCAACAACGGTACCAAGTGCTGCAGTGCCCCCGAAAATCGACAGCGTGTAGTAAAGCTGCAACGCGAGCACCATGCCGACGAACAGGCCGCAGGTCATGATGATGACCAGGCTCATCGCGCCGACGAACCAGATTTGTCGTACGGTCTCGCGCAGATGACGCAGGCTGCGTGGTATCGCCGCGAGAATCGCAAACAGAAACAGACTGCAGGCGCCCACCTGAGCCAAGGCCGCGGTGAAGGGCCAAGCGGTTTTCTCACGTGGCGCCGTCATGTCGCACCTGCGCCAAAGCCGAGCTCGCGCGCGTAGTCGCCCGCCGGATAATGGAACGGCACCGGGCCATCGGCCGCGCCGCCGAAAAACTGCCGAGTCCATGGCGAATCGTCTCCGGCTAGTTGTTCCGGCGCGCCTTGCGCGACGATTTTCCCGCCGGCGAGCAGATAGACTTGGTCGGCGGCGCGCCGGACCGCAGCGAATTCGTGCGCGACCAGTACGCTGGTGATGCCGAGCGTGTCGTTGAGTGTGCGGATCACGCGCAGCACCTGGTTCAGCGCAACCGGATCAAGGCCGACGAACGGCTCATCGTACAGAATCAGCATCGGATCGCGCACGATCGCACGCGCGAGCGCGATCCGCCGCGCCATGCCGCCGGACAACTCGCTCGGCATCAGCCCGGCGGCGCCGCGCAGACCGACCGCCTGCAACTTGGTCAGCACAATGTTGCGCACCAGTTCCTCGGGCAGTTTGAGATGCTGGCGCAGCGGAAACGCGATGTTCTCGAACACAGTGAAATCGGTCAGCAGCGCGGAGTTCTGGAACAGGAAGCCGATGCGTTCGCGAAGATCGAACAAGGCACTGCGCGATAAAGTCGGCACATCCTGGCCGTCGATGCGGATGTTGCCCGCATCCGGCATCAACTGGCCGGTGAGATGTCGCAGCAGCGTGGTCTTGCCGGTGCCGCTCGGGCCCATGATCGCGACGATCTTGCCGCGCGTGATGTCCAGATCCACGTCGTCGAAGATGACCTTGCCGTTGAGCACGGTTTTCAGCCCGCGCACTTCGACCAGCGAAGCGTCGACAGCGGATTTGGCCGGATGGGTTGCAGCGCTGGCTTCGCTCACGGGCGTTCGGTTCGGCGGTATTCGAGGGCCGGTTACCTTAACGGAGCACCGCGCTTGCCGCCAGCACCGGTTCCGGGTGACTCAGCCCTGCTTCAGGTCCGCGAGCAAGGTCGCGTGACGTTCGCGCTGGCGCCGCGTACGCAGGCGCTGACTGGTGACGATCGAGCGCAGATCATCGATCGCCGTGGGAAAGTCGTCGTTGACCACGAGAAAGTCGAATTCATCGGCGTGTTCTATGTCGGCACGCGAATCGGCCAGGCGTCTGGCGATTGCCTCGGCGCTGTCGGACGCGCGCGCGCGCAGGCGCCTTTCCAGTTCTTCGCGCGAGGGCGGCAGGATGAAGATGGCGAGGCAATCGGTCATCTTCGCGCGCACCTGGCGCGCACCCTGCCAGTCGATTTCGAGCAACACGTCACGCCCTGCGGCGAGCAGCGGCTCGATCGCGCTGACGGCGGTGCCCTTCAAGTCGCCATGCACATCGGCGTATTCGAAAAACGCATCGGCTGCGGCCATGCGCTCGAATATTTCGCGCGACACGAAGTGATAGTGCACGCCGTCGATCTCGCCCGGACGCGGCAGACGCGAGGTGTACGAGACCGACAGCGAAATGCCCGGCTCGCGCTCGATCAGCGCCTTGACCAGGCTGGTCTTGCCGGCGCCCGAAGGCGCCGCGACGATGAACAAGGTTCCGTTCAAGCCTGTTCACGGACCGCCTGTCCGCCCTCGTGTTGCCGCATGGTCGTCATTTCGGTGAATTACCTCATTCCAGGTTCTGCACCTGCTCGCGCATCTGTTCGATCAGTACCTTGAGCTCGACCGCTGCGTTGGTCGTGTGCGAGTCGGCCGATTTCGAGCCCAGGGTGTTGGCTTCGCGATTGAATTCCTGCATCAGGAAATCGAGGCGGCGGCCGACGGCTTCCCTGAGTCCGAAGATGCGGCGTGCTTCGGTGATATGAGTGCTCAATCGATCGAGTTCCTCGTCGACGTCCATGCGTGAGAGCTGCATCACGATTTCCTGCTCGATGCGCCCTGGTTCAGCGGGCTGCTTGATATCCGCAAGACGCGCATCGACGCGGGCGCGCAGCGCGGCGCGCACTTCCGGCAGATGCGCGCGCACTTGGGCAACAAGGTTCTCGATTGCATCCAGGCGCTCGCGCAGGAACGCGGCCAGTCGCGCGCCTTCGCGTTCGCGTGTAGCCACCATGTCGTCGAGTGCGCGATCGAGCAGAATCAGTGCGTCACGTTGCAGCGACTCGACTTCGACGCTTTGCTCACGCAGCACGCCGGGCCAGGCGAGCAAAGACAGAAAATCCACGTTGAGCCGGGGGAAACTCGTACCGAGCCTGGTGGCGGCATCGGCCAGTCGGGATAACAATTCATCGTCGAACCGCAATTCCGGCGCCGCCGCAATCGATCGGATGCGCAAGGTCATATCGACCTTGCCGCGGGCAAGGCGCGCTCCGATCAGTTCGCGGATCCGCGGTTCGAAGCCGCGCAGTTCCTCGGGCAGTCGCAGTCCCAGTTCCAGATAACGATGATTGACCGCGCGCAGCTCGATCGCGAGTGTGCTTTGCCCGGTTTCACATTCGACACTGGCGAATGCGGTCATGCTGCGGATCACGCGCTGCCCTCGCAAGAAGCAAGATCATGCGCAATCAATACGATGCGCAGTGATAGACTTCGTGGCCATTTTGCCATAGCAGAGTGCTGATGACTTTTGCCCGTCCGTCCGGCCGCGCCGCCGATCAGTTGCGACCGATCACGATAGAGCGTGCCTTCACACGCCACGCCGAGGGCTCGGTCCTGATCTCGTGTGGCGATACGCGCGTGCTATGCACGGCCAGCGTGGACGAACGCGTGCCGCCGTTCCTGCGGGGCAAGGGCGAAGGCTGGGTAACGGCCGAATACGGCATGTTGCCGCGCGCCACCAATGATCGCACCCAGCGTGAAGCTATGCGCGGAAAACAAGGCGGCCGCACGATGGAAATTCAACGGCTGATCGGTCGCTCGCTGCGGGCTTGCGTCAATCGCGCTGCACTCGGCGAGCGCACCATCACGCTCGACTGCGATGTGCTTCAGGCCGACGGCGGTACCCGTACTGCTGCCATTACCGGTGCCTATGTCGCGCTGGCCGACGCGGTTCGCTGGCTGCACAAGAAACAAAAGATAACGCGCGATCCAATTGTCGGCGCCGTCGCCGCGGTTTCCGTCGGCATTTACCGCGGTGTGCCGGTCCTCGATCTCGACTATGCCGAGGACTCGAGCTGCGACACCGACATGAATGTCGTCATGAACGACGGTGGCGGCTTCATCGAATTGCAGGGAACCGCCGAAGGCCACGCGTTCCGACGCGAAGAGATCGATGCGCTGATTGATCTTGCCGCCACAGGCATCGCCGAGCTCTGCGCGCTGCAGCGCGAGTCGCTTGCGCGCCAAGCGTTGTGCTGATCTGCCGGTGTCTGCGTTCTCTCTTTCCGTTGTTTGGTGTCTGGCTTTTCTCGTCCGATGTAACGCTATTGCAGATGCCAGGGATGGGTTCACCCGGAGGCGGCGTCTCGCGCAGGCGCCTGCCGGGTCCGCGGACCTCGTGAGACGGATCAATCAGTAATCGCGAGCTTTTCGCGTTGCTCGCGCAACGCCGCCAGCGTGATGGTGAAGTCGGCGAGCCGCTGGCGTTCCTGATCGACGATGGCCACGGGTGCGCTTTCGACGAAGCTCTGCTTGCCGAGCTTGGCATTGCAGCGTGCGATCTCGCTCTCGATGCGACGGATTTCGCGATCGATGCGGGTGCGCTCGGCGTCGAGGTCGATGAGACCGGCCAGCGGAATCAGTACGCGCAAGTCGCCGATGATGGCACTCGCGGCGGCCGGCTCGTCTTCACCGTTGCCGATCCAGCGTGATGACTCGATCCTGGCGATGAATTCAATTTCCGCAGCGAACTTCGTGGCGCGTGCGCGATCATCGGTGCCACCACCCGAATAGCGGAGCGGGATCATCCTGCCCGGCGCGATGTTCATTTCGCCGCGGATGCGGCGAATGCCGGTCAGCACCTGCTTGAGCCATTCGATGTCGCCCGCGGCTGCAACGGATTGGTCCGTATTCTCGAGCCCGCTGGCGTGCGGGTAGGGTTGCACTGAGACCGACCGACCGTCGATACCCAGTTTCGCCGCGACCTCGTGCCAGATCTCTTCGGTGATGAACGGGATGACCGGATGCAGCGCCCGCAGCACGGCTTCTAGGACAACCAGCAACGTGCGTCGCGTCGAATCGGCGACGACCTCGTCGGCGTCATTCAGCGCGGGCTTGGAAAGTTCGAGGAACCAGTCGCAGTAGTCGTTCCAGACGAATTCGTACAGCGCCTGCGCGGCGAGATCGAAACGGTAGACCGCGAATTGCGACTCGACCGCATCAAGTGTGCGATCGAGTCGCGCGCGTATCCATTGCTCTGCCTCGGTTACGGCCGTTGCGCGCGCCTTCGGCGCGTGCCCGCGTCCTCGTTCGTCATCTTCCGCTGCAATCGGGGAAGGTGAAGCGGACGTGTTCATCAGCACGAAGCGCGCGGCGTTCCACAGCTTGTTGCAAAAGTGGCGATAGCCGTCAGCGCGCTTGAGATCGAAGTTGATCGTGCGTCCGTAAGTGGCGAGTGCGGCGAAGGTGAAGCGCAGCGCATCGGTGCCGACGGCGGGCAGACCATCGGGGTAATCACGGCGGATGCGTTTTTCGACCTTGGCGCGTACCTGCGGAATCAGCAGCGTGGTGGTCGACTTCTTCACCAGCGACTCAACGTCGATGCCGTCGATCAGGTCGAGCGGATCGATCGTGTTGCCCTTGGACTTGGACATCTTCTGGCCTTCCGCATCGCGCACGATCGCGTTGATGTAGACCTCGTGGAAGGGCAGGCGGCCGGTGAAATAGCGCGTCGCCATGATCATGCGCGCGACCCAGAAGAAGATGATGTCGAAGCCGGTGACCAGCACGGCGCTCGGCAGGAACGTCTGATCCTGCGGCCAGTCCGCTACGATCCGACCGTTTTCGCGCACCGGTTGTTGCGACGGCCAGCCCATGGTCGAAAACGGCCAGAGTGCGGATGAGAACCAGGTGTCGAGCACGTCCTCGTCCTGACGCAGCGAACCGACCGGTGGTTGTGTCGCGTGCGCTAGCGCATCGGCTTCGTCTTCGCCGACGAAAATGTTGCCCTCTTCATCGTACCAGGCCGGAATCCGGTGGCCCCACCAGAGCTGACGGCTGACACACCAATCCTGGATGTTCTCGAGCCACTGCGTGTAGGTGCTGGTCCAGTTCTCCGGGACGAAGCGGATGGCGCCGGATTGCACCGCCTCGAGCGCCGGCTCGGTGATCGCCTTGCGGCCGCCCGGCCGCCCATCCGGCTGCGCGTCCCGCGTCAGGTCGACGAACCACTGATCGGTCAGCATCGGCTCGATCACCGCATCGGAGCGTTGGCTGATCGGTACTTGCAGCGTGTGCTTTTTCGTCTCGATGAGCAGTCCGGCGGCTTCCAGATCGGTGAGCACCACCCTGCGTGCGTCGAACCGGTCGAGGCCGCGATAGGCATTCGGTGCGTTGTCATTGATCTTCGCGTCGAGCGTCAGCACGACCCTCGGAGCGAGCTGGTGACGCACGCCGATCTGCCAGTCGTTGAAATCGTGCGCCGGTGTGATCTTGACTGCACCGGTGCCGAAGGCGGGATCGACATAGGCGTCCGCGATGACCGGAATTTCGCGTCCCGTCAGCGGGAGCTTGAGTTTGCGGCCGATCAGCGACTTGTAGCGCTCGTCCTCCGGATGCACGGCGACCGCGACATCGCCGAGCATGGTTTCCGGGCGCGTGGTCGCGACAACGAGTCCTTCGCCGCCATTGCTGGCCGGATAGCGGATCGACCACAGCGAGCCTTCGCGTTCCTCGTTGTTGACCTCGAGATCCGAGACTGCGGTCATCAACACCGGGTCCCAGTGCACCAGACGCTTGCCGCGGTAGATCAGGCCGTCGCGATACCAGGTAACGAACACGCGTCGCACGGCGGCCGAAAGGCCCGCGTCCATCGTGAAGCGTTCGCGCGACCAGTCGATCGACGCGCCGAGCCGGCGCATTTGTTCGCCGATGGTCGACCCGGATTCCCGCTTCCATTGCCACACGCGCTGGATGAAGCGTTCGCGGCCGAGATCGTGGCGCGACAGGCTTTCGGTTGCGAGCTGGTTCTCGACGATTTTCTGGGTCGCAATGCCGGCGTGGTCGGTGCCGCCTTGCCACAGGACGCGATAGCGACCGCCATCAGGTGACTGGTGCATACGGTGATAGCGGATCAGCATGTCCATGATGGTCTGCTGGAACGCATGGCCCATGTGCAAGGTGCCGGTCACGTTCGGTGGCGGCAGCAGAATGCAGTAGGGCTCGCCGTTTGCGGCCGGCGAGAATACGCCCATCGCTTCCCACTCGGCGTACCACTTCGCTTCGATCTGGCCGGGTTCGAAACTCTTTTCCATGGCTCACATGTCGTTTTTCTTCATCGTGCAGCCGCGCCGACGGTATTCGCGCCAGCGCCGGCGCGACGCCTCTCGGGCGATCGTATCAACGCCGACGACCTCCAATACGCGTTCCACCTCGTCGGCGACGCAGGTGTCGCGCAAATTGATCACCAGCGGTCGCGACGACGTGACGCAAGCGGGCGGTGCGATCAGCACCGGCGCCAACTCTTCCTCGTCGCCATCGGCCAACTGATGCGGAATCCAGGCATCGTCGTCGAACGCCCACAACAATTCGTCGAGTGCGTCTGCCTGTTCGGACGAGCGCGCAAGGATCAGTGTCGGCTGCTCGGCCGCGAACGCGCGCCCGGCGAGTTCGCAGACCAGCAGCAGCGGATCCTCGCGAAAACGCGGCTTGTCGATCAGATAGAAATCGGCGCGCATTGGCAGGGAACGCAACGACAGACTCAGTGACCGATGAGCGGACGATCGAGCCAGGGCAACGCCGCAGTCTGGTTTCCAGCGAACTTCATCCTGACCTCGTCACCCAACTCTCACCCCTCAACATGGTTCACCCGATCGATCAGATACTGGCTCAGCAGCGGCACCGGCCGGCCGGTTCCCATGCCCTTGCGGCCTTCGTCCCAAGCGCTGCCGGCGATGTCCAGATGGGCCCAGCGATAGCCTTTGGTGAAGCGCGAAAGAAAACACCCTGCCGTGATCGCGCCGCCATATTTGCCGCCGATGTTGGCGACATCGGCAAACGCCGAGTCGAGCTGACTTTGATAGTCGTCCCACAGCGGCAAACGCCAGGCGCGATCCTGCGTGCGCGTTCCGGCACCCAGCAACTGGCCGGCCAGTTCCTCGTCGTTTGTCATCAACCCCGATGCATGCTTGCCGAGCGCAACGACGCAGGCGCCGGTCAAGGTGGCCGCATCGATGATGATTTGCGGGTCGAACTTCTGCACATAGGTCAGTGCGTCGCACAGGATCAAGCGGCCTTCGGCGTCGGTATTGAGTACTTCGACGGTGAGGCCGGACATGGTGGTCACGATATCGCTCGGCCGGTACGAATCGCCGTCCGGCATGTTCTCGACCGCGGGCACTACACACACCAGATTCAGTGCCAGCTTCAGTTCCACCGCGGCAAGGAAGGTACCGAGCATGCCGGCGCCGCCGCACATGTCGAACTTCATCTCCTCCATTCCGGCACCGGGCTTGAGCGAGAGGCCGCCGGAATCGAAGGTGATGCCCTTGCCCACCAATGCGTACGGCTTTTCCTTGTCCGCTGCGCCCTGCCAGCGCAGCACGATGAGCTTGGGTGGATTGGCCGATCCGCGTGACACGCCGAGCAGCGCGCCCATGCCGAGCTTCTGCATCGCGTCGCGTTCAAGGACCTCGAGTGTCACACCCGGGTGCGTATCGGCGAGTTCCTTCGCCTGCGCCGCGATATAGGCAGGATTGCAAATGTTCGGTGGCAGGTTGCCGAGCTCGCGGGCAAGACGCACGCCCTTGGCGATTGCGTCGGCTTCGGTCAGTGCACGCGCTGGATCGTCCTTGGCGGCGAACGCGATGGCTTCCCATCGCACAGGTTCGGGCTTGTCCTTGGGCTTGAAGGTCGCGCTGTACTTGTACGCCTGGTTGTCCGCGGCGATTGCCGCCGTACGCACCTTCCACGCTTCGTCGTGGTTCGGTACATCGACTTCGGTCAGATAGGACACCGCCGACGCAATCGGCAAATCCTTGAGCACATGCGCCGAATCGCGTGCCGCGCGACAAAAACTTGCAGCGTCGAACTTGTCCCGCTCGCCAAGCCCGACCAGCAGGATGCGCCTTGCGGCAACGCCATCGAGATTGAACAGCAGCATGGTCTTGCCTGCCTTGCCCTTCGCATCACCGCTTTCGAGCAGTCGCTTGATCGTGCCACCGGAGTGCTCGTCCAGGCGCGCGGCAGCGCCGGTCAGTTCGCTGTCCTCATATACGCCAACGACGATGCAGGGGCTGTCCACGATTTCGGGTGAGTCGTGGTTCACACTGAACTTGAGAGTCATCATTGCTCCAGATGGAATTGCAAGGCGCCGCCGGTCGAACCGGGTTCCGGCACACCCACCGCAGCGCCTCGTGGTTGCTGCGCCGGGTTCGCCGGTCGCGGATACGTCCGATCAGCCGGCGGCGGTGCGGCCAAGTACACTAGCAACGACCGCACGCTCGCCGGCAAGGGCATGAAGCAGCGAATTGTAGGCCAAACACCGATCGCTCTGCGCGTAGTCGATCGTTATCTGTTGCGCGAGATGGCGTTGGCGTTTCTCGCGACCGCCGCAATCCTGCTCCTGATTACCGTCGGCGGGACGGTTGCCGACGTGCTCGCGAAGATCGCTCGTGGCCGCATTCCGACCGACCTGTTGTTGGTGCTGATCGGCCTTCGGACCGTCGATGCGCTGACCGTACTGCTGCCCGCAGCGGTATTTTTCGGCGTATTGCTGGCGTTCGGACGCCTCTGGCGGGACAGCGAAATGGCGGTGCTTCAAGCATCGGGACTGGATCTGCTCGGCCTTGCGCGACCGTTGCTGCTGTTGGCGCTGCCGGTCATGGCCGGGCTCGCCGCAATCTCGTTCTGGCTGGCACCAGCCTCCGTGCGGCTGTCGCAGAAACTGCTTGAGGAGGCCAATCGTTCTCTGATCGTCGCCGGTCTCGAACCCGGCCGCTTCGTCGACCTGCCGGGGCGCGACGGCGTGATTTATGTCGGCGAAATGGCCAACGGCGGTACCACGTTCAAGCGCATGTTCGTGGAAACCGAGCACGCCGCGGGTGACAAGCCGCCACGCATTGATGTGATCACGGCGACCCACGGATTTCTCTATCACGACGCTGATGGCAGCGGCCGCTACCTTGCCCTGCAGGATGGATTTCGCGTGGAAGGCAAGGTTGGCGAAGACGACTATCGTTTGATGCGTTTCGCGCGCAACGACATCAAGCTGCCCGACAGCGAGAATGACACGAGCGATTCGGCCGGCGCGCACGCGACGCCGACGGCCATGCTGCTGGCCAGCGACGACCCGGCCGCGCGTGCCGAACTCAACTGGCGGCTCGCCGCACCGCTGTCCGGATTGGTGCTGGTGCTGCTGGCGTTGCCGCTGTCGAAATCGAGTCCGCGCGAGCCGCGCTACGCACGTCTATTGCTCGCCGCATTGTTCTATTTCGTCTATGCCAATTGCCTGGCGCTCGGGCGTTCGTGGATCACCCAGGGCAGGCTCGCGCCTGCATTCGGTTTCTGGTGGGTGTATGTGCCGACAATTGCGACCGCGATCTGGCTGATCTGGCGTGGCCAGCATTTGCGCCGAGCGCGCAGTGCCAGCGGGACAAGCTGATGGGTGAAACGGCAACGTCGCTTGCACGTCTTTGGCCGAAGCGGCGCGCGGCAGGCGCTGTGAGAGATCTTGCTCACCGGCACGTTCTGCGGATCAAACAGGCCGATCGTCTGGTTGCGCTTTCCGTGCTTGGCACCGTTGGTCTGACCTGGTTCGTGCTGGTCGGCTTCGATGCGTTCACGGTTTTCGTCGGTCATATCGATGATATCGGTCACGGTCGATACACGCTTTCGACTGCCGTAATCGAAGTGCTGCTGACGTTCCCGCGGCGTGCCTACGAGCTGTTCGGTTACGCGGCGCTGATCGGCGGCTTGCTCGGGCTCGGCTCGCTCGCCGGCAGCAGCGAACTGACCGCGCTGCGCGCGGCCGGCATGTCGAAGTTGCGCATCTGCATGTCCGCGGTAGTTATGCTCGCCGCGCTCACACTCATGGTTGTTGTGATCGGCGAAACCATCGCACCGGCCGGAGAGCAAAAATCACAGTCGATCGAACTTGCCGCCAAATCGAGCGATGTCGCGCTCGCGAAGGGCGGCAGCTTGTGGGCGCGCGATCGCGGTGCAGTGATCAATTCGCGCCGTGCCCACCGCCGTCAAACCGCGAGCGGGCACGAGCTGGAACTGAGCGGCGTGCGCGTGTTCGAGTTCGATCCGGACGGTCGGCTCACCACGCTCTCGCACGCCGAAAGCGCGACCTATCTGCACGGTGTGTGGACCATGCAGCAGGTGCGCCGCACCGAGTTCGGTCAGGACAGCGCGCGCAGCACCGAGCAAGCCGAGCGCCAGTGGCAATCGGGTCTGGATCCGCGCATGCTCTCGCTCAGCATCGTGCAACCCCAGTACATGGCGGCGCGCGACCTGTCGCGCAACATCGCCTATCTCGAAAAGAATGGTCAGGACGCGTCGGCCTTTCGCGAAGCCTACTGGGCGCGCGTCTTTCATCCGCTCAACATTCTCGTGCTTGCGCTGTGCGCGCTGCCGTTCGCGTTCGGTACGTTGCGCAGCGGTGGATTGTCCAAACGCCTGTTCATCGGCATCGTGCTTGCGATCGGCTTTTATTTCCTGCAGCACGCGATCGTCAATCTCGGAGCGGTCTACGGCGTGCACCCGGCCATCGCCAACTTGATTCCTCCGCTGCTGCTGGCTGGTGCAGCAGTCGTGTATTTTCGAAGCCATGCCTGACGCAACCACGGTGGGTTCGACCCGTCAGCGCTGGTGTTGGCTCGCCGTTGCGCTCGGTATTGTTTTCGCTGCTCTGACGCTCAGCCCGGGGTACATCACGGGCATCGGTGCATTCTGGCAACGGGTTACCGGCGACGTCGCGATGGGCCAGATCGGCTGGCTTTATTACGCGCACGACATCTGGCGGTTTCCGCTGTTCGCAATCGGCAACTTTCACTTGCCGGAAGGCAGCAATCTGCTGTTGTCGGACAGTCTGCCGCTCATCGCGCTGCCGGCGAAGCTGTTGTACCGGTTGGCGTGGCCGGCAGGTTCGGTTCCCCCGAATTACGTCGGGCTGTGGGTTGCGGGTTGCCTGGTCCTGCAGGCGGTTGCGGCATCGCGATTGCTGCTGGCGCTCGATGTGCGCAAGCCGGCGTCACATATCGCCGGCGTGGTCCTGTTCTGCTACCTGCCGATGCTGTTTCTGCGTTTCGGTCATGCTGGACTCATGGGACAGTTCTTTATCCTGCTGGCACTCGACGGCTATGTGCGCGCGAAACGCCACGGGTTGACGCGCCGGCAGTGGTTCGCGCTGTGCGCGTGGCCGGTGCTCGCGCTGATGCTGCATCCGTACCTTGCTGCAATGTCGGGCCTTCTCGTTGTCACGGCGATCCTCGATCAATGGCGCGATGGCCGCCTCGATATTCGCGAGGTGCTGGTCCGTTTGGGCTCAATGGCTGCGGCCGTGCTCCTGATTGTATGGATCGGAGGTTTCGCGAGTGCCGCCGGAACCGGTTTCGGCGACTACGGCCTGTATTCGCTGAACCTGCTGTCGCCGTTCGTTCCGCTGGCGGGTACGTTGAGCGGACGCCTCCTTCACACCACGACGCCCGATCTTCCGGGCTTGTATCAGTGGGAAGGCGCGTGTTATCTCGGCGCGGGGGTGCTGCTGCTGTGTCTGGCCGCGCTGCCTTCGCTGCGCAACCTGCGTGCCGGGTTGCGCCGTCATCTCGTGCTCGCGATCATGCTCGCGGTTGTGCTGTTGTTTGCGATCTCGAACCGCGTCGGATTCGGATCGCACGAGCTGTTCAACGTGCCGCTGCCGGCCCGCGTGATCGGTTGGCTGTCGGAGTTTCGCGGATCCGGGCGCTTTGTGTGGATCGCGGTGTACACCCTGCTGGCGGCATTGATCACCGTCGTGGTCCATCGCTATCGCGGGCGATCCGTGTGGTTGCTGGCCGCCGCCGCGCTGCTGCAGATCGTCGACGTCGCACCGATGCAGGCGGCGGTTCGCGCGGCGAGTGCGCGCGCCGCCGAACCTGCCATCGATCGGACGGCGTGGCGAAAACTCATCGGCGAGCACGACCGCATCTTCGAGTTCCCGTCGTTCGAGTGTGGCGGTCTGTTCGGGCGCGGCGTTCCCGGCACGCGCTGGCGCGTACTCGGGATCGACTGGATCGCGGCCAAGCTGGACAAGCCGAACAACAGCGCCTACCAGACGCGCTACACCAAGGATTGTGCGCGCGAGCGACACGACGCGACCAGCAACTTCGGACAGCCGGGCACACTCTACCTGTACCGCAGTTCGCAGGAAATTGGTGTACTGCTGGCAGGTCATGGCGCCATAACGTCGCGTTGCGGGTACCTCGACGATGTTGTCGTCTGCTCGGCAAGCGAAAATCTTTCGAACTTGCGCTGACTACTCGGCGGCTGGTTCCCGCACGACGCGCGAATGCGCGACGATGTCGTGCCAGGCACGGCGATCACGGTCGACCAGGCACCAGAGGAAGCCGATGCCGAGTGCGAGCAATGACATCCAGGCGCCGCCGAAACGCAGCAGTGCGCGCGGCCAGGATAGTGAGCCGCCGTCGGCGGTCGTCAGTTTGAGGCGCCACGCGCGCATGCCAATGGTCTGGCCGCCACGCGACCACGAAATGACGAAATACGCTGCCGTAACGAGCAGCAGTGCAAGACGATATGCGAGTGGTGGATGATGTGCATCCAGCGTGCCCCGCGTTATTGCGAGCGCGAGTGCTGCGGTCAGCATCCACAAGCCGATCAGCGGGAACAGGTCGTAGATGGCCGCGGCGAGGCGCAGCCAGAGTGCGGCAGGGCGGATATCGGGCACGGTTCGGCGGACTGATGACGGCAACAGCGGTGACAGCTGCCAGCGTCGGGGATTAGGCTTGCTTGCGCAAGCCCCGCGAAAGCACGCGATGACCAACGCAGAAAAACGCCCACCAATCGATCGCGCCGATCGGACGTTGATCGACAGGTTTCTCGAACGCGCGTGGTCCGAGCTCGGGCTCGCGGACAATACCCTGGCCGGCTATCGGCGTGATCTGGAAGGTTTGTCACGCTGGTTGCATGGCGTGGGCGGCGCATTGGCCAGTTGCACGCGCGAGCAGATCTTCCGCTATCTTCAGGCACGTTCGACACAAGGCGGCAATCGCGGCACGGGTTACTCCGCGCGTTCGAACGCGCGCTTGCTGTCGAGCCTGCGTCAGTTCTACCGTCTGCTGCAGCGCGACGGGCAGCTGAAGGTCGATCCGACGTTGCTGCTCGATGCACCGAAATTGCCGCGCGGTCTGCCCAAGGCACTGTCGGAGGCGGACATCGAATCGCTGCTGGATGCGCCGCCCGACACAGCACGAGGCGTTCGCGATCGTGCCATGCTCGAACTCATGTACGCGACCGGTCTGCGCGTGAGCGAACTGGTCGGGTTGACTGCGCAGCAGGTGAACCTGCGCCAGGGTGTGTTGCGTGTTACCGGCAAGGGAGGCAAGGAACGCCTGGTGCCGCTGGGTGAGGAAGCGGCAGACTGGCTGACCCGCTATGTGGACGAGGCGCGGCCACAACTGCTCGCCGGCGGCGCCTGCGACGCGCTGTTCGTGACCGCGCGCCGCGCCGGGTTGAGTCGGCAGATGTTCTGGGTGCTGGTCAGAAAGCATGCGAGCGCCGCGGGTATCCCGAGCAAGCGCATTTCGCCACATGTGCTCAGGCACTCGTTCGCGACACACTTGCTCAATCACGGAGCCGATCTGCGAGCGTTGCAACTGATGCTCGGTCACAGTTCGTTGTCGACCACGCAGATATACACGCTGGTCGCCAAGGAAGGCTTGAAACGCCTGCACCAGCGGCATCACCCACGGGGCTGATGGTCACCGGGCAAGAAACCTCCCCGGACGTTTCCATCGTCCTTTCGCTGCCCGTCGACGCGTGCGACAATTGAAGATTGGACTCGTTGCCGTCGAACCAATGGTCCACGTATGTGGTCCAACAAAATTCATCCCCGCGAATCGGCGCAAGATTGTCCGTCGGCACCCGGTCCCTGACGAGCATCGACGCGCCTTTTCGTGAGCCAGGCTTGCCCTGCGAGGTTCTTATGCGCATTTTCGTATTTGTCTCCGGCCTGATTGCCGGTTTATTGATGGCCGCTGATGTATCTGCGGCGTCGCCCGAGGACATCGTGCATCAGGCCATGTCCGCATTGGCGCCGAACGTGAAGATCGACGCCGTGCAGGAGTCCGAGATTCCGGGCTTCTATGAGGCGCTCGCCGGTGGCGAATTCGTGTATGTCAGCAAGGACGGGCGCTACGTGCTCGACGGCAGCGCCTACGATGTGAAGAACAAACGTGACCTGACCGCGCTCGCGCGCGCCAGGGCGCGCAAGAATGCGCTCGAAAAGATCGGTCCGGACGAGCGCATCGTGTTCGCGCCTGCCGACCCCAAATACACGGTCACCGTGTTCACCGATGTGGATTGCCCGTTCTGCCGTCGTTTCCACCAGCAGATCGCCGAGTACAACGCCAAGGGCATCGCGGTGGATTATCTGTTCTTCCCGCTCAGCATTCATCCGGGTGCTGACAAGCATGCCGAAGCGGTGTGGTGCTCGAAGGATCGTCCCGATGCGTTCACCGCGGCGATGGCCGGCAAGGATCCGGGCAAGGCGACGTGTCCGACACCGGTACCGGAGCTGGTCAAGCTCGGACATTCGCTCGGTATCAACGGCACGCCGACCGTGCTTGCGGCCGACGGCACCCAGATTGCGCCGCAGATAGCTATGTCGCCGGATCAGCTGGCTGCCGAGCTCGGTCATCTCGCCAAAGCCGATGCAGCTCGCAATTGATGGCCGTGCGGGCCTGAAACAGAGAGTTGTCTGCTCCCTCATATGCCACGAGATGTCTGATGATGCGCAATAGTTGTTGTCTGATCGCGTTGATCGCACTGATGCCGCTGGCGCGGGGCGCCGAGTCGTCCGATGTGCTCGCACGCAAGGCCTTGCTCGGCATCGTGCCGAAAGCGAAGATCGATGCGGTCGAAGAATCCCCATTGCCCGGTTTTCGTCAGGTGCTGATCGGCAATCATCTGATCTACGTGAGCGACGACGGTCGCTACCTCCTGCAGGGCACGCTCTACGAAACCACCGGCAAGCGCGACCTCACCGGGGCGCGTCTGGCAATCGAGCAGAAGATTAAGGTGGATGCGGTGCCCGAGTCCAAGCGCATCGTTTTTGCGCCGGACAAGCCCAAGTACAAGGTGACGGTGTTCACTGATCTGGACTGCGGATACTGCCGCAAGCTGCATTCGCAGATCGCCGAATACCTGCAGCGGAGGATCGAAGTCGATTACCTGTTCTTCCCGCGCACCGGCATCGGTTCGCCATCCTATGACAAGGCGGTTTCAGTCTGGTGCGCGAAGGACCGCAAGGCGGCCTTCACTGCGGCCAAGGCCGGGCATGATCCGGCGCCCGCGAAATGTCCCAATCCGGTTGCGGAGGAATACCGGCTTGGCATCGACGTCGGCGTCAACGGAACTCCGACAATCCTCGCCGCCGACGGCACCAAGATCGGTGGTTACCTGACGCCGGATCAGATGCTGTCCAAGTTGCAGAAACTGGGAAACGT
Organism: Rhodanobacteraceae bacterium; assembly: GCA_049583635.1. Classification (GTDB taxonomy): domain Bacteria; phylum Pseudomonadota; class Gammaproteobacteria; order Xanthomonadales; family Rhodanobacteraceae; genus Dokdonella_A. The sequence goes on from JBAUWF010000067.1 coordinate 55,504, forward strand.
TGCGGTGGCGCAGACCAACTGAGCCTTCGTCAGCGCACGAGTGAACAAGGGCCGGACCGAGGTCTTCAGAACCGGTCTGTCGAGCCGGGTCAACACGCGCCGATTGCGGCCTGCCAGACTGATTCGTGGGCCGGCAATTCCCGGCGGCGTGCGCTCATCGGCTATCATGCACGGTTTTTGCGCTGCCTGCGATCATGATCGCAATCGACGGCCAGTCGGCCCTGTCGCCATTCCGGATTGATCGCCTGAACGCCGAACTGGCGCGGCTCGTGCCGGGCTGCGTGCTGCGCACGGCGCATTTCGTGTACTTCGTCGACCCGCTGCCGGAACACGCGCCCGATCTTGAGCGTCTTGGCCAGATGCTCATTGCCGAAAGCGACAGTGCGCGCGCGGCGACGTTGTGGGTCATCCCGCGCATCGGAACGGTATCGCCGTGGTCCAGCAAGGCCACCGATATTCTGCAAGGTTGCGGCGTCCGAATCCGGCGTGTTGAACGCGGCACGGCGCTGGATCTCGACGGCATGCCGGCAGTTGGCAGCGAAAGCGATGTCGGACACATGTTGCTCGCCGCGCTGCATGATCCGATGACGCAGGAGATCGTGACTTCGATCAAGGATGCCGATCACCTGTTTGACGTTGGCGAACCGGCGCCGCTCGAGCGCATCATGCTCGGCACCGATGCGGTCGCCGCGTTGAATGCGGCCAATACACGGCTCGGTCTGGCGCTAGCCTCCGATGAAATCGAATACCTGATCAGGCGCTATGCGGCGCTTGGGCGTGATCCGACTGACGCCGAACTGATGATGTTCGCGCAGGCCAACTCGGAGCACTGTCGTCACAAGATCTTCAACGCGGAGTTCGCCATCGACGGCGAGGCCGAGCCGCTTTCGCTGTTCGCGATGATAAAGAACACGCACAAGGTTTCCCCGGCACATACGTTGTCTGCCTACGCCGACAACGCCGCGGTGATCGAGGGCAGTTCAGCACGGCGTTTCTTTGCCAGTCCGGCCAGCGGCGTGTACGCCGGCGTTTCCGAAGCGGTCCCCTACGCAATCAAGGTTGAAACGCACAATCATCCGACCGCGATTTCCCCATTTCCGGGCGCCGCGACCGGTGCCGGCGGTGAAATTCGCGACGAAGGGGCGACCGGTCGCGGCGCGCGTCCAAAAGCGGGACTGACCGGCTTTTCGGTATCGCACCTGAGAATTGCCGGTCTCGCGCGTCCGTGGGAATCGGAGCGCCCGCTTCCGCCGCGCTTCGCGAGCGCATTCGAGATCATGCGCGACGGACCGATTGGCGCGGCCGCGTTCAACAACGAATTCGGGCGTCCGTGTCTGGGCGGCTATTTCCGCACGTTCGAGCAGGACAGCGGCGAGTCAGGCCTGCGCAGAGGTTACGACAAGCCGATCATGCTGGCGGGAGGGCTTGCCAACCTGCGAGCCGGTGACGTCGAGAAAAAACGCCTGCACGAAGGGGATCTGCTGATCGTGCTCGGCGGTCCGGCAATGCTCATCGGCCTCGGCGGCGGCGCGGCCTCGTCAATGACGGCGGGAAGCAGCTCCGCGTCGCTCGATTTCGCGTCGGTGCAGCGCGACAACCCCGAGATGCAGCGACGCTGCCAGCAGGTGATCGATGCTTGCTGGGCCAGCGGCGTGGACAATCCGATCATCTCTATCCACGATGTCGGGGCTGGCGGGCTGTCCAACGCATTGCCTGAACTGCTCAATGATTCGCAGGTGGGTGGCGCGATCGACCTGCGCGCGATCCCGAGTGCCGACCCGCAACTCTCGCCGATGCAGATCTGGTGCAACGAGGCGCAGGAACGCTATGTGCTCGGTATTGCCGAGCATGCCAGGGACGCATTTGCGGCATTTTGCGCACGCGAGCGCTGCCCGTTCGCCGTCGTCGGCAGCGTGACTGCCGAGCGCCGTCTGGTCGTGACAGATCCGCGGCCCCCGGCTTCCGGCCCTCAGAGCTCGGCTGTCATCGATCTACCGATGGATGTATTGTTCGGCAACGCGCCGCGGCTTCGACGCGAGGTCACCCGTGTGAAGCCGCGTGTCGACGTGGTGCCGGATATCGGCGGCATCACGGTCGACGAGGCGCTCGAGCGTGTACTCCGGTTTCCTGCCGTCGCCAGCAAATCGTTTCTTGTCACGATCGGCGACCGCAGCGTCGGCGGCTTGTGTTCGCGCGATCCGATGGTCGGTCCGTGGCAGGTGCCGCTGGCCGATTGCGCGGTCATGCTGGTCGACTTCGATGGCTACACCGGTGAGGCGATGGCAATCGGCGAACGTACGCCTCTCGCAATCCTCGATTCGGCCAGTGCAGTGCGCGTGGCAATTGGCGAGGCGCTGACCAATCTGGCCGCGGCGCCGGTCGTTCTCGAGCAAGTGCGCTTGTCGGCCAACTGGATGGCGGCCGCGGATCACGATGGCGATGCCGCGGCCCTCTACGACGCGGTGCAGGCGGTCGGTCTGACGCTGTGTCCGAAGTTGGGGATCTCGATTCCGGTAGGCAAGGATTCGCTGTCCATGCAGACGGCGTGGCAGCATGAGGGTGCAAGCGAGCGCACGGTCGCGCCGGTATCCGCCATCGTGACTGCGTTTGCGCGTGTCGGTGATGTTCGCCAGGCGCTGACGCCGCAACTCGTGACCGATCAGGGCAAAACGGAGGTCTGGTTGATCGACCTGGGTGCCGGCCGCAATCGTCTTGGCGGCTCGATTTTGATGCAGGCGTTTGGGCGCGTCGGTGGACTGCCGCCCGATCTGGATGATCCGGCGATATTTCGCCAATTCTTCACCGCTGTGCAAAAAGCCAATGCGGACAATCTGCTGCTGGCTTATCACGATCGTTCGGACGGCGGCGCGCTGATTGCGCTGATCGAGATGGCGCTGGCCGGGCACTGCGGGCTCGATATCGTGCTCGATGGCTGGGCCGGCAACACTCAGCGCGCTCTGTTCAACGAGGAACTTGGTGCGTTGGTACAGATCCGCGCACAGGATCGCACCGCATTCTGCGGCATGCTTGAGACGCATGGTATCGCCGGACTCGCTCATTGCGTCGCGACGCCGACAGACGATGCGCGCGTGAAACTCGAACTTGGCGGCGAGACGCTCAACCGCTGGGACTGGTCCGATTTGATGCGCGCGTGGTCGGAAACCAGCCATGCAATGCAGCGTTTGCGCGACAATCCGATCGATGCGGACGCCGAGATGGCTTGGCGCTGCGACGAAGACGATCCCGGTATCGTGCCGAAGCTGGTTTTCGATCCGGCTGAAGACATCGCGTCACCGATCGTCGCACGCAGCGCGCGCCCGCGCGTAGCGATCCTGCGTGAGCAGGGTGTCAACGGTCAGGTCGAAATGGCGGCGGCGTTCACGCGAGCCGGGTTCGAGGCGATCGACGTGCACATGACCGACTTGCAGCAAAGCCGCCACCGCCTTGCGGATTTCGCCGGCGTCGTCGCGTGCGGCGGCTTCAGTTACGGCGACGTGCTCGGTGCCGGTCGCGGCTGGGCCGCGTCGATCTTGTTCAATCCGACCTTGCGCGATCAGTTCGCGACGTTTTTCGCCGACCCCGCTCGCTTCGCGCTGGGTGTTTGCAACGGCTGTCAGATGCTTGCGCACCTCAAGTCACTGATTCCTGGTGCGCAGGCGTGGCCTGAGTTCGTGCGAAATGCCAGCGAACAATACGAGGCACGACTGGTGATGGTGGAAGTGCTCAAGTCACCTTCGATCTTCTTCCAGGGCATGGAGGGATCGCGAATTCCCGTGGTCGTGGCTCATGGCGAAGGTCGCGTGTCGTTTGCGAAAAAATCCGACACGAAAAGGGTGTCAGCCTGTTTGCGCTTCGTCGACAACCGTGGCAAGAGCACCGAGACGTTTCCGCTCAATCCCAACGGTTCGGCGCGCGGACTCACCGGATTCTCCGCGGCCGATGGCCGGGTGACGGTGTTGATGCCCCATCCCGAGCGGGTGTTTCGCAACGTGCAATTGTCCTGGCGCCCGCGCGAGTGGGGCGAGGACTCGCCGTGGATGCGCATGTTCCGCAACGCGCGCGTGTGGGTCGATGGCGCCTAGTCCGATTCGTGCATTCGCGCTCAAGGCGCTGTTGTGGCTGCCGGCGAGCTTTTTCCTGTGGTTCTGGTTTGCCTCGCCGTTGGTGTGGCCCGTGGTTCATCTCGCCGGATACGTGTTGATGGCGACTTTGCCCGGCGTGTTCGGAGAGGCGATGCAGCACGGCTACTTGATGGATGTCACCACGCATGTTCTGGTCAGCCAGATCGGCGCGGACGGGAATCCGGCGCGCGGCGAGCTGGTCTTGACGATCAACCCGATGATCTATGGCTACTCATTGCCGCTGTTTGCCGGTCTGGCCATGGCGACTCCGACAAGTGCCTGGCGATGCACGTTGCAACTGATTCTGGCACTGGTCGCGATCTGGCTTGCACAGACGTTTGGGGTGGTGTGCGAGAGCTTCAAGTTGCTGGCGTTCGACGCCGGAACGGTCGGTGCGGGAGCGATCGAAAATGCCGGTTTGTCGGCCAATGCCGTTGCACTCGCCTATCAATTCGGTTATCTCATTCTGCCGGCGGTGCTGCCGATTGCGCTGTGGCTGGGCCTCAATCGACGTTTCATCGAGGCTCTGGTTGGTCACTCGGGGGAACCTGTGGTCGGCAGTCAGGGTCGAAACAAAGCTGCGAGTCGGCTCGATACCCGCTGATTTCGCGGCCCCAGCCGTCACGCAAGATTTCATGCAGGATGTCACACACGATCCATGGGCGTTGCGACCGGTCGCGCCGATCAACCCCACCCTTACCGGCCGATTCGAGGAAAAGGGGCTGATGTCAGTTGCTCTCGAAACCATTGCACCGCAAGGACTCGACCAGGGTGTCGTGGCAGCCACTCTGGACGAACGCATCTGCCAGTTTCTGGTCGCGCGCGGTCGCCTGAAGGAAGCCGATCTGGCGCGCGGCCGGCGCTTGCACGACGAGGATGCAGGTGGCACGCGCCTCGTGGCACTGCTCACGCGCCTCGGCCTCGTATCCGAGCGCGAAATGGCCGAGGCAGTATCCGAACTCCTGCAATTGCCTCTGCTGGCTGCCAAGGAGTTGCCGGATTCCCCGCCGACCAACGTGCAGCTGTCGGTGCGTTTCCTCAAACAGCAGCACGTTTGCCCGATTGGCGAGACCGACGACGAGGTCACCTTGCTGGTGGCCGATCCGGCGGACCTGTTTTCCGCGCGCTCGGTCGAGTTTGCGACTGGCCGCAAGGTGGTACTCAATATCGGCTTGCGCAGCGATATCGACGATTTGATTGAGCGCTATTACGGTTCCGGTCGCTCGGCCATGGGCGCCATCGTCGAGAACCTGACCGACGACAACGCGCGTAGTGACGATGACATCGAGCATCTGCGCGATCTGGCTTCCGAAGCGCCGGTCATCCGGTTGGTCAATCTGCTGATCCAGCGTGCCGTCGAAGGCCGTGCGTCCGACATCCATATCGAACCGTTCGAGAATCGCCTGACCGTGCGCTATCGCATCGACGGTGTGCTGCACGAAGTCGAATCGCCTCCGGCTGCTTCGACCGCGGCGGTCATCTCGCGCGTCAAGATCATGGCCAAGCTCAACATCGCCGAACGCCGCCTGCCGCAGGACGGGCGCATCATGATCCGGGTGCAGGGCAAGGAACTCGATCTGCGCGTTTCGACGGTGCCGACCGCGCATGGCGAATCGGTGGTCATGCGTATTCTCGATCGCGAATCGATCGTGTTCGATTTCAAAAAGCTCGGTTTCACCGACGAGTTCCTGCCGCAGTTCACGAAAGTTCTGGAATTGCCGCATGGCATTTTGCTCGTGACCGGCCCGACCGGTTCGGGCAAGACCACGACGCTCTACACCGCGCTCTCGAAGCTCAACACGCCCGACGTCAAGATCATCACGGTCGAGGACCCGGTCGAATATCAGCTCGAAGGCGTCAATCAGATTCAGGCGAAGCCGCAGATCGGGCTCGATTTCTCGCACGCGCTGCGCTCGATCGTGCGTCAGGACCCGGACATCATCATGATCGGCGAGATGCGCGATCTGGAAACGGCGAAGATCGCGATCCAGTCCGCGTTGACCGGGCACTTGGTGCTCTCGACGCTGCACACCAACAATGCGGCGGGTGGCATCACGCGCATGCTCGACATGGGCGTCGAGGATTATCTGTTGACCTCGACCGTCAACGGCATTCTCGCGCAGCGCCTGGTGCGCCGCCTCGATGCCGCGACGGCCGAGCGCTATGAGCCGCTGCCCGAGATGGTCAAGGAGTTCGGCTTGGAGCGTCTGACCAAGGAGCGGCCGATCCGCTTGTACAGGCCGGGCTCGTCGGCGGTCAACCCGAGTGGTTACTTCGGCCGTACCACGATTATGGAGTTTCTGGTCATGAGCGAGCAGCTGCGCCGCCTGGTCATGCAGCACGCAGGCATGGGCGAACTCGAACAGCAGGCGCGCAACGAAGGCATGCGCACGATGTACGAGGATGGTCTGGTCAAGGCGCTGGACGGCACCACCACGGTCGAGGAAGTCCTGCGCGTGACGCAGGAAGGTTGAGCCGGTGACTCTCTACCACTACAAAGCGGTCACGCCTGCCGGTGAAGTGCTTGAAGGCCAGCTCGACGTGGCCTCGCACGACGAAGCGATCGGCAAGCTGCAGGACGCGGGCAACATTCCGATAGAGGTGCACGAAAGCGACCGTGCCGAATCGGGCAGCCTCATCGCAGCGCTGTTTCGTCGCGCAACCTTGCGCGAAGCGCAGGTGGTGCAGTTCACCCAGCAGTTGTCGACTCTGCTCGGCGCCGGTCAACCGCTCGATCGGGCGCTGCAGATCCTGCTGGATCTGCCCGACACTGAAAAGGCCAGGCGCATGCTCGAACGCGTGCGCGATCAGGTGCGCGGTGGCATGCCATTGTCGGACGCGCTGGAGGGCGAGCACGGCAGTTTCTCGCGACTGTACGTGAACATGGTGCGGGCCGGTGAAGCCGGTGGTTCGCTCGACGATACCTTGCGGCGCCTGGCTGATTATCTGGAGCGCAGCCGCGAATTGAAGTCGAGCGTGATCAACGCGATGATCTACCCGGCGTTCCTGGTCGGCATGGTCATTTTTTCACTGCTGATCCTTCTGATCTACGTGGTGCCGCAATTTGCGCCGATGTTCGCCGACATGGATGTCGAAATGCCGATGATCACGAAGATCGTACTCGCGGTCGGTTCGACCCTGCAGAATTTCTGGTGGTTGATTCTGCTTCTGATCGCTCTCGGCGTCGGATGGTATCGGCGTCAGATGGCCAATCCGCCGGCCCGGCTCAAGATAGACGCGCGCTTTCTGAAACTGAAAGTCGTCGGCGACGTGATCCGCAAGATCGAGACGGCGCGTATTGCGCGCACGCTCGGAACGCTGCTCAAGAACGGCGTGTCGCTGCTGACCGCGCTCGCGATTTCACGCAACGTCATCAACAATACAGTGTTGGCTGAAGCTGTCGAACACGCCACCGAGGAGGTCAAGACCGGCAGCGGCCTCGCTTATGCGCTGGCCCAGTCCAAGCGCTTTCCGAAGCTCGCTTTGCAGATGATCGCGGTCGGCGAGGAGTCCGGTGAACTGGATACGATGTTGATGAAAGTTGCCGATACCTTCGATGTCGAGGTGAAGAATACGCTCGACCGTCTGCTGGCGGCCCTGGTCCCGGCGACAACGATTGTCATGACCGTCGTCGTGGCGATGATCATGCTGGCGATCGTGTTGCCGATCATGAATATCGCCGGTGCCGTGCATTGAGAAGCAGGCAATCGGGAACAGGAGATTCGCGATTCGCAGGAGCAGTACAACGGGTCGGACTCGGATCCGCCAGTCGAACCAAGAGGATATGTGACGCAATGACTATCAAGAATCAACACAGGGTTTTTCAGGCGCGTCGAGCGGCAGGTTTCAGTTTGATTGAAATGCTCGCCGTAATCGTCCTGATCGGTATCGTCGCGGGTATTGTCGTACAGCAGGTCGGCAAGAACGTCGACAAGGGCAAATGGGGCGCCGGCAAGGCGCAGGTGCGGGCGCTCGCCGGCAAGGTCGAAGGCTATGCGCTCGACAACGGCTCTCCGCCCGCGCGACTGGAGGATTTGAACGCCAAACCGGGCAACGCGCCGAACTGGATGGGTCCGTACGCGAAGGAATCGGACCTCGTGGACCCGTTCGGCCATGCGTTCCAGTACAAGTCGCCCGGCGAACACGGTGATTTCGACATCGTGTTTCTCGGCAAGGACGGCCAGGTCGGCGGCGACGGCGTCAATGCGGATTTTGGCAACTGGCAATGAACAGCCGGGATTCGAGATTTGAGGTTGGAGATTCGGAGGGAACGCGTGCGGCGATGCGTCGCTTTCCCGAGTCCCGAATCCCGAATCTCCAATCCCGCCCTTTGCCGCGCATGCGTGGCAGAGGTTTCACCCTGATCGAACTGATCGCGGTTATCGTCCTGTTGGCCATCGTCATGTCGGTGGTGACCTTCTCGTTCTCGAAAAGCCTCGCGAGCGCGCGCATCCGCGCGGCCAGCCGCGATCTCGTTGCGGCGCTGCGCTATACGCGCGGGCAGGCCATCGTAAAGGGCAAGCAGGAGGTGCTGGCCCTCGACCTGGCGCAAAACTCCTATCAGGCCCCGGATAAACCGGCGGTGTCACTGCCCAAAGGCATGGTGCTGCAACTGACGACCGCGGAGCGCGAGCAAACCGGAGCGAATTCCGGAGACATCCGCTTTTTTCCGGATGGCAGTTCAACCGGCGGGCATATCAGCGTCATCCTCGATCAGCGCGAGTGGCGCATCAATGTGGCCTGGTTGACCGGTGACATTGCACTCGACGAGCAAGAACACTGAACCGGCTCCCGGCATCGCGGTCTGTCAAGCCATGAAACCGAACTTCCAGGGTCTGGGCCCGCGCACCGTGCGCGGCTTCAGCCTCATCGAGATGGTCGCGGCATTCCTGGTCTTCGCGATCGGCATTGGTGTGCTCATGCAGATTCTCGGCTCCTCGATGCACAACGCCCAGCGTTCGGCCGAGTACACCCAGGCCGCGTTGTGGGCGCAGTCGCTGATGGATACGATCGGCGTCGGTCAGCCGATCGAGGAAGGCCAGTCGAGCGGCCGCTTCGACGATGACTATGCATGGCAGCTCGACATCCAGAAAATCGATCCTCAGGCGGTGGAGCCGCCGCCGCAGACGAATGGCGCCGCGCCGGCGACGAATGCCGATGGTCAGGGGCAGGTGCGCACGGGTTCGCCGCTCAGCTCCACTGCGGGCAACAGTGGCGCCTTGCAGGTGTCGCCGGTCGATTTGTATCAGGTCAATCTGACCGTGCTGTGGGGCAATTCGCAGCGGCCGCATCAGGCGCAATTCACAACATTGCGCGCGGCCAATCCGCAACCCGAGGGCGGCTTGACGCCCATGCAATCGCATCTGCCTTCATCGCGCAACACTGGTGGCGGAGGCGGTCCATGAGCGGCCGCCACGATACGGGCTTCACCCTGCTTGAGGTGATGCTGGCCACGCTGCTACTGGCCCTGCTGCTGGCCGGGACCTTCGGTGCGGTGCGCACCACGGTAAAAGCGATGCACTCGGGCGAGGCTGTGATCGATCGCACCAATCGTTTGCGCGTCGCGCAGGAATTCATTCGTCATCAGGTCAGTCGCATCCTGCCACTTGCGTTCGGTCGGGACGAATCGACCGGTGTGAATTTCATGTTCGAGGGCGAGAAGGATTTCATGCGCTTCGTTGCGCCGATGCCCGGTTACCTGTCCAAGGGTGGCGCATACGTCCAGACGCTCGAACTCGCCGGCGGGCGCGGAGGCAAGCAGCTACTGTTCACCGATCGCATGCTGAACGGGTTCGATCTCGACAAGATCAAGGATTCGGACATGCAGCCGGTGGTCCTGCTCGATCAGATTCAGGATGGCAAGTTCGAATACCGCACTTTCGACGATGACGGCAACCTCGGCGACTGGACCGACGACTGGGAGGATCCGAGCATCACCCCGGTGATGGTGCGCCTGCATCTGGACATGCAACCTGCCGCGCGCGTCACCTTCGCCGAAATGGATATTCCGTTGATGCTCGATGCCGGTGCGGTGCGACGTGGCGGTTCGGTCCGGCGCGCGCAACCTGGTGTGCTGCCGCCGGTCCGAGCGCGGAGTGGAGCGGTCCGATGAAACCCGCTCCGGGTCCGCGCGCCTGCCATGGTGTCGCCTTCGTGCTGGTGCTTTGGGTCATCGCGATGCTGTCGATCCTGCTCGGCAGTTTCGCGATGGTCGCGCGCACCGAAAATCTGCAATCGCGTCACTTGTTCGACACTACCAAGGCGCGTTACGCGGCCGAGGCCGGGCTTAATCTTGCCGTGTACGAATTGCGCAAGACCGACCCGTCGCAGCGCTGGATCGGCGATGGTCGACCGTATCGTTTCATGTTCGACGATGTCGAGGTCGAAGTTTCGCTGACCGACGATTCTGGCAAGATCGACATCAATACGGCCACGCCCGAGTTGCTCAGGGGCATGTTCATGGCGGCCGGAGTGGATCAGGATCGGGCAGCCGCCCTGGCCGATGCGGTCCAGGACTGGCGTGATCCGGACGACGAGGCGCAACTCAACGGTGCCGAGGAACAGCAATACAAGAACGCCGGCCTGAGCTATGGTCCTGCCAACGCGCCGTTCAACACGGTGTCCGAATTGCAGCAGGTCTACGGTATGGATTACGCCTTGTACGAGAAGATCGCGCCGGCGATCACGATCTATTCCGGACGTGGCACACCGAGCGAGGCCTATGCCACACCGGAGGTGTTGCAGGCGATGCATCCGGATTGGACGGCCGAGCAGATAAGCCAGGTCGTTCAGCAGCTCCAGGCGCAGCAGCCGGGTGGCGGCGAGGCACCCGTGCTGGGGCCGGACGGGCAGCCCATCGTGGCAGGCGGAGGAGGGCTCACGTATAGTATCAAGTCGCGTGCCAAACTCCCGAATGGCGCAAGCACGGTACTCGACACCACGATCCGCCTGGGCGGCATCAATGCGGCGGGAAGGCCGTATGTGATTCTGCGCTGGCGTGACGACGACAGCGCGTAATCCATCGTGAAGAACGAAGCACTGGACAGACAGTGGGCGCGTCTGCGCACACGCCTTGCCAAGAGCCCGTTGCCAGGGTTCTTCGCTTGGTGGATGCGCAATCTGCTCGCATGCCTGCCACCGCGTTGGCGCGCCATATTGAGCGAACGCCCGGAGTCGTTGCTGCTGGATATCGATCAGCGTTATCTCGTTGTCCGACGGGAGCGCGGCAACACAGCGCATGAATGCGGTCGTATCAGCGTCGATTTGCCGCCCGACGCCCAGCGAGCGGAGTTCGAACGGCTGCGCAGCGCCATCGAAGATCCGGCGGTGCGTGCCGTGTTCTGCATCGCCGGCGATCGCGTTTTGCAGCGCAATGTGTCATTGCCCGCGGCGGCCGAAGAGAATCTGCGTCAGGTGCTCGCGTTCGAGATGGATCGGCAAACGCCGTTCAAGGCCGACCAGGTGTATTTCGACAGTCGGGTGGTCGGTCGTGATGCGACTGGGCGCAACGTGCAGGTCGAACTGGTGTTGCTGCCGCGCGCCCAGCTGGATGCCGAACTGGCCAGTGTTGCGGGCGGCACGCTTGCCATCGATGCAGTGGACAGTTGGCGTGATGTGCCCGGCAACGGCAGGCGCCACGTCAACCTGCTGCCGCCCGAGCGACGTGCGCGACGTCGCAATCTCAGGTTGCCGTTGAATCTGGGACTGGCGGCGCTGGCCATCGCGTTGTTGATCGTGAACATGAATGAATCGCTGGCCAATCGCGCGGCGACGATCGAATCCATGCGCAGCGAAGTTGACAAGGCCAAGATCGAGGCCAAAAAAGTCGCGGCGCTCAAGAAAACGCTCGCCGATTCGATCGCCGGCGCGCACTTCCTGACCGACAAGAAACGCCACGCGCCCCTGATGATCGCGATTCTTGACGACCTGACCAAACGCATTCCCGACGAAGCCTACCTTGAACGTCTGAACATCCAGGACGACCAGGTGCAGTTGCAAGGTCAGGCCGCGGAGGCAGCCAAGTTGATCGGTTTGCTTGCCAGATCGAAATATCTTTCCAATCCACGCTTCGAGGGCCAGATCCAGCCCGACCCGCGTACCGGCAAGGAACGATTCCAGATCAGCGCCGATCTCAAACCGCACGATGTAGATCTGTCGTCAGCAAACGAGCATCCGCCGGGCAAGCCACAAGCCACGCCAGCGGCGGGCAAGAAACCGCGCACGGCGGCCGGGACCGGGCATGGCACCTAGTCTTCGACTTCCCAAAGATGGGCGCCTGCTTGCGCTGGTGCTGTTGTTCATCGTGCTGATGCTGGTCTATTTGGTCGGCGTGCATTGGTGGTTTGTTGCGCCCGAGATGCAGTACCGCACCGAAATGCAGGATTTGCGCGAGGAGCAATTGCGTTTCCACCAGATCGCGATGCAGCGCCCGGAGATTGAAAAACGCCTGTCCAATGTGCATGCCTATGAGCAGGGTAACCAGGCGTTCTTGTCCGAGAACGATCCTAATTCCGCGTCGGCAGGGTTGATCCAGCGTCTCAAAGCCGCGATGACCGAACATGCCAAGGATGAGAAACGCTGTCAGCTGGTGAGCCAGCAAAGCTATAACGGTGGCGAGGACGAGTTGTACAAGCGTGTGACAATTCAGGTGCGCTTGCATTGCGATCTCGAGCCGTTCTCGGCGGTAATCTACGACCTGGAAAATGGCAAGCCGTATTTGTTCTTGGACCAGTTGATGATCTACCGACAGCAGGTATACCGGCGCGGTCGCAACAAGAACGTCAGCAGCCCGCTCGATATACGCTTCAATCTTTCGGGCTATCTGCGACAACCGGGTAAGTCACAACCGGGTAAGTCAACGTGAACGTGCATTCGGCACGCATGACGACGAACGTGTTGATCGGCGTCTGTGCGCTGCTATGCCTGTTCGTGATCTTCCAGTATGCCGGCCTTGGCAGCGGCTATCGCTGGTTGGTGGAAGCACCTGACACGATCGCTATGTCGCAGATCGGCAAGATCGAACGCGAGACGTTCAAGCTGCCGGCCGCTTCGTCTTTTGCGGCGATCGAGGCGCGACCGTTGTTCAACGACGACCGCCAGCCAACGCCGCTGGACGAGGGCGACGACGCGACCGACGAGGCGGCACCGGCCAGTCCGCTCAACGTGACGCTGACCGGTGTGATCGTCACACCGAAAGTCCGAATTGCGCTGGTGCGCGATAATGTGCGGAACCAGTCGCTAGCCCTCAAGGTCGGTATGCCCCTGGAGGGCGATCAGGCAAGCTGGACCCTGACTGAAATCAAGCCGCGCAGTGCCGTGTTCAGAAGCGCTGCCGACGAAGATACGGAGATTGAACTGGAAACGGCCGCGGCGCCGAGCCGGCTCGCACTGCCCGGCCGCACCGCGCAGCGGCCGGGTAGCAAGGCCGCCGCGCTGAAAGGCAAAGGTGCCTTTTCGGTTCACCCGCCAGGGGACCAGGGGACCAGCGGAAGCAATTCGGATCTGGCCAAGCGCATCGCAGAACGCCGCCGCCAGATGCGCGAAGATGCCGCGCGGTTACGCAAGGAGCGCGCGCAAAAGGGCGCGCAACGGAAAAATCCCGCGCACCAGAAGTGACTGGAGATATTCAAGTGCCATCAAGACTCAAGACATTGCTGCTTGTATCCGGCCTCGCAATGCTCGCCGGTTGCGGAACGCAGCCCACCAAGCCCGGGCCTTCCGAGCGGAACAGCGATGTGCTTACCCCCGACTCGCTGCGACGCGGCGCGCCTCGCGGGCCGGTGCCGGACGCCGCGGTGCCAGCGGATCGCGGCATCTCGCTTTCGACCGACAACAGCAATTACAAACCGACCAAACCGGAAATCGAGGTCGGTACCGGCAAGTTCTTCAAGGTGGGTCCGGTCAAATCCGGGAAAACGCCGGAAGGGCAGGTAGTGTTCAACTTCGAGAACCAGCCGATCCAGGCGGTGGTGAAGGCGATCCTCGGCGATCTCTTGCAGGAAAACTACAGCATCGCGCCAAACGTCGGGGGCAACGTGACGTTTTCGACGTCCAAACCGATACGTCCCCAGGATGCGATGCCCGTGCTGGAAATGCTGTTGTCGTGGACCGGCAACACGCTGGTCCATGAAAACGGGCGTTACACGGTATTGCAGGTCAAGGATGCGATTCCAGGCAAGCTGACACCGAACACGGCACCGCCGGGCTCGGCGCTTGGCTACGAGTTGCGTATTTTCCCGCTCAAGTACATATCGCCGAGCGAAATGGCGAAATTGCTCAAGCCATATGCCAAGCCGGAGGCATTTGTCAGCGTCGACACCAGCCGCAGCCTTCTGGTGATGGCCGGCACCGCGTCGGAACTCGAAAACTACCAGCGCACCATCGATACCTTCGATGTGGACTGGCTCGCCGGCATGTCGGTCGGCGTATATACCCTGCAGCATGTCGACGTCGACAAGCTGATGCCCGATCTGGAAAAGATTTTCGGGAGCGCGGGCGAGTCGCCGCTGGCCGGCATGTTCCGTTTCATGCCGATCGAGCAGACCAACGCGATCATCGCCATTACACCGCAGCCGGAATATCTTGCCAAGGCGGCGGAGTGGCTGCATCGGCTCGACCAGGGTGGCAGCGAAAATGCAACGCAACTCTACGTCTACGACGTCAAGAACATCAAGGCGCCGGATCTGGCCGATTACCTGAGCCAGATTTTTCTCGGAGCATCGGGTACCTCGCACCGCAGCAGCACGTCAGGCAACGTCGGGCAAGGGCTGCATCCGGTGACTGTGGGTGGCATCGGCGGTACCGGCGGCAATCTCTCGTACGGCAGTCGACAGAATTCGCCGCGGCCGCAGTCCAAGGAGGAAAGGAACAGCCCGGTCAAGGGAGCCGCGGCGGTCGCCGGCAACAAGGACAGCGATATCCGTATCACGGCGGTCGAGGAAAACAATCAATTGTTGGTGATGAGCACGCCGCTCGAATGGGATTCGATCCAGAGCGCGATCCGCCGGCTCGATATCGCGCCGTTGCAGGTGCATATCGAAGCCAAGATTCTCGAAGTCACGCTGACCGGCAACTTGCAGTTCGGCGTGCAGTGGTATCTCGCGGGCTTGATCGGCACAGCGGATGGATCGGCACAGGCGAACGGCAACTATCCGTATGCGTATCCGCCCGGGTCGGGCCCGACATTCACCGGCAACTCGCATGATAGGCACCGCGCTTCGCTTGGTGCGACCGGCAATGTCGGCCCCACTGGAGACGGCGGATTTTTCTATTCGTTTCTGAACAAGAATTTCGAGGTCGCAATCAATGCGCTCGAAACCAGTGGTCAGGCGCGCAGCCTGTCGGCGCCTTCGCTGGTTGTGCTCAACAACCAGGAAGCCCAGATCAATGTCGGCACGCAGATCCCGGTTGTGCAGACGTATATTTCGCCTTACACCCCGGTCATCAATACCGGCAACACGGGGACTGGCACGAGTGGGGTCAACAACATCAGCGGGGCCACCGGATCGGTGCAGTATCTCAATACCGGTGTCATGCTCGATGTCAAGCCGCGCGTCAATCCGGGTGGCCTTGTCTACATGGAAATCCAGCAGGAAGTCAGCAATCCCGGGCCGGAGACGGCCAACCGCAATCCGCCGATCAACCAACGTCAGTTCTCGACGCAGATTGCCGTGCAGAGTGGCCAGACCGTGCTGCTCGGCGGGCTGATCCGCGACAACGATTCGACCACCGATAACGGTATTCCGTTGCTCAGCCGCATCCCGATCGTCGGGAAGCTGTTCGGCAACACCAAGCGTTCGCACGATCGCACCGAGTTGATCGTGCTGCTGACACCGCAGGTCATCACCAATTCCGAGGAAGCGCGTGAAGTCACCGAGGAATACCAGCGCAAGTTCCAGTCACTGGCTCCATTGCGCGCCAAGGATGCCGATCAGCGTCCGGCACCACCGTCACCACAACAGCCACCACCATCGCGCGAACCCGCGCAGACCCGACCACCGGAGGATTCCGCAAGTGACAACTGACCGCTACCTGCGCCGCGTAACCTTGCTCGCTGCGACGCTCGCGCTGCTGGCCGGCTGCGCCGCCGGGGTGAAGAAGGACAACACGGCTGACGTCGAAACCCGAGCCGTCGCTCGCTGGAACTACCTGATTGCCCATCAGGCGGAAAAAGCCTATGACTACCTGAGCCCCGGCTATCGCGCGACGGCCGAACGCGGAGCTTACGCGAAGGCAATGAACGGCCGCCCGGTGCAATGGAAAAAAGTCGTCTTCAACAAGAAAAAATGCGACGCCGATCGCTGTACGGTGTATCTTGTGGTGAGCTATTCTGCCAATATCAGTGCAGGCCTCGGCCGACCGATCGAATCGGTCAGCCCGCTTGCGGAAACTTGGGTACGCGTCAAGGGAAAATGGTACTATCTGCCAAGTAGTTGAATTCGTTGCTGTATGCAGGATGAAGGAACAGGGATTGCGCGCCTGTTTCCTTTGTCTTAACATGGCGGCGCTGTTGTCTAACCTCGCCCGTGCCGAGTGCGCGGTCCCGCTCTGCTGGAGCCGGGTTAGCGGAAAGCAAAAAGCCCTGTGGTCAAATTAGGAGTGTTGTGATGAAGAGAAACAGCTTGACGACTGCCGTGGTCGCCGGTATCGCCGGCGTCGCGGGCTTCGCGAGTCTCGCGAGCGCCGTCGACCTGAATCCCGATGGTCTCGGTCAGGTCCTCATTTATCCGTACTACACCGTCAACAA
>JBAUWF010000068.1:0-64617 GCA_049583635.1 Rhodanobacteraceae bacterium
CGCGCTGTTCCGCGCAGCGACCGCGTAGGCACTCGGCTGCGATATCCAGGCGTCGGCCCAGCCGCTGGTTTGCGTCAACGCCGGCTGATCGCCGATGTAATACGGATTCTTGATCTGCTTGAGCGCCCCGCTGCAGGATTTTTCGACCGGCGTTGCGCCGCATCCGACGAACGGCGATTCCGGCTTGAGCAGGCGGCCACCGACCTCGCGCTTGAGACCATCCCAGGCGGCTGCGGACGGCCATCCCGGATCGCCGGGGCGCACGCGGGAGCGAAACCACGTCGCCTTGGTCCGCGCTTCGGAGCACGCGGAGAGAAAACCATCCGACAACAAGCCGGCGAACGGTATCGCCGCAACGGCCTTGAGCAGGTTTCTTCTTTTCATCGAACGTCCTGTCGATCCGCCCACGCTTCGCGGACTGCGCTCGGAGCCACTTCGGGATGAATCCAGCGGCGAACGACTGCTGCCTGCGGGTCCCGTCGATATGCGGCGATCTTCGCACCCGCACGGCAGGCGGACAAGCACATCGATATTTCCCGACACGACGGCGAGCATGCAGTGGACTGGCTGTCGCCACGATGGCTCGCAGGACGCGCGCGCCACTTTGCTAGCATCGCATGATGTCATCGTCCGCACTGCAACTGCTCCAGTCCGTCTTCGGCTACGCCGCGTTTCGCGGCGAGCAGCAGGCCATCATCGAGCACATGACGGGTGGCGGCGATGCGCTGGTGCTGATGCCGACCGGCGGCGGCAAGTCGCTGTGCTACCAGATCCCGGCCCTGTTGCGAGAGGGCACCGCGATCGTGATCTCGCCGCTGATCGCGCTGATGCACGATCAGGTGGCCGCGTTGCGCCAGTTGGGCGTGGATGCTGCGTTTCTGAACTCGAGCCTCGATGCGATGCGTCAGCTCGAGGTCGAGAGAAATCTTGTCCACGGCGAACTCGATCTGCTCTACGTCGCACCCGAGCGCCTGCTGACCGAACGCTTTCTGGATCTGCTCGAACGCCTGCCGGTTTCGCTGTTCGCGATCGACGAGGCCCATTGCGTATCGCAGTGGGGCCACGACTTCCGCCCGGAATATCGCCAGCTGTCGGTGCTGCACGAACGCTTTGCAAGAGTTCCGCGCATCGCGCTGACCGCGACTGCCGACGCGCCGACGCGGCGCGAGATCGTCGAGCGCCTGGCGCTCGAAGATGCGCGGCAGTTCGTCGCGAGTTTCGATCGACCCAACATCCGTTACCGCGTGGTCGAGAAGGACAACGCGCAACGTCAGCTCAAGGAGTTTCTGGCCGGTCACGCGGGCGAATCGGGCATCGTCTATTGCCTGTCGCGCAACAAGGTCGACAAGACCGCGGCGTGGCTCAACGAGCAGGGCATCACCGCGCTGCCCTATCACGCCGGAATGGACGCCGCGTCGCGCGATGCCAATCAGCGGCGTTTTCTGCTCGAGGACGGCATCGTCATGGTCGCGACGATCGCGTTCGGCATGGGTATCGACAAGCCCGACGTGCGCTTCGTCGCACATCTGGACCTGCCCAAGAGCCTCGAAGGCTATTACCAGGAAACCGGGCGCGCCGGCCGCGACGGCCTGCCGGCCGAGGCGTGGATGACATTCGGGCTCGGCGATCTGGTGCTGCTCGCGCAGTTCATCAGCAAGTCCGATGCGGGCGAGGAGCGCAAGCGCGTCGAGCGCGCCAAGCTCGACGCGTTGCTCGGCTACGCCGAAACCATAGCCTGCCGGCGCCAGCGCCTGCTCGCGTATTTCGGCGAGAGGCTGATCCGCGCCTGCGGCAACTGCGACAACTGCCTGGATCCGCCCGAGGCCTGGGATGCGACAGACGCCGCGCGCAAGGCCTTGTCTTGCGTCTACAGGACCGGCCAGCGTTATGGCGCGGCTTACATCAGTTCGGTACTGCGCGGAGTCGACGACGAGCGCATCCGCAATCTCGGTCACGATCGGCAAAGCACGTTCGGCATCGGTGCCGAATTCGACGACCGGCAGTGGCGAGGTGTGTTTCGGCAACTGCTCGCCGCGGGTCTGCTTGCCACCGACGCCGATGGTTTCGGCACCTTGCGCCTGACCGAGGCGAGCCGGCCGCTGCTGCGGGGCGAGGCGCGTCTGCAACTGCGTCGTCCGGCCGACCGGGTCGAACGCAAGGCCGCGCGCCGCGCCACGCGTGGCCAGCGCGCCCGACAGAGTCTCGCTATCGCACCGCACGAAACCGCGCTGTGGGACGCACTGCGCGAATTGCGAGCACGGCTCGCGAAGGAACAGGGCGTGCCGGCCTATGTGATCTTCCACGATGCGACGCTGCTCGCGATGCTGCGCGAATGCCCGCAGACATTGCGCGAACTCGGCACGATCAACGGCGTGGGTGAGCGTAAACTCGAGCGTTACGGCGAAGCCTTTCTCGGCGTGCTCGGGGGCACGTTCGAGCAGACCTCTCAGGCATCGGGGTGAAAAGTGGATTTGCGGATTCGTCGTCCGGGGCAAACGCTCGTTTCCAGCAGTTGCATATGGCTCCTGAGATACCATTTGGAAAGGATTCAGAGCGCGATTTCGCACGGTCGTTAGGGCATGATGGAGCGCCATGAAACTCTATTCGATACTCGGAAATTCCCAGCGCCTCGATGGCGGCGCGATGTTCGGAAACGCACCGCGCGCGATGTGGGAGAAATGGCTCGCCCCGGATGCCGACAACAATATTGCGCTGGCCTGCCGCTGTCTGCTCGCCGATGGACTCAACGACAAGCGCGTGCTCTTCGAGACCGGCATCGGCGCGTTTTTCGAGCCGCGTCTGCGCGCGCGCTACGGCGTGGTCGAGGATCGCCACGTGCTGCTTGATTCGCTGCGCGATGTCGGCTTTTCGCACGAGGACATCGACGCGGTGGTGCTGTCGCATCTGCATTTCGATCATGCCGGTGGCTTGCTCGCAGCGTGGGAGGAGGGCAGGGCGCCAAGCCTGTTGTTTCCGAACGCAACCTATCTGGTCGGCGAGCAGGGCTGGCAACGCGCGATCGCGCCGCATCCACGCGATCGCGCCTCATTCATTCCGGAACTGCCGAAGCTGCTCGAGGCCTCCGGGCGTCTCGAACGCGTGCAGGGCGTGCGTTCGCCGACGCTCGGCATGCAGGTGCGTTTCAGCTACAGTGACGGCCACACGCCGGGCCTGATGCTGGCCGAGATCGGCCCGAGCGAAGGCGAGGATGGTGGCGTGGTGTTCTGCGCCGATCTGATTCCGGGCCGGCCGTGGGTGCATCTGCCGGTGACGATGGGTTACGACCGTTATCCGGAGTTGCTGATCGACGAGAAGCGGGCATTCCTGGAAGACAAGCTCGAGCGCAAGGTGCGCCTGTTTTTCACGCACGACAGCGGGTGCGCGACTGCGCGCGTGACGCGCGATGACAAGGGGCGCTTCGGCACCACCGAGGAACACGCCGAGCTGGTCGGAGTGGCTGCATGAAATCCCGTGCATCGCGGCTGCGATCGCGGCGAGGCACACTGATCGCAGCGGTCGCCATCGTGCTGATTGTCCTCGGCACCGTCTGGTGGTTTTCGCCGCACCACATACGCACGCCGGGACCGGCCGGTTCAGCCGACGTCACGGCCGGCAACAAGGCATTGGAAGTGTCGGCCGATCATGTCGATCCGGCCAACGAGGGGCGTCTGGTCAGTATCAGTGGTCCGCTGGCTGCGGGCGAGCCGGCCAGCGATCACGAACTTGGCGTGCGTGCCGACGCGCTGATGCTGCTGCGGCATGTCGAGATGCTGCAATGGCACGAACGTTGCGCGGGCGGTTCGTGCAGCTATGCCAGGGTGTGGTCCGGTCAAACGATCGATTCGCATGCGTTCCGCGACGCGGCGGGTCATGCAAATCCGGCGAAATTGCCGTTCCGGCAGGCCATCTTTCAGGCCGGTGATCTGCATGTTGGCGCCTTCGGAGTCAACCTGCCGTCGATGTTCCCCGGAATGCGTCGGGTGGCGTATCCGGTGGACACGGCGCAATTGCCGCCGAATCTCGCCGCGAGTTTTCACGATCAGAATGGCGCGCTGTATGCAGGCAACGACCCCGCTCACCCGAGGGTCGGCGATCTGCGCGTGAGCTATCGCATCGTTCCCCTGGGTGCCGTCAAGCTGACCGGCATCCAGCGTGGTGATCAACTGCTGCTGCGTTCGGCTACCGGGCTGTGATGTGTCGTGCGATCATCGATGGTACTGACGGGAGTCGACCATGCATATCACCGGAATATACGCCGCACTTGGCGCACTGCTGGTACTGATACTTGCGATACGCGTGACGTTGTGTCGGCGACACCGGCAAATCGGTATCGGCGACAACGGTGATCACGAGCTGTCCAGGCGTATCCGCGCGCACGCCAATGCCGTCGAATATCTGCCGTTGTCGCTGCTGCTGCTGTTGCTGCTCGAATGGAACCGGACGTGGCCGTCGCTGCTGCACCTGTTCGGGATCGTATTGATCCTCTCGCGAGTCGCGCACGCGATCGGTCTGAGCCGCAGCGCCGGGGAGAGCCCGGGTCGCGCACTCGGCACCCTCGGCACCTGGGTCGTGATGCTGGCGATGGCACTGTTGCTGCTGTGGCAGGTATTGACCGTTGCCCGGATTCATTGATCCGGCCGCAAACCATCATGACGCGGCGTTTTCCCCGCTGCCGAACAGCGCCTGGCCGTGATCGAGAAAATACAGGCCGGCGAACGTCTTGGGATCGACCGAGTAGCCGTCACGCATTTTCCCAAGCAGCCAGCGTGGTGCCTCGGCGCGCGGCACTGCATGGACAATGATGTCTTCGGTGTCGTCGCCGCCGCCGGCATGGACGCGGGTCAGATCGAACGCACGTACGAATGCCATGATCTCGTTGCTCATGCCGGATGACGAGGGTCCGGCCATGAGGAATTCGATGCGTCCGGCTGCGTAGCCGGTTTCCTCGAGCAGTTCGCGGCGCGCGGCGTCGACGGCTTTTTCGTGCGCGTGTTGGGCAATATCGCCGACCAGACCGGCCGGCATCTCGATGCTGCGTCCTTCGATCGCTGCTCGGTATTGTTCGACAAACAACAACTTGTCCTCCGGGGTCACGGCCACGATGATGACTCCGCCGCCTTGGTTGGTGCGTTCGGCGAATTCCCAGCGACCGCGTCGCTTGAGACGCAGCCAGGTTCCGTTGCAAAGCGTTTCGGTTTCGGTCATGGTCGTTGGCTGGCCTGAACTTCCCGGTGAACTTTCGATGGGGTGGCGGGTCTTTGCCACTTCGCAAGTTTCCCACGGTAACCCGATGAAGCGTAGCCCGATGGAGCATCTTTCGCCGACGATCAAGCGACTGTTCTGTGGCCTTGTTCTGGCATTCGCAACGACGGTCGTTTTTGCACAAGCGCCGCCCGGCAGGCCACATCCTGATGCGACGCCCGATCCGTCCACGCTCAGTGAATCCCAGATCAAGGGTGTGACGGTGCCGGCGGTACTGGATCGCCTGGCGGCTGCGTATCGGGCCGGGGGCGATGATCAACGTCTGATCTGGACCATGCAACGCCTGACCGCTCTGCTGCCGAATTCGGGTGACGCAAAACTCGCGCTGGCAACGCTGTACGCCGCTCAGGACGAGAAATCCAAGACTTACGATTTGCTGCTGCACATGCAGCAGCAGGGGTTCGGCTACGACATCGCGCACGACAAGCGCTTCGACAAGGTCGCCGATACCAAGGTGTGGGCCTATGTGGTGGCCAACCTCAAGGCCAATCTCGATCCGTTCGGCAAAGGCAAGGTCGCGTTCACGCTGCCCAAGGGCGATACCCTGCTCGAATCGCTCGCCTACGATCCAAAGCGCAAGCAGTTCCTCGTCGGCAGCGTGCGCAACGGCACCATCCAGCGGATTGGCAAGGACGGCATGCTTGAGCGTTTTATCGCACCTGATGCCGCGAACGGACTGTGGAGCGTGTATGCGATGGCGGCCGACCCCGAGCGCGATCTGCTTTATGTGGCGAGTACCTCATCGGTATTCTTCAAGGGTTTCAAGCAGGATGATTACGGCAAGGCCGGCTTGTTCGAGTTCAACCTGTCGACTGGAAAACTCGTCGACAAGATGTTGCTGCCGGCCGACGGCAAGGCGCATACGCTGTCCAGCGTCACGGTCGGCAAGACCGGCGAGGCCTTCGTCGCCGACGGTGTTCGCAACGAGATTTATCGCGTCGATGGCGGCACGCTCAAACTGCTTGTCGCCAATCCGCGCTTGACCAGCGTGCGTGGCCTTGCCGCCAGCGACGACGGGCGTTTCCTGTATTTCGCCGACTACACGCTCGGCATTTTCGGGGTTGATCTCAAGCGCGGTACCGGTTTCGATCTCAACTACGATCCGGCCGCACTCGTGCTTGGCGGGATCGATGGTCTGTACTGGTACCGGAGCAATCTGGTCGCGATTGAGAACGGTATGTCGCCGCCGCGCATCATGCGCCTTCGCCTGAGCGACAATGGACATGACATCACCAAGGTCATGCCGCTCGATGCGGCCAACCCCAATTTCGCTCTGCCGACCTATGGCGCGATCGCGGGAGATTCGCTGTATTTCATCGCCAACAGCCAGAAGAACCGGTACGACCGGTATGGTGATCCGAAGGATGTGTCGAAACTGCAACCGGTGCGCGTGTTCAAGAGCGATCTTCGTTTTGCCTGGAACAAATCCGGGATCGGCACGGCGGTCAAGGCGATTCCGGTAGCGACGCCCGCACAGCGCGAAAAAATGTTGAACGAGAAGCCCGGCGCGCGACCGGCTGCCAGCAAGGATGGCAACGGCAACTCAGGGCACTGATCACCGACTGCGCTGCGTCACCCGCGATCTGCGCTGCGTCCCGCGATCCGCCCCGAACCGCGGCGCCGTCGTGCACAGGCAAATCGCGCACTTGGTCCTACGGGCTCACCCCGGCGGGATGCTGCGCAAGCGCACGCACGCGGGAGCGTGTGAGCGGCCCGAGCCGCAGCCGTTCAAACAAGGCGTCGATGGTGTCGCTGTGCGGAGGACGTCGAAGGTAATCGCAGGCGCCGGCCGGCACTGGTGCATCGAGCGCGATGCCGGTCAGGCTGCGCGACAGGCGCGCATGCGCGGCGTGGTCGCGCAGCCTCAACGCCGCGGTAGCCGCGCCGCGAGTGCGCAGGAACGCCACTTCGTCGGCGCGCGCGAGCAACGCATCAAGCGTGCCGAAGTGCTTGAGCAGGATCGCCGCGGTTTTGGCGCCGATTCCCGGGACGCCCGGAATATTGTCGATCGCATCGCCGGTCAGTGCGAGGTAATCGGCGACCTGTGCCGGGTCGACGCCGAGCCGTCGTCGCACGCCCGCCGCGTCCCATCGCCGTTGGCTCGGCGGATCCCACTGTTCGTCTTCGCTGCCGATCAGTTGACCGAAATCCTTGTCGGCCGACACGATGACGGCTCGAAATCCGTGTGCGCGCAGCGTGGTCAACGCGCTGCCGATCAGATCGTCGGCCTCGAACGTCGGGTCGGCCATGACGGTGAGCCCGAGTGCGGCGGTGATTTCCTTGCAACCCGCGAATTGATGTTTCAGCTCGGGTGGCGCGGGGGCGCGGTTGGCCTTGTAGGATGGGTACAACGCATTGCGGAACGAGCGCGTCAGCGATTCATCGAACGCCACTGCGACGTGAGTCGGGCGGGCGCGCTCGATCAGGTCCAGCAGAAAACGCGTAAAGCCGTGTACGGCATTGGCCGGTGCGCCATCTCTGTCGGCGACATCCGGTCCCCGTGCGTACCAGGCGCGGAAAATGTACAGGCTCGCATCGACCAGATGGACCGTCGTGGTCATGTGCCGCTCATCGGTTTGTGCCACTCGGACAGGACTGCCGAAAGTTCCGGACGCACGCGTTCCGGTGCCTGCTCCCGGGCGGTGCCGATATGGACGAAGCCGACGATACGTTCGTTGGCGCCAAGACCGAGCAGGCTCGCGACCTCGCGATCGTAGGCGGCCCAGCCGGTCAGCCACTGGGCCGCGAAGCCCTGCGCGTGTGCGCCGATCAGCAGGTTATGGGCGACACATCCTGCCGACAGCAGTTGTTCCTGTGCCGGGATTTTCGGGTGTTCGCTTTCGATGCGGGCAACAACGGCGATGACCAGCGGCGCGAAGCTGAACCGCTCGCGGTCTTTTGCGAGCATGTTGTCCGCGATGTCGGGTTCGTTGCGTTGATGGATTTCGCTGATCGCGTCGCCGAGGCGTGCGCGCGCATCGCCGCGCAGCAGCAGCAGGCGCCATGGAACCAGCTTGCCATGATCGGGTACGCGGATCGCAGCGGCGAGCAGGGCATCGAGGGTTGCCCCTTGCGGCGCCGGTTCGCCGAGTTGGCGCGCCGGTACCGAACGGCGCGCATTCAATGATTCGAGCAGGTTCATCCTCGTCGATTCTAGCAGGCGCATGCCGCCGTCCCTGATGCTGTCGGCGGACTTTTCGCGGAGCGTGTCGGCGTCGCCACCACGCTTGCGGTACGATGCGCCGCTGGTTTGGATCATCGGGAGATTCCATGTCGGTCACCGTTGCTGTCGTGCGCGAAAGCGTGGCGGGCGAGCGTCGCGTCGCGTTGACGCCGGAAATCGCAAAAAAGCTCAAGACGCGCGGCGCCGGCATCGTTTTACAGCAGGGGTCCGGTACGGCTGCATACTTTGCCGATGCGGCATTCGTCGATGTCGAAATCGTGACCGACGCCGCGTCGGCGCTTGCGCGAGCCGATGTCTTGCTGCATGTGCAGCCGCCTTCGCTGGAGGAAATCGCGCTGTTGCGCGAAGGCGCGACCGTGATCGCGCATCTGCAGCCGCATCTGTCACCGGAACGAACACGTGCACTGCGCGATCGCAGGATCACCGCGTTCGCGATGGAACTGCTGCCGCGCATCACGCGCGCGCAGGCGATGGATGTGTTGTCCTCGCAGGCCGCGGTATCGGGTTACAAGGCCGTGTTGATCGCAGCCGCCGCTGCACCGAAGTTCTTTCCGATGCTGACCACGGCAGCCGGCACGATCCGGCCGTCCAAGGTACTCGTCATCGGCGCCGGCGTCGCCGGTTTGCAGGCGATCGCAACGGCACGCCGACTCGGTGCGCAGGTCGAGGGTTTCGACGTGCGGCCGGAAACGCGCGAGCAGATCGCATCGCTCGGCGCGAAGTTTCTGGATCTCGGTGTCTCGGCTGCGGGCAGCGGCGGGTACGCGCGCGAGTTGACCGCCGAAGAACGCGCACAGCAGCAGCAGGCGCTGGCGGATCACCTCAAAGGCATCGATGTCGTCGTGACCACGGCGGCAGTGCCGGGGCGCAAGGCGCCGCGCATCATCAATGCCGCGATGATCGCCGGCATGAAACCCGGCGCGATCATCATCGACATCGCAGCCGAAGGGGGTGGCAATTGCGAGTTGACCCGTGCCGGCGAAACCATCGTCAGCGACAATGGCGTAAGCGTGATCGGCCCGGTGAATCTGCCGGCCAGCGTACCGGTCCATGCCAGCGAAATGTACGCACGCAATCTATACAACTTTCTCGAACTGTCGCTTGCCGATGGCGCACTGAATCTCGACTGGAACGACGAGGTGATCGCAAAAACCTGCCTGACGCACGCCGGTGAGATCAGGCACGAGGCAACCCGACAGCTTGTTGAGAGCACCGAATCCGACGGCAATTCCGGAGTGACTTCATGATCGATCCCTTCCTTGCACTGTTCATCTTCATGCTGGCGGCATTCACCGGTCACGAAATCATTTCGCGTGTGCCGGTGATCCTGCACACGCCGTTGATGTCCGGATCGAACTTTGTGCACGGCATCGTGCTGGTCGGTGCGATGATCGCTCTGGCGAGCGCCGACAGCACGCTCGGCAAGTCGATCGGTTTCATCGGCGTCGTGCTCGGCGCCGGCAATGCGGCCGGCGGCTACGTCGTGACCGAGCGCATGCTGGAGATGTTCAAGTCCAGCAAGAGCAGGAAGGACTGATTGCAATGGAGATGTCCTCGTTCCTGCCATGGGTCGCCAAGGCGAGCTATTTCATCGCCACGGTGCTGTTCATCCTCGGCATCAAGCGCATGTCCTCGCCGGTAACCGCGCGCAAGGGCATTGTGCAGGCCGGCATCGGCATGGTCATCGCGGTACTGGCCACGTTTGCGATCACCGGTTCGAGCAATCTTGTTTTGATTGGCGCCGGCATCGTGATCGGCGTTGCGCCGACCTGGATATGGGGCAAGAAGGTCGCGATGACCGATATGCCGCAGATGGTCGCGCTGTTCAATGGCATGGGTGGCGGATCGGCGGCTGCGATCGGCGCCGGCGAGTTGATCAAGTTCACGCGTTTCGGCGAGGTGCCGCCACTGTCAATCGTGGTGTTCGCCGTTCTTGGTGCGCTGATCGGGTCGATCTCGATGACCGGTTCGATCATCGCCTGGGGCAAGCTCGACGGACGCATCGACAAGCGTTTCACGTTCGGCGGCCAGCAGCTTTTCAATCTGGTGGTGTTCGCTGCTGCGGTGCTCGCCGGCCTCGCATTGGTGTTGTGGCAGCTCAATCTGCCGCTGATCGTGGTGTTCTTCGCGCTGGCGCTGGCGTTCGGCGTACTGATGACCTTGCCGATCGGCGGTGCCGACATGCCGGTGGTGATCTCGCTGTTCAACGCGTTCACCGGGCTTGCGGTTGCATTCGAAGGCTACGTCATGCAAATCGAGGCGTTGATCGTGGCCGGCATGGTCGTCGGCGCAGCGGGTACGCTGCTGACGCAACTGATGGCCAAAGCCATGAACCGCCCGATTTCGGGGGTGCTGTTCTCCCATTTCGGCGGCGGCGGCGCGAGTGCCGAGGAGATCGCCGGATCGCAGAAACCGATCGACGCAGCGGACGCGGCGTCGCTGCTCTACATGGCCGAGAAGGTCATCATCGTGCCGGGTTACGGCATGGCCGTGGCGCAGGCACAACACAAGATATGGGAACTCGCACAGGCGCTGATCAAGGCCGACAAGGAGGTGAAGTTTGCGATCCATCCGGTGGCCGGACGCATGCCGGGCCATATGAACGTGCTTCTGGCCGAAGCCGGTGTTCCCTATGATCTGATCGCGGACATGGACGACATCAATCCGGAGTTCAAGACCTGCGATGTCGCGATCGTGATCGGAGCCAACGATGTGGTCAATCCGGCAGCGAAGACCGACAAGTCGTCACCGATTTTCGGCATGCCGATACTGGACGTGATCGACGCGCGACAAGTCATCGTGATCAAGCGCGGCAAGGGCACCGGATTCGCCGGCATCGAGAATGCACTGTTCTACGCCGACAATACGCGCATGCTGTACGGCGACGGCAAGGACGCGGCCAATCAGCTCGTGGTTCAACTGAAGGCGATCGAAGGTTCCGGTCATTAGGGAAACCCGGTACTTCGGGGTTCACGATTCGGATGTGTGCTGCGGTTCCGGCCGACGCCATACAAGCCACGCGGCCAGGAATAGCGCCAGCGCGAAGATCAGCCAATCGGCCGCATCGATGCTGGCCCAGGCGACATCGCCCGCCAACCCGGCGCCGATGTCGAATAGGGTCTTTCGCATCGGCAAACCGAGCAGGGCCGCGACTTTCGCCGCGGCCAGCAGATATTGCGCATAGGCGCAGGCAATCGCGGTACAGATCGCTGCAACCATTGTGTCCAATGCTCGGGACCGGCGCCGGCTGCGCAGGGACCAGCCGATTACAGCCGCGCTTGGCAATGCCAGCACGGCAAGATCGCGGCCGCTATACAACGCCAGCACGCACCAAAGCGCACCGGCGGCCAGCGCACACATCAGTGCGGTGACAATGCCGAGCAGATGGGCGCGGCGCGAACCGGATTGGTTGTCAGCCCGCATACGGTACGACGGGCAGGCAAACACGGATTTTCGTCGTTACCTTCATGATGAATTGCGCCAACTCGATTGTGCCCGCAGGACTCGCGCAATGATAACCGCTGCCGGTCCTTTGCACGGGTGCGGCGAAGCGTCACGCGCGCTACACCATGGTGAAGTGCGGGTCTTCGCGAAAACCCGTCATCAGTCGTTCCGCGCAAGCAAGCGCCGCACCGATGCCGGCAAGGCGCCATCGGCGGCTTCAGGTTCATCGAAGACCACATGTTGCGGTATCACGCCGGCCCAATAGGGCAAATCCAGATCGGCCGGATCGTCCTTCGGGCCGCCGTTGCGCACCTTTGCACTGGCGTCGTCAATGGTGAAGCGCAGCAGTCTGGTTGCGGCGAGCTCGTTGCGATCCGGCGCGCGCGATTCGACCGCACGGCCGGGGACCAGGGTCTCCACCAGACGCAGCAAGCCCGCGGCCTTGGCTGCATCATCGACAATCGGTTGTGCGCGTCCAAATGCGACCACCGAACGATAGTTCATCGAATGATGGAAATGCGAACGGGCGAGTACGAGGCCATCGAGCAGGGTCACGCTGACGCAGGCTTCGATTTGCGTCGCCATCGCCTTCAGCAGGCGGCTGGCGATTGATCCGTGCAACAGCAGGGCTTCGCCGTCGCGCACATACAGCATCGGAATCACGAAAGGCTGGGAGCCCACGCAAAAGCCGACATGGGCGATCTGTCCGGCATCGAATATCGCGTGAATGCTGTCGCGATCGTAATGTGCACGTGCCTTGATGCGTTGCACGCGGTGACGCGATGTTGTCGGCATGGTCTTGATTCGTCCGGGTTGTTGACGCGCCGAGACTAAAGCGGAGAATTGGTTCCATGTAGGGCCACTGCTTGCATTATCGCGGGAGCCAATCTTGCATCTGGAACTGGACGGTCATGGTCCGCGCTACGCGCAGTTGATCCGCTCGATCAGGAGCGCCATTGTCGAGGGACGCGTGAGCGCCGGCCAACGATTGCCGGCGACGCGAACGCTTGCGCGCGAACTGGCGTTTTCACGCAACACGGTACTGGCCGCGTACGAACAGCTGCAGGCCGAAGGCTTCCTGGTCAGTCGGGTCGGCTCCGGGAGCTATGTCGGCGCGATTGCGCGTCCGGTGCCCGCACAACGTGCCGCGGCGGCGCTGATCGCGCCACTGGCGCCGTTCGCACGGCGCGCGCTCGCGCTCACCGATGCTACGTCGATTCCGGGCGGTCAGTACCAGGGACTGCGCTACAACCTTCAATACGGTTCGCCGCTGGTGAGTCCGGCGCTGGCCGGCGCGTGGCGTCGCGAACTCAATCGCGCCGCCGAACACGCCGAGTTCGACTATCCCGATGGCCAAGGGTTGCGCGTACTGCGCGAGCAGATCTGTGAGTATCTTGCGCGACGTCGCGGTGTCGCGGCGGTCCCCGAGGACGTGCTGATTGTATCGGGCACGCAGCAGGCATTCGCGATCGGCGCGCGCGTGCTGCTGGCGCCGCAGGAAGGGGTCGTGCTCGAGGACCCGCATTACCACGGTGCGCGCGAGGTATTCGCGGCACATGGCGCACGCATCAGTGGCTGCCGTGTCGATGCCGAAGGTCTGGTACCGGCCGCGCTGCCGACCACGGCGCGACTTGCCGTGGTGACTCCGTCGCATCAGTTTCCGACCGGCGCACTGTTGCCGTTGACGCGGCGCGTTGAACTGCTCGAATGGGCTGCGCGATGCCAGGCATGGCTGATCGAGGATGACTACGACGGCGAATTTCGTTACGGCGGCCGTCCATTGGCCGCGCTGAAATCGCTCGACCACGAGGGACGAGTCATCTATATCGGCAGCTTTTCCAAAGCGCTGTTTCCGGCGTTGCGCCTGGGCTATATGGTATTGCCGGCCTCAGTGCGCGCTGCATTTGTTGCGGCCAAATGGCTGGAAGATCGCGGCTGCAATGCGTTGGAGCAGGCGGCGCTGGCGCGTTTCATGGCCGACGGCGGTTTCGAGCGCCACCTGCGCCGTACCGCAAAGGCCCTGCGCGGGCGCCGCGCCGCGCTGCTGGCGGGCCTTCGGCGTCATGCGGCGAGCGCCCTCGAGGTGGCCGATTCCAACGCCGGAATGCACCTGACAGCTTGGTTGACGCGTGGGAATATGGTCGACTGCGGGCGTCTTGTTGCGCATGCGCGCGAGCGCGGACTCGGGTTGCATACCATCGCGCCTTATTGCCTCAAGCCGCCGCCGCGGCCCGGGTTGCTGCTTGGATACGCGGGCATCCCGCCTGCGGACATCGACGCGGCGATGCGCCTGCTCGGACGCTGTTTGCGCGAAACGGGATTCTGATGCAATCCGCCCTTTATATTCGGACCCGATGTGCCCAGATAAAGGCAACCGGCTCATAATTGGCCGCTGGTGACGAACAGATCCATTGCGATGAGTGGTTATAGTCAGACATCCGAGCCGATCAGTCTTGCCCGCGATTGCGAGGCGGTCATGGTTCCGCAAGGCGACGTCGTGACGCTGCCGGCAGGACAAGTCGGTTACATCACCCAGGCGCTCGGCGGCAGCTTCACTGTATATGTCGATGGCAACTTGTTCCGCGTGGCCGGTAACGACGCCGACGCACTCGGCAAGGAACCTCCGCCGCCGATTGCGTTGCCCGACGGTGCCAGGGATGCCGACATCGAGAAGCTGCTCTGGCAACAATTGCGTACCTGCTTCGATCCGGAGATTCCGATCAACGTCGTCGATCTCGGGCTGGTGTATGCCTGCGATCTCGATCCGCTCGAAAACGGGCGGCGCAAGGTCGCCGTGCAGATGACGCTGACTGCGCCCGGTTGCGGCATGGGCGATGTGCTTATCGACGATGTGCGCACCAAGCTCGAGCTCATTCCCACGATCGAAGCTGACGTCGATCTGGTATTTGACCCTCCGTGGAACTTCAGCATGATGTCCGAAGCAGCCAAGCTCGAAACCGGTATGCTGTGATGATCGCAACGGGTTAACGGCCATGAACCGTCGACTGAGCCTGATGGCAATTGGTCTTTTCTTGCTGTGCTTCGCCTACGATCTGGTGACGTGGGGTGCGGTGCGTGCATTGCCTGATGTCGGTGCGGGCATCGCCGATGCGGCGGCGCGCGAGTCACTGCTTGCGAGTACCTACATCTTTCTCGGTCAACCTGTCGACAAGACGGTGCCCGGCCTTCGCACATTCGGCGTTTCCGAGCTTACTTCGACGCTTGCGGGCGGTCTGCCGCAACTGCGCGAGCAGCCGGTCGCATCGATGGACCTGATTTTCGGCGACACCTGGAGTGTTGCGCACTGGCGGCTCAAGCTGCTGTACTGGGCTGCGCCCGTGTTGCTGCTGGTGGTCGCGAGTCTGCGCTGGTTTCGGCCGAAACCGATCGGGATGATGGGTAGTCGTCGCTGAAGGTCGCGCGTCGCGGTTTCGGCGCAACCCGATCAATCCCACGGCGGCCAGTGCCAGCGACTCTTGAGCCACTGCACGAGCCGCTGCCAGCCTGCGCTTGGCGCGTCGAACTCGGACGCATCGAAGCGCGGCGTGAAGGCATCCCCGCGCCGGCTCAGGCGGAACACCGACCCACCGAGGTCGATCAGGTCCCCAGGGGCGATCTTGCAGGGTGGCTTGCGTCCGCCGCCAACCCGGATTCCGGATGCGCCCGGTGCCACCGCCAGTTGGAAGCCGTCGCCGTCTCGTTTGAGAATTGCCGCGTGTGCCGGCACGCCGGTCAACCGCGGCTGACAGTTGCTTGCCGATCCGAGCGACATTTCATCCCCGGCCAACGGGTAGCGGATGCCGCGGGCGCTACCCGAAAGGCAGATCAGGACGAAGTCGGTTTCCGCCGGTTTGAACTGGTGAACCGATCCGATCATCGTATGTTCGAGTGCAACGCGGCGCCCGCCTTCTTGCTCCGCGCTTGCTGGTGTTCTTTCCGCAAGCGAAAACTCGAGTGTGTAGGGACCCATGCGCAAGGTGTCTTTCGGACGCAGGTTGCGGCTGGCCGTGAGCTCGGTGCCGTTGCAGGAGGTTCCGCTGGCGCTGCCCAGGTCCACGATCTTGGCACGCTCTGCCGACACCGAAAGGCGCGCATGGTAGCGAGACACGGCTTCACCCGACAGAACGATGTCGCATCCCGGATCGCGGCCGATCGTGTATTCCCCGGCGGACAGCGGGTACTCATGCGGCTCGCGCCCGCTCTTTGTCGTAACCACCAGTGTCGCCAGCGGTTCGGATGCGCGAGCCGCAGGTGGCTGGTCCGCGAGTCGTTCGCTGTCAAAACGCAACAACGTCGTGCCTAGGCGCACGAGGTCATTGGCGCGCAGTCGCGTGGCGGCGTTGATCACCTCGCCATTCACCATGATGCCGGTGCGGCTGCCCTGGTCCTCGATCTCGCAACGCTGCGCGCCCAGCGAAACTCGCGCATGCATGCGCGACACGCGTTCGTCGCTGAGAACAATATCGTTGTCGATCGCGCGCCCGATACGCACGATGCCTGTCGCGATCGGGAACGTGAAGCAGGCGCCGTCGCCTTCGTCGCTGACCAGCGTGATACGTACGTCGGAAGTCTCCTGGTTGGACGGCGGTGCGGGCAATGCGGATTCCTCTAGGATGTGGTGGTTACGGATGTGTCGCCGAACCTATTCGTTCGCGGCAACGCGATGATAGCGGTGGCAAGTGACGCAATCGGCATTGGTCTGCCCCGGATTATGACATTCGGCGCAGACCGCCTTGGGATGTGGCAGCAGTCCGCGCGCCAGTTTGCCACTCGCCGCGTCCTTCGCGATGACGTGACAATGGGCGCAGCCCTGCCCCTTTATCAGGTCGACATGGGGGCCGTGGACGAAGTTGGAAAAACCGACGGCGTCGAAATCGCGCCCGGCGCTTTGCCAGTTGACGGTGGCCGTTGCGCCGCTCCGGTCCACGGCATGGCAGCGCAGGCACTCGCTGGAACGGGCGCGATCGCTGATACTGTCGCGCAGTGCGGTGGGCAAGGATTGTTTGGGCAGCGCCGACATCGTGATCGCGGCGTCGATGTAGGCGCGCATGAACGCATCGGCGTGGCCGATCGGTCGGTAGATGAGCGTGCCATCCTTGGGCCGGACGCTCCAGCCGGCGCTGTCGGCAGGAGCGGGTGGTTGCGCGGCGGGATTGGCAATCATGGTGCGCCATTCCTGCACGGCAGAACGCGCCGCAGCGAGCTGCGCCAGCAGCCCGTCGACACGCGCGTCGTCCGGCGCTACCGCAAGAGCGCTCGCAATGCGCAGTCGCATGCGCACCGGTGCGCGCGCCGCATCCGCGAACAGAGCCTTCACCTTCGGATCGTCGGCACCCCCGCCGATGGCGTCGGCCGCGCCGTCCAGTGCGTCGTTCCTGGCTTTCAAGGCGGTTTCAGTGGCCGCCGTGCTTTTCAGGCATGCGTCCTTTGCGTTGCTGGAACAGGCAAGATCGCGTATGCGCGACGTGATTTGATCCTTGTTCGTCGCCGGCTGCGAAAGCATGATCACGAGTTCCTGCGTCGTCGGCGCATCGGCAACCGAGCCGATCAAACCGGAAATGTCCCCGCGAAAGCCATTGACTGCGTCCTCCAGATCGGTAGTCGCATTGTCGGCGCGATCGGCATCCGCGGCGACACCGAGTGCCTTCGCGACGCGACGGCGCAGCCAGGTATGGCTGTCGAGCAGCATGTCGTCCATCAGCCGCTCGACGCCGGCAGCGAGCGCGGGACGCAAGGAGGAATCATCGTCGGCATCCGGCCAGTCGCTCGGATCACCGCCGCTGTCCATCAGACTGGCCAATGCCGGCCGCGTTGCCGCGTCACCGGCAAGCAGCAGTTGCATCGGCCCCGGCACTTGTGTCCCGGTCGGCGCAGTGCTGCTCCATGACACGCCGGTCAGGCCCGAGCCGAGATCGGGCAATTGCAACGCCAGTATTTCCGAGCCGCGAATCTTCGTCCCATGATGATCGTCGGTTCCGGCGTGATGGCAGCCCGCACACGACGTCTCGTAACCGAGCGTGGTCTCGACCCGGCGCGCGGCATCGAGTTTGTGGCAACGGCTGCACTCGAACGGCTGGTCCTTGCCGAAATAGGTATTCTTGTGGCTGCGGTGATCGAACAGGATCCCGCTGCGCGTGTGGTGAACCGCCCCGAATTCCGGATGACCACCGGCGAAGTTGTCGAATACCACGCGATGGCAGGCTTGGCAGCGCGTATTGTCGAGATGGGCGATCGGATACATGGCGCCCCGATGCTCCTGATGACAGGTCGCGCACGGGATCGGCTCGCTTTCCTTCGCCTCTGGCGTGCGGGTAAGCGCAGCGAGCATGAGTCCCGCCGAGCGCCGGCCCTGTGTTTTCGGCATCTTGTCCGTGGTGTCGAGCTTGGCGGGCGCGACGCTGTGTGGGGCAAGCGCGAACTCGGCCTTGCCGCGGAAATGACATCCCAGACACTTCTTGCTGTCCTTGAGCGCCGTGTCGCTGGCAAATGCGGCGGTGATCCAGCCGCGCAACCCGTCGTCGGCGGCGACATGACAGGCACCACAGTTGTTGCGCGCGCCATCCGGCGGTGGAATCGGTTCATGCGCGGCGACCAAGCCACCCGGACTGATTGCCGCGAAGCGCCACGCGCCGCCAAACGCCACCGCGAACACGCCGATCGTGGCCGCCACGGCCAGCCAGGCAAGACGCCCGCGGCGCGCGCGCAGGCTCAGGCGCGGCTGGCACACGGCGCGCCGCGGCGTCGGATGACAGCAACTGCCATCCGGCCCGGGGCCATCGGCGCAGGGTCCGCCGAACACCGCCGGCCGACCGCACAGATAGCGGTCACCGATGCGACGCGGTTGGCACTCGCTTTCCAGATGCGCCGGACAGTTGCCGCGGCCGTCGGGCCCGAACGGGCAGGCGTCACCATAAGCGGCCCATCCGCAAACCCAGCGCTGATTGGGCCGCTCGTACGGGCTGTCGCGATGGCCGGTCTTCTGTACGCTCACGACAAGCCTCGCGCAAACGCGTGCACCAGCAGGACGTGCACGAGCACCAGCACCAGCAATGCGCAGGTTGCGGGGATATGCACGAACAGCCAGAGTTTCAACGCGCCCTGCAGCGCGCGGTGGTAGTCGAGCGTGTCCTTGGTCGCGATGATTTCGTCCAGTTGCTGCGCGAGGCCGCGTTCACGCGCATCGAGGTAGCGGTCCAGCGACCGTAGTTCGGCGCGCAACCGATGGCAGCGCCGGCTCGACTGCAGCAAGTGCGAAATTGCACCCTGCGGTTTTGCGAGAAACGCGCTTGCGCTGCGCTGGTAAAACTCCGGCAGTGTGGTGGCATGGCTTTCGCGTGCCGCTTCCACCATAAGCGCTTCGGCTTCCTCGTTAAGCTGACGATAAAACATCGGGATGCGCTCGAAGATCACTTCCTCGCCGCGCACCGTCAGCGACGCCGGGGCGAAACGCGACAGGGCAATTCCAACCAGCCCGCTCAGCGCCACCAGCACGAACATGCCGGCGAGCAGGAACCCCGACGTGCTTTGCGGCCAGCGCCAACCGAGATGGATCAGGAACAGGAACAGGGCCAGCAAGCCCAGATAGACATGCCATTGCAGCCAGGTCGAGGCGCGCAACAGCGGCGGGTATGGCAGTTTCTTGCGTCGGTTGAACAGCGCCAGCGCGGCAACCAGCGCAAGCAGCAACCAGCCGGAGACGAATGCGATGTCGCGCAGTGCGAGCGAGCGTGAACCCAGCCACAATGCCAGCAGCGCCGCCGCCAGCAGCGTCAGCAACATCGCGCGCCAGCGGCGTTGGCGCAATCTGGTCAACGTTCTAGCCATGCCGCGAGGTGCTGCTTGTCGCGCATGTCGATGCGTATCAGGGCATCGTGCGGGCAGGCGCGCTCGCAGGCCGGCCCGCCGGCGTGTGAGACGCACAGGTCACACTTGGTCGCCTTTACGATCGGTTCCCCGCGTTGCGCATCCATCATGATGGCGTCGCCACGCGTCGAATCGCGCAGGGCGACCATGCGTATGTTGTCGTACGGGCAACTGTTGGCACAGGTGCCACAGCCGACGCAGGTGCGATCGTTTATCACCACCTCGCCGCGAATCGGATCACGGTGAATGGCGCCGGTTGGACAACCGATCATGCACACCGGATCCATGCAGTGCATGCACGCGTTGGCAACCATGTAGTGGTCGTGAATACGGCCGTGACGCACGAAGCGCGGATTGTTGTCATGACCGGCGGCGCAGGCGCGCACGCAATCATCGCAGCGCACGCAGCGATCCATGTCGATCATCATGGTCGCAGTACCATTGATGAAACGGTTTTCGACCAGGAACTCGATGAATGATGTCTCGATTTCGCCGGTGGCGCGTTCCATGGATTCGCCGTCGGCCGGCAGCGCCGGAATCGCCGACGCGGGTAGTGTCGGCAGAATCAGTTCCTCGAAGTTGCGTGTCGGCACGCGTACGATGTCGACATAGCCGATCGCGCGCAGGCTGTAGCTGAGCGCCATCTGGTTCTCGTTGCTGGCGTTGTGCGCGAGCTCGGCCAATCCATAGACGTCGCCGCGGCTCAGATAGCTGACCGTGCGCTCCCCGTTGCCGTGCCGGCGCGACAGGCGCGCAAAGCCGGCACGTATCATGATGAGCCCGTTCGGATAGTGTCCCTGCTCGGCGATCAGTGGCTCGTCGGCAAGGCTGAGGCCGGTTCCCTTGTCGCGCATGCTCCGGTAACTGCCGTACCAGTCGAACGTCCCGAAGGTCTCGAACTCGGCGGTGCGCGCGATTTGGCGCGTCTGCTCCTCGCTCAGTCCCGAGAGCAGCGGAGCGCTTGCCATCATTGCGGCAAGACCGCGTTCGCGGTAGATCCGGTCAACCCAGTCACGCAGTGCCGTGTCGTATTTGCGCAAGTCACGCAGACCCTGCCAGCGGATCTCGAGCAAGGCGCAGTCGCCGTCCGCCACCACTGTTGTTGCACGGGGGATTCGCCCAAGCGCGGCAAGCTCGCCAAACAATTCAAACGTGCCGGCGCCGCTGTTGCCGACCAGTACCGCACTGCGTGTCGCCGCAAGCTTGTCCGCCGACACGCGCGTTGTGATAACGCTTGCGGTCGGTGACGCCGCAGCCTGCGGGCGCTGGCCCTCGGCGGAAACGGCACTCGATTGCATTTGCGGATAGCGCCGCGAGTCGCGGCTTTCGGGTGAAATGGGATTGCTCAGAAGGCGTCGCAGCGACTGCAGCGGGCTCAGTTGTTGTGCTTTCTGCCGGCCGATCTCGACCGGGTCGAGTCCTTCCAGGATTACGCGCACCTTGCCGGCCAGGATCAGGAACGCCGAATGGCCGTAGTCACCTTCACGCACAATCACTTCGCCATCGCGAAACGTGCGCAGCCGCGTATCGTTCTGCAGGATGCCGTTCAACGGCAGGCTCGCCGGGAAGCGCGTTGCATCCATCGAGCGAAACGGTTCAACGCGCCGCAGGCGATCGACACTGGCCTGCGTCATCACGCCGGGCGCTTCACCCTCGGCGACCTCCGCCGCAAACGGCACATCCCAACGCTTGGGTTTGTCCATTCCGACAGCTTCGGTCATGCCGGCACCGGCCATGCCCGATAGCTGTCGGTAGGCAAAAGGTCATGCAGGGCAGCGGCAGGCCTCATTGGGTGAAGGCGGTGCCTTTCATCTTGGTCGGAATCTTGCCGTCGAGCGCCGCAAGACCACCGGCCTTGCCCTGGACGCCCTTTGCCGCCTTGCCCAAGGCGTCGGCCATCGCGCTGGTAACCTTGCTGTCGGCCGTAACCTTGGCCGGGATGGCCTTAAATGCGGCGGTGAGTTTCGCATCGCCGGCCGCAGCGACGACCGGAGCGGCCTTGTCACGCGCGTGGTTGACGCGCTCCACCATTGCGGTCTGGAACTTGCCGCCCTTGTCCTTGACGCTCGCGAGATTGCGCAGGCTCACTTCGAGATCGACCAGCGCGCCGACGGCGTACAGGCGGCGCAGTTCCTCCTTGGTGGCCGGTCGATTGGTGGGATTGTCCGGCGCTCCGGCCGAGGTGGAAAAATTGTGGCGGATTTCACCTTGCGACCAGCTAACCAGATCAAAATCGCTGCCGGCCTTGTGGCCGCCGACATTGACCAGTTTCTCGTTGGGTACTGTGTGGCAGCTGAAGCAGTTGGTGGCGATGCCGTAGATCATGTCCGACGTGATCATCCCCTTGGCGATGGCCGGACCGAGCCGCGCCTTTAGCTGTGCCGGCGTCTCTTTCTTCCGGCCTTCGCCCCATTTCACCGCCTTGGCCGAGGCAACGCCGCCGACCTTGTTGTGAATGTTGAGCCAGTCGCGCGCTGCGCCGTGGCAGGATTCGCAGGACACGCCCCAAGTCGGTCGCACCTTGTCGTGCTTGATGACCGACGTGTAGTGGCAATTGAGGCAGGTATCGGAGCGTTTCATCGACTTGATACCCATCGCCGCAAGGATCTTTTTTGCCTCCGGCGTGCGATGCAGTTCTTTGAAGGAACTGAAATGATGCGTATGCGTCCACGCCTTGGTTTCAAGGTCGTGGCAGTTGGAGCAGGTGTCCTTGTCGGTTCCGGTCGGGCCGACGATCTTGGCCGCGATCTTGGCGGCAGCAGCGGTGGAGTCGTCCTGTGCATGTGTGGCGGTTGCGAATAGGTTCAGGGCCAAGGTCAGCGCAAGCGCCAAGGGAGCTGCGAATTTCATGGACGATCTCCTCGGGTTGATGTGGAATGGCGTCGCTCAAGCGTTCAGTTCGAGCGGCGAAGTCGGTTGACACACACAGACCAGGCAGGTGCCTTGCTCGTATTCGAATGCCGGTTCCGACATGTACTTCACTTCGCCGGTGCGGATCGCGGTCTGACAGGTGCCGCAGTTGCCCTGCTCGCACCCCGAGTCTATGGCGATGCCGTTGGCGCGTGCCAGATCCAGCAATGTGCCGGCAGCCGGCGACCACGACAGCTTGCGTCCGGACTTGCTGAAGCTGACTTCGATTCCAGGTTCGTCGGAGGCTGCCGCCGCAGTCGGTGGCGGTGCGGCTTTCGGTCCCGGCCCGAACTTCTCGAAATGGATTTGCTCCTTGGGGACACCCCAAGCTTCAAGGTCTTTCTCCAGCGCCGTCATCATGACCGGCGGTCCGCAGAAGTAGTAGCGATAGTTGTTCGACGGCAACAGTTTCTTCATCAGTTCGACGCTGACGAAACCGGCAGTGTGATAATCGCGGTCGAGTACGTCTGTGCCCTCGCGCGCCCTGCTGTAGCACACGTGCAGATGGACATTCGAATGCTCGCGCGCAATCGATTCGAGATGATCCTTCATCGGATGGTCCGCGGCATCCTTGGCGCCTAGAAAAAACCATGTCTCGCGGCCACTGCCCGATTCGACAATCGCATTGAGCATTGACAGCACCGGTGTGATGCCGACGCCGCCGCCGATCAATACCACCGGTTCCTTGCCGCCGGCGTCCAGATGAAAGATTCCGGAGGGTGCCTTGACATCCAGTATTGCGTCTTCCTCGACGAGATCGTGGAAGAAGTTCGACGACAGACCCGGCGCCACGTCCTTGCCCGGGGGTGCGCCGAGTCGGCGGATCGAAACGCGGTAGTAATCCGGTTTGGGCGAATCGGACAGTGAATAGCAGCGCACCACCGGTTTGACCTGGTCTGGAACGTCGAGCCGGAAGGTCAGGAACTGACCGGGTTCGAAACCCGGAATCGGCTTGCCATCATGTGGCACGAGGTAGAACGAGCAAATGTCGCGGTGCTCGTTCTCGAAGCGTTTCCAGCGCACCTGAAACTTGCGCCAGCCGCTCCATGCCAGCGATTTCTGATCTTCGACCTGACGCTCGCGCTGCGCTGCCTGAATGCGCAGATCGAACAGTTCATTGGCACGTTGCCGTAATTGACCCTGGTGGGCAACGCGCCGCCACGCGCCGACCGCCCCGGCCGAGGCGTAGGCCAATACGGCCAGAACGGTCAGCGCCCCGGCAGTCAGTATCAAGGTGTCTGCATACGGCATGAGTGCGAACTTTACTCCAGATCAGAATTGCGTGAGAAGTTCAACGCGCGCACCCCAGCCACCATTGGCACCGGGGTTCTGTACGCGGAATCCATCCACGCTCACGACGAAACGGCGCCCGAGCGCCTGTTGCAGTTGCACGCCCAGCGCATATTGGTTCGGGTTCTGAACATTGTCGGTACGGTGACGCCCGCCGAGTTCGATGATGTACTGCCGGCGGGTGTCGTGCGAGAAAATCTGGTAACCGACCGCGCCGCCCCAGGAATGGCTTGGAGTGCCGCCCAGTGCGGCGCCATCGCCGTTGAAGTTGCCGATGCCGAAAGACGCGAACAGGATACCGATCGCGCCGAGCGGCCCGCCGGTGGCCGGCCCGCGGGCTGCCGACGTGAAGTTGTTGATTCCGAGGAATGCATCGGCGTAGAGGTTGTTCTCGGTGTAGGCCGGAACGTAATTGGCCTGGACCGTCAGCAGTTCGCCGTTGTCCGCCGGTCGCAGGCCGTTGGGTCCGGGCAACGGTTTGTTATCGATCACATGCGAGCCGAGAAAGCGAAATATCGTTCCGACCTTGCCGATGCGCTGCGATGCGCTTATTCCCCAGTAGAACGCGTCGGACTTCGTATCTGCGACATCGTTGACGTACACAAAGTCCCCATTGAACGTACTCTTCGGATAATCCGCCTGGGTGAACAGCCCGTAGAGGTGCGCGTCGCTCGGGTTGCCGTTGCCGTCGTTGACCTGGTTCCAGCCACCGACAAACGTCAACTGCAGG
This sequence comes from Rhodanobacteraceae bacterium, assembly GCA_049583635.1. Lineage (GTDB taxonomy): Bacteria > Pseudomonadota > Gammaproteobacteria > Xanthomonadales > Rhodanobacteraceae > Dokdonella_A. The sequence goes on from JBAUWF010000068.1 coordinate 24,684, forward strand.
TTCGAACCACCGGTCGGCAGAAGGTCATTGCGGATGATGCCGAGAGAATCGATTGTGTCGTTGATCAGGATTCCGTCCTGATACGACAGCGGCTGGCGCCCGATCGCGAAACCGTAGTCCAGCGAGTGCCGATCGTACGGATCGAGTTTCGGAAAGATTTCGCCGAAATCGCCTTCGAAGAACAGCGTCGTCAGGATGCCGTTGTATGGATCCACGCCCTGGTGCGCGTTGGCCGGATTGCCCTGGTCCTGAAAGATGTAACCGGCGAATTCCCCGCGACGATCGAGCGGCCGCACGCCCGCGACCAGGCGTTCGGTACTGGTGAATGAAAGATTCGCGAACAGGTCGAAACGGTTGGCCCATTCGCTGCGCGTCAGGTCGTCTTTCGTGAACGACTGCAGCGCGCTTCGGAACGTACCGAACACGGTCAGTTGCGGCTGGATCACTTCTCCGGTCGGCAACGTGTATCCGGGGGGCAGCGGACCGGTGCCTAGGAAATGGGAGCCCAGTTCCAGCAAAGGTGGCGGACGCTTGGGGATCGAATTCGGGTCGATCTTGACCGCGCGTTCGTTGGAAAGACGGCTGGGTGACTCGGTCTGGCCGCCTTTCTCGTCGGTTGCCGCGGCTTGCCTTTCCGGTTCAGCCGGCTGCTTGGAGGTCGCCGCGTCCGAATCGGTGTCGTCGGAATCGTCTTCGTCCTCATCCGCCTGCTTTTCCGATTGCTGCTTGGCGGCAGGGGGGGCTGACGTTGCGTCTTCGCCGTCACCCGCCGCGGCTTGCTGGTCGGATGCGGACGCTTGATCGGACATCCCGCCCGGTGATTGTGCCTGGTCGCCTGCGTGGACGGCACCACACCACATCAGCGCGACGGCCATGAACAAACTCAGGACAACGCTATTCTCGCGCATGCGCATCTCCCCGGGATTTCGAAATTCAGCGTTGCGCCGTCGCTGCCGGCGCCTGGACATCGAACGTGACCTCGCGCTCCCACACGACCAGCTGTCCCGCTACCAGGTTGGTCGCCACATCGCGCGCACTCATGTTGTAGTCGAAACCGACACCCTTGATCGCGTCAAGCAGGTTGACCGGCACCATCGCCGCCTTGAGCTGGACCTCGGCCTTGTATGGACCGCGCCCGTCGAGCTGATCTGCGGAAACGCGGTACTCGGCCCAACGCTCGCCTAGCGGGTCGATACCCTGCTTGTGCTTGCGCACTCCGACCGGGTGGCCGAGCAGGATGGTTGGCGTGGTCGACAACCGCACGAACGGCAGCGGCGTCGCCGAATAGTTGACCGGCAGCACCTGTTCGCGCTCACCACCGCGCCGATTGGTCGTTACGTTTTTCGATTGCAGCGAGAACAGCTCGCGATCCAGCGGCCGCTCGCCGTTGTGCACATACAGCGAATGCAGATCGCGCACGTCGCCGTTGGGGTCGAGATCGCCGGATTCCTTGACTACCTTGCCATCCGCATCCTTCACCGTTACGTGCAGCCAGATCAGACGTTCGGCGTCGAATCCAGTCGGCACGTTGTGACCGTCGGTTCCGTTCTTGACCTGCACCTTGAAGCGAATACCGTTCGGACCGGCGCTGATTGTGCGGATGTCGCCCAGCACGAATCCGGTGCGAAGCAACTTGAGCCGCTGCTCTTTGGCCATTTTGAGCAGGGCTTCATTGCTGTTGATGATGTCGCGTGCGTCGTAGCGATCGTCTACCGACGCCCAGCGTTCCGGGAATTTGTAATCGTCGGACACCTTGTCCTCGAAATCCTGGGTTCCCCAGCCGGCCTTGACGTTGAACTCCAGCCAGTTGCGGATGGTCGCGAACCCTGGCGCGGTCGGATCATCCTTTTGGTTTTCCTCTTTGATCGCCAGCGCATTGATCGGGAACAACGCCGGCGTCAACACCGAATAGTCCGGCCCGACGAACATGTGATTGGTCAGCTTGCGATCCTTGGTCTTGATGCTGCCGACCTGCGCCGCCGGACCGAAATCGTAATTCTTGCGTTCGAAATCCGGATCGCTCTTGGCAACGACCGTGCGGCCCGGCTCGATACCCATGTGGCAATCCTGGCAGGTGACGCCGCGCTTGGCCGCCGGTGAGCTCTTGTATTCACTGAATGCTTCTTCCAGACGGAAACCGTTGATAAGCGTCACATCGTGACAGGTGGCGCAGAAACCCGGCGTGACCAGCTGGAAGAACTTGATGGTCTTCGAATGGATCTGGCGTCCACGCGATTTCGGGTTGGTCGCCAGCCCGGCCTTGTTGATGACTTCCTGAAGCCGATCCTGCGGGCCGGTCGGGCCATAAACCGGCGCCGTCAGCGGTCCTTCATTGAGCGCCAGGCGACCGCTGACCTTGCCATATGCCTTGTTGATCCGGTGACATACAACGCACGAGATGCCTTCACGTGCAGCCGGCGGGCGGTCGATATTGCTCATGAACTCGGCTTCGCCGAGGTTCATGCCGATTGGCGTGTGGCAACGGATGCAAAAGTCGCCGTTGCTGCCGTTGGTCAACTGCAGCAGTGCCCCTTGGAACGCATTGAACACCGGGCTCATCTGCGCATACGCGTGCTGCGAAATCGACCACTGGGAGTATTGCTTCGGATGGCATGCGGCGCATTTTGTCGCCGAGGGATAGCGCGCGCCGGCAAATACCTTCGCGTGCGCGGTATCGGCGTCGACGGCAGGCTTGTCCGCCGCGGATGCATTGTCATCGTCATCATCGTCGGAGTCGGCATCTGCTTTTTCCGGCGCCGCTGCCGAGACCTCGGCGCCGGTGACCGGCTGTTCCGCCGCATCTGCGGCTTGCGCAGTCGGTTCGCTTCCCGTCACCGGAGCATCCGGAGCGGCCCACGCAACGAGCGCGGAACACAGGATTGCGCCCAGCGCAGCGCAGACAATCCACCGGCCGATTCGACACGTTTGCTTCGTTCGCGCGCCCATCCCCGCCCCCGGATACGATTCAACGGCTGTGGGAACTACTGTCGCCTTACTCAATCTCGCTGTCAACTACCATTGGATACGCAACGTGGCCGGGGTAAGCGCTTGCCATCGTTCGCGCGGCAGGGTCAAGCGGACACGCCCAACAAAGGCTTGCGAGGACGCGACAAGGATCGGCCATATCCGCTTCGCTGTTCGCCGTGCGGTTGGTCTTGCGTTCCGACGGTGGGGGTGTTGTGTTCGGCGAAGATCGATTGCCGGATCACCAGCCGTGGCAATCGCCGTGCGATCGCGGATCAAACGTGTATGATTTAGCAACCAAGGAACAACACGCAGTTCAATGCGCGGGAAGCGTTTCGCGCGGCGCGGTTGCCCGGAAGGGGCGGCATCGGGCTTGGCAATCTAGAGGTACAGCGCTATGAAATTTTCGATGATCGCGATGGGTTGGTTGCTTGCCTCGACCGCGTTCGTCAGCGGAACCGCCCGTGCACAGTCGGCCGAATGGTCTCCATTGGTGCAGGAACACGGGGCGCTCGAGGGCGTGCAACCGATCGATGCGATGACGGTGGTCGATTGCCTGCTGCCGGGGCAGGTGCGCAGGTCCGGAATGATCACTTATATCGGTCCGCGGCTGCCGGTAAAGATAACGGCAAAGCTCTGCGAGATTCGTGGCGGCGAATACACCGCCTATGATCGTGCCACGTTGAAATCGAGTCTTGGGGTCTGGATGGAAAAGGCCAACGGCGGTGACGCACAGGCACAGTTCTACGTAGGCACGCTGTATGAAAAAGGCATGGATCAGCCACCCGATTACGCCAAGGCCGCCGAGTGGTACCGCAAAGCTGCGGCCAACGGCTCGATCGAAGCCAAGCTCTCGCTCGCAGCGTTGATGGAGGAAGGCCGCGGCATGCCGGCCGATCCGACCGGGGCGGTCAATCTGTATCGTGAGGCGATGGGCATCAAGAGCGGCGATCTCATCAGCGGTGCCGAAGCCGAGAAGCGCGTCAGCGAAGCGGATCAGCGCGCTGCCGATCTCGCGAAGAAACTCGAGGCGCAGAAAGCCGCGAATGCGGCCCAGATCGCGCGGCTCGAGGACCAGATCGCGAGACTCAAGCGCAGCAACGAGCGCAGCAAGGCGAACGGCACCCACGACAAGAGCAAATTGGCTAGCCTCGAAAAAGCGTTGCGCGAATCGCAGGCGCAGCAGCACACCATGGACGAGCAACTGGCCAGGGCGCCGTCCGCGACACGCAGCGTGTCGAAGGTTCCGATCGTCAGCGACACGGCTGCACCGATAGCTGTGAATGGCGCCCAATTCGGCCGCTACCACGCCCTGATCATCGGTGTTCAGAACTACCAGGACTACGCGCCATTGCGTACGCCGATCGAGGACGCGCGCTCGGTCGCCGATGTGTTGCACAGCCGTTATGGATTCACCACGACGGTGCTGCTCGATCCGGACTTTTCCTCGATTGTCGGCGCCATCGTCAAGCTGTCGACTGAGCTCACATCGGACGACAACCTCCTGATCTACTTTGCCGGCCACGGTGTGCTCGACGCGAGCCAGCGCGGGTTCTGGCTGCCACTTGATGCCCAACCCAAGATTCGCAGCCCGGCCTTGCCGACCTCGACGCTGGCCGAATTCCTGCGCATGTTCAAGGCGCGCAGCATCCTCGTGATTGCCGATTCGTGCTTTGGTAGTGCGCTGTCCACCAGCGTTGGTCGCTACATGGGCGGCCCGGCAGCCTACGCAAACGGTATTCCAAGCGGTTATCTGGATCGCCAGGCGCGTTACGTGCTGGCCTCGGGTGGCCTCAAGCCGGTGCTCGATCAGGCCGGCGACGGCCACTCGGTCTTCACTTCGACCTTTCTCAAGGTGCTCAAGGAGAACGACCGCATCCTGACCCAGACCGGCCTTGAGCAGGAACTCGCCGGTCCGGTGCACGAAAAGTCCGTCGCGCTCGGCATGGCGCAGACACCGGAACTCAAGAAAATGCGTTCGGCCGGCGACACCGGCGGCGCGTTTTTCCTGGTTCCGCGTGCAGCGGTGGGCGGCTGAGGCGAGTCTCCTTTCAAGCAGAACGTTGCGTCGGCGTCCGGGTTGGTCGGGCCACCTAAAGTACGGGGATCATCATGCAATTGCGACACATGAAAACCACGGATGCACGGCGTCCACACCGGGCATGGCTGCTCTGCGCATGCGTTGCAGTACTCGCGAGCGGTTTCTTGAGCGGCGACGTGGTTTCGCTGGTGCGTGCGCAATCAGCTGCTATCAACCCTGCTGTCAGCATCGATCTGCAGGCATCGCGTGCCGCACTCGATCCGGGAATGGCGATTACCTACACGATCACGCTCGCCAACTCGGGCGGAGCCGATGCAGCGGGCGCGCGGCTGCTTGCGCCGTTGCCGATCGGCATCGACTCGATGCGGTGGACCTGCGCGGCGGACGGCGGCGCGCGTTGTCCGCGCGCGTCCGGCGACAGCGATATCGATCAATCGATCACCAGCTTGCCTGCCGGCGGATCGCTGCGTTACCGCGTTGATGCGCGCGTTGCGGCGCGGCCGCCAACCTGGGTGACGAACGCAGTCGAAGTGCAATTGCCGCCTGGCGTCACGTGCGCCGACAAGCAGACCGCGCCATGTCGCGCGCGCGTCGACTTGCCGGCCGGGCCTCGCGTGGCGCTTTCGAGCCGGTCAAGCGTGGCTGCTCCGGCGCCGGGCGAACCCTTCGCTTATACGTTGACGGTACGCAACGCCGGTACCGTCGATGCGGCGGGGACAATCATTCGCGATCCGGTGCCGGTCGGTCTGGCCGAATTCGATTGGAGCTGCGCCGGCAGCGCGTGTCCGCGCAACAGCGGATCGGGATCGCTGCATGAGGCAGTCACGCATTTTCCCGCTGGCTCGTCGCTGACCTACACGATAAGCGCGAAATCGGTCGCCGACCCGCCCGCGCGCATCACCCAGATGGCGACCGCGAATCCGCCCTATGGCGGCAGTTGCGGCGACGGTGACAATATCCACCTGCCACCTTGCGTTGCGGCCACGATCAGCCCCGCCGGCTCGGGACGGTGCGGTACCGCCGGCTCGCCGCCCTGTGCGCCGCCGAGCACGCCGACGCCCGATGGTTCGGTTCCGCAAATCGGGATCGACAAATACAACCTCAACGGATCTGCCGGGGCGGGCGATTCCGTGCAATACATTGTTTTTCTGCAAAACATTGCCGCCAATGCGGCTGCCAATGGCACCGTGTTGACTGATGATCTCCCCGCGGGAATCGCGAGCTTCGATTCGTGGACCTGCTCGACCGTGTCCGGCAATGTCCAATGCCCGAACTCCGCAGGCAGCGGGGCGATCAACGAAACCCTGGATTTGCCACCGTCCAGCAGTGTCGAGTACATGATCAATGCGACGGTGGATTCTTCCCCGCCGACCTATATCACCAATGTGGCGACGGCAACGCCGCCGGTCGGCACCGGCGCGGTTTGTGGTGATGGCTCGCAACCGCCGTGTTCCTATCAGGACATGCTGCCCACGGTTCCGGTGATCGATGTCGGCAAATTTCTGGGTATCCCCGGATCTCCGAACGGCGCCACGGAATCTTCGCCCCTTGGCAATGGCTCTTCCACACCGCCGGGCAGCAATGTCGCGTACACCGTGTCTGTCTACAACGGTGGTGCGGACTTGCCGGGTGGCCTGCCGTTGACGATCAGCGATCCGGTCCCTGCGGGCCTCGACAACGTTACGTGGACTTGCTCCGCGTTCGGCGGTGGGCAGGTTGGGTCGAACGATCCGCGAGGTTTCGGCTGCCCAAATACCAGCGGCAGTGGCGATATCAATGAAGTCGTGACGACGCTCCCCAACAGTTACGAATTGGACTACATAATCATGGCCACGGTGGACGCCAATCCGCCCGGCAGCATCACCAATATCGTCACCGTCACGCCGCCGTCAGGCAGCATATGCTTCGATGGTTCGACGCCACCGTGCAGCGCCCAGGTGGTCACGTACACGCGGCCCACCGTGAGCGTGGCCAAGACCGCCGATCAACAGCAACTGGTGCCCGGCGGCGTGGTCACTTACACGGTGACGGTCGGCAATTCCGGCGATGATGCAAACGGCACGGTGTTGCGTGATCCGGTGCCTTCCGGTATCGACCAATTCTCGTGGACCTGCACCGGATTTGGTACACAGTGCCCCGCCGATTCGGGCACGGGAGGACTGGTTGAGCAATTCGGCGTGTTCCCTGCCGGTGCCCAGGCCGTCTATACCATCACGGCGCCGGTCAGCCAGGATGCGGTGGGCAGCGTGACGAACATCGCAAACGTCACGCCGATCGCCGGCGGCGTCTGTGAGCAGGGCATGTGCGACGCGGCGCTGACGATCCCGGTCGCGCCGGTTCCGATGGCCAATCTGACCGTGACCAAGACGGCAGATGTCACCGAAGCGATACCCGGCCAGCCGATCACCTACACAATTCAGGTGACCAACATCGGCGATGCGGCGGCGATCGATACCGTGCTTGCCGATCCGCTCCCGACCGGCCTTTCCGGTTTCGACTGGACCTGCACGAGTTCGACCAACGAATGCCCGAATGCGAGCGGCAGCGGCGACATCAACGAAACCATACCGATGCTTACCGGCGAAGTCACTTACCAGGCAACAGCATTGGTGGACCGGCAGCCCCCGCCGCCCGCGATGATCGTCAACGTCGCGACGATCACGCCGATGAACGGAGCAACCTGCGATCAGGACGTGTGCACGGCAACGTCCTCGGTCCCGACCGGCATGCCGGGCGCGGCCCAGATCGATCTGACCAAGACCACGCAGGATCAGCAGGCCACACCGGGCGGTCAGGTGTCGTATTTCGTGTCCATTTCCAACAGCGGTCAGACCGATGCTGGCGCGGTTACGGTCGTCGATCCGATACCGACCGGTCTGACGCAATTCACCTGGACCTGCAGCGGCGACGGCGCGATCTGCCCGAACCCGAGCGGTACCGGAGCGATCAACCAGACCATTGCGACGCTGCCGGTAAACGGGTTTATCGGCTACAACATCACGGCGACGGTTTCGCCCACGCCGCCGCCGAACGTGACCAACACGGCAACCGCGACACCGGCCGATGGCATGGGCTGCACGGCCACGAGTTGCACCTCGTCGGTCACCCTGCCGACCGGCACCACGGGTACGCCGCAAATCATGGTCACAAAATCCACCCAGGCCACCGAGGTGTTTCCGGGCGGACAGGTGCAGTACAGCGTGCAGGTCCGCAACAGTGGCACAGCCGATACCGCTCCAGTTCTCGTAACCGATCCGATTCCGACCGGGTTGACTGCGTTCTCATGGACATGTGTCGGCGCTGGTGTGACCTGCCCTTCTGCGAGCGGTACCGGCGCGATCAGCGAGACGCTCAGAACCTTGCCGGCTGGCGCCAATGTGAACTACACGATCAACGCGGATGTTGCTGCCAATCCGCCGGCGAGCGTGACCAACACCGCAACGGCCTCGCCTTCCAATGGCGCCGGCTGCCAGGTCCCGAGCACTTGCACCTCATCGGTCACGTTGCCGGTGGGCACGCCGCCCGTTGCCGATATCGTGGTCAACAAGGTTGCCAACGTCACGTCATTGACGCCGGGCGGACAGGTGTTCTACACGGTATCGGTCGCCAACCAGGGCGATGGCGATGCCGGTGCGATCCAGGTGAGCGATCCGATCCCGGCGGGGATCTCGGCGTTTGCCTGGACCTGCTCGCCGGCATCGTCGTGCGCGAATGCGAGCGGCAGCGGCTCGATCAACGAACTGATTGGATCGTTACCGGCCAGTGGTCAGGTGGTTTACTCGATCAACGCCACGGTGGCGACCGACGCTTCCGGCAACGTAACCAATACCGCGACGGCATTGCCTTCGGATCCGAGCATCTGCTCGGGCAACAACTGCACCTCGTCAGTGACTCTGCCGGTGATCCCGCCCGGCATGGCGAACATTGTCGTGACCAAGACCGCAAATGTCGGCGCCGTGAACCCGGGCGGTACCGTGACCTATACGGTCACCGTGGCCAACCAGGGTGACGGTGATGCCGGGGCGATCCAGGTGAGCGATCCGATTCCGTCGGGCATCACGACATTCGCCTGGACCTGCACCGGCCTGAGCTGTCCGGCGGCAAGCGGCAATGGCGCGGTGAACCAGACGCTTTCCGGCTTGCCTTCCGGTGCATTGGTGACCTACACCATCACCGCGACCGTTGCCGCAAACGCGTCATCCAGCGTGACCAACACGGCGACAGCAACCCCCTCGGATGGCGTCGGATGCATGGGAACCAACTGCACCGCGAGCGCGACCGTCTCCGTGACCGCGCCGGGCACTCCGATTATCCGGGTGACCAAGACCGCAAACGTGCCGAATGGCGCGTCGGTGCAGCCCGGTCAGGACATACGCTGGACGCTGACCGCCAACAATTCGGGCACACCGAGCACTGCCGTTGTCACCCTTTCCGATCAGTTGCCGACCATGATCGATGTGATCTCGATCAGCGCCGATGCCGGTGTCCAGTGCAGTCCGGCGCAACCGGCTGCGGGACAGCAACTCGTGTGTGCCGTCGCGGCGGGATATACCGGCACACGTCGAGTCTCAATCGACGCTACCGTTGCGACCGACGCCAGTGGTGTCCTGCGTAACAGTGTCGTTGCGAGTGGGGCGGACCAGCCTGTCTGCAGCGCGTGCTCGGTGTCCAACCCGGTGGTTCCGGTCGGGCCGGGCATCGATGTCGCACTGGGCAATGCGCGGGCATTTTCCGCAGCGGGCATCGACGGCAACCTGTTCGATGTAGTCAACCTCGGAGGCGACGTGCCGGTCACCGTGACCTTGTCGCCGGCGGCGAATGTCAGTCTGTTTGGTGGCTATGCGGCGCAGTGCACGGCCGACGATGGCGGCGGCGGCACCGTCGTGGTCATCTGTCCGGACCCGCCACCGATGCAGGGTGTTACGTGCAGCGGTGCGACGTGCAGCATCGCTTCGCTGCCACAGGGGGCGACGATTACACTGTTCGCAGCGCCGACCGGCAATTCGATGCTGACGGCGCACGCCAATGCGGCGGGGGATGGGAACCCGGACAACGACATGCTCGATCTTCCGCCACCGGGCCCGCAATGAGGGAAGGGGTGATTCATGCAGATGGGACGTGACTTGCTGCGCCTGTGTCTGGCAGCCGGATTGACCATCGGTTCTATACCGATCGCTGCGGCGAGCCAGTCGCAACTCATCGTCGTGCACAAGGGCGGTCACGCAAGCGCCTTTGCATTGCGCAACCATGCGCTCAAGGCGGCGGCTGCCACCTGCGACGACGACAGTGTTGTATTCGCCTTCGTCGTCACGCCGGCCGACGGCGTCAACAATGTGCGTCTGCGTCGCGGGATCGATACCAGCCGCGATATCAATCTGGAGCTGACTCTCACTTGCTCGAACATCGACGGCCGCGCGTCGATTCCGTTCGACGGCGGCGGCGGTAATGCCGTGCGTGGTACCGATTACACGACGACACCGGGCGTCGCGTCGTTGCCGCTGTCGATGGATGGCACCGGCTTGAGTGCCGGCGCCACGGTGTCGGTGCAAGTGCTCGATGGCAACGGCGCAACTGATGAGCGCGTGTTCAACATCCTGCGTCAGGCCGGATCGTTCGAGGGTCAGGGCGCATCCGGCACGCCGATCGTCGGCGTCGTGCCGGGCAGTTCGGCTCCGATCGTTGTCGTGACGATCGTGGGCGGCACACCGATCGACCAGGCTGCCGGGCTGCTTGAGGGGCTCGATCCGGCGGCGAGTGAAGTCGCGCAGGCGGTCGAAGAGTTCTGCCGGCCCGGATTCGGTGGCGGCGCCGATCAACCCGGTTGCGCGGCAACGCGCGACGCTTCGGATCTGATTGGCGACGTGAATACCCCGCCGGCTGTGCGCGATGAGGCAGCGATCGTGCTTGAGAACAACCTGCGTGCGATCAGCCCGGATGAAACCACCGCGCTCGCATTCAACGGCCGGCAACTGGTATTGAATCAGGAGAGCAATCTTTCCCAGCGACTGACCGAGCTGCACAGCAGGACGCCGCCGGGTTCGAGTCTCGAAGGTCTGACGTTGATCAGCAATGGCGTACCGCTGTCGCTCAGCGGGCTCGGAGATTCATTCAAGGCGGACGCGTTGAAGGCCGATGACAACGACACCAGCGACAACCAGGCCAACGAGGAGAAACGCACGCTGCTTGGCGGCACGCGCTGGGGGGTATGGGTCAACGGTACGCTTGGCCGGTCCAAGCGCGATCGCGAGCTCGGCAATGCCGGATTCGACAACAGCACCTATTCCTTGACCAGCGGTGTCGACTACCGGTTTACCAATCACTTCTTTCTTGGCGCAGCGCTGGGGCTTTCACGGCTCAATTCCACTTTCAGCAACGATCAAGGCTCACTGGACGCCGACGCGAGATCGCTGCATGTCTATACCGGTTACACCGGCGACTCCGGGCTCGCGCTGGACGGGTCGTTCAGTTACACCAGTAGCGATTACAGCTTGAAACGCGTTATCGAGCTCTATCAGTTGACGCCCGACGGTACCGGTTTCACGTCGCTTGGACGCGATATCGCGAGCAGTGACCCGAGCGCGCGCCAGTTCACCGGCAGCATTGGCCTGACCTATACGATCATTCGCAACGTGTGGACGTTTGCGCCGCAAGCGCAGCTGCTTTATGTACGCTCGCGCTATTCGGCGTTTTCCGAAACCGGGCCGTCGGCGTTCAATCTCGACTACGCCAAGCGCAACGACCACGGAACATCTTTCTCCGCGGGCATCTATGTGGATCGCAGTTTTGCGACCACGCTTGGGGCATTCCGGCCCTATTCGCGGCTGCTCTACTACGCCGACGGCGGCGGTACGCCGGAAGATCTGTTCGCGAGCTTTGTCGCTCCGAACATCGATGGCAGCCACACGACCTTGCGCCTGGCGATGGCCAAGCCGGACAGTCGCTACGGTACTATCGAACTCGGCATGGGTTACAGTCGGCCGATAGGGACCCGCACGGTCGATTTCAACATCGGCGCGATGGAATTGCTGGACTCGAACAATCTGCGGCGCTGGGGTGTGCGGCTGGATGCGCGTGTACCGTTCTGATTCTGACCTGTTGCATGAACAAGGACCCCGCTGAATCGCCAACGCCGTCGGCGCCTGCATCCGAGGCACCCAAAGCGGACAAGGCGCGCGAGTCCGCCGCGCGGGATGCGCCGACCGTCGCCGGCAACCCTCCGCCGCCGGCAGGGCAGGGCAACGAAGCACCTCGATCACCGAAACACGCAGCCGTTACGCAAGTATCGGCGCGGCCCCCTGCCGCGAAGCACGCCGGCGGAGAGGCGAAACATGCGGCCGCCACGCAGGTATCCTCGCCGTTGCCGGCACGCAAGGGCGACGCCAGTGGCGATCGCGTGCAACACGCCGCCACCACGCACTTGTCCTCGCCGCGCGAAGCCGCAACGGGTGGTCCGGCCCGCGGTGATGAAAAGCATCTTGCCGCCACGCAATTGTCGGGACGCACGCCAGCGGGCCAGCCCTCGTCGAAATCGCGCGCTCAGACCGCGCCGAGCGCGATCGGGCGTAGCGAATTGCCCGAATGCGGACAGATCATCAAGTCACGTTTCGAGCTTATCGAGGAACTCGGTCGCGGCGGCATGGGCGCGGTCTTTCGCGCGCGTGATCTGCGCAAGGTCGAGGCACAAGATCCCGATCAGTGGGTCGCGATCAAGTTTCTTTCCGCGGCTCTCGATGGATTCGAGCTGGCGTTTGTTTCTCTGCAGCGTGAGGCGAAACACGCGCAGACACTGAATCATCCGAACGTTGTCAAGGTATTCGATTTCGATCGTGATGAGGCGCTGGTCTTCCTGACCATGGAAGTGCTCGAAGGCGAATCTTTGCAGCAGCGGTTGCATGACTTCGCCACGCGTCCGCTCGACAAGGATGAGCGCGAGCGCATCGCCGCCGGCATTCTCGCCGGAGTGAGTTATGCGCACTCGTGCGGCATCACCCATGCGGACCTGAAGCCATCCAACGTCATGGTGGCGGCGGACGGCGAGCCCAAGGTGCTGGATTTCGGCATCGCGCGTCGACTTGAACACGACAGTGTATTCGATGCCGACGATATCGGAGCATTGACCGTCGACTATGCGAGTCCGGAAATGCTGGCCGGCGAACGGCCGACTCCGTCCGATGACGTCTATGCGCTCGGGTGCATCGTGTTCGCATTGCATACCGGGACACACCCGTTCGACCATCTGCGCGCCGACCAGGCGAGCGAGTTGCGCCGCCGACCGGCGCGACCGCGGTCGGTGTCGCGCGTGCAATGGAATGCATTGCGCAAGGCTCTTGCCTTCACGCGCAAGCAACGCCACGAGGATGCCGCAGCTTTCCTGCGTGCCTATCGCGGGCTCGACTGGCGTCGTATCGGTGTGGCGGCGATTCTTGCGATTGCCGTCGTCGGTACCAGCGCATGGCTGCTGGCCGATCCGATACAAAGTTACCTGGCACGCTCCAATCTTCAGCCGCAGCAGGTGGCCACGCTCTCCAGGGACCTGCATGACGGAGGCGAGTATCTCGCGGCGGGCTACGGGGTGGATTCGATTCCGGCATTCGCCGAAGCATTGACCCTCGATCCCTACAACCACGAGGCGCGATCGGGAATACGCACTGCGTTGGATCAGGCCGAGAAGGCGATGCCCGCGAACGACTATCGCCAATTCCTGACGAGCCAAGCCAACGAGCCGAGCAATCCGGACTGGATTCGTGCCGTCGCCAAGCAACGCCTCGAAGCCTTGCCCGCGACACGGTAATTGCGAAACCAAATCTGTCCGGACCAATTTGTTGCGACGCGCAAAAAAAACTTGCTTATCAAGAAGTTATGTGAGCTGAATCCTTGACGGTCCAAGTCATCGTTGGTAGGTTGCGCACGCGCCGAATGCCTCAGGGGGAGCGACGGTTCGCAACGAACCGCGGTGATTTCCGCGGCCGAATCACTTCACACTCATCTAGGAGGAGGTCTTCGTGATTGCACACTGCACATCGCGTTTGCGCACGTGTCTTGCGGTCGCAGCGCTGGTGGTTCTGGGTGGCGGCGCTGTGGCTGGCGTGGCCAATGTTGGTGAAGCGCTGGGCGCATCAATCACCAATCCGCCGCTCGTGACCGTTGCTCCGGCGACGACGTTGGGGCAGAACGAGTTCATCAATGGCATGTTGCCGTTTACCCAGCCGTTGCACGTCGAAATCGCACTCAAATTGCGCAACAAGCCCCAGCTCGATGCGTTCCTCGTTAATGCCGGCCGTGCAAGTACACCGGTTGCGCAACGAACGATAAACTCCGCGCAATTCGTAGCCAGCTACTCGCCTACCGCAGATCAGGCCAAGGCTGTGGTGGACTTCCTGAGTCAGGCCGGATTTGCCAACATCGCCGTCGCGCCCAATCGCCTGCTGGTTTCGGCGGACGGTACGGTGGATATTGCAGAGGTCGCGTTTGCCACGTCGCTCGCCAAAGTGCAGGCAGCGGACGGGCGCGAGGCATTTGCCAATACCGAAGACGTGCATGTTCCGGCGGCACTGCAGCCGATCGTGCTGGCCGTACTCGGCCTGCAGACCGTGCATCAGGCCCACACACTGGCGCGCCCGGTGCAGGAGAACGGATACCAGATCGACGCGATCACCGGGCACTATCCGACCGAATTCTCGTCGATCTATGGCGGCAGCGGCGTGCCGACGGCAGCCGGCATAACGGTCGGCATCATCACCCAGGGCAGACTGACCCAGACGATCAGCGATCTCAATACTTTTACTTCGCAGCAGGGTCTGCCAACGGTCACGACGCAGACGATCAATACCAACGGCACCAGCAACGACAACAGCGGCCTCGGCGAGTGGGACCTCGACAGCCAGGACATCGTCGGCATGGGTGGCGGTCAGGTGGGCAAGTTGATTTTCTACAATATCCCGACCTTGTCGAACGCCAATCTGACGGCGGACATCAATACGATCGTGACGGCCAGCGGAAGCAATGCGTCGAAGATCATCAACGTTTCCCTTGGCGAGTGCGAAACCTACACGCAACAGGACGGCTCGGCCGCGGCGCAGGATCAGAGTTTCCAGCAGGCGGTCGCGCAGGGGCAGACCTTCTCGATTTCCACCGGTGATTCGGGTGCCGACGAATGCGGCACCGGCGGCACGACGCCGAGCTGGCCGGCTGCCTCGCAATACGTGATTGCTGCGGCTGGCACCACTCTCAACGCGTCGACCACCACCTGGACCAGCGAAACCGTGTGGAGTGGCTCGGGCGGCAGTCAGAGCACGTTCGAACCCAAACCGAGCTGGCAGACGTTGTGGTCGGGGCCGCGCCGGGGCGTCGCCGACATCGCCTACGACGCCGACCCCAACAGCGGCTCGAAAATCATCGTAAACGGCAGCCTCGCGCAATATGGCGGCACCAGTCTGTCGGCTCCGTTGTTTGCCGGCGCGTGGGCACGCATGATGGCCGCGAACGGCAGCGGACTCGGTTTTGCCGGCCCCCTCGTGTACCAGTTGCCGGCAGCAGACTTCCACGACATCACTTCGGGCAACAACAACGGCTCGACCGCCGGACCCGGCTACGATCTCGCCTCCGGACGCGGCAGCCTGATCATGAATCTGGCAGTCAACGATCTCGGCGGCGGCGGTGGTGGCAATGTGCCGCCGGTAGCCAACTTCACGTTCACCACCAGTGGTCTCACCGCGAACTTTACCGATACCTCGAGCGACAGCGACGGCAGCATTTCCTCGCGCTCGTGGGCATTTGGCGATGGCGGCACGTCGAGCGCGACCAACCCGAGCCATACCTACGCATCGTCGGGCAGCTACAACGTTACCCTAACCGTCACCGACAATGATGGCGGCACCGACAGCAAGACCGAATCGGTCACCGTATCCGGCGGCGGTGGTGGCGGCAACGCGCTGCAAAACGGTGTCCCCGTGACGGGTCTGGCGGCGACGACGGGTAATTACGTGTTGTACACGCTGGCCGTGCCGGCCGGTGCGACCAATCTCACGTTTGTCACCTCCGGCGGCAGCGGCGATGGCGATCTGTACGTGAAGTTCGGGTCGGCGCCGACCACGTCGAGCTACGATTGCCGCTCATGGAATTACGGCAACAGCGAGACCTGCAACATTGGTACGGCGCAGGCCGGTACCTATTACGTGATGGTCTATGCGTACTCAAGCTTCTCGGGGCTCAGCCTCACCGGCAGCTACACTGCCGGCGGTGGTGGCGGCGGCGGAACCGTGCTGCAAAATGGCGTCCCGGTGACCGGTTTGAACGCGACCAGAGGTCACTGGTCCGCAACCTACACGATGGCCGTGCCGTCGGGCGCGAGCAATCTGGTATTCCAGATTTCGGGTGGCAGCGGTGATGCGGACCTGTATGTGCGTCAGGGCAGTTCGCCGACCACGAGGCGTTACGATTGTCGCCCGTACCTGACCGGCAACAACGAGACCTGCACGTTTGCAGCACCCGCGTCGGGTACTTGGTACGTGCGAGTGCGTGCTTACCAGACCTACTCGGGAGTAACACTGGTTGGCAGCTACAACCCGTAGATCCGGCATTCGTCCATGCGGAAAAGTCCATGGAAGGACTTTTTCGATCTACGGCAAGAGCAATGGCGCGGGTCAGGTGACCCGCGCTTCCCGTCAGGTCTGCTCGAAACGGTTGGCATCGCGGTTCTTGCGTACGCGGGCCGGATCCCAGATACGCCCGTTCATCGCGATGTAAACGCCCGACGGCATGATCTGCACCGCCGCGACAGCGCAACCGATATTGAATACCGCGTCGGTGCCGCGGAACAGCGCGGGATTCAGCGCGCCGGTCAGAACGATCACCTTGTCGCCAATGCCCATCAGCGCGCGCGCCGTCTCGACCATCGTGTCGGTACCGTGAGTGACCAGCACGTGCCGCTGCGGCTGCTTTTCGATCGTCGTTCGGATCAACGTGCGGTCGGCCGCGTCGATGTGCAGACTGTCCTTGCGCAGCAGCGGCAATACCTCGAACGCGAATCCGACGCCGAGCGCCTCGAGTATCTGTCCGATCTGCGGTGCGCCGATCTGAAATTCGGATTTCTCGTCGAAATAGATCTTGTCGATGGTGCCGCCGGTGGTGACGATGGTCAGGTGGCGCATGCGCAATCCTCGATGTCGCGTGTCGTGCTCGCGGCTCGCTCAGGCGCGCGCAAGCAGTGCCGTTTCAGCGGCATCGTGCGTTTCGAGCCGTGAAAGTCCGTGGCGCTCGAACACTCGCAAGGCGGCGTCGGCGTGTGCGTCGCGCTTTTCGCGTCGTGCCCAGGCAGCGTGATGCGCCAGCAACAGCGCGGCGAAACTGCGTGCAAGCGTCAATGCAACACCGCGCGCGCCGATCTCGAGCGCCGCGCGATCGCCCGCGCGCTCATCGAGCCACTGGCGCACCGAGTCCAAGACCGATCGCGCGCGCGCCGCTTCGGTACCGCCTTCGTCGAATGTGGCCGACGCCGCGCGCAGCGCGGTATCGAGGCCACCGCTGGCAAGTACCCGCAAGGCATCGAGCGCAAGCACGTTGGTCGTGCCTTCCCAGATCGGGAACACCTGCGCGTCGCGCACGAGCAGCGGGATACCCGTGTTCTCGATATAGCCGGCGCCGCCAAACGCTTCGCAGGTTTCCGCGGCGATCCGGACTGCGAGCTTGCCGGTCCACAACTTCGTCAGTGGAGTCAGCAGCCGCAACAACACCCGTTCATCGGCACTGGCGGCGTCAGTCTCGCTGCGGCCCAGCAAGCCGGTCACGAAGAACACCAGATGGAATGCGGCCTGGAATTCCGCCTGCATATCGGCCAGCGTCGCGGCATGCAGGGGTTGATCGATCAGTGCCCGCCCGAATGCGTGGCGGCGCAGCGCATAGTCGCCGGCGAGCGCAATCGACCGGCGCATCGTGGCGAGAGCACCAACCGCATTCCAGGTGCGCGTGACATTGAGCATTGGTGCGATCAATCGCACCCCGTGACCGAGCGCGCCGACCGGTTCGGCGATCGCACCTTCGAGCTGGATTTCGGCGGTTGGCAATTCACGTGTGCCGAGCTTGTCCTTGAGACGCTCGACGCGGATGCCGTTCCAGGCGCCGTTGTCGTCGTGCGTTTCGACATAGAACAGCGCAAGTGCGTCGGCGCCGTCGCCGGCGCCCTCGGGACGCGCCAGCGTCAGCGCCATCTCGCCGATCACGGCCGAGGTAAACCACTTGCGCCCGGTGAGGCGCCAGCGGCCATCATCGTCGCGGCGTGCGATGGTCTCGCTGTTTCCGACATCCGAGCCGCCGATCGCCTCGGTCATCCATTGTCCGGACAGCCACAGTGTCGACACATCGCGGCTGGTCAGATGCGGCACTGCGCGATCGATCAGTACGCGATTGCCCGACGCCTTGAGCGCCGTCGCGGCGCCATCGGTCATCGCCAGCGGGCAGGTGTAGAACTCGCTCGCGACGTGATACAGATAAGCGCGGGCGAACTGGTCGCTGCGCGCATGCTCGCCATGCGTAGCGGAATGACCGGCCGCAATCAGGCCATGGCGTGCGGATATTTGCCGACCTTGTTGCCATGCCGGCGTGATCTCGATGCGGTCGATGCGCCGACCCCACGCATCCCAGCGTGTCAGGCGCGGTTCGCTCGGCGAACGCGCGCGCGCTTCGAGCCAGGCTTGGGCGGCGTGTTCGCCGAGTTCCGTCAGGTCCGGCTCGATCGCTGCCCGCACGCTTTCCGGCAGTGCGCGCTCAAGCCACGAGCGCAGCAAGCGATCGCAAGTGTACTGATTGGCGAGTTCGGCGGCTGGCTGGACAAAGGTCATGGTCATCCGGGATCGCGCGGCAAGCAGGGTCGCGCGAATCGTCCCCGATTATAGGACCCGCACCGAGCCGCGGCACGCTTGTCGGAGTTGCGCCGCCGTGACGCAGAAAACTGAAAATGCGCGCGCCCGGAATGTGGTTCCAGGCGCGCGCTGTTGCCTATTCGCAACCCACCGGCGGCGCCGGGTTGATCTCGTCGATCGATCCGGAAAGGCCGGCGAACTCGCCGACCGTGAAGTTGTAATCCAGCGTCATCGTGCTGCACGAGGTGAAGGCGATATTGGCGGTGCCGACCACTTCGCGCGTCACCTCGCTCGGCGTGTTGAACACACCACCGCTCGTTACCGCAATCGGTACGTCCTCGAGCATCAGATCGCCGGGCGTGTAGTCGTTGCTTTGCAGCGTGAACCAACGTTGTGCGGCCGGACCGATTGAACCTTCAGATTCCGGTTTGAAGGTGTACCACCCGGCGAAAAATGTGTTCTGCGACGGCACGATATCCACCACCAGGCCCTGGCCCGCGGTGGCCGGTTCGTACCAAGCGCCCGAATGCAACGCGTCGTCGTAATCGACCGGCAGCGGCATCGGCGCTTGCGCCGGTACCGCGCTACTGCAACCGGTCGGGGCGGTCAGGCGCACATACGGAATCGTGCCGCTGGTGCCAAGCCCATCGAGCAGCATGTAGGTCAACGTGGCATGCGTGCAGTCGTGGAACGTCAGCGTCGCCGTGCCGTAGGCCTGCGACGGGATCGGCGGGGGCGCATCGAAATGGCCGCTGTTATTGCGGTATACGCCAAGATCATAGGACGATTCGTGGCTGGCCGAGAGACTGCCTTGCAGGCTAAACCATCTCTCCTCGCCGAACCCCAGCGGATCGAAGGTAAACCAGCCGCCGAACAGAAAGCTCTGGCCGTCCGAGACGCCGTCCGGATAGACCGCGAGTTCGAGGCCTTGGCCCGAAGTTGCCGGGTTGTACCAGGAGCCGGTCAGCGAAAACTGGTCGGCGTCGAACGGAATCGGGTCGGTGACATTTATCAGGACGGGGTTTGATTCGGGGATACTCTGGCCAGAATTACCGGCATAGGGATCGAATAGAGCCACAACATCATGGAATCCTGCCGTTTCAAATGTCGTGGCGCAATGTGCAAGACCTGTCGATCCTGATGTGCTGACCGGGACAGAGCTGCAAAGGGGATCACCGTATGGTGTACTTGACCCACCTCCGTCAAAGAAATAGATATTTATGCCGCTGAAAGGTTCGTATGCGGCACCGATAGTCGCTTCCAGATCGACTGCTTGACCGACCTGCGGCGAGTTCGCCGTGGTCGTCAAGATAAACCTGAAATCATCGGCCCGGGCAGCTATGGAGAAGACCAGAATTGCGGCAGGAAGGACCCACCGCACAACACGCGTTCGGTTCGGTACCGATCGGATCGTTTCAGGTTGCAGCGATTCAGGCGGGTGTTTGCAATGAACGGACATGGGAACGCCTCCGAAATGAAGAGTCGGAATCCAACACGGATCAATTGCCGTTGTCCGGCAGGTAATAGAGATCGGTGAAGCTGCTGCCGGAAGTGATCTGGCCGGGAGAGGCGAGGATCTGGTACTGCTGAAAAACATATTGCTGAAGTGAAAGTGCGGTCACGCCGGTGTCCGAGATCGCCCGACAATTGACCGGCGCACCGTTGACGAACGTGGTGGCCCAGCAGCCGTTGTAGAAATTGACCTCGCCGAAATCGGCCAGCGGATAGGAGCCATAGCCCGGGCTTGGTGCTTCGACGACCCACTCGGTGGTGTTGCCGCCCGGTTCCTGCGTGCAGGTCGTAGGATCATTAGGGTCGCAGTCCAGATCGATCACCGCACAGCCGCCCGGCGGCGTGTTATCGGAAAAATCGCAGAGACCGAATTCGACGCTGTCAGACTCCGCGAGCCAGATCGACACGGTGCCGGTGTCATCGCCCGGATGCGCAACGGGAGAATAGACCTCGACCTCCCCCGTATTGCTTGGGCCACCGACGATCTCATACCAGAAATAGTATTCGCCGCTATTGCTTGCCAACCAATTCTGCCTGGTTCCGGCCTGGATGAGCGGAAGATCAGCCATGTGGTGATCCGTCCCACCACCCATCCCCGCCCAGGTCGACGAGGCGTAATAGCCGTCGGGCGAATAGTGATGACCGGGTGGCGGGTTGACCACCGTCGGAATGGTCCAGCCGGACTGCACGTAGTGGGAGGTCTTGCGGATCCGGTAACCGGCGTAGGTCGGCGTAACCTGCCCAGCATCAGGGTTCGGCCCGCTTGGCATCGGCGCTGATGGCTCGGTTGAACCCGGCCAATGCGTGTCACCGGTATGCGTGCAACGCAATGTCGAGGCCCAGCGCATATGCAGACTCGCGGCCTTGGCAAAAAACGAGGTCGCCGAATCGGGCAGGGTGCCAAGCGGGTCGGCGAACTCGGTGCCGGGTCGCGGCGTCAACACCACTGCGCCGTCGCAGCCGACGGTCGGATGCGGGATGCCGTCCGCCAGTGCGGTGAATTGAGAAGGGTCAAGGTCCGCCGGCTCGGATGGCTTATTACTCGCGTGGGCAACTCCGACCAGCAGACAGGCCGCCACGGCTACGCCGAGCCGAGCCGAGCCGAGCCGAGCCGAGCCGAGCCGAGCCGATATAGGATTCAATTTGCGAAACGATTTCATGGTTATTCTCCAAGACGTCGATGAATGCAAAATCGTCGCAAGCGTGTGCGACGCGTGGTGTCGAGCGTAGTCAGGAGAAAACCGGAGGCCCGCGTTCGCGATCCAGCATGCGCGTTTGTCGCCCTTGCAGGGCTTCAAGGCGCGCGTGTGCGGTGCGAGGAAGCAGCTTGCAGCAACTGATCGGGGGTTTCCGGGCAGAAACCGGGGTGCGAGCAAGCGATTGTGTTGAACCTGGCGCGTTCATCACCTCGAATCCGTCCTTCGGTGAGCGCTGCCGCATGCGCGGCAGTGAGCATATCGAACGTTACTCCGATTACGCTGAACCGTATGGAAATCGATAGATGGCCAAACGGCGTTCCGATTTGCGACAACGTCGCAGTGCAGTTGCGTCGCGCGAGATGCCCTTCGACTTCGGCCTTCGGCCTACGCTCAGGGTGAACGGTAGTGTGGGTTCGCCTCCAGCCCCGCAAGCCCTTGCTCCGAGTGTGTTCCGGGCGCACTTCGACGCCGAACCAAAGCAACGCGACCTGAGCCCTTCGGGTGGAGCGAGCGAATTCCCACTTCCACCGTTCGCACTGAGCGTAGCTCGCGCAAGCGAGCGAAGTCGAAGTGTTGGCGTTGCGCTGACAGAACCCCTTCGACTTCGACTGTCCTGAGCGTAGGCCGAAGGCTGAAGTCGGCGGGCTCAGGGTGAACGGAATGAGAGGACGACCTTCAGCCCATTGAGCCGACGCTCAGCCTGCGGGCCTGCCCTGAATGCCTCCCCGCAACACGATCTGCGTGGGCGCAACCATCGGATATCGAGGGAGGTCAATGGCGCTTGGAATCCCAGCCGAGCGCGGCGATCAGCGTCACGCTCAAGGTGACTTCGATCAATGCGGGCAAGCGGTCGGCTGCAAGCAGCCATGCGGCGACGACGCCATGACAGAAGTAGACCAGGGAGACGATGCCGACCCAGAGCAGGGTGCGGCGCAATCCTCTTCGCAAAGCGAGCAGCGGCAGCAGCAGCGGCGGCACGGTCAGAAGCAATGCGAGCACCGGAGCCGCGCGTGTCGGCGGCGCGAGCCATAGATACCAGACGAACTGCAGCAACACCAGGCCGGCCCACGCACCGATACTGATTGCACGGGCGTTCGCGTTCACGCGCCGCGAGCCAGCGTCGCCGCAATCGTCGCGACGCGGCGACCGAGCACGCGCGCGAGTTCACGTTCGTCATCGCTGGTCGGGCGTTCATTGGAGGCTCCGGCAACATGGCTTGCGCCGTATGGGGAGCCGCCGCCAGTCGTGCGGTTGAGCGCGGCTTCGGTGTACGGAATGCCGACCAGCAACATGCCGTGATGCAGCAACGGCAGCATCATTGACAGCAGCGTGGTTTCCTGGCCGCCATGCATCGTGCTGGTGGACGTGAACACACCGGCGGGTTTGCCGGCCAGGGTGCCGGATGCCCATTCGGCACCGGTTTCGTCGAGAAAGTACTTGAGCGGTGCAGCCATGTTGCCGAAGCGCGTCGGGCTGCCGAGGATCAGGCCGGCGCATTCAGCCAGGTCTTCGCGCGTTGCATAGGGTGCGCCGGTGTCCGGGACCGGCGCCGCGGCGATTTCCGTCGTCGGCGCGACGGGCGGCACGCTGCGCTGGCGCGCGCCCATGTCGGCGACTTCCTCGACGCCGCGCGCCACAAAGCGCGCCAGATCTGCAACGGCGCCGTTGCGGCTGTAATAGAGAACCAGGATTTCGCTCACTGCGGTTGTGTCCGATCCGGTGGGGATTAACGCAGCGTATTGGAAATTCAGTCTCGCCGCGATCCGGCCTTGTCCGCGCGTTCCACGACAGTCCACTTTCGGCCTGCTAGTCTGCGTGCATGTCCAAGGACAATGCGAAGGATGCAGCGAAGAATCCGCGCTACGATCGCGAACGGGTGAGCGCGTTCTTCAGCTTTACCTGGCATCGATTCATCGAGGATCGCTGCCTGCAAGTGGCGGGCGCTCTCTCGTTAACCACTGTCTTCGCAATCGTGCCACTGACCACGGCGATACTCGGTATTCTGGCGGTGTTTCCGGGTTTTGCGGGCTGGCGCCAGAAGCTGACCGATTTTGCTTTCGCCAATTTCATACCGGCGGCCGGCGGCACCGTGCAGAATTACCTGACGCAATTTGCCAGCAATGCGAGCAAGGCGACCATCGTCGGCGTACTCGTGCTGCTGTTCAGCGCGATCGCCTTGATGATGAGCATCGAGGATGCGTTCAATCGAATATGGCGCGTGCAGACCACACGCAGTGCATCGTCCCGCTTCGTCGTCTACTGGAGCACGCTGACGTTGGGTCCGCTGCTGCTCGTTGCCGCGCTCGCGGTCAGCTCGTATCTGCTCGCATTGCCGTTTATCGATGTCGCAGGCTCGCAGCTCTCGATCAGGGCACGCGCGCTCTCCGTATTGCCATTCCTGATCGTCTGGACCGCGTTGCTCGGCGGCTACATGGCGATACCGAACCGCACGGTCCGGTTTCGCCATGCCGCGCTTGGATCGATGCTGGCTGCGGCATTGTTCGAGGTGGTCAAACGCGGCTTCGCTTTTTACGTCACCGGTTATGCCAACTACGAGGAAATATACGGCGCGCTCGCGATGGTTCCGGTGTTTATCATCTGGATTTACCTGTCGTGGATGATCGTTTTGTTCGGTGCCTCGCTCACCGCTTCGCTGAGCGCTTTCGATTACCGACCGCCCGAGCTCAGGTTGCCACCGGGCCAGGAATTCGCCGGTCTGTTGCGGGTGCTTGGACACTTTGCGGCAGCGCAACGACGCGGCAGCGGTTTGCACAGCGAAACGCTGCTCGCGGCCGAACCCTATCTGACCGACGAGTTGCTGCAGCGTTACCTGAGCGATCTGTACCGGGCAGGCTTGGTGCGACGCAGTGAATCCGGCGAATGGGTATTGATAC
This sequence comes from Rhodanobacteraceae bacterium, assembly GCA_049583635.1. Lineage (GTDB taxonomy): Bacteria > Pseudomonadota > Gammaproteobacteria > Xanthomonadales > Rhodanobacteraceae > Dokdonella_A. The sequence continues at coordinate 49,150 of JBAUWF010000068.1, forward strand.
GCGATCTGGCCAGTGCGCGGCTGCTCGATGTGTACGAAGCCGGCAAGTACCGGTTACCCTTGGATGCGCCGCATCTCGTCGGCGACGAGCGCCAGCGCACAACGGAGTTGTTGACCGAACTTGCCGATCGTTTGCGTCATGGACTCGATGTGCCATTGGACGAGCTGTTTGCGCCGGCACCACGGCCTGTTGCAGATCACAACGCGGAAGGCCGGCACGCGAATGCTTGATCGGTTTTGGAGACGTCATGAAATTCCCCTTGGCCGCGATCCTGTGTTGCCAGCTCGCAGCCGGCGTATTCGGCTCTGGACTGGCCGCGCTCACGCATGCGACCGAACCCGTTGCGCGGCCGGCGCTCAAGGTGACCACGCTCGATGGTTCCCGGTTCGATCTCGCAACCAGGCGCGGACACTGGGTAATCGTGAATTTCTGGGCCACTTGGTGTTCGCCGTGTATCCAGGAGATGCCCGAATTGTCGAAGTTCGTTTCGTCCAACCCGAAGGTCGATGCGATTGGCCTCGATTTCGAGGAAACCGAGCGCGCCGACATCGAGGCATTCCTCAAGAAGCATCCCGTCGCCTATCCGGTTGCCCGCGTAGACACTGCCAAACCGCCGGCCGATTTCGATGCCCCGCACGGATTGCCGACGACCTATCTGATCGCGCCCGACGGTACGGTGGCGAAGCGGTTCCTCGGACCCGTTACAACGCATGATCTGGCAGCCGTGATCGACGCATGGAAGCCATCGACGAATGGATGATCAACGATGCCTTGCGTGCGATTTCTCGTGAGCGGCCACGTGCAAGGCGTGTCTTTCCGCGCGTCCGCGGCGGCCGAGGCGCGGCGTCTCGGGATAGGCGGTCATGCGCGCAACCTCGCCGATGGGCGCGTCGAGGTCATGGCCTGCGGGGAAGCCGCGGCGCTGGATGCCCTCCAGACCTGGCTCAAGGCCGGGACGACCCATGCGCGTGTCGCGTCGGTATCACGCACGGAATTGCCCGAACAGCACTTCGCGGGATTTCGGTCAATCTAATAAGGCTCGGGTATCCATAATTCCGGATTGCTCAATTTTTCCCGTCGCAGTGGTGTCCCGAGTTTGGGCAGACGCAACGGTTTGTCCGGCGGTGCGCGTTGGGGCAGACGCTCGAGCAGGTGCCGGATCAGATTCAGGCGGCCGCGCTTCTGGTCATTGAAGTTGGCGACGAACCACGGAGCCGTTTCGCTATTGGTAGCCTTGAGCATGGTTTCGCGGGCCTTTGCGTAGGCCGCGTATTGTTCGCGTGCCTTGAGGTCGATCGGCGAGATCTTCCAGCGCTTGAGTGGGTCGGTCGCGCGCTCGCCGAATCGTTCCTCCTGCTGCTTCTGGTCGACTGCGAGCCAGTACTTGATCAGGAGGATGCCATCGTCGGTCAGGAGTTTCTCGAAGATCGGGCAGTTCGCCAGGAATTGTCCGGCCTCGGCCGCGGTGCAGAATCCCATGACCTGCTCGACACCGGCGCGGTTGTACCAGCTGCGATCGAACAGCACGAGTTCACCGGCAGCTGGTAGATGCTCGATATAGCGCTGGAAATACCATTGCGTGCGTTCGCGTTCGGTCGGTTTCGGCAGCGCGACGATACGTGTGTAGCGTGTGTTGAGCGGTTCGCTGATGGCCTTGATGACGCCGCCCTTGCCGGCGGCATCGCGGCCTTCAAACAGCAGCAGCACGCGCCGGCCAGTCGCGATGATCCAGCGCTGCAGGTCGACCAGTTCGCCATGAAGTTCCTCGATTGCGTGTCCGTATTTCTGGTGCTTGCGTGATTTCATGGTGGCGTGTCGATCAGGCTGGTTCGTTGAGGCGCGGGATCAGGCCCGCGAGGTTGCATGGGCGCGTGGTCGCGTCGAGCTGACTGCGGATCAGTTTGTCCCACGCCGTTCGGCAGGCCGATGTGGATCCGGGCAGGCAAAACAGGAAGGTACCGTTGGCTAGCCCCGCGAACGCGCGTGATTGCAGGCTCGACGTGCCGATCTCATCAAAGCTGATGCGGCGAAACAATTCGCCGAAGCCGGGCATCTCCTTGTCAAGCAGCGGCGCGATGGCTTCCGGTGTCGAATCACGCCCGGTGAAACCGGTGCCGCCGGTGATCAGCACGCCATGAATGGTCGCGTCCGCAATCCATCGGGCGACGACCGCACGGATCGCGTAGCGGTCATCCTTGAGGATGCATCGTTCACCCAAACGATGGCCGGCCTGGCCGAGCGCCAGCGCAAGAAAGTCCCCGGAGCTGTCGTTGTCCGGCGTACGCGAGTCGGAGACCGTCAGCACGCACAAGGTCAGTGGCACGAACTCGGATTGAATGCTCAAGGCAGGTCCCGGAATCAGAGGCCGACAAATCGCGTCGGACAGTGTGGACATGATACCCGCAGCGTGGCATTGGGAAATGCGTTTGAGGGTGCTGCCACGTTGGTAACGGGGTGCCTCGTCCGAAGTAGCCGGTCGTGGCGTGCCTGCCTGTTCGCCGACGCACGCTGCAAAACGCGTCGCACGTCAATCCAAAGTTGCGGGATCGTGTCCATCGCGATGCCGTGTCGCCATCCGCCACAGAAGGACGGAAAAATCGCGTGCATAGGCCTTGATGTCGAACAGGCCATGATCGTGCTTGCGCTCGGCGAGTTGCGATCGCAGCCGGGTGCGCGCATCGACGTTGTGCCCGAGCCGCGTGGCCATGTCGACGAACGCAGCGTCGTCTTTCGCATTGAGCGCGTCCATGCCCAGATGATGATTTAGGCTGGCCGCGACGCGGCTCGCAAACGTATCGCCGGGTACGGTCAACAACGGACAGCCGGCCCACAGCGCATCCGACGCGGTGGTGTGGGCATTGTATGGGGCGGTGTCGAGAAACAGGTCGGCATGGCGGTAGCGTGCGAGATATTCGGTGTGCGGCAGTTTCGGCATGAATACCAGTCGCGCGGTTTCGATGTTCCGCGCGTTTGCGAACTCAAGCAGGCGTCGATCGGCGCCCGCGGGTCCCGCGAGTAGCCACAACACCGCATCGGGCACGGCGCGCAGGATTGCGAGCATGCGCTCGAAACCGGCGCGATTGAGCTTGTAGCTGTTGTTGAAGCAGACGAAAACCGGACCCGAATCAGGCAGCCCGCAATCCGCGCGTGGGGGAGGCAGGCCGACTTCGCGACCCGGATCGGACGGCTGGTAGCAGCGCGGCAGCCACCCAACACGCTCGGAGAAGTCGCAGCGTGCGGCATCCGGCAGCACGATGCGATCGGCGATGATGTAATCAATCCAGGGAGCACCCGATGTACCGGGGTACGCGAGCCAGTTCACTTGAATCGGTGCCGGCCGCAATGCAAACATCTCGGCCATGCCGCCATCCGCCCATACACGCAGATCGATGAGGATCTCGATTTGCGCAGCGTGCACGGCAGCGGCGACTGTAGTCGGGGATTGGTCGGCTACGTCGTGCCAGCGGCACGCGCGATGCAACCGACGGCTGATCGTGCGCCCGTCATCTGCTGTGGTCGCAAACAGGTGTGTCTCGATCGAGCCGCCGCGCAACGCTTCGAACAGGGCGACCGTCAGAAGGCCGGTCGGATGTTCGCCGAAACCGTTCGATACGAAGCCGACACGCAGCGGTGCGTCGGGAGACAGGCAGGGATGGGCGGCGAGAGCGAGCCGCGCGCGTTCCGCCGCCATGGCGGCATCGATGCGCATGGCCATGCTCGAGGCGGCCAGCAACTGTTCGGCGGGCGTCGACGGTTCGGCGAGAAAGGCGAACGGAGCGATATCGGGAGATCCGGCGCGAGCGCGCGCACGAAGGCGTGCCGAGACACCATCCAGATTGTGCCAGTCGCACAGGCGCCGTTTGACGAACGCCAGCTGGCCGAGCGCCGCGTCGAAGCCGGGGGAAAGTTCGAGCGCGCGCTGATACGCGTCAACCGCTTCGTCCAGGTGATCCTGCTCTTCGGCCATCAGGCCGATCTGGTACGCAAATCGCGCGTCGCCCGCGTCCGCGCGTGCCGCGTTGCCATAGGCGGCCTGCGCGTCGGCGTAACGTCGCTGTGCGGCCAGCACGTGGCCGAGCAGCAGCCATCCTTCCGAATACGTCGGCGCCAGCGAGGTGGCGTGTCGCGCAATGCGTTCGGCTTCGGCTGCGTTCGTTCGCGCGAGTTCGACTGCGGCGAGATTGAGCCAGCCGGCCACGTAGCCGGGCGCTGCGGTGGTACTCGCCGCGTAGGCTTCGCGTGCGCCATCGAGATTGCCGGCACTCCGGCGTGCTCCGCCGAGCCCGTTGAGCGCAGCCGGATGACCGGGTGCGGCGCGCAATGCCTTGTCGTACGCGGAAAGCGCCGCGGCGGTGTCGCCGCATGCGAGCGCCGCGCTGCCGAGATTGCAGAGCACTTCGACCGAGTTGGGTGCGGCGCGATGCAGCGACTCGAACAGCGCGCGCGCTTCGCCTGGAGCGTCGCTGCGCAGCAACGCGATGCCGTAAAGACGTGCCGCCTCCACGTGCCGCGGATGATGCTTGTGCAGACGACGTGCACGCTCGAGTGCCTGCGCGGTATCCCCTGCGGCGATCATTTTGGCGATGCGGTCGAGTTCCGCCGCGACCGCATCGGGTGTCGCCACGATCAGCCGTCCTCCGCCAACGCGTGCAACTGGTCGGCCTGATCCTCGCGGGTCAGGGCATCGATCAATTCATCGAGATCGCCATTCATCATTTCCGGCAGACGATACCAGGTCAGATTGACGCGATGATCGGTAATGCGGCCTTGTGGAAAGTTATAGGTGCGGATGCGCTGACTGCGGTCGCCGGAGCCGACCTGCAGACGCCGCGATTCGGCGCGCGCGGCTGTCTGCTTTGCGCGTTGCTCGTCGAGCAGGCGCGCCTTGAGCAGCGAAAGCGCGCGCGCGCGGTTCTTGTGCTGGCTGCGTTCGTCCTGGCATTCGACCACGATGCCGCTCGGGCGATGGGTGATGCGGATGGCCGAATCGGTCTTGTTCACGTGCTGGCCGCCAGCGCCGGAGGCACGGAATGTGTCGATTTTCAGATCACCGTCGGCGATCGGTATCTCGTCGATCTGATCGAGCTCCGGAAGAATCGCCACGGTCGCAGCCGAGGTATGAATACGGCCCTGCGATTCGGTTTGTGGCACGCGCTGCACGCGGTGAGTTCCGGATTCGAACTTGAGCCGGGAAAACGCGCCAGCGCCTTCGATCCGGGCGACGACTTCCTTGTAGCCGCCGTGTTCGCCCTCGTGAGCAGAAAGCATTTCGACCTGCCACCCGCGGCGTTCCGCATAGTGAAGGTACATGCGCAGAAGATCGCCGGCGAACAGTGCCGCTTCGTCGCCACCGGTACCGGCGCGCAGCTCCAGGAACAGATTGGCCTCGTCACGCGGGTCGACCGGGATCAGCAACAGATTGAGCTCGCGATCGAGCCGCTCACGTTCGGCCTCGAGCAGGCCGATCTCCTCATTGGCGAGACCCTTCATCTCGGGGTCGCGCAGCATCGCGTCGGTGGCGGCCAGCGCGCGCATGGTGCGATCGTATTCACCGAGCACGCGGGTTAGTGGCGCGAGACGGGCGTGCTCGCGCGAAACCTCACGCAGACGCCCTGTGTCGGCCAGCACTTCGGCGCTGGCGAGCAGGTATTCGAGTTCCTGCTGGCGTTCGGCAAGCTGCTCGAGCTTGCGCCGGATCGACGGATTCATGCGTCCGGTTCGGTGGGGTTGCTGCCGGCGCCGGCATCAAAAAGACGCTCGGCCGCTCGCAGCAATTCGGCATCGCCGCGCAGCGCGGCGGCACGCAGATTGGCGCTCGGCGCGTGCAACAGACGATTGGTCAGGCTGTGGGCAAGATAGCCGAGCGCCTCCTCGGGCGACTTGCCACGCGCTATCAGGTTGCGTGCCTTGGCGAGCAGCTCGTCGCGCGTGGCTTCGGCGTTCCCGCGCAGGGTGCTGACCGGATTCCTGAGGTCGAGCGCGCGCCACCAACCCATGAACGTCTCGACTGACAGTTCGATCATGGCCTCCGCTTCGCGGGCGGCTTGCTGTCGGGAAACGAGGTTGTCGTCGATGACGCGCTGCAGGTCGTCGATCGTGTAAAGGAATATGTCTTCGAGTTCGGCCGTGGCCGGTTCGACATCGCGTGGTACGCCCAGGTCGACCAGAAACATCGGTCGGCGCAAGCGCGCGGCAATCGCGTCGGCCACCAGATTGCGGGTCAATACCGGCGTGCGACTTGCTGTCGAGGCAATCACGATGTCGGCTTCGGCCAAGTGTCGGGGCAGATCGGCCAATGCGATCGCGTAACCGCCGAGGCGTCCGGCCAGCGCCTGGGCATTCTCGAGCGTGCGATTGGCCACGATGAGCTGGCGCACCTTGGCCTCGGTCAGATGACGCGCAGCCAATTCGATGGTTTCGCCGGCGCCGATCAGCAACACGCAGGCCTTGCCGAGATCGGCAAACACCCGCGCGGCGAGACGCACTGCGGTGAACGCTACCGACACCGGATTGGCGCCGATTCGGGTGTCCGAACGTACGCGCTTGGCGACGGCGAAGGTGTTCTGGAACAACCGGTCGAGCGGTGCGCGCAGGGTTTGCGCGTCGCGCGCCAGCAGGTACGCACTCTTGACCTGCCCCAGAATCTGCGGTTCGCCGAGCACCATCGATTCGAGACCGGTGGCAACCCGGAACAAATGGCGCACCGCGTCCGCATCTGCATGGCGATACAGAAACTCGTCGAGGCCGGCTCCGGATATTTCCTGATGACGATGCAGCCAGTCCGCCGGCGTCGATTCAGCTCCGGCGTCGATCGTGCAGTAGAGCTCGGTACGATTGCAGGTGGACAGGATCAGCGCTTCGCGAATGCCTGGTTGTGCGGCCAGCTCGGCCAGGGCGCGAGCGGTCGTTTCGGGCGCAAAGCTCAGCCGTTCGCGCAGCGCAAGCGGAGCGGAAAGATGGTTGAGTCCGATGGTGATCAGGGCCATGCGGGGCGGCAATCGGCTAAGCTAGGACACTGTGCATGAGCAATCGATGCGCCATCACGCGAGCGTCGTTCGTGCGCGGTGCAGCGTGTCACACAGCAGCGAATTGTGCGGGCGCCGGTGCACAAGATCAAGCAACACAAGGCCTTGCATGACTTACCGACACTCTGATTCACGATACATCGATGTGCGGTGGATGGTTGCGCGTCCAGCCGTTTGCTTGCTGCTCGCACTGCTCGGTGCCTGCGCTGCCACCGGACCGGTTCCGAGAGGACAGGCGGAATTGTTTCATGCCGCCGTGAAACCGCCACCGCCCAAGGACGACGTGCTGCTGCACCTGCTTGCCGCGCAATTCGCCTTGCAGCGTAATGATCTGGAATCCGGCGCACGCGGTTTTGCCAAGGCCGCCCGGTTATCCACGGATCCACAGGTCGCCGAAGAGGCGACGCATCTCGCACTCGCGGTGAAGGACTGGTCTCTGGCCCGGTCGGCGCTCGATCGCTGGCAAACACTGGCGCCTCGCGCGGACGGGCTGCAGCAGGCACGCGCATGGATTGCGCTGGGCAGCGGGGACGCCGACGCGGCGTTCGCCGATCTGGCAGCGATGGTCAGACGTCGGGACCAGTCCGGTTGGCGACAGATCGCCCAGTTGATGCTTGCGGCCGACGACAAACCGGTGGCTACTGCCATGCTTGACCGCCTGGCGACGCCCGAACAGCTTGGAGACAAAGAAGCGACTTGGGTCGCGGTCAGCCAGCTCGCGTTCAAGCTCGGCGACAAGATGCTGGCCTCGCGCCTTTCCACCGCCGCCATCAGTCGTTTCCATTCGGCTGACGCGTATGCCTGGGCTGCGCACCTGGCCTTGGACGAGGGCGACAAGGCGAAGGCACGCACGCTCTACGCCGATGCGTTGCGGTTCGCCCCGGACAATCGACAACTGCGTGCGGGCTATGCGGCGCTGTTGGCAGACCTTGGCGACAATGCCGGCGCAGCACGGGTGCTGATGGTCGGGCCGCAGGACGATGCGACGTACGCCGCGCGGGCGGCCTATTCGGCACGCGCCGAAGACAAGTCCGCGCTCAAGATTCTCTATCGCGAACTTGAACTCGGTACATCTCCGCGCTCCGACCTGCGCCTTTATCTGCTCGGCCAGGTCGCCGAGCTGATCGACCGTCATGCAGAAGCCCTGGGCTGGTACCGCAAGGTTTCGAAGGACAGCGACAACTGGTTCGACGCGCAGACCCGCATCTGTGTCGTACTCGATCGGCAGGGCAAGACAGCCCGCGCCCTTGACGCCCTGCATCGATTGCGTGCCGAAGTGGGCGATGACAACGAGCAGCGCAGCGATACCTGGCTGGTGGAAGGCGATTTGCTGGTTCATCACCAGCGCCGCCCTCAGGCGCTGGCAGCGTACACCGAGGGGTTGCACGCGTTGCCGGACGACCTGCGCCTGCTATATGCGCGCGCGATGCTCGAGGTGGACCTGGACGATCTTGCGGGCGCCGAGCGCGATCTGCGTCGCGTGATCGAGCTGAAACCGGCAGATGCCGAAGCGCTCAACGCGCTGGGTTACACGCTGGCCGACCGTACCGGGCGCAACCAAGAGGCGTTGGCCCTGATCCAGAAAGCCATCAAGCTCAAGCCCGACGAGCCGGCGATCATCGACAGCCTGGGCTGGGTCGAGTATCGGCTCGGCAATATTGCTTCTGCGCTCAAGAACTTGCGCCGCGCATTTGCCTTGCAGCCGGATGCCGAGATCGCCGCTCATCTGGGTGAAGTGCTGTGGGTCGACGGCCAGCACGCCGAAGCACGGCAGATCTGGGAGCAGGGGCGCAAGAAAGATGCCGACAACAAGGCCTTGCTCGAGACCGTGCGGCGCTTGACTCGATGAGCGCATCGGTGTTCCGTCTTGGTCTGCGCGTATTTTGCTGGGGCGCTCCGGTCGTCGTGTTTGCAGGCCTGGTTGGTTGCACGACGCCACTGGTGAAACCGGACCTTGCGCATCTGGCCGTTCAGCGCGCGCGCGAACACGCGCTGGCGGCGCAGACCCGTTGGCGACTCGAAGGGCGCCTGGCGGTATCGGATGGCCGCAACGGTGGCAGCGGCACGTTCGAATGGCGTCAGGACGGCGCGCGTTTTCGCGTCGAGGTGCATGCGCCGATCACCGGCAGGACTTGGACGTTGGCCGGAGACGAGAGCCATGCGGTGCTGAGCGGGGTGCGTGCCGAGCCGGTCGAAGGTGCCGACGCTGCGGACCTGCTCGAACGTGAACTGGGCTGGCACGTGCCGGTCGAGGAACTCAGTACCTGGGTGCGCGGGATGCGGGCAGCCGGACCGGCCGAGATCGAGTTTCGTGCCGACGGCCGGCCGGCCGAAATCAATCAGGACGGCTGGAAGGTTCGTTATCGCGATTACGATAGCGGACGCAATCCGGCGTTGCCGACGAAAATCTTTGCGGACCATGGCGCCTGGCGCGTGCGCGTCTCGGTACAGCGCTGGTCGCCACGATGAACGAACCCGGCTGGAGCATATGGCCCGCGCCGGCCAAACTGAATCTGTTTCTGCACATCGTCGGTCGACGCAGCGACGGATACCATATGGTGCAGACCTGTTTCCAGTTGCTCGACTGGGGCGACCGGGTGCATCTTCGTGAGCGCCCAGATGGAACACTACGGCATCACACGGTGCCCGACGGTCTCGTCGTGGGCGACGAACTCGGGATGCGTGCCGCCGCGGCATTGCGCGAGGCCAGTGGATGTCGCCGCGGCGCCGATATCGCGATTGACAAACGCATTCCGATCGGAGGCGGGCTTGGTGGTGGCAGCTCCGATGCGGCCACGGTGCTGGTTGCGCTGAACGCGATATGGGGTACCGGCCTCGATGAAAATGCGCTCAGCCGGATTGCGCTTGACCTTGGTGCCGACGTTCCCGTGTTCGTGCGCGGGCGCACCGCCTGGGCGCAGGGCATTGGCGAGGAGCTTACGCCACTCGAACTGCCGGAACGTTGGTTTCTGGTCGTGGACCCTGGTGTGTCGGTGCCGACTGCACAATTGTTCAAGGCCGCCGAATTGACACGCAACGCTGAGCCCCTGACAATTCGCCGCTTCATTTCCGGCACCGCGACGGTAAACGCATTCGAGCCGCTGGTGCGCGCGCGCTTTCCGCGAGTTGCCAACGCACTCGATTGGCTGAGCCGGCATGGCGATGCACGACTGAGCGGTTCGGGCGCTTCGGTATTCCTGCCAGTGGCTTCGCGCGCGGCCGGTGAGGCTTTGGCGGCGCAATGTCCTGCGCAGCTGCGTTGTCATTTGGTGCGCGGTGTTGCGCGTTCGCCGTTGTTGGATCGGCGCGACGCATGGCCGGCGGAGATGATTTCGGTTGGGGCGTCGCCAAGTTGGTAAGGCACGGGGTTTTGATCCCCGCATTCGCAGGTTCGAGTCCTGCCGCCCCAGTTACTCCATGTTGCCGGCAGCGTTCGGACCGGTGTGGCAGTCGCACATGTTTGTACAGCGGGAGATGCGACAATATGGAACGCGTGGCACAGCCAAGGCGCCGCGTCGGTCTGGCGGACCGATCGGATGAATTTCGGCGGGGTGAGGAGTGAACACCAAGGTGGACACGGCGGGCATCCTGATATTTACCGGCAATTCCAATCGCAAGCTTGCCAGCGCGATTTGCGAGGGACTCAACGTCCCCGTCGGCAAGGCCCTGGTCGGTCGCTTCAGCGATGGCGAAGTGCAGGTCGAGATCGAGGAGAATGTGCGCCAGCAGGAAGTGTTCGTGCTGCAGTCCACCTGCGCACCGACTGCCGACAACTTTATGGAACTGCTGGTGCTGGTGGATGCACTCAAGCGAGCCTCTGCTGCGAGCGTGACCGCAGTCCTGCCGTATTTCGGCTATGCGCGGCAGGATCGGCGGCCGCGTTCGGCGCGGGTCCCGATCACGGCCAAGGTCGCGGCACGGATGATCGGCGCGGTAGGGACCGATCGGGTGCTGACGGTCGACCTGCATGCGGATCAGATTCAGGGTTTTTTCGACGTACCGCTGGACAACGTGTACGCCTCGCCGGTGTTGCTTGCGGACATCTGGCGTTATTACGCGTCTGACGAGTTGATCGTCGTCTCGCCGGACGTAGGTGGTGTGGTTCGCGCGCGCGCGATTGCCAAACGTCTGGATGATGCGGATCTCGCGATCATTGACAAGCGGCGGCCGCGAGCCAACGAGTCGATCGTCATGAACATCATCGGTGATGTCCAGGACAAGGTTTGCGTGATGGTCGATGACATCGTGGATACGGCGGGGACCTTGTGTTCGGCAGCGGCGGCGCTGAAACAGAATGGAGCGCGCAAGGTCGTCTCCTACTGCACTCATGCCGTGCTTTCAGGATCGGCGATACCGAATCTTGATGCTTCGCAAGTCGACGAATTGGTGGTAACCGACACGATCCCGTTGAGCGCCAGTGCGCAGGGTTGCGAGAAGATCCGTCAGCTATCGGTGGCCGAACTGCTGGGCGAAACCATACGCCGCATCGCGTTTGGCGAATCGGTAAGCTCGTTGTACGTGGATTGAGTTGACGTGACGCATTCTGACTCTCCTGGTCGCGGGGGAGTCCACCAGCTGCCGCGAGGCAGTCACTATCATTGAGGCAACAACAATGGCAACGACTCATGAAATTCCGGTGCAGGGCCGCGAGGACGGGGGGAAAGGTGCGAGCCGCCGCCTGCGTCGTGCGGGCAAGGTGCCGGCCATCGTGTACGGCGCGCACCTTGATCCGGTAAGTGTGCAACTCGAACACAAGGATGTTCTGCTCGCGTCCAAGCACGAGTGGTTCTACTCGTCGATCCTCGATCTGAACCTCGGGGGCGATCGACAAAAGGTATTGCTGCGCGACATGCAGCGTCATCCGTTCAAGATGCAGATCCTGCATCTGGACTTTCAGCGGGTCAGTGAAAACGAGAAGATCCGTTTGCGTGTACCTCTGCATTTCCTGAACCAGGAGAAATCGCCTGCCGGCAAGGCCTCGGGTGTCGTCGTCATGCACGAACTGACCGATATCGAGATTGCCTGCCTGCCGCGCGATCTACCGGAGTTCATCGAGGTCGATCTGGCGGACATCGACACTGGTGACATCATTCATCTGTCAGAACTGAATCTGCCCGACGGTGTGGAAATTCCCGAAATGCGTTTTGGGCGCGAACACGACATAGCAGTAGTCGTGGTTCGCGAAGTCCGCGAGGAGATCGAGGAAGTGCCCGAGGCCGCGGAAGGCGAGGCAGGCGCAGAGATACCGGGTATCGCGCCGGTGGCGGATGCTGCGGACGCGGATGCGGCCGGGAAGGACGACAAGGAGTAGGAAAACCGACGACGCCCGAACCGCCCGCTAGCATGATCGGGGAGGGCGTCGACCGGGTTTTCCGCCTTCATTGCGATGGCTGGTCTGAAACTCCTCGTCGGCCTAGGCAATCCCGGCGCCGAATATCTTCGCGCCCGGCACAATGCGGGCTTCTGGCTGGTCGATGCGTTGGCGCAGCGTGGAGGGGCGCATTTTGGCAGCACGTCAAGGTTGCACGGCGACAGCGCGAAGATCGATTTGGACGGGCGACCGCTGATGTTGTTCAAGCCGGCCACGTTCATGAACAACAGCGGTATCGCGGTGGTGTCGGCATTGCGCTACTGGAAGGTCGAACCGGACGAAATGCTGGTCGCACATGACGACCTGGACCTGCCAGCGGGCGCGGTGCGGCTGAAATTCGGCGGCGGACATGGCGGTCAGAACGGCCTGCGCGATGTTCTTGCGCACCTCGGGCACGGAGCGTTCCATCGCTTGCGCCTGGGTATCGGTCATCCGGGCCACAAGGATTCTGTGACTCCCTGGGTGCTTGGACGCCCCAGCAAGCTGGACGAAGCGGCGATACTCGACGGGATCGCTCGCGCGCTCGATATATTGCCGCTGGTAGTTGCGGGTGACTTCGATCGCGCCATGAAAGAGTTGCATACATCGAAGGATTTGGACGTGAGCCGTGAGCCGTGAGCCGGAGACTTTGTGTTTCTTGTTTCCGCGCCGCTCATTCAGGCAAGCGCGGCGAGCGGCGTCTGGCGTCTGACGTTTAACGAGAAGCATATGGCCATCAAATGCGGCATCGTCGGGTTGCCTAACGTCGGCAAGTCGACCTTGTTCAACGCCTTGACCAAGGCGGGGATCGCCGCGGCGAATTTTCCGTTCTGCACGATCGACCCCAATGTCGGAGTCGTACCGGTGCCGGATCCGCGCCTGCGCGAGCTCGCTGATCTGGTGAAGCCACAGAAGATCATTCCGACTGCAATCGAGTTTGTCGACATCGCCGGTTTGGTTGCCGGTGCATCCAAGGGCGAGGGGCTCGGCAACAAGTTCCTCGCGCACATTCGAGAAGTCGACGCGATTGCGCATGTCGTGCGCTGCTTCGAGGATACCGACATCGTGCATGTTGCCGACCGCATCGATCCGCTGGCGGATATCGCGACGATCGATACCGAGTTGGCGCTGGCTGATCTCGAATCGGTCGACAGGGCTCTCAATCGGGCCGAGCGTGCGGCCAAGGCAAACGACAAGGAGGCGCTCGCAAGGCGTCCGATATTGCAAAAGTTGCGCGTCGCGTTGAATCAGGGCAAGGCTGCCCGGACCGTTGATCTCGACGTGGACGAGAAAATACTGGTGCACGATCTGTTCCTGCTGACGCTCAAGCCACTGATGTTCATAGCCAACGTCGATGAGGACGGCTTGATCGACAACGCGTACGTGGATCGCGTGCGCGATCATGCTGCGGGCGAAGGCGCCGAGGTGGTCGTGGTCTGTGCCGCGATCGAAGAGGAGCTCGCACAGTTGACAGACGATGATCGCGATGAATTTCTGCACGATCTAGGCCTCGCCGAGCCGGGTCTGAATCGGGTCATCCGCGCCGGATACAAGTTGCTCGGGCTGCAAACCTATTTCACGGCGGGTGAAAAGGAAGTACGCGCTTGGACCGTTGGCAAGGGTGCCACTGCGCCGCAGGCTGCCGGGGCGATTCACACCGACTTCGAACGCGGTTTCATCCGTGCCGAAACGATCGCCTATGACGATTTCATCCGCTTCAAGGGCGAGGCTGGCGCGCGCGAAGCGGGCCGGTTACGCAAGGAAGGCAAGGATTACATGGTCGAGGAGGGCGACGTTCTACACTTCCTGTTCAACGTCTGAGGCGCGAGACTCTCGTGACGGCGTCAATGCCGGTGTGTGCGGCGGGAGAACCAGGATGGCGCGAGTCGCGGCAAATCCGAATAGTTCCGGACTGCGCGTAGCGGTCTCGAGGACCTTGCCGATCCCGTTGTTTGCAGCGTTTACGGCGTGGGCGGATGAAAGTTGTCGGGCGGCCTGGTTGAACGCTCCCGAACTCACCGTCACCGGGGTTGAGAGCGGCACCCGCGTTCACGGACGCTGGTCGAACGGCGCACGCCTGGAAGTGCGGTTTGTCGGCCTGGGGCCCGCAAAGTGCCGCATTCTGATCCGCATCACCGGGCTTCCTGATGCGATGGTGAGCGCAAGGACCAAGGACTATTGGCGCGAACAATTCTTGAGGCTGTGTGCCTATCTTGGCGTTTGAATCTTGACAGTCATTGCCCTCGGCGAGAGAATGCGCGGCTCTGTGTCGAAGGCGTACGTTGCGCTCAACGCGGTCGGGCTGCAACGCTGCCGACAGGTACTTGGAAAGCCGGGGCTTGGTGTCAGCCCCAGCTCCCGCAGCCGATGTGTGGACGAAGCGAACCTGATGTCGGAGGGATACCCAAGCGGCCAACGGGGGCAGACTGTAAATCTGCTGGCTTACGCCTTCGGTGGTTCGAATCCACCTCCCTCCACCAGTCAGAGGCCAACCAGAGGAGAGAAGACGGAAGACGGAGGACCCAACGGGGGACAGTGAATAGAGAACAGAGCGCCGCATCACAGGCCATCCGTTTCCCAGCTGACTCCATATACTGATCCATTGTCTTTCGTCCTCTGTCTCCCGGAAGGCGGGAGTAGTTCAATGGTAGAACTTCAGCCTTCCAAGCTGATCATGCGGGTTCGATTCCCGTCTCCCGCTCCAAAAGACAGAGGACGGAAGATATGAAGACAAGAAGACAGAAGACCGGACAATAACCAGAAGGCTGAGGACAGAAACGGCGGGAATGTCGTCAGAACAGGCTCTGTCCTCAGCCCTCCGATGCTCATGCTCACGTAGCTCAGTCGGTAGAGCACTTCCTTGGTAAGGAAGAGGTCGTTGGTTCGATTCCAGTCGTGAGCACCATCCAGCAGCCGCGGTCCGAATAGTTGCTGTTGACCGTCCAAAATTTTACCCAGCCAGGTTTAAGTCATGTCCAAGGAAAAATTCGAGCGCAAGAAGCCGCACGTGAACGTGGGCACGATCGGCCATGTGGATCACGGCAAGACGACGTTGACGGCGGCGTTGACGAAGATCGGGGCGGAGCGATTTGG
>JBAUWF010000069.1:0-13691 GCA_049583635.1 Rhodanobacteraceae bacterium
CGCCATCGCGACCGAATCGACCGGGGCAGCGCCTTTCTCGGGCACGGCACCGTCGCTCCCCGTCGCTGCGCTTGGTCGCGCAGGCTCCTGGATGGTCACGGCGTCCGGCGGAAACGACGGCGGCGCCACATCGGCGCCGGCACCCCAGTTCCTGTCCGGTTTGGCCGCGAGCGTGTAGTCGAGCGTCCCGCCGCGTTGCGCGAACGCGGCATCCAGCCACGGACGCGAATGGACGTTGCCGTTCAATGTCAGCGCGTGGACATACGGCACATCGCTCGCGGCGCCTCGCGCCTCGATGATCGCGTCGCCACCCGCCCGATGCACGATCGCTTTCGCGAACAGCGGGCTGCCAAGCACGAGTTCGGCACGCCCCGGAATCATCGGGTACATGCCAAGCGCAGCCCACACGTACCAGGATGACATCTCACCGAGATCGTCGTTGCCCGGAATCCCGTCCGGCGCGTTCTTCCACAAGGTATCGACCACGATGCGTACGGCCTTCTGCGTCTTCCATGGTTGCCCCGCGTAGTCGTAGAGCCACGGCGAGGCGATCGAGGGTTCGTTGTCGAGTTCGGCGTGCAGCGGTCCGGCACCGCTCAGTGCCCAACTTCCGTCGGACTTGTGGAAAAACGCGTCGAGCCGCGCTGTCGCCTTCGCCCGACCGCCGAGTGCGTCGAACAGGCCATGCACGTCGAACGGAATCATCCACAGGTATTGCGCAGCGCTGCCTTCGACGAAACCGTCCTCGGTCGATGGTGTGAATACCGGCCAGGTACCATCGGCGTTGCGGTTCTGGATGTAGCCGCCATCCGGCGCCGCATCGGGGTTGAACAGATTGCGCCAGTAACCTGATCGAGCGAGAAAGCGCTGACGATCGGCCTCCTTGCCGAGACGGCGCGCGAGTTCCGACAAGGCGAAATCGGCGCTGGCCGATTCCAGTGTTTCCGCCGCCCCGCCCCACGAATTCGAGTGTGTCGCGATGTAGTGCAATGTCAGCCAGTGATCGAGCGATGGCCGCTGGCCGACGCATTCGACCTCGCACCCCACGCTGCTCAGGTCGTGCGCAGTCGGCACCGTCGCTGCCTTGACCAGCGACGCGTACGCGCCGGGCAAATCGAAATCGCGTCCGCCAAACGCGACGATCGCGGCCAGCGCCGGCGCGGCCGGATCGCCGTTCATCACATGCGTGCCGCCTGAATTGTGCGTCCAGCGATCCCATTCCCCGTGGTTCTGCCCGGCCTGATTGAACAGCGACTGGGCAATGTCGCTGCCGCGCTCAGGCATCAGCCAGGTGATCAACTGCAGTTGCGAGCGGTAAACATCCCACCCGGAAAAGTTGGCGTACTGGATGTTTTGCCGGTCCTCGACGCGATGGGTTTTTTGATCGAAACCGCGGTATTGCCCATTGACGTCGCTGTACACGGTCGGTTGCAGCAGCGCGTGATACAGCGCGGTGTAAAACGTCGTGCGCTGATCGGGCGTGCCGCCTTCGATCGCGATGCGCCCGAGAGCGTCGTTCCATGCGTCGAGTGCTCGCGCGCGGACCTTGTCGAGGGAGGTGCCCGATGGAATCTCCGCCGCGAGATTGGCGCGCGCATTGGCGACATTCACGTACGAGATGCCGACGCGCACATCGACTGTCACTCCGTCTGTGGCGTCAAAACCGACCCATGCACCCGAGCCCCTGGCGGGTGGCGGAAACCCCTTGTCGCCGTAGCTCGTGCCTCCACTCGCCGCAGCGGATCCGGCCTGAACGCCGGCGTCGTGCCAGCTGCCGACGCGCGCAAATGGCCGGTCGAATTCGGCGACGAAGTACAGCGTGTAGTAGCTGCGCTGCCCCGCCGGATCGAGATAACCACAGAAATTGCCGCTGGTGACCGAGCCCGTGATCGCGCGCCCGGCCTTGTCGACATGTACCTCGGCAGCGCTGCTGCCGACTTCCGAGTCGGAAACGCGCAATAACAGATTTGCCGATTTTCCGGCCGGAAACGCGAAACGCGCCATGCCGCTGCGCAGCGCGGCGGTGAGTTCGACGCCAATACCGTTGGCCAGAGTTACGCGGTAGTCGCCGGCGATCGCATGTTCGTCAGCATGGCTGAAGTTGCTCGCGTAACCGCTGTCGTCGTCATCGGCCGAAGGCGATGTGGTGATCGGCACCGTCACCGGCATGAACGGAATATCACCGCTCGCGCCGCGGCAACCGGTGCCCGAAAGATGCGTCAGGCTGAATCCGCGGATGCGCGTCGCGTCGTACCGGTACCCTCCCGGCGCCGCGACGTGCGTGTGTTGTCCCATGGTGTTTTCCGGGCTCCATTGCAGCATGCCGAACGGCAGCGTCGCACCCGGAAACGTGTTGCCGCCGTGCGCGCTGCCGATCAGCGGATTGACCGCCGCGGCAGTTACCACGGGTAATGCAACCGAATGCGCCGGGACGGCCATCAGCATCAGCGCAGGAACGATTCCCAGCAGTACAAGTATCGTTGCACGCGTCATGCGCGCGATTTCATTTCAGTCATCAGTTTCAGCACCTCATGGCAAGCGCCCATCGTATGGTAATCGGTCTTGCCGGCCGGGCTCTTTTCGTCGCTGTACTTGCGGTTCCTTCGATCGAGGATGCGATACCACGCACCGTACTCATGATCGACAAAATGCTCCCAGACATATTCCCAGATCCGCTGATACCAGTCCCAGTAGCCCGGCTCGCCGGTGCGCCCGGCGAGCAACGCCGCAGCTGCCAGCGATTCGGCCTGCACCCAGAAATATTTGTCGTCGTCGCACACTGACCCGTCCGGCGCGAAGCCGTAGCAGAGTCCGCCGTATTCCTGGTCCCATGCACGCGAAACGGCGGTGTCGAACAGCCGGCGCGCGGTCGGGATCAGCCAGTCGGCGTCGACCTGGCGATCGAGGATCACAAGCAGCTTGGCCCACTCGGTTTGATGACCCGGCTGGAACCCCCACGGCCGAAACAGGTGTTTCGGGTCGTCGCGGTGGTAATTCCAGTCGACATTCCAGCCGCTGTCGTAGTGTTCCCAGACCAGGCCGTCCGCCTGCGCCGCCTGCCGTCGCGTCATGTGATCGGCCAGCATCGATGCGCGATCGAGATAGCGCGGGTCGGCGCTGGCGTCGAATGCGGCCAGCATCGCCTCGCACATGTGCATGTTCGCGTTCTGGCCGCGATAATCCGAGAACTGCCAGGCGCCATCAGCTTCGTCGCGATAAAGGCCGGCTTCGGCATCCCAGAAATGCCGTTCCAGCAAGTCCCAGGTTTCGTCCATCCATGCAGCAGCCTCGTCGATGCCCGCCTTGGTTGCGCTTGCATAGGTCAGCAACACGAACGCGACGCCGTAGGCGTGGTTGGCAAGGTCGTCGGGCTTGCCGTCGCTGATCGTCCAGGCATAACCGCCACTCGCCCGATCGCGGTGGACATCGCGCAAATAGGCAAGCCCGTGGCGTACCGCGTCGCGATACGCCGCATCGCCGAATGCGCGCGCGGCCCATGCGTACTGGACGACAAAACGCGTGCTGCTGACCAGATGCCGGTGCGACGTGTCGTATATCGTTCCGTCGTCGCGAAAATAATGGAAGAATCCGCCGGCCGGATCGATGCAGCGCGGGTGATAGAACGCCAGCGTCGTGCGGACGTGTTCGCGCAGAAACCCGGGCGAACGAAAGTCCGGGGCGCGAAAAGCGGCTTCGTCGCTCAACGGTATTTCTCCAGAAACGCCATGACAGCCGAATGTTCCGGCATGGCGGCGAACGAACCGGCACGCATGACGGCCAGCGCACCACAGGCGGCGGCAAAGCGCAGCAACCTGTCGCGGCGCGTTGCATCCGCCCACAACGCTTCGACGGCGCCCGCATCGGTGGCGGACGCGGCCAGCCCGTGCAGCACGGCGCCGACGAAGGCGTCGCCGGCACCGGTGCTGTCAACGGCGCGCACCGGACAGGCGGGTACGCCGCCCGAAGAGAAACGCGTGAACCAGCGTATCGGCGCGCTGCCGTCGGTCACGATCACAAGCCGTGTCGAGCCCTGCCAGAGCCGCTCGAACACCGCCTTGTCGTCGCCCGCCGACGCCACCAGAAATGCGAATTCGTCTGCGCTCAACTTGACCACATCGGCAAGCTCCAATGCCGCCCATACACGTGGCGCGGGATCGTCCTCGCGCGGCCACAACGCCGGCCGCAGATTCATGTCGAAGCTGACCAGCGCGCCGACACCGCGTGCGCGGCGCATGCCGGACAACGTGGCATCCGCGATCGCCGGTTCGGTCAGGCTGCACGAGCCGCAGTGAAAGATCGAAAGATCGGTGAAACCATCCTCATCGAAATCGCCATCGCGAAACAACAGGTCGGCGGACGGCGGCCGATAGAAACTGAAACTTCGTTCACCCGTCGCATCGAGCGCGACAAATGCGAGCGCAGTGCGCGCCGCATCGGTGCGCCGAAGGTGACGCGTATCGACACCCGCCTCACGCAACCGCTGCTCGATCATGTCGCCGAAAAGGTCGGTGCCGAGCATGCCGACAAAAGCGACCTCGCCACCGAGCCGGGCGATGGCGACGGCGACGTTGGCCGGTGCCCCGCCGGCATGCGCGATGAAGGCCGGCGCATCATCGCCCGGTGCAATCTGCCCGTGAAAATCGATCAGCGCCTCGCCGAAGCAGACTACTCTTTTCATGCGAATCGCGAACCGTTCAGACCGTAGAACACGATATACAGGTAGCACAGCAACGGCAGGACAAATGCCATCTGGATGCCGATGCGATCGGCCAGCACGCCCTGCAGCAGCGGAACCACGGCGCCACCGACGATCGCCATGATCAGGAGACTCGATGCCTTGCCGGTCAGCGGGCCGAGCCGGTCGATGCCAAGCGTGAATATGTTCGGGAATATCACCGAATTGAACAGCCCGATCGCGACGACGCTCCACAGCGCGATGACTCCGTGCGTCTGCATCGTCACCAGCACCAGCAAGGCGGCGATCGACGCGGCAGCGGCCAGCACACGACGCGGATCGAGCCGCGTCAGCAAGGCCGACCCGGCGAAGCGCCCGATCATCGCCCCACCCCAGTAGAGCGAGACGAAGCCGGCCGCGCGCGCCTCGGACATCGCTCCGATCTGCGGCAGCGACAGGTAATTGATCATGAAACTGCCGATCGAAACCTCCGCACCGACGTACAGGAAGATCGCGATCACGCCGAGCCGCACGTGACGCCGGGCGAGTGCGTCGGCGAAGCGATGCTGCGGATCGTCCGCATGACCCACGGCGAGCGGCGGCAAATGAAACCACCAGACGATCAGCGCGAGAACGAACAGCGTCAGTGCGAGACCGAGATACGGCAGCTGGACCATCTGCGCCTGCGCGACGCGATAGGCAAGTTGCCGGGCGGGTGGCAGCTTTGCAAGTTCAACGGCGCCGAGTACGCTGACCGAAAGGATCACCAGGCCGCCGAATTTCGGCGCAAGCGTCGTGCCCAGCGAATTGAACGCCTGCGCGAGATTGAGCCGGCTCGATGCCAGCTGCGGTGGCCCGAGCAGGCTCACGTACGGATTGGCTGCGACCTGCAGCAAGGTGATGCCACTCGCGAGCACGAAGAATGCGAACAGGAACAACGGATACGACGGCAGCCTCGCCGCGGGCCAGAACAACAACGCGCCGATGCCCGCCACGGCGAGGCCGGCGATGATGCTCCGGCGGTATCCGATGCGCGACAGCACCTTGCCCGACGGCAGCGACATCACGAAGTACGCGCCGAAGAAGGTGAACTGCACCAGCATCACCTCGGCATAGTTGAGCGTGAACACCGACTTCAGGTGCGGAATCAGCACGTCGTTGAGCACCGTGATGAATCCCCACATGAAGAAGATCGCCGTGACGACGGTCAGGGCCACGCGGTTGCTTGCAATTCTCGTGCTCATGCGTCGGTTCCCGTAACGGTCGATGTGCGCATCCGGCTGACGCATGGTAGCTTGCCACGGCACGGTCCGACCCGAACAGCGCCTGGATCGGCAGCGTATGTCCATCGACCCGGACCATCACCGCGCAATCGGGCACCAGGCAGGCCCCGAACGTTGGTCCGGCGCAGTCGAACCGCAGCGCTCCGACCGGCTGCACCGCGCCCACGGCGAGCGACTACCGAGATACGATCCCAACAGGAGGAGTATGCAAGCATGACCCTGATTCCGGCGTTGCGCATCGTACGCGGATCGTCCATCGCACTGCTGGTTTGCGGTCTCTCCGCAATGCCCAGGCTTGACGCGGCAGCGCCCGGCGAGGCGGCCTGGCGCGATGTCGACCCGATGATCGGCACCGGTGGCGATGGCCATACGTTTCCGGGTGCCACAGTGCCGTTCGGCATGATCCAGCTGAGCCCCGACACCGCGATGCCCGACTTCAAGCATGCCTACAAGTGGGCGGCCGGCTACCGCTACGACGACGCAAGCATTCTCGGTTTTTCGCACACGCATTTTTCCGGCAGCGGACATTCGGATCTCGGCGACGTGCTGCTCATGCCGGGCAGCGGTCCGGTGCAATGGGACGCCGGTGACATCCAAAAGCCCGGCAGTGGCTATCGTTCGCGTTTCAACCATGCATCGGAGTCGGCCGAACCAGGCTACTACGCGGTGACACTGCTCGATGGCAACGTGCGTGTCGAACTGACGGCAGGAGCGCGCGTCGGCTGGCATCGCTACACGTTTCCCGCGGGCAAATCCGCGCATGTGCTGCTCGATCTGCGTCCGAGCATTTACGATTATCCCGGCAAGGTGCTGTGGTCGAGTCTGCGAGTGCGCGAGGACGGTACCGTCAGCGGCCATCGCGAAACGCGTGGCTGGGCGCCCGGGCGGCAGTTGTATTTTGCGCTGCGTTTTTCGCAACCGATGCGGGCGCACGAGTTGGTCAATCGCGAGCAGGACATCCTCTACAAGGGTTTCAAGGGCCCGGGCCGCAATCCGTCCGATACCGCCGCGGTACAGGGCAAGGCCCTCGAAGGTGCATTCGAATTCGGCGAACTCGCGAAACCTTTGCTGGTGAAAGTGGCTATTTCCACGGCCAGCGAGGCCAATGCGATCGCCAATCTCGATGCCGACGGCTCCGGTTGGGACTTCGACGCGCGCCGCGCCAATGCGCGCAAGCAATGGCAACAGGCGCTGGCCGCGATCGACATCGACGCGCCGACCGACGTGCGCAAGACCTTCTATACGGCGATGTATCACGCGCTGATCGCGCCGAATCTCGCGATGGACGTGAACGGCGACTGGCGCGGTCCCGACCACGGCGTGCACCAGGCCGATGGCTTCACGTTCTATTCCACCTGGTCGCTGTGGGATGTCTATCGTGCGCAACAGCCGCTGATGGCATTGATCCAGCCGGCGCAGCGCGTCAACGATTTCGTCAACTCACTGCTCACCGCGCAACAGTCGAGTCCGTTCGGGATCCTGCCGGTGTGGGCGTATCAGGGCCTCGAAACCTGGTGCATGATCGGCTACCACGCGGTGCCGGTCATCGCCGACGCGTACATGAAGGGCTTTCGTGGTTTCGATACCGACGCGGCGCTCAAAGCCATGGTTGCGAGCGCGAGTTACGCGCCGTATGGCGATCTTCGCGACTACATGAAACTCGGCTACGTGCCGATCGACAAGGAGCCCGAAGCGGCCTCCAAAACCGTGGAATACGCATTCGACGACTGGACCATTGCGCAGATGGCCACGGCGATGGGCAAAGCGGATATTGCAGCGCGCTTCGACAAACGCGCCGGCAACTGGCGCAATGTGTTCGACGCCAGGACCGGCTTCATCCGTGCGCGCAAGACCGACGGCAGCTTCAACGAGCCGTTCGACCCCGCAGCGGTCGGTTACGGCAGCGACTACACCGAGGGCAATGCGTGGCAATATTCCTGGTACGAGCCGCAGGATATCGCCGGCCTCATCAAGCTGCTCGGTGGCGATGACAAGTTCATCGCCAGGCTCGATGCGGTATTCGACGCGACCGTCGATCCGAAGGAGTTCGCCAACGTCGAGGACATTTCCGGACTGATCGGCTATTACGCGCATGGCAACGAACCGAGTCACCATATCGCTTATTTGTATGACTACGCCGGGGCACCCTGGAAGACCCAGCGGCGGCTGACGCAGATCATGCGGACCCAGTACGCACCGACACCGACCGGTCTCGCCGGCAACGACGATCTCGGCCAGATGTCGGCCTGGTATGTTTTCACCGCATTGGGTTTCTATCCCGTCGCGCCGGCCAGCAATCAATATGTGATCGGCCGCCCGTTCGTACGACGTGCGATGCTCAATCTTCCCGACGGCAAGCGGTTCACCGTGACCGCCGACAATCTCGACGCCGCGCACCCGTATGTCGGCAGCGTCGAACTTGACGGCCAGGCGCTGACCCGCACCTGGCTACGGCACTCGGACATCATGGCCGGCGGCGACCTGCACTTCGTGATGCAGGCCGAGCCGAATCACGCCTGGGGCAGCGGCATCGGTGCACGCCCGTATTCGATGTCGACCAAGTAACATTGATTGCGCGTCGACCCGCGCGTTCGCTTGTGGATGAACAATTTGGAGAATGCATCATGTCCAGTACGGGCAAGCCGTTGAACACCGGTTCCACCATCATTCCGTGTCTGCGTTATCGCGATGCAAAAGCCGCGATCGAATGGCTGTGCAAGGCATTCGGCCTTGATCGCAATGCCGTGTACGAAGACGACGAAGGCAAGGTCATGCACGCGCAGCTCACCTTCGGCAACGGCATGATCATGCTCGGCACCGTCAGCGACAACGAGTTCGGTCGACACATGGCCCAGCCCGACGAGACCGGCGGACGCGAAACCCAGTGCCCATGCGTGATAGTCGCCGATTGCGATGGGCACTACGCACGCGCCAAGGCCGCAGGTGCCGAAATTGTCGACGAACTCGAAACCAAGGAATACGGCGGCAACGGTTACAGTTGCCGCGACCTGGAGGGGCATCTTTGGTACTTCGGCAGCTACGATCCGTGGGTTGGCGAGCACTGAAACAATCGGGATTCGATATCGCCACTCAGAGCGCGCCACTGCCCCGCCGGCAGCTCGCTCAGTACCAGACCTCCGATTGAAAGGCGGTGCAGGGTTTCGACGTGATTGCCGAGCGCCGCGAACATGCGCCGTACCTGATGGTAGCGACCCTCGGTGAGGGTGAGTCGCGCATGGCGCGGCGCGATCGCGTCGAGCCGCGCCGCTGCAAGGGCGGTGGACTCCGATTCGAGCCTGAGCGAACCGGCAGCGAAGACAGCCGCCTCATCGCCGCGCAAATCGTTCGCGAGGGTGACTTCGTAGACCTTCGGTAGATGCGATTTCGGCGAGATGATCCGATGCAGCAACGCACCGTCGTCGGTCATCAGCAACAAACCCGAGGTGTCGCGATCGAGCCGGCCGACCGACGACAGCGGCGGCTTGCGGTGGCGAAACCGCGGCGGCAGCAGATCGTAGATCACGCGGCCGCCGCGGTCTTTGGTGGAACAGGTGTAACCGGTCGGCTTGTGCAGCATCAGGACCATGCCCTGCGGCGGATCGAGCGGCTCGTCGTCGACGCGGATGTCGCCGTGGTCGGCCTTGTCGTCCGGGCCCAGCGGACTGCCGTCGACACGCGTGACCAGGCCGTTGCGCAGCATCAACGCGACATCCTTGCGACTGCCGTAGCCCAGGTTGGCCAGCAGACGCATCAAATTCATGCCGTGGCCTCGATAACCTTGAAGCCCTCGCGTTCGACCACCGTGCGGCGCGTGGCGAACGAAGTTGCCAGTGCCTGCTCGTACGCCAAGTGACGGTTTGCAACCAGCCACAGACGCCCGCCGGGTACCAATGCCTTGCCGGCAGCTTCGATGAATGCGCGGCCGAGTTCCGGACGGCCCGCGCGGCCGTGATGAAATGGCGGATTGCAAACAACAAAGTCGTAATGGCGTGGCAAGCCCGCCGCCACGTCATGCCACAGGAAATCCAGTTTCGCGCGAGAATAGCCGGTTGACGCATTTGGCTGCGCCAGATTGATCCGGGCAAGTTCCAGTGCACGAGCCTCAGCCTCGTACAGATCCAGTGTGACGACGCCGGGACAACGCCGCAGCACCTCGGCCGAAAGATAGCCGTAGCCGGCACCAAGATCAGCGCCGCGCCCGGCGAGTGTCGCCGGAAGGTTATCGGCCAGCAGTTTCGACGCCGGGTCCACGCGATCCCAGGCGAACAAACCCGGGCGACTCATGAAACGGCCATCGGCGATCGGTCGCGGGGAGTCGAGCATGATCCATTCGTCGATGAGCGATCGATTCATCGCAGCCGGATCGGCGGCGGCCCAGAACACCCGGCTCTTGTTTTTCGACAGACTCCGAACCGAACCGGCCAGCCGCGCGAAGTCGGCCTCGCCGGTGCGCGCGCCTTCGCTGTTTGCCATGCTTGCCACGACCACGCCGCCCGGCGCCGCATGCTGCAGTGCGGTCGCCATCGCCGCACGCGCTTCGTCACGCTGACGCGGCGGCAGCAACAGCACCAGCGGAAAATCCCGCGCAGTGGTGGAATCCGTCACCGGGAGCCCGGCGCGCGTCAATGTATCGGCGTGCGGTTTGAAGCTTTGCGCGAATATCCAGTGCGCGCTCGCTGCTGCGCGTAGCGGCGCATTGCAACGGGCGCGCAAGAACAGCACGCGGTCATCCGCCGGCCAGCGCAATGCGCCGCAAACGAACGGCCAGAGCAAGGTCTCGAGCGCCGGATCCGCGTCGGAACGGCTGGATTGTGCCATCGGTCTGGGTCCGATCGGTGTTGAGCCGGTAGAATTGCGCAGTATGACGCAGCAGACCCGCTCACGACTTGCGCTGCACGCCGAGCTGACCGCGACGGATATCCCCGCGCCAAGTATGCCGACCCGATGACCTGGATCAACACCGTTGCGTACGATCAGGCGGATGGTCCGCTGAAGACGTTGTACGACCGCATCAAGGGTCCCGGCAACAACATCGACAACGTCATGCTCGCGCACGGCCTGCGGCCGCATGCGCTGGAAGGCCACATGATGCTGTACAAGCGTGTGCTGCACCTTCGAGCAAGGCCATGATATCGGCTTGGCCAGCTTCGTTGTTCGCTTGTGACACCGATGAACACCACGATGCGCAGCGGCCGGCAAGCGCCGCTGCGTCGCGAATTTCGCAGCCATGAAGACGCGGCTCACGTCCATGGGCACACGCCGACGTAACTTCGATCCATCATTATCGTGCCGATGAATACCAATCGTCTGTTGATCGCCATTGTCGCCGTCATCGCAGCCATTGCGCTGTGGCGTCTGCATGATGCGACTACAACCGCGCCGGGCGTAGCTGCGACGCAATCGTCGCGGAGCAGCGCGCAGCCGGCGCTGCCCGGATTCCTGCCGGCCGAGGCGCGTGACACACTTCAGCGCATCGCTGACAATGGACCCTTCGAGCACCGACAGGATGGCAGCGTCTTCAACAACCGCGAGCATCGATTGCCGGAGAAACCGCGCGGCTACTACCACGAGTACACTGTCGAAACTCCCGACATCGCCTATCGTGGCGCGCGCCGCATCATCACCGGTGGTCAGCCGCCCGCCGTCTATTACTACACCGACGATCACTACCGCAGTTTCCGTCGCTTCGAGGTGCCACGGTGATGAGCGCGGATAATTTCGACATCGACCTTGGCAGTCCCGCTGTAGCGGGCGTCTTCTTCATTCCCGAACGTGATGGCGACGTGCTTGATGCGCTGGACGAACGCGCGCGCAGCAGCGATGCGCTGGTGCTGCGCGCCAATCTGAGCGGCTGCCGTGACAAGGGCGACTTGCTGCGCCGGCTCGTGGACACGTTCGATCTGCCCGGGTATTTCGGCCACAACTGGGATGCGCTTTCCGACAGCCTCGCCGATCTGGAATGGCTCGAAGCGGACGGTTACGTGTTGCTGCTCGACCACGCCGGCGACCTGCGCGAAGCGGCCGAGGCGGACTTCGAAACGTTCATCGAGATTCTCGACGATACCGCCGAAACCTGGCGCGAACGGGATATCGCATTCTTCAGCTTCGTGGCACTCAGATCGACTTCATCGTCGGCGGCATGACCGATTGACCAGGCTCGCCACCGCCGCTGGTCGCAACCGCGGCGAATCTCGTGTTGGAAATCATGCGGGCACTCCCCGGCACATGAGCGATCGTAGTCCTGCGCGTTGCGCCAGGCATCGAGCCCGGTGATCGGGTTGTGATACAAAAAAAGAGGCCTCCCGAAGGAGGCCTCTGAAGGTGCCAACGTTGGGGCGACTTACGGACTCTCGAATCCGTCGGCGAAGATCCGATCCGCCGGTGCGTTGAAGCAGCCCTGCACGCTGATATCGTCGATGTACCAGCCTTCGTTGCTGATCAGGCTGTCGCTGCCGAGGCGGAATCGGAACTGCGCCTGATGCCCGGCGTAAGTCGACAGATCGACTACTTCATTGGTGTAGTCCTGCTGCCTGCACCAGGCCTCACTGCCCGCCAGCGGGTTGCCGAAGCTGTTGCTGATCACGTCGTTGTACGGATCGGTCTCGAGCAGCGTGCCCGGCACCTGCTCGAATGGTCCGCCATCGAGCGAGATCTCGAGAATGGCGCCATCGTAACAAGTGCCGGCCGGGCTGCCGCCCATGTTGCGCCAGTGCTCGAACTGGAACGTCAGACCATCCAGATCGGTCGGCAACGACACGCTCGGCGACGTCAGTTGCTGATCGCTGAGGGCCGATGAATCCTGGGCGTGCCAGGAATTGGACGGACTGTTCGGTCGCATCGTGCTGATCGCCCAGGTGTCCGTCCCGACCGCGGCGCTGTGGGTCCAGCCGTTGTCGCCGTTCTCGACGTCGTCCGTGAACACCGGCGTCAGCGTGGTACCGATCGAGCATTGGCCTGGCCCAGCCTGCGTGATGAACGAGGACACCGCACTCGCCCCGTTGTCGCCGCAGACATTGAGCGCGGTCACACGCCAATAAAGCTGGGTGTTGGTCGGCAGCGCATCTGTCGGCTGGAAGCTCGTCGCGCCGGTCACGGTCTGCGACAGGATGACGTTTGCGAACGCTGCATCGGTTGCGATCTCGATCAGGTACGAGCTCGCCTGGTCCGAACCGGCCCAGATGAACGTCGGCAGGGTCGAGACATTGGTCGCGCCATTGGCCGGCATCTGCAAAATCGTTGTCGGCGGGATTTCGGTCGACACGTCGACGTTCAGCATCAGATCGCGCACGGTGTCGCCGGAGGTCGCCCGCAACGTGATCGTGTTCGGTCCCGGCGTGGCCGCGTCGGTCACGTCGAGATCGGCTTCGGTCGTGCCGGGCGGAATCACCGGCGTCACCGTGTAACTGCCCGAGAATCCAGCCGGCAAGCCATCGCCGAAACTCATGTCGACCGGATCGGCAAAATCGCTGACCGAACCCACCGTGATTGCGACCGGATCGAGACTCCCGCTCGGTGCCGCGCACACGGTCTGCTCAAGATCGGTGCCGGCCAGCGTGAAGGTCGGAGTGCCGCACTGATCGAACTTGAAATTGCCGATGCGCGTCTTCCAGTTGAACGACCCGTTGGTCGCAATGTATTCGTTGGTGTACCAGAAGGTGCAATCGTCGACCGGGTCGACGGTCATGTCACTGTAGTCGCCCCAGCGGTTGAGACCGCCGTTCTGACTGCCGGTG
>JBAUWF010000070.1:0-2804 GCA_049583635.1 Rhodanobacteraceae bacterium
AGGATCAACATCCTGAATTCGTCCGGCAGAGTCAAGATACGAGAGTGTACTTTCTCACGCATCTGCGAGGTCGAAATTTCACTTATCCCCCTGCTGTCTCTTGAACGTCGCCCTCAATTCGGGCGAGATCACATCCACCTTGCGATTCGGCTGCAGGAAAGCCCTCTGCCCTTGCGGTAGCTGGCAGTTGCGCGAAAGTGTCGTTGCGCCGTCGGCGGTAGTCGCGGTCGCGTCCTGCACGTGGACGACGACAGCGAGTGTGTCGCCGAGCGGTTCCAGCGCGACGCAAACCCGGTCGATCATGGCCATGGTTCGATAGCGCGCTCCGTCGACCATGACGACGAAGTTGGAATGGTCGAGCCAGATCGCCGAGCGCACGCCGGGCAAAGGGCGCGCGACGGCGCGAGCCGCTTCGTGATCGATCGGGCGCGAGGCATCGGGAATCCGCGCCGAGCGCCTGAAGTCGTTCGAAATTGCCGTCACATGGGTCGCGGCATCGGCGGAATTTCCGAGGACCGCATCGGCACGCACCGCCGCGATATGACCCGCAAGCACCAACGGATTGAGCGGCTGTCCGGCACGCGGCGGCGTTGCGACGATGGAATGATGCGCAGGCGGGCGCAGCACACGCTGCGTGGACATGCGCAGCCGCGGCCACGACGTTGTTGGCACGTCGGAGAAAAAGAAACCCACGACGATCAGGCACACGATCAATGCCGCTGCCGGTGCGATGAACCCGAGCCATGCCGAGCGTTTCGCGCGTCTGCCGGTCGGTCGGGATCCGGCGCGCAAATCGTCGGACACCCTCAGCGTACTTTGCCACTCCGCCTGGCGGATCGCGGCGGGACCCAGCATCGCGCGCACGGCGGTTCCATCCAGGAGCTGGACCTGGCCCAGGCACTCCGCCGCACGGACCGCCGCTTCGGTGAAGTCGCCACAGGTCGCGAGGATCGCAGCGCTCGCGCGTTCGTTGACCAGTATGCCGAGCAGTTCGTGCACGGCGTTGTGAGGCACCTGGTATGCGTTCCAGCGTTTGCACCGGACGATGACGTATTCGTCGCCGCGACGCAGTTTCAGGTCGATGCCGCCGTCGTATCGTTGCCCGGTCGCCTGCGCTCCAGCGTGTTCGACCTGCCAGCCTTCGCTGCGGTAATGCTCCGCCAGCAGGCTTTCAAAGCGCGTCGGATCCACGCGCGAGAGCGAATCGTCCAAGCGGTTGCGATTGGGCTTGAGAGGCATCAGCACGGCCTCGGCGCGGCCGATGCCTCGGCCTCAGGCCGGGGCGCACGGCGCCACCGCGCGCCTGCGTGGGGGACGTTTCCTCTCGGACTCCCCGACATCGCTCGCCGCGATGCGCCTTCGACACGTTCCATTGCGATCTTCGCCCCCCGTGGCGTCGATGGCCGAAGTGGGCCACAAGGACCCGACGACGTCAAACATGTCGATCGGAAGACTCTCGACTCACGAAAAACAGAAAAACAGGGGTCAGAGTGCACTTTTCTTGGCGTCACCCGCCCCTGAAGTCGCCTCAGGCACAGGGAAACGCAAGATCGGTGGCGAGCTGGCCCAAGAGGAAACTGGCGAATACCTCTACAAAAACGCGGTCAGGTTCGCTGGATCCCAAAAAAGCTGTCGCCCAATCGACGACCTGCCGGAAAGCCGACGCTGAGCCCTGTGCCTGCTGTGCGAGAATTCCCGCTTCCATCCATCGGGGCGTGGCGCGGCATGAAAACCATCGGGCTGATCGGTGGCATGAGCTGGGAATCCACCCTGCACTACTACCAGCGCATCAACGAGCTGGTGGCCGCGCGCCTGGGCGGCCTGCACTCGGCCAGGTTGTTGCTGTGGAGCGTCGAGTTCGCCGAGATCGCGCGCCTGCAACACGCCGATGACTGGGATGCGGCCGGCCGCATCCTCGCCGATGCCGCGCGCCGGCTGGAACACGCCGGGGCCGAAGGCCTGTTGATCTGCGCCAACACGATGCATCGGGTGGCGCCCGCAGTCGAGGCGGCCGTCGGCATTCCGGTGCTGCACCTTGCCGACATCACCGCCCGCGCCTTGCTGGCCGACGGCCACCGCAGCGCCGCGTTGCTCGGCACCCGCTTCACCATGGCCCAGCCGTTCTACTGCGAACGACTGGAACGCCACGGCCTGTCCATCAGCGTGCCAACACCGGAAGAACAGGACGCGCTGCACCACATCATCTTCGACGAGCTGGTGAAGGGACGCGTGGAAGCGGCCTCGCGCGAACGTTTCATCACGATCATGCGCCGGATGCACAGCTCGGGCGCGCAGGCGGTGATCCTCGGCTGCACCGAGTTCGGCATACTGCTGCGCGCCGAGGACTCGCCCGACATCCCGCGCGTCGACACCACCGAACTCCACTGCCAGGCCGCCGTGGATTGGATGCTCGCGGAAGACTCTGGTCGCAAAGACGCGACCTGATCGACTTTCAGTCGAGATGCTCCCGTCGCCCTGTCAGAAAATTGTCCCTGACACCTTTTTCCGCTGCTGTTTTCGCCTGTTTTCTGCTGGAACGTCAACTCTTACTCCTGCTTTCCCTTTTCAGCCGCGCACGCGCAAGGTACCCTACCGCCAATCGCGGGAAAGGGGGAAGAAATGACACATCTCGCACTGGAACAAAGTCTCCAACGCGCAGAACTGGCCAAATCAGATTCGGACTTCACCTACTTCTTCGACTTGCTTTTAGCCGCCGAAGCGCTAACGAAGACCGCGATATTAGGCATGCTTGCAGCAATTGCCGACGATAAGGATCGCAACCGCTATCGACTTGAACACACCCT
>JBAUWF010000071.1:0-17806 GCA_049583635.1 Rhodanobacteraceae bacterium
CTCGCGCAATCGCGCTGCCGGAAAAATCCGGCAGCGCACTCCACGGATGCTCGCAAGAGGAGTTCGCGAACAATTTGGCGCCGCAGCGCCGCGATCTCGATGAGCGGCAATGACCCGTCCTGATGAGCAACTCATTGTCCAATCCCGGGAGTCCGCAAGACATATGGAGACTTGCACAAGGTTTCTCGAGATTCGCGCTATGTCTCAGCCGCCTCGAGGCGAACGCGAATCGTGTCGTCCAGCAGCAGTCGTTCGCCGTGAGCCCCTCGACTTCGGCCTATGCTCGGGGCGCACGGCTGCAAAAAAGCCCGCTCTTCGTGGCTGGGATACGGCGCAAGTCAGGAGGTTTCCTGCGATGCAGAACTACCGCTGCCGCGCATGTTGTCGTCGGCCTTGTCGACCGATACGCATCGCACAAGACACCACTGAACTGAAGCGTTGATGTCGGCCCCCAACAACCAACTCGCGCCGCTGATCGTCGGTGTCACCAGTCATCGCAATCTCGCCGACGCCGAGATCGGGTCGCTGCGCGATCGCGTGCATGCGTTCCTCGTCGACCTCGGGCAGCGCTTCCCCGAATTGCCATTGATCGTGCTGTCGGCGCTGGCTGAAGGCGGCGATCGGCTGGTGGCCGAGGAAGCGCTCGCGTGCGGCGCCGAATTGGTGGCGATACTACCTCTGCCGCCAGCGCTGTACGCCAATGATTTTTCCGACGCGGCCAGCCGCGCTCAATTCGAGCAGCTGTGTCGACGAGCCGAGGTGGTGCAGGTGCCACTGCTCGCCCGCAATACCGCCGCCGGTATTGCAGTTCGCGGCGAACAGCGTGACGCGCAATACGCCGAAGCCGGCTTGTTCATCGCCAGCCACTGCCACATCCTGCTGGCGCTGTGGGACGGGCGCACCTCGGATCTCATGGGCGGCACGGCGCAGATCGTGCGCTATTACCTCGACGGCATCGTGCCCGGTGCGATCGAACGACGCCGCGGCACACACTCGCTGATCGAACGCGACGACGAGAGCCTGCTCTATCACATCGCCTGTTCCCGCACTGGATCTGACGGCGGCGTGGGGCTACCGGAGCCGCCGTTGCAGCCCCTCGAGGCGAGATGGATCAGTCAGACCGGTGCGCAACCGGCGGCAGCCGGGATACCCGCTGGTTTCACGATGATGTTCCGGCGCATGGTGCAGTTCAATGCCGATGTCGAACGCTATGACGAAGACATCAACGCATACGCATCAGCGGCGACACCCGGCGTCGACGCCGATGCCAACGACCGGCTCGATGTGCTGTTCGCCGCGGCCGACTGGCTCGCGATGCATTTCCAGAAACGCGTGCTGCTGGCGATGCGCGGCATCCATGTGCTGGCGGCGCTGATGGGTATTGCATTCGTCGCCTATTCGGACATGCCGGGAGATCTGGTCCCGCAGACGCCGATGCTCGACCTGTTCATTGCACTGTTCGCCGCTGGCGTTCTGCTCGACCGGATGGCGCGCCGACGCCATTGGCACCGCAAGTACATCGACTATCGCGCGCTTGCCGAAGGCTTGCGCGTGCAGCGCTACTGGCAGCGCGCCGGGGTCGCCGCCGCCACCTCGATCGCGTTCGCGCACGACAATTTCATGCAGAAGCAGGATCTCGAACTCGGCTGGATCCGCAATGTCATGCGCGCCGCCGGGCTCAATGCACCCGATTGCATCGACGTGTCGCCGGCGGCACTCGCGGCCGTGATCGAAGACTGGATAGGCACACCCGGGCGCAGCGGTCAGCTCGACTACTACACCCGAAGAACGAAGCAACGCAGTCGCGTGCATCGTGCCACGCACGGCATCGGCCGCATCTGCCTGTGGATCGGCATCGCGATCGGCGCGACACTGGCCATCTTCCATCGACAGCTCGATGCCGACATCAGCAATTGGCTGGTGGCCGCGATGGGGGTGCTGGCCATTATCGCGGCCGCGCGCGAATCCTATGCCTATCGCAAGGCCGACAAGGAGCTGATCAAGCAGTACCAGTTCATGCGCAATATCTTCGCCGGTGCACGCACGGTGCTCGACGCCGAACCCGACGTCCAGGGCAAGCGCGACATTCTGCGCGCACTCGGCGAAGCCGCGCTGGCCGAGCACGCCGAATGGGCGCTCATGCACCGCGAGCGCCCGCTCGAGCA
Organism: Rhodanobacteraceae bacterium; assembly: GCA_049583635.1. Classification (GTDB taxonomy): domain Bacteria; phylum Pseudomonadota; class Gammaproteobacteria; order Xanthomonadales; family Rhodanobacteraceae; genus Dokdonella_A. The sequence continues at coordinate 2,166 of JBAUWF010000071.1, forward strand.
CGGCAAGCTGTGACAGACAGCTGAGGGACCGTTTCAATATTCCGGTGAACGCGATGCGCGGAGGCGGCGCTACCGCGCGGGCGTTGATTTGTTTTATGCTCGGCGCGCCATGGAGCCTCATGCTGCCCGATCGAGCACCCCGCGACCTGTCACCGCCGTCGCGGACATTCATTCGACCCGCGTGCTGTCCCTCGATGCAACCGGCCGTATCCTGAACTGGATCAGTTGGCAAGATGCAGTTTGCCTGTACGTGCGCGAAGCGGTGACCTGGACCCTTGGCGATGCATGCCTGACCATCCACGGCGGCCACAGTCGCGAGACCGGCGAGCAGAGCACGCTCGATCTGCATCCGATCGTGGCCAGCCGCGGCCATTGCCGCGAACACACGATCGATCCGTCGCCGGCGCTGACCAATGCCGCATTGTTCGCGCGCGATCGCTACATCTGCCTGTATTGCGGACGTCATGCGACCCGCGGCGAGCTGACCCGCGATCATGTCGTCCCACTGTCACGCGGCGGTCGCGACAACTGGGCCAACGTCGTCACCGCCTGTCTTCACTGCAACATCCGCAAGGGCAACCGCACGCCGCAACAGGCCGGCACACCGTTGCTCGCCGTTCCGTACAAACCTAGCTGGGTCGAACATCTGATCCTGTCGAATCGCAACATCCTTGCCGATCAGATGGAATTTCTGGTCAATCACTTGCCGAAGAAGCGCCGGGCGCAGTAGGCCGGTCGCGGGCAATACCGAAAGTGTCGTTGCGGCCGGCCCTGCCTCGGTCAGATCTTTTGCGTTGCTCATGCGTGCCCCGCCCGAGCCGAGAGACATCAACCGATCCACCCCATCGTTGCAAGGTAATGCTGCAAAAGAATCGTTCGCAAACGCGCGTTTGCAGGCGCCTTCCTTGCCGCGCGACGCGCGGCAGCCGACAATAGCGGCGTGCCCCACGTGATTCAGCCGATGACCGACCCTGCCCGCTACCCAATGCTTGCCCGCATCGATTCGCCAGCCGACCTGCGTCGGTTGCCGGAATCTCAGCTGGTGGCGCTGGCGTGCGAGCTGCGTGCGTATCTGATCGAGTCGGTCGCGAGTTCGGGCGGTCATTTCGGCGCCGGGCTCGGCGTCATCGAACTCACCGTCGCACTGCATTATCTCTACGACACACCGAACGACCGTCTGGTCTGGGACGTCGGCCACCAGTGCTACCCGCACAAGATCCTGACCGGCCGACGCGACCGCATCATTACGATCAAGCAGAAGGGCGGCCTCGCGCCGTTCCCGAAGCGCACCGAGAGCGAATACGACACCTTCGGCGTCGGCCATTCGTCAACTTCCGTGAGCGCCGCGCTCGGCATGGCGATCGCGGCTCAGCGCCTGGGTGATCATCGCCGCATCGTCGCGGTGATCGGCGACGGTGCGGCGACCGCGGGCATGGCCTACGAGGCGCTGAACCACGGTGGTGATGTCGAGCCCGATCTGCTGGTGATTCTCAACGACAACGGCATGTCGATCTCGGAGAACGTCGGCGCCCTGTCGAAAATGCTCGCGCGCCTGATGACCAGCCGCACCTTGAACCGCATTCGCGAAGGTGCCAAGCGCGCGATGCCGCGCAACGGGTTCCTGTGGCGCTTTGCCAAGCGCTGGGAGGAACACGCCAAAGGCATGTTCGTGCCGTCCACGCTGTTCGAGGAACTCGGCTTCCACTACTCCGGGCCGATCGACGGCCACGACCTGCCGCAATTGCTGCAGTCACTGCGCACCGTGAAAAACCTCAAAGGCCCGCAACTGCTGCACATCGTGACTACCAAGGGCAAGGGCTACGCACCGGCCGAACGCGCGCAGATCGATTACCACGCAGTCGGTCCGTTCGACCCGGTCGCCGGGCTGGCCAAGAAGGCAGCCTCGAAGCCGACCTACACGAACATTTTCGGCGACTGGCTGTGCGACATGGCCGCGGTCGACGCGCGTTTGTACGCGATCACACCGGCGATGCGAGAAGGGTCCGGGCTGGTGCGTTTTTCCAGGGAATTTCCCGAGCACTACTTCGATGTCGGCATTGCCGAGCAACACGCGGTGACGCTGGCGGCCGGCATGGCCTGCGAAGGTGCCAAGCCGGTCGTCGCGATCTATTCAACGTTTCTGCAACGCGCCTACGATCAACTGGTGCACGATGTCGCGCTGCAGAATCTCGACGTGCTGTTCGCGATCGACCGCGCCGGTCTGGTCGGCCCGGACGGAGCGACCCATGCCGGCAGTTTCGATCTCAGCTATCTGCGCTGCATTCCGAACATGGTCGTGATGGCGCCGGCCGACGAGAACGAATGCCGCAAGATGCTGACTACCGGCTTCCTGCATGACGGTCCGGCTGCGGTACGTTATCCGCGCGGCAGTGGACCCGGCGTTGCGGTGCAGCGGGAACTCGAGACCCTTCCGATAGGGCGCGCGGAAGTCCTGAAGCGCGGTCGCGCCATTGCGTTGCTCGCGTTCGGCAGCATGGTCGCGCCGTGCACCAAAGTTGCCGATACCCTCGGCGCGACCTTGATCAACATGCGCTTCGTCAAACCGCTGGACGCGTCGCTGGTCCTCGAGATCGCCCGCGATCACGCGGCCATTGTGACGATTGAGGAAAACGCGATCGCCGGCGGCAGTGGCAGCGGTATCGCCGAGTTGCTCGGTGCACACGCCATTCAGACGCCGCTGCTGCAGATCGGGCTGGCCGATACGTTTCTCGACCACGGCAGCCGCGAGGAAGTCCTGGCGGAAGCCGGCCTCGATACCGCGGGCATCGAAGGGGCGATCCGCGCGCGCTTCGGCGACCTGATAGTAGCGCCGGCATTTCGCAACGCCGGCTGAGCCACTCGCCACAGTCCGTGCCACCGGCGGCATAACGACAGGTCCGGCTCTCTGGCGAGTTTCCCCCCCTGATTGTGGGCGTCCCCGCTATTTCGCTGATGCGCCGGTGACGCGTTCGTGCCCGGCCAGGTCGCAGGCGGTTTCGATGTTCGCGAAGCCTGCCGCGGCAAGCAGCGTACGCACGGCAGCGCCCTGTTCCGCGCCATGTTCGAGCAACAACCAGCGATGGGGATTCAGATGCCGCGGCACGGCGGCGATGATCGAGCGGATCGCATCGAGGCCGTCGTCGCCGGAAACCAGCGCGGCGCGCGGTTCGAAGCGCAGATCGCCCTGATCGAGATGACGGTCATTGAGGCGTATGTACGGCGGATTCGACACGATCAGATCGAAGCAGCGGCTGCCCAGCGGGGCGCACCATTCGCCTTCGGCGAACGCGATATTGGCAAGGCCGAGGCGGTCTGCGTTGTCGCGCGCAACGGCGAGCGCAGCCGCACTGACATCGGTCGCGAACACCCGTAGCTGCGGGCGACTGTGCGCAATCGCGAGCGCGATGGCACCCGAGCCGGTGCCAAGATCGGCTACGTCGGTGCCGGCTTCGGCATCGATATGCGCGAGCGCCAGCTCGACCAGCCGCTCGGTTTCCGGTCGCGGGATCAGGACATCGGGCGTGACCCGCAGCGGCAACGACCAGAATTCGCGCTGCCCGAGCAGATAGGCAACCGGTCTGCCTTGCGCACGAGCCTCGATGAGCGCGCCAAAGCGGTGGCTCGACGCGTGCGCCGGCCGATCATCGAGATGAGCGTAAAGCCAGGCGCGTGAACGATCCAGCGCGTGCGCCAGCAGCAGCTCGCTCTCCAGTCGCACCGATTCACCCGGCAAGCGCGATTGCGCGGCAATCAGCAGGCCGCGGATATCATCAGGCATTCACGAAAACACCAGCGCCCAGCCACGCTCAAGACAGGCGACCACGAAACCGGTCAGGAAAAACAGATAGCTGTAGCGCAAATATCGATACTTGTGATGCGCGAGATACCAGCCGAGCGCATAGATGTCGCGCGACCAGGTCGCGTACGGTGAACCGTCCCTGGCCAGCGCACGACTGATCTCGGCCAGATAGCGTGTTCGCGACAGCTGCGCGAAGTGTCCGAAGAACACCAGGTTGAATCCGGGCGGCAACTCTCCGTCGAGCAACTTCGGCGGCCGGTACTTCGGCAGCACGGCCAGGATCGCTAGCAACAGCGCGACGAGTGTGAACGCGGTAAGGGTCAACACCGGTAAACGCAGTGCCGGATCCTCCAGGCGACCAAGCGCGATGGTCAGCACGATCGATGAAACCGTGATGATGATATTGGCCTTGGTATCGGCCATGCTGGACAGGACCACATGATGCTGTTGGGCCGTACGCAGCAGATTGTCGGCGGTACCGCGTTCCGGAACATCCGCGAACAGCGCGACCTCGTCCAATCTATCGTCCATCGCCACTCCCCGCGCCAATGAGCATTCCCATCTTATCCCCGGAGCGACCGCAGGCAATAGCGGCCCCAAGCCGGCGCGATGGGCCGTCGCCACGCGCTGCCCAAAAAGCCGCGGTCAACGTGCGCTGATGCGCTGGCTTTTGTTCGTGCTCGTTGTTGCGGTTGTGCTGACCGATTCAGATTGCGCGTCGGTGTTGTGCGGTGGCGTCAATCTGTTGAGCGGGCAACGCAATGTCGAGCGTATAGCCGACATCCCGTTCGATTCCAAGCATGCGCTGGCGCTGGACGTCGTCCTGACACCGACGTCGACGCCGCGCCGACCGTAGTGTTCTTCTACGGCGGCAGTTGGAAGAACGGCCGATGCTGTTGCTGCGAGGCAGCTGCGATCACCCCGTTGCGCCGCGCAATACCGATTCGCTCGCCGGCACGATAATCACGATCTGCTGTCCGCTTGGTCCCGCCGCTCCGCATATCCAATTGATTGATATCATCATGATAGATATCGTCAATGATCGGAGATCGCTTTGAACCTGCGTGATCTGCGCTATCTCGTTGCGCTCGCCGAGCATCGTCACTTCCGTCGTGCCGCCGAGGCGAGCTTCGTGAGTCAGCCGACGTTGTCGACCCAGATACGCAAGATCGAGGACGAACTCGGTGTTGCTCTGGTCGAGCGCACCTCGCGCAAGGTACTGCTGACCGAAGTCGGACGCGCCATCGTGGAGCGAGCGCGGGCGGCGCTCGGCGAGGTTGACGAGATAAGGGCGATCGCGCTCAGAACCAAGGATCCTGAATCGGGCACGATCCGTCTCGGGATTTTTCCGACGCTCGGCCCGTATCTGCTGCCGCACGTGATTCCGCGCATCCGCAAACGCTATCCACGGCTCGAGCTGTTGCTGTTCGAGGAAAAAACCGAGGTCGTGCTGAAGAAGTTGCGCGAAGGTCGTCTCGATGCCGGGATACTTGCGCTGCCCCTGCACGAGGAACAGCTCGAGTATGAATTCCTGTTCGAGGAGCCGTTCCTTCTGGCGGTGCCGGAAAACCACGCCTTGGCCAAATGCAAGAAGCTCAAGGTCGCCGACCTGATCGACCAGCGCCTGTTGCTGCTCGAGGACGGTCATTGTCTGCGCGATCATGCACTCGATGTGTGCCAGCTTGCCGGCGCGAGCGAGCACACCGGATTTCGCGCGACCAGTCTGGAAACGCTACGCCAGATGGTTGGCGCCCATGTCGGCATCACCTTGCTGCCGGTGCTGGCCGTCCAGCCGCCCATCGCGCAGACCCCGCACGTGCATCTGATCGAATTCGCCGGCGCCGACACGCCGAGCCGGCGCATCGCGATGGCCTGGCGCAAGAGCAGCGCGAACGCGCCACTGCTGCGCCAGCTTGCTGCGCTGATTCGCGACCTGCCGAAGTCTCTGCTGACTGCGCACACGGCAATGAAGATGACCGGCCACAGCCGCGGACAGCGGAGCTCCTGAACAAGCGACCCGATGCTCCGGCCGAAGCTTCGCGCCATAACTTGACTGCGCAGACCATTCGCCTACCCGACAACGTTTGCCACAGCGCTTTTCTATCCCAACGCCCGCCTTCTTGCCGACGTGGTACCCGGTCGATCCTGCGGGTTGGACCCGGAAATCGAGACTAAGCAATCCCGAAGGATTGAAAGTGCATGATTGCAACGCAGTGGTACAATTCGTCTTTGCGGACGTGAGTTCGCTGACGGGAAGGGAATCGAGTCGCCGGCGGCTGCAGAGGTATGCCGTGAGGCGAGCGAAATGCGTCGACGATCCTGCCGGGAAGGTCTGCATCAGTCTGACCGATGAAGTCCGCGCCATCTCGACATGCTTCCATGACCCGAATGCCGGCGCCGCCGATGACCACGAAGAGCGTCGGAAAAGCGCCCGAGAGCGATCGGGAACCCACCGACATTTCGCTGCGTCGCCTCGTCCTTGCCCCAGGCAGAAGCGCGGATCCAGATGATTCGGAAGCGTCGAACCGAAATCAAGAACTCGCGCTGGTGCGCATGACAGCGAACAACGCTCATCGGGAGGGACGTTCATACAGTCGCAAATCCTGCGATGCGCTGCGCCGACGCCTGATGGCCGGGATCATGCGTCGGTGGTCCCGATCTTCCGAAGCGAAATTCCGCTGCAACGGAACGCTGCCGGCAATCGACATTCAGCGGATTCTCGTATGCCGACCGAACCATCGACTCGGCAACACGTTGCTGCTCACGCCCCTGATCATCGAACTTGCGCGCCTGCTGCCGAACGCCACGATCGACGTGGTAGTCGGTGGCGAAGCCGGATCGGAGGTATTCCAGACCTTTCCCAACGTTCGCCGCGTCTACAGTTTGTCGCGACGCATGATTCGACATCCGATCGCAGTCATGCGCACACTGCTGCAACTGCGCGCGGCAGGCTATGACCTTGCGATGGATCCATCCGAAGCCTCGCAATCAGGCCGACTGTTGCTGACTCTCGCGAACGCGCCCCACGCGATCGGCGTCCCCCGGAACCGGATTGGGGCCGGGGCTCTCGATGAAAGCCGCGTCGTTGCCATGCGCTCCGCGCCGGCTCACATGGCGCAGTTGCCTGTGTTCCTGCTGCGCAATGCGCTTTCAACGCGCGAGCCGGCCACCCGCACTGATTATCCGCCTCTGACGATTGGATTGACGCCGCTGGAACGGCAATCGGGCAGGTGTGCGCTCGATACGTTGTTGCCTGTCGCCGACCAAAGGCAGACGCCAGCAGCAATCGGCATATTCGCTTCGGCGACGGGTGCGAAGGTTCTCGACAAGGAATGGTGGTCGCAATTCATCGATGAGTTGCGCGCGCACCAGCCGGGTACTGCGCTGGTGGAGATACTGCCTCCAGGCACCGCGTCGCAATTTGGGAATTCGTTTCCGACGTACGCTTCGGTCAGCATCCGCAAGGTAGCGGCGCTGATCGCCAACATGGCATGTTTCGTCTGCGCCGATTGCGGAGTGATGCATCTGGCGTGCGCCAGCGGAACCATGACCGTCGGATTGTTCTCAGCGACAGATCCCTTGAAGTACGCACCCTACGGCCGCGGGAGTCACGCAATCAATACAAACGGCAAGACACCTGCACAAGTAGCGCGCCTCGTTGCCGCCGCGATCACCGCGGGCGGCAGGCAGGAAACCCCGGATACCGGACTATTCGCCGGGACACAAACCGGCCCGGTTTACGACGCTCCGCGCCAGGTTTCGCATGAATATTCACCTTGAGCGTGCCGCGACACCCGACTATTCAGGGTTGTTACGATCCGGCCCTTCGCCAGCGATGACGGGAACACGCCCGCCGCGACACGCCTGCGCTACCGCATCGGTGCGAAACAACCACCAGTGCCTGCGGTTGGCAACGCCCAGGTACCTGGATCGATCCGTGGCGATGCACGGTTTCATCGCGTCCACGAGGATGAATATCCAACGATCTTGCGGCACTCCCTGTTGCCAGCGTATGGCCTGCGACAGCTGCTCGTGCCACGGGGCATTCAATCCGAACTCGGTCACCGGGCGATCCGCCAGGAACAGATCCTGCTCGCGCCATGCGACCATTGCCAGCTGGCCGTCGGCTCCGATGATCTCGCGGGTCCGACGCATGACAGCGGCCGCGGACGTCGAATCATTGAGCAACGGATATGCACAGAAACTCCACAACATCCACATGCCGGACAACCCGAACAACAATGCATGCACGCCGCAGCGTGCGCGAAATACGATCGCCGGAATCAGCGCGGCGGAACCGATCGCGATCGACAGCAACCACAGCGCGTCGCCATCTCTGGAAAGACCGTGCTGCGCAGCGAACTCAAGAGCTCGAGGTGGATGAACGAAAAGCGCATAAACGCCGCCGGCCAGGAATATCGTGCCGAACAGCGCAATCAAGGCAAGGGCGGCGCGCTTGAGCCATCGTCGCTGCAACGCCTCCTGCAGGAACGGCGCCGATACCAGCGCCATTATCGGAAGCGCCGGCATGATGTAGACGTCGCGTTTGCCGCTTGGAATGCTGAAGAAAGCGATCATCAACACGACCCAGCCGAGCGTCAACAGGAAGCGTGCGTCCCGTGCCGCCAGTCGCTCGCGCCAGGCCGAAATCGTGAACGGATAGGTGAGGGACAGGGGCAGCCAACCCGTCAACACAACAACGAGATAGAACCACACGGGCTGATGGTGATCCCACGAACCGGTATACCGCCCCGCTGTTTGGTGAAAAAGAATGTCGTGCGCATAAGCGAGGTAACGAGGCGTGCCGACTTCATGCACCTTGATCAGCATCGGCACGAGCCACAGAGACAGCGCAAACATGAACCAGACGATGCCGGCGACCCAGCGCCAAGGGTTGTTTTCGATTGGCGCAAGATGCTCCCAGCCTCGACGTCGGGCAAAGACATAGGGCACGAACATCAGCCCTGCCACGATCCCGACGCCCTTGGTGATCACGCCCAATCCCGCCGCAAAGCACCCCAGCCAATACCAGCGCCAGCACGGACCCAGAAGGAAGTGCCGCAGCAACCCATAGTTGGCGAGGGTGATGAAAAACGTTACGGTGGGATCGATCTGTGCAGCCTTGGCCTGAAAGAGGAACTGCACCGTAAACAGCAGCGCCCCGGCCCCATACAAACCGACCCGGTGATTCCACAAGCGTCGGGCAAGATCGTAGACGAGCCACAGCGTCCCCAGTGAAAAAATCAGAGAGGGGAGAAGAAACGCGATGCGCCAGTTTCGGGTCAAAACATATGCCAGAGCCTGCATCGCCATGAAGGTCGGCGGCTTGTCCGAATACAACTCGCTGCCGCGGTGCGGGATCAACCAATCTCCCGAGTCGACCATTTGCTTGGCAACCAGTGCGAAACGAGGTTCGTCCGCCGGCCACGGATCACGCAGACCGATGCCGGCGCCGATAAGCACAAATGCGAACAGCATGAACAAGGCCAACTCGCGCCAGGTGCGTCGCGCGCTTGCGGCGATTTCTGATATGGGCGCAGTGCTTGGAGCCATGCAGGAAACGACACGTGCGGCAAACGCTCATCATAGGTCAACTTCATGGCATGAACGCGCACCACGGTGGCTTGTGGCGCCTGCGCGGCCGCCACTCGCTTCGGTCGATGCAGCTGCCTCTGTTTCAGAACGGGCGTCACACACCGCGGTGCAATGCGTGCGTCCTGAACTCGCCTTCACGATGGCACGCAACAGTTACGCGAGCGATTGCGCGACTGGGCGCTCCAAACGTGGGACCTGTTATCAGGTGGCGGGAATGCACACATGATCCTGGTCACCGGTGGTGCAGGATTCATCGGATCGAACATCGTCGCCCGTCTCAACGCGCGCGCGCACGCTGTAGCAGTCTGCGATGTCCTCGGCAATGAGGGAAAGTGGCGCAATCTGGCCAAGGCGGAACTGCACGATTTGATCTCGCCAGAGCGCCTGGAGTCATGGCTCGACTCGAATCGCGAAGCACTGCGCGCGATCGTCCACATGGGCGCCATCTCATCGACCAATGCGTGCGATGGTGACCTTGTAGCCGAGGTGAACTTTGGGCTTTCATGGTTTCTCTGGCAATGGAGTGCGCGCCATCAAAAGCGTTTCATCTACGCCTCGTCGGCAGCCACCTACGGCGGCGGGGAACACGGTTACGACGACGATGCGTCGGTGGACGGATTGGCCAGATTACGTCCGCTCAATCTGTACGGCTGGAGCAAGCACCTTTTCGATCGACGCGTCGCGCGGGCCGTGGCCAGCCAGGAGCCCTGCCCTGCGCAATGGGCTGGACTCAAATTCTTCAACGTCTACGGCCCCAATGAATATCACAAGGACGCCATGCGCAGCATCGTCGCGCAAAAATATCCGGCTGCCGCCGCAGGCGAAGAGATCATCTTGTTCAAGTCCTGCAATTCCAACTACGCGGATGGCGAGCAGAAGCGCGATTTCATCTACGTCGACGACTGCGTCGAAGTAATCATGTGGCTGCTGGACCAACCTTCGGTCAACGGCATCTATAACGTCGGCACCGGCAACGCACGCAGTTTTGCCGATCTGGCCCACGCCTTGTCTGCCGCTCTCGGGCGCGAAACACGTATCACCTATGTCGACATGCCTCATGAGATGAGGGGACGCTACCAATACTTCACCCAAGCACGTATGGATCGATTACGTGCTGCCGGTTACACGCGACCATTCACAGCCATCGAACAGGGCGTTGAACACTATGTTGAGCGCTACCTGGCTGCGCCCGATCCGTATCGTTGACGCCTGATGACTTCGACTATTCGACACGTCATCGTCGACCGCGACGGGGTACTCAACATCGAAGGCGCCGACGGGAGCTACCTGCTCGATTGGGCGCAGTGGCACTGGGCTCCGGGTGCGTTGGAAGGCCTGCGATTACTCACGTCTGCCGGTGTACGCATTTCCGTGGCGACCAATCAATCCGCCGTCGGACGCGGTTTTATCAAGAGCGCGGGCCTGGATGCGATTCACGCGCAAATGGTCGCCGACGCGGCCCGGTCGGGCGCGACGATCAGCGCGGTGTTCGTCTGTCCGCACGCACCCGGCGAAAACTGCGCGTGCCGCAAACCGGAACCGGGTCTGGTGTTGAGCGCGATAGAACAATCGCGCGTGCCCGCAAACGAAACGATGGTGCTTGGCGATGACCTTCGCGATCTGCAGGCAGCGTGGCGTGCCGGTGTCCCGGCATGTCTCGTGAGAACCGGCAAGGGCAATGCGACACATGCCGACGCGAATGCGGCGAACGTCCCGATTTACGGCGATCTGCGCCAGTTTGCGGCGGCAGTGTTGTCAGATGCCATCCCCAAGGCCAAGACCGCCATGATGATCGTGCATCGTGTCTTTTTTGAACATGGCGCCGTGGTCGACCAGGCAGCCGTGTCGTTGCCGTTGTTGCTGGAGCTCGTCAGTGGGATCGTGCGCACAGCCCTTGCCGCCGGCAACAAGATACTTGCATGCGGCAACGGCGGCAGTGCTGCCACCGCACAGCATCTTGTGGCCGAACTGGTCGGTAGATTTCAGCGTGAACGCCGTGCTCTGGCCGCGATCGCACTCACCAGCGACAGCGCGATCGTGTCGGCGATCGCCAATGATTACGGGTACGAGCGTGTCTTCGCACGGCAGGTCGAAGCGTTGGCGGGGCCAGGTGACGTACTGATCGCATTGAGCACCAGCGGCAATTCGCCGAACGTGGTGGAAGCTGCGCGAACCGCACGCGCCATGGACTGCCGTGTTGTTGCGCTGACCGGCATCGATGGCGGTGCGCTCGCGGCCCACGCAGATACGGTTCTTCGTGCACCATCGAAAGTGGTGGCGCGCATCCAGGAAATCCACGACATCTGCATTCACGTGCTGGCAGAAGCGATGGAAGATGATCCGACCCCGGCACAGCGCGCATGAGCGCGTACCTGCGATGCGTGGACGGCACAAGGCTCAACGAGATACTGGAGCGCGTGCGCCGCCTGCGGGTATGGATCATCGGCGACATCATGCTGGATGAGTATGTAGCGGGCAGTGCAGATCGCATTTCGCCAGAAGCGCCGGTTCCGGTCGTTCGCGCGGGAGGAATCGATTCCCGTCTCGGTGGCGCGGCCAATGTCGCCCGCCAGGTCGTCGCCCTTGGCGCCCATGCGACTCTCGCAGGACTGCTTGGCGAGGACGAGGCGGGCGATCAGATTCTTCGGCTTTGCAGCGAGTGCGCCATCGACACGCGAGCAGTAACGCGGGTGGCTGGCCGGCATTCGACGCGCAAGCTGCGCGTGCTGGCTAGGAATCATCAGATGTTGCGATTGGATTGGGAAGACCCGACCGCGTTTCCGCGCAGCCTCGTCCCGCAAATGATCGAGCACCTCAAACGCGAACCACCCCCGGATGTTGTCATCCTGAGTGATTACTCAAAGGGTGTACTGACGCAACAAACGATTGATGGCATCGCTGGAATTTGCCGACCCCTCAATATCCGCATCGTGGTTGATCCGAAGAGACGCGATTTCAGCGAATACCGCGGCGCAAACCTGCTTACACCAAACCTGCGCGAATTGCAGCTGGCGGCCCGGCATGCGTTCGATCCCGACGACGCCAACGCCATTGCGCGAACCGCTCGGACGCTCGCTGTGGCTGCAGGGCTGGATGCGCTTGTCGTCACGCTGGGAGACCGCGGCATGCTGATCGTGCCGGCAAGCGATCCGGAAGTGGCCATTCCCGCATCCTCGCCTCATGCCGTGTCCGACCCGACGGGCGCCGGCGATACGGTGGTCGCAACCCTCGGAACTTGTCTCGGTGCGGGCGCAACCCTCGTCGAAGCGGCGCATATTGCAAACGTGGCAGCCGGTATTGCGGTGTGCCGGGTCGGAGCCGTTGCGGTCGAAGTTCCGGCAATAACTGCGGCATTGGGCGGCGGCGCCGCAAGCAGCGTGCTTGGCACCGAGGATGTCACTGCCAAGGTCGGCGCATGGCGCGCTGCCGGAAAGCGAATCGCGTTCACCAACGGTTGCTTCGATTTACTGCATGCAGGGCACCTGTCCCTGCTGCACCAAGCCGCCAATTGTGCGGACAAGCTGGTCGTTGGGATCAACAGCGATGCGTCGATTCAACGCCTCAAGGGACCGGGCCGGCCCATTGTTCCGGAGAACGAACGAGCTGCCCTGCTGGCGGCACTAGCCTGTGTCGACGCCGTCACCATATTCGACCAGGACACGCCACTCGAATTGCTTCGTCTGCTGCGCCCCGAGGTACTCGTCAAGGGAAGCGACTATCGGCTCGACCAAATCGTCGGCCGCGATCTGGTCGAAGCCGGCGGGGGACGCGTTCTCCTCGTACCGCTGGTTCCCGAAAAGTCGTCCACCGCACTGATCGAGCGGATGATGCACAGCCTTCAGCGCAACTGAATGGGTGCGCAGCCGCCAGCTTCTGCCTATCAAAATAACGGGATGTCCATTCAGGCTATATCGGTTCATCCGGTCGCAGCGCGGCTCGCTTCGAGGCGGAATACGACATCCTGTTCAGCCAGCGCCTGATTCTGACGCCCGACTTCGAAGTCAATCTGTACATTCGCGACGATCCGCAGCGCGGCATCGGCGCGGGATTGTCCGATGTCGAGCTCGGATTGCGGCTGCGCTACGAGATCACCCGCCGGTTCGCGCCGGACATTGGCGTAGACTTGGTACGGAAGTTTGGAAAAACCGCGGATTTTGCGCGTGCCGTGGGAGAGCCTGTCTACGATCCGCAACTTGTCGCCGGCCTGCACGTCTGGTTCTAGTACCCATTGAATTGTGCGGCCAGGGATAGCCGCTCCTTGATCCTCGCGATCACGGATGATCGCAATAATCTTGAACAGTGCAGCCAGGGATGGCCGCAGTTTGACCTTGGCAATCAGGGATGATCGCAAAAGCAAAGGAGCAACCATCATGCGTTTCATTGCAGCTTTCATCCTGTGGATCGTGATCATCATCGTCGGCGGCGCGATCTTCGTCTGGTCCGGCATCTACAACATCGGCGCCGACGTGCCGCACTGGCCGGTCACCGTGCAGATCATCAATGCATTGCGCGATCATTCGATAGCTCAGCGTGACGGTAACGTGACGGTGCCGAATCTCGATGATCCAAACCTGATCGCCGAGGGCGCGCATCACTATGCGCAAATGTGCACCGGCTGCCACCTGGCGCCCGGCAAGGAGGACAGCGAAATGCGCCAGGGTCTTTATCCGAAACCGCCGCCGCTCGCGAAGATCGGCATCGACAATCCCGCCGAGGCGTTCTGGATCATCAAGCACGGCATCAAGATGACCGCGATGCCGGCCTGGGGCATCACCCATGACGATCAGAAGATCTGGAGCATGGTTGCGTTCGTGCGCAAGTTGCCGAAGCTGAGCGAGACGGAATATCGGCAGATGACTGCGAGTGCCGGTAACGGTGCAGAAACCCCGCACACCGACCAGAACGCCAATCCCGGCGCACAGATGCCGAACGCGGACGAAACGGCGCCGATCCAGGATGCCGCGAAAACAATCGCACCTTCGCACTGACCCGAGCGACCGCACGGTTACATCGGAAAACGCGACCTTGGCGCCTATGGGCGTGGGCGACGGACGTTATTGCTGCGACCGGAACCTCGCGCCGAAGGCAATCACGGAGGTACTGCCGCATCCACATGGCCGCCGGTAACCTGACGTTCGATGATGAACGCGGTCGCGTGATTCACCGGGATCGGCGCGTAGTCGGCGCCGAACGTCACCTCGCCGAGTTTCCATCCGGCGGGGCGTCGAACCGCGCCCCAGAAACGAAGCAAGGTGCGCCATTGCATCATCACGACACCGTAATCGTTGTCCGCGTCCACTGAGGGATCCCCGACTCCGGTCGGCCGCGCGGGTTCGCCGTACAGTGCCGTCCCGAACAAGACATCCCACACCGGCAGGACTTGCCCGAAGTTGCAATTGTGCAGGTCCGGTCGCGTGACGTCGACGCGCATGTGGTGCAGACGATGGAATTTCGGATCGACCAGCAGTCGTTCCAGCCGCCGACCGAAACCAATGCGCACATTGGCATGCGAGAAATTCTGGACCAGTTCGCTGATCAGGTTCAGCAGGGCGAACTGATCCGGCGCCACGCCCATCACGATACCCACCGTGGCCAGCACCATCGACTGCAGGAATCCATCCAGATAACTCCCGCGGTCGTTGGTCCAGCAACTCATCTGGCGTTGACTGTGATGCATGCTGTGCAGCGCCCACCACCATGGAATCGCATGCTGCGTGCGATGCATCCAGTAATACGTGAAATCGAAAACCACGTAGTACATCGCGAACAGGACAAACGGATGCTGGCGCAGCGCGGGCAGCCAGTGGGTCAGGCTGAACAGCGAGTCTTCGGGATTCGCGCCGGGGCCGCAGGCCACACCGAGCCAGTGGCTCAACGGCATCAGCACCAGATAGGCGAACAACGGGTTCAGGCCCATCAGCATGATCAGGGTATAGCGCCGGTCGACGCGGGTCAGGCGACGATCGGACCAGCGCTGCGCCGGCATCAGGCTTTCCAGTGGCCGGAAAATCAGCGCGATGATGCCAACCTGGATGATCGCGATCATCCACGCCTCGGCGATATCGTGGGGATCGCCGGATACGCCGGTCAGGTGCAATCGCGTGAGCATCGGGACGACGGCGTGCGCGGCCACCCAGTCGGCCATGTGCATCCAGATTTGAGACAGCTCATGCATTGAATTTCATGGCGCCGCGAATTGCGCAGCGCGATGGTCTGAAGGCGCCATTTGGGTGCGCAAGTATAGTGC
>JBAUWF010000072.1:0-6684 GCA_049583635.1 Rhodanobacteraceae bacterium
GTTTCGTCGGCCACACGAAATCCGAGCGGTGCGTAGCGCGCGGCAAAGCGAGCGACGCGCAGCACGCGCACCGGGTCTTCGGCGAATGCGGGCGCTACATGGCGGAGCACGCGGTTTTCCAGATCGCGCGCGCCACCGAACGGATCGATCAGACGCCCGTCGGCATCCTCGGCCATCGCGTTGATGGTCAGATCGCGGCGCGCGAGATCCTGCTCGAGCGTCACGCTCTGGTCGACCTGAAACACGAAACCGTGATAGCCGCGCCCGCTCTTGCGCTCCATGCGCGCCAGCGCATATTCCTCGTGCGTGTCGGGATGCAGGAATACCGGGAAGTCCTTGCCGATCGGGCGATAACCAAGGCGCGCCATTTCCTCCGGCGTCGCGCCGACCACCACGTAATCGGTGTCGCTCACGGATCTTCCGAGCAATCGATCGCGGACCGCGCCACCGACCAGATAGATGCGCATGGCGTCAGCGCTGGTGCTGTTCGCGGTAAAGATCGTAGCGGGACTGGCGTCTTCGGCTGGGCTGCGCAAACAACGTCGGCATGATGAGCGCCATCGGCGTTGCGACGATGCCGAGTGATGCGAGGCCGTCTTCGTCGCTGACCGAATCGAGCTTGAGCGAGCGGAAGTTGTCGCGCGAAATCGGCTTGCCGGGCAGCCATTCGCCGATTGTCGCCTGCAAGTAGCCGAGCACGTCCGGAAGCGGAACGATCCAGCGGCGCTTGCCGATCAGCCGCGCCGTCCAGCGCACGATCTCGCCGAGGGTGATCACAGTCGGACCGGTCAGTTCATAGGTGTGACCACTGGTGTATGGATGCACCAGCGCCCGCGCAAACGCTTCGGCGACATCGCCGACATACACCGGCGCAAAACGCGCGCGTGCGCGAGCGAGCGGAAGCACCGGAACGAAGCGCAGCAATTTCGCGAATCGGCAAAACAATCCGTCGCCCGGACCGAAGATCACCGATGGACGAAAGATCGTCCACGCCAATGAGCATTTGCGTACCAGTTGCTCGGCCTCGCCGCGGGTCTTGAGGTAATGACTTGCGCCTTCGCCGGCACGCAGTGCGCTCATCTGCAGCAGGCGCTGCACACCGGCGATCCGGCACGCGGCAATGACGCTCGCGGTCAACTCGACGTGGGCGCGGCGAAAGCCGGCGCCATCGGACCCGCGCTCGTTGAGAATGCCGACCAGATTGATCACACAATCGGCGTGATGGAAATGTCGGGCGAGAAAATCGCGATTGTGTACATCGGCATTGGCCACGCTGACACCAGGCAACAGGTTCAGTTCACGGTGCTTCTCGCGATTGCGCGACAGCACGCGAATACTGTGGCCGTCTTCGGCCAATCTTTCCACCAGGCGGCTGCCGACGAATCCGGTGCCGCCGAGTATCACGATGCGCTGTGGTTTCATGAGCGGTCTCCGGAAGTCCAGTTCCACGGTATCAAGGGCACGCGCGCAAACAGATAGCTGCTATCAGCGCGCCGCCCTCGTGTGTGCCGCGACCGATTCGCCCGATGTATCGGCAGCGGGTTCGACAGGACACATGACGGCCTTGCGCGGTGACTTGTCGGTTGGTGCATGGTAACTCTGGCCGATGCGTGGCATGCGCGCGGCCAGAGGCACCACCTTGTCGTTGAGGCGCCAGTCGTAGACCACACTGAAAGCGAGCACACGCGACACGTAATCGCGGGTTTCGTGATACGGAATGGTTTCGATGAACAGGTCCGGATCGAGACTCGCGCGTTCGTCGACCCAGCGACCGACCGGTCGCGTGCCGGCATTGTAGGCGGCGCTTGCAAGCCAGGGGCTGCCATCGTAGCCGTCGGCCATGCGGGCGAGGTAGCGTGTCCCCAGATTCACGTTGAACGAAGGATCGAACAGGTCGCGCGGGCCGCCAAAGGACAGCTTCTCGTTGCGGGCAAGCTGTTTGGCGACCGCCGGCAACAACTGCATCAGCCCATAGGCGTTCGCACCCGAGCGCGCGTCGGTGGTCCAGGCGCTCTCGGCACGAATGATCGCGTAGGCCCATGCCGGATCGATGCCGGCTTCGCGCGCCGAGCGGGTCACTTGCCGTTTCATCGCCAGCGGGAAGCGCTGCCGATAGAGCTGGCGCGAATCCGGATCGGCCGAATAGGCAAACACGGCGCGGTCATACCAGCCGCTCCGATAGGCGTAGTCGGCGGCAATGCGGCGTTGTTCGACATCGAGCTTCTCCATCGCAAAGTCCCATTCGCGGCGCGCGTTCGGCAACATGCCGAGCGCATGGAACTCGAATGCACGCTGGAGATCGGGTTGCCGCGCGAGCGCAGCCTCGATTTTCGGGTTGGAGGCGAGCGTATCGGCGCACAACGCATACGGCATCGACAACCAGTCCGCCGCCAGGAATCCGTAATAGTCGGGCTCGCGTGCCAGTTCAGCCAGGATCGGCTCGGCCTCGGCCTTGCGTCCGGCCTTCATCAGCACGCGCGCGCGCAGGTAACGCCAGCGCGTATCGGCTTTCTGTTCGCTGCCGAGCGCATCGAGCGCGCTCAGCGCTTCGCCCCAGTCCGCAGAAGCCAGTGCGACGCGCACGCGCCACGCACGCGTGTCGTCCAGATTCGCGGCAGCAGGCAGCGCCTTGAGCCGCGCCAGCGCGTTTGGCGCATACGAGGCAGCCCGGTACAGGGCCAGCGCATGCAGCACGCGATCCTTCTGTTCGGTGGTGAACTTGAAACGATCGTCGAGCGTGGCCCACAAGGTCTCGGCCGCATCGGTGTCGCGCCGCGCAAGGCGCGCGAGTCCGAGTGCAATCGCCTCACGTGAATCCTGGTCGTCCGGCCAGGTCACGGCTTTGGCCAGCATGGCGGCCGGATCGCGCAGCACTGCGGCGAGCCGCTGGCCGGCGGCGCGCTCTTCCCCGTCCAGCAACGCCACCAGCGATTCGACCGTATCGGCCCTGCCGGCGATGGCCACATCAAGCAGGCGTTGCCGCACCTCGGCATCCGTCAGAATGCCGCTGCCGCGGGCCGCCGCAAACAGCGGTGCGCAGGCGCTCGATACGCGCGTGCTGCTCCACACCGGTTCGATGTCTGGGTAGCTCAGTTTCTCAGCGGCGGCCAAGCGCGCGCGCAGCTCGTCGCAAGCGAGATCGCGCTCCGACGTGTGCTTCCACAGCGCCCGGAATGCTGCCCAATCGGACGCATCGGCACGCTCGCGCAGATACGCATGGCGCAAGTCGCGCGCGGCCAGCGTATCCGGCCAGCGCGCGAGAAAACGTTCGACTGCGGCACCATCGAGTTCACCCTTGCCACGGCGCAACGCGGCCAGCTCGACGTACGGCAACAGCGGATAATCGGCCAGATCGATCGCGATTCTCTTCCACTCATCGCCACGACCATGTTCGGCCGCGTCGAGCGCACTGCGAAACAGCTCGCGCTGGTGATCGCGATCGGCCGCGAGTCCGGGAATCGCGGTTGTTGCGATTACGCACAGCAGGGTCAGAGCCCCGCACATGCGCCCGCAAGTCTTGAGGTGAGGCATCGTCCTTGTATGGTAACGCGCCACCGCTGCGGCGGTTGTACGGGTACCGCGATTCATTCGCATCGGTCAGCCACGTGAACGATCCGCGCTGTGCAGAGCAGGTGCGGGCCCGCCCGTGTCATCGACGACGACCCAGGGGCTGGCCGGCAGGCGCACGCTGGCTGCGATCGGCAGGTGATCGGACACCGGATGCGCCAGTGTCCAGAGGCGCTCGATTTGGAGCGTGCGCGACACCAGGATGTGATCGAGCGCGCGACGCGGGCGCCAGCTCGGGAAGGTAGCCGGCGAGTCCGCCGGCGGCGTCAGCGAGGTGCGCGCGTACAACGCGCGCAATTCGGCGCTGTCGGGGACCGTGTTCAGGTCGCCCATCAACACGACGTTCGCATGATCGCCGATCAGCTCGGCCAGGAAATCGAGTTGCCTGACGCGCGCGCTCGGTCCGAGCGACAGGTGCGCGACAACCACGATCAACGCGCTCTCACCGGCACCGAAACGCGACCACAACGCACCGCGCCCCGGAATCCGGCCGGGCAAGGGGTAGTCGAGCACTTCGTCGGGCGCCGTGCGCGCAAGCAGCCCATTGCTCGAATTGGCCAGGCGCGATACACGCCGGTTCGGCTGGTGGCTCCAGAACGGAAAGCCCGCCCTTTCGGCGAGGTATTGGGTCTGGTTGGTGAAACCGGAGCGCAAGCTGCCGGCGTCGGCTTCCTGCAGCGCGACCATGTCGAAATCGCTGATGACGGCGGCGAGGCCGTCGAGATTGGCGCGCTTGCCGGTCGGCAGCACATGTTTCCAGCTATGCGTTACGTAGTCCCGATAACCGCGCATGCGGCCGCCGGCGAGTATGTTGCAGCTCAACAACCGCAGACGGTGAACGTCCTGGGCTGCCGATCGCGTGATGTCCTGTCCCGATGGCAAACGGCTGCTGCCCTGGTTCATTGCCGGCGCGCCCGGCTATCGACACCTGTCCGATCGACGCGGCAAACACGCGAAGGCCGCCCGCAGGCGGCCTTGAATGCGTTCCCCCGGGTGGCGCTATTTCGTATGGCTGGATTGCGCCGCGTCATGTTCCTTCTTGACCAGCCAGTCGACCAATTCGATCAGTTGCGGATAGCCGCCGGCGGACTGCCCGGTGGCCAGATACTTGCCGTTGACGACAATGCTCGGCGTGCCGCGCACGCCGTAAGCCTTGACCATCCGCTCCGCGCGCATGAGCTTGCTGTTGACCTCGAACGAGTTCGACGCATTGATGAACTTCTTCGGCTCAACGCCGTATCTGGCATAGAACGTCGACAGATCCTCGATCGTGCGCAGCGGTTCGTGATCACGATGCAAGGCGTCGAACAAGGCCTGATGGGTTTTCTGCGCCACCCCAAGCGACTGAGCGGTGTAATAGGCGCGCGCGAACGGTTCCCACGAGGCATTGAACACCGCCGGCATGTTGCCGAATTCGGCATACGGCGGCAGGCTCGCCTTGAGCTCGTCCGCATACGGCTGGAAATGCGCGCAGTGCGGACAGGCGTAGGAAAAGATCTCGAGCACCTCGATCTTGTCGCCGGTCGCGGTCGGCTGCGGCGGATCGATCAGCGTGTAGTTCTTGCCGGCCTCCCATCTCTGGGCCGGCGCCGTGGCATTGAAGCCTTGCGCGCTCGCGATGCTCGCACAGGCAAGTCCGGCCAGCAGGATCGAAACGGTTCGAAGCATTTGGGTTTCCTCAACGAGTCGTGTGGTCACACAGCAAACTGTCCAATGGCGATTGCGGGCGAGATCAGGGCGCCGCGCTTTCCTTCGCGATCAGATAGCGCACCAGCGGTTCGACCTTGTCCCAGCCTCCTGCGGACTGTCCGGTCAGGCGATACTTGCCGTTGATGATGAGGGTCGGCGTGGAGTCGACACCATAGGCCTTGATCATCGCATCGGCCTGTTTCATCTTGGTGTTGATCGCGAACGAATTGGCGGTGGCGACGAAATCCGCCGGTTTGACTCCGAACTTCGAAAAGAAGTTCGCGATATCCTCAATGGTCGGCAGTGGATTGACCAGCTGATGGGTAACCGGGTCCGTGGTTTTAAGCGTACCGTTGGTCCAGACCGCGTCGAACAACGCATTGTGGCTCTTTTCCGTCACCCCGAGCGCCTGCGCGGTGAAGAACGCGCGCTGGAACACCGGCCAGTCCTCGTCCGAGCGGAAAGAGGCCGGCAAGTGACGCATCTCGGCGTTGGCGGGCAGATCCGACTGGATCTTGTCGGCGATCGTGCGGAACTGGTTGCAGGCCGGACAGGCGTAGGAGAACACCTCGAGCACTTCGATCTTGGCGCCGGTCGCAGTCGGTTGCGGCGGCTCGACCATGAAGTAGTTCTTGCCGGCCTTCCAGGGTTCGTCTGCGGCATGCGCGACGAGCGCAAAAGCGAAACCGAACAGCAGGACGCAGAAGTTTTTCAGCATGGGTTTACCTCGATGCGTGTTTGCTGAGGCACGCCGGCAGGCTGCCGGTGCCATGAATCAGCATTATCCGGACTGCGCACTGAACGCCGCCCGGCAGTCACTTGGCCGCGACATCCGCCGCCCCGGCGCTGTGCAGACCTTCGACATAGGACGAAAGTGCCGCGATATCGGCATCGCTCAGACGCGAGGCAATCGTCGGCATGATTTTGGCGTGTTCGTCATTGCCCCAGACCGTGCCGTTCTTCCAGTCCTTGAGCTTGGCCATCACATAATCGGTCCACTGGCCGGCCAAATGCGGGTATGCCGCGCCGGCCATGCCGTGACCATCCGGGCCATGACAGGCCATGCACGCGGGGATGTCGCGCGCTGCATCGCCTCCGCGATACAACGCCTGCCCGGTCGAAACCATGGCCTTGTCGGCGACACCGGGCAGCACCTGCTTGGCCGCGAAATAAGCACCGATATCGTGCATGTCCTGGGTCGACAACGTGCCGACAAAGCCGACCATGACCGGATTGAGGCGCTTGCCGCTCTTGAACAATTCGAGCTGGCGCGCGATGTACGCCTCGTTCTGACCGGCCAGCTTGGGATATTGCGGATCGGTCGGGTTGCCATCGATGCCGTGGCAGGCCCCGCAAGCGGTCGCCTTGGCGGCGCCGGCGGTGGCATCGCCGAGCACGACGCCGGACCCGGACGGGCCGGCCGCAGGT
>JBAUWF010000073.1:0-16708 GCA_049583635.1 Rhodanobacteraceae bacterium
GCATTCGGCTTCGTACGCCTTGTCCGACCCGAGCAGAAGGCCCGCGATCTTGGTCGCTTCGCCAAAGCAAATCGGCAACAGCCCACTGGCGAGCGGATCGAGACTGCCGGTGTGCCCTGCCTTGGCGGCCCGATAGATGCGACGCACCTGTTGCAGCGCACGATTGGAACTCGGACCAGACGGCTTGTCGAACAGCAGGATGCCGTGAACATCACGCCAACGGGACCCGGCAGGTTTGCGTTCAACCTTCATCGACGATATACAAACCCGACCCTCGCTCCGGAGCCGGCATCGTGGTGCGGCTCGCGCCGCCCATCAAGCGCGCGCGATACATGCCATCGCTCAGGGGCGCACCGGCGATCGCCTTATGTGGTCGCGTTGCCGGAGTCATCGCGCAGCAGATTGTCGATGCGTTCCCCGCGGTCGATCGAATCGTCGTAACGAAAACGCAGCTCGGGGACCCGCCGCAGGCGCAGCGAGTGCGAGAGTGCGTACCGGAACTCGCGCGCCATCGCGTTGAGTTGCTCGACCGCGAGTGGAGCGTCATCGGCAATGAGCGCAGTGACGAACACAGTCGCGCTGTCCAGGTCGCGTGTCACCTCGACATCGGACACGCTGACGGATGGCAATGCATGATCGCGGACTGCGGCATGCACCAGCACCGCCAATTCACGGCGAAGCTGTGCGGAAACGCGATCGGAGCGGCTGAAGGACTGGCTGGTCATGACATTCGGGTTGAACGGGCATGATGTCAGACATTGAGACGTCGCCCACTCAGGCGACAAGCGAAAGGTCCACCGTCTCAGATCTCACATCCTCACAAGGTCCTCGCCACCTCGATGCGCTCGAAGCATTCGATGCTGTCGCCGGGCTTGATGTCGTTGTACTGCTTGACGCCGATACCGCATTCGGTGCCGTTGCGCACCTCGTCGACGTTTTCCTTGAAGCGCCGCAGGGATTCGAGTTCGCCCTCGTAGATCACGGTGTTATCGCGCAGCACACGGATCGGCTTGTTTCGCCGAACGACGCCCTCAACCACCATGCAGCCGGCAATGGCGCCGAACTTCGATGACCGGAATACGTCACGCACCTCGGCGGTACCGATGATCTCCTCGCGTACCTCGTTGCCAAGCATGCCGGTGGCGACCTGTTTCACCTGGTCGATCACGTCATAGATGATCGAGAAATAGCGAAGATCAAGGCCGCTGGTTTCGATCACCCTACGTGCGGAGGCATCGGCGCGCACGTTGAAACCGATGATCACGGCCTTCGAAGCCGCAGCCAGGGTCGCATCGGATTCGGTGATGCCGCCGACGCCCGACGCGATGACATTGACCTTGATCAATTCGGTCGATATGGCACTCAGCGCCTCGCGCAGCGCTTCGGCGGATCCCTGCACGTCGGCCTTGACGACCAGGTTCAAGATGAGCTGCTCTTCACCCTGCCCCATCTGCGCCATGATGTCTTCCATGCGATTTCCGGCCTGCTTCCCAAGACGCGTTTCGCGGCGCTTTTGCATGCGCTGCTGAGCGACGTCCTTGGCCAGACGCTCGTCGTCGACGACGACGAAATCATCTCCGGCTTCGGGCACGCCCGAAAGCCCGAGCAGCTGAACCGGGATCGACGGACCGGCTTCATTCACCTGATGGCCGCCTTCGTCGAACAGCGCGCGCGCACGTCCGTACTCGACGCCACAAACGAGAAAATCACCACGCTTGAGCAATCCCTGCTGCACAAGTACCGTCGCCACGGGTCCGCGTCCCTTGTCCAAGCTTGATTCGATGACGACGCCGCTCGCGCGGCCTTCCGCGACTGCCTTGAGTTCCAGCAGTTCCGCCTGCAGCAGAATCGCCTCAAGCAAATCGTCGACGCCTGCACCGGTCTTGGCCGATACCGGCACGAACTGCACGTCGCCACCCCATCCTTCGGTCTGCACTCCGTGCTGGACCAGACCCTGTCGCACATGGTCCGGATTGGCCTCCGGCTTGTCCATCTTGTTGACCGCGATGATCAACGGCACCTTGGCGGCATTGGCATGCTGAATCGCCTCGATGGTCTGGGGCATGACGCCGTCGTCAGCGGCAACCACCAGCACGACGAGGTCGGTCGACTGCGCGCCGCGCGCGCGCATCGACGAAAACGCGGCATGACCCGGGGTATCGAGAAAGCTGATGATGCCTTTATCGGTTTCGACGTGATATGCACCGATGTGCTGGGTGATGCCGCCGGCTTCGCCCGAAGCGACCTTGGTTCGACGGATATAATCGAGCAGCGATGTCTTGCCGTGATCAACGTGACCCATGATCGTGACGACCGGTGGCCGCGCCGCGCCTTCGCCTTCGCCCACCGACTGGACACGCAACGCTACCTCGGCATCGCGATCCTCGGCCTGCACGACGCGATGACCGAGTTCTTCGGCCACCAATGCCGCCGTGTCGTGATCGATTGCCTGGTTGATCGTCGTCATGACACCCATCTTGAACAGCGCCTTGACGACATCGGCGCCTTTGACCGCCATCTTCTGGGCCAGGTCGGCAACCGTGATCGACTCGCCAACCGCGACCTCTCGCACCATCGGAGCGACCGGACGCGAGAACCCATGATCGGCGCCGGCACGTTTCTGTTCGGGCTGCCGTGAACGTGGCTTTCTGCGTCCGGTACGGCGCGCAGCGCCGTCCGGCGAGAGATGCAACTGTGCGCCGAACTTGTTCGCTTCCGGCACGTCGCCATCGTCGCGCATCCGATGCGAACCATGGCGTGACTTGTGCCGCGCAGGAGCGCCGGAACCTTCGTTGCGTCGCGGCCTTTCATTGGCCACGGGGGGCTCGGACGGGTCGGGGGGCATCAAGACTACCGGTTCCGCTGCCGCCTGCTCGGCCGCCAATGCCTTGAGGCGTTGCTCCTCGGCCTTGCGTGCCTCTTCCTCGGCGCTGGCCCGGGCCGCCTCTTCCTGCCGCTTGTGCTCCGCTTCGGCGCGGGCTAGATCCTCAGCTTCGCGCTTCTTCTGCGACTCGGCCAGCTTGCGCGCAGCTTCCTCGCGCTCGGGATCGAGCTGATCTTCGACCGCACTGCGCTTGACATAGGTACGTTTCTGGCGCACCTCGACATTGACCTTCTTGGTCGCGGCGCCACGCTGTCCCGGATTGACCGTGATCTCGCTGACGGTGCGACGCTTCAATGTCACCTGGCGCGGGCCGGCATCGCTGCCCTCGGAAGTCACCTCGCGTTTGCCATGCGTGCGGCGCAGGAATCCGAGCAGCTTCACCTTTTCGGTGCTGCTGATGACCTGTTCGGGGTCCCTGAACGACATGCCAGCCTCGGTGAGCTGCGCTAGCAGCTTGTCCACCTCGGTTCCAAGCACGCCGGCCAATTGTTTGATTGTCACATCCGACATTATCTCGACTCCCTGCCCTCGACTCGCGCCGCCGCCGCCGCATGCGCCTTACGCGCGTCTACGAAAGCGCCGTCTCGCGCGCCGCCATGATCAGCGCGGCGGCAGTTTCCTCATCCAGATCTTCGATTCCCAGTTCCATCAATTCGACCGTCGCCAGGTCAGCCAGATTCTCGCGGGTAATGATGCCGTTGCGGGCCAGTTCGAACGCGATGTTCTCCTCAAGACCCTCAACTTCCAGCAGATCCTCGGCTGGCTTATGCTCGTCAATTTCCTCCTCGACCACCAGTGCATCGGTCAACAGCGCATCGCGTGCGCGCGCGCGCAATTCCTCGACAATGTTCTCGTCAAACCCGTCGATCGCGATCAGTTCGGCATTTGGCACGTAGGCGATTTCCTCGACCGACGAGAAACCCTCCTGCACCAGGATCTGCGCGATCTCGCCGTCGACTTCCAGTTTGTCCATGAACAGTTCGCGCGCAGCCTCCTGCTCTGATTCGCTTTTCTCACGTACCTGATCCGCCGTCATCACATTCAGATGCCAGCCGCTGAGCTTGCTCGCAAGACGCACATTCTGACCGCCGCGACCGATCGCCTGCGACAGCTTGTCTTCGGCCACTGCGATGTCCATTGAATGCTTTTCCTCGTCGACGATGATCGACTGTACTTCGGCCGGAGCCATCGCGTTGATCACGAACTGCGCCGAGGATTCGTTCCACAACACGATGTCGATGCGCTCGCCGTTGAGTTCGTTTGATACCGCCTGCACGCGCGAACCGCGCATGCCGATGCAGGCACCGATCGGGTCGGTGCGGTTGTCGTGCGCCAGCACCGCAATCTTCGCGCGGTCGCCCGGGTCGCGCGCGCACCCCTTGATCTCGACCAGGCCCTGGCCGACTTCGGGTACCTCGAGCTTGAACAGCTCGATCATGAATTCCGGCGCGGTGCGCGAAATGAACAGCTGCGGCCCGCGCGCCTCGGCGCGAACCTCGTACAGATAGCCGCGCAGGCGGTCGCCGGCGCGTACCGATTCGCGCGGGATGCTGCGATCGCGCGCCACCAGTGCTTCGGCGTTGCCACCGAGATCGAGATACACGTTGCCCCGCTCGACGCGCTTGACCACGCCGGTGATCAACTCGCCGACGCGATCCTTGTAGGCTTCGACCACCTGCGCACGCTCGGCCTCGCGCACCCGCTGCACGATGACCTGCTTGGCTGCCTGCGCCGCGATACGCCCGAAATCGGGATTGTCGATCGGCTCCTCGATGTACTCGCCAACGGCAATTTCCGGCTTCTCGTCGACCGCATCCATCAAGCGCAACTGGCGATCGGGCGATTCCATCACCACATCGTCAGCCACCACTTCCCAGACGCGAAAGGTTTCGTAATCGCCGCTGTCGCGATCGATCGCGACGCGAACGTCGACGTCCACGTCCGGATAGCGTTTCTTCGCCGCCGAGGCGAGCGCTGCCTCCATCGCCTCGAAAATGACGTCCTCGGAAACGCCCTTTTCGCTGGCAACTGCATCAACCACCATCAGCAGTTCTTTGCTCATCGCAAATCTCCTTCGCGGCCGTTGCTGCGACCGGAACGATTGTTCATGTTTTTCTGGACCTCCGGGCGCGATGCCCGGATTTTCCGTGATGCCGCTTCGGGCCGGGCCCGATCGCGTCGTAGCCGGGTACAAGGCGTGCGTTCACGATATTCTCATGCTCCAGTTCGACTGTTTCGCCATCCTGCTCGATCGTGATCGCATCACCTTTTACGGCGCGTATCACGCCAGTAAATCGTCGGCGCCCGACCACCGGCACGGCGACACCGAGTTTGACCCTTTCTCCGACCTGCCGCGCAAACTGTGCCGGCGTGAACAACGGCCGATCGAGTCCCGGCGAAGACACTTCGAGCGTGTATCGGCCGGCAACCGGATCGTTGACATCGAGCAGCGCCGAAATCTCGCGACTGACGCGCTCGCAATCGTCGATCGTCACGCCGGTGTCGGGCGCGTCGATGTACACCCGCAGCAGGCTTGCACCATGCGTCGGGTTGAACTCGATGCCGAGCAATTCGATGCCAAGATCGGCGATTGCTGGGACCAAAAGCCCTTGTATATCCTCAACATTCATGTGTTTACCTTTGCGATCGTCCCTGATCGCGAGAATCAAGAAACGGACATCCTGTCCGCACTCTTCAAGGAAAAGCCTGGAAAAAAAAATGGGCACGAGGCCCATTCCGTGTTGCATCCTGTCGGCATCCACGCCGGCCTGGCCTGCATCCTTGCAGCACCAACAAAAAAGCCTCACGAATGAGGCCGGACTGCACAAACCTGGTAGCGGGGGCAGGATTTGAACCTGCGACCTTCGGGTTATGAGCCCGACGAGCTGCCAGACTGCTCCACCCCGCATCAGCCGGGTGCGGATTCTATCGGCTGGCGGTTCCGATCGCAAGCATGCTGGCACGGAGATTGCTGCTTTGATCAAGCATTTGCGGGCCGCATCATCGACATTCCGGTCTCGCGTTCAGTCCGGGTTCGGGCCGTGCGGGATGGCCGCTCCGATCGAATCACGAGCCGATCGCGCGATTGCACCAGTCGAACAGCGGCCCCCAGGTTGCGCCCATCACCAGCAGGGCTACCCCGTTCAACGAGAGCACCCAGCGGAACGGCCGATCGTGCGGCAAAGCGAGCGGCGCCGGATCGGCCGCGTCGTCGAAGTACATCACCTTGACCACGCGCAGGTAGTAGAACAGACCGACGATCGCGAACACGATCGCGACGATCGCGAGCCACAGATGGCCGGCGTCGATGACTGCGCGCAGCACCAGCAATTTGGCGAAGAAGCCGAACAGCGGCGGCACGCCGGCCAGCGAAAACATCGCCAGCGCCATCATCGCCGCGTACCACGGATTGCGCTGGTTGAGGCCCTTGAAGTCGTCGATCTCCTCGGCCTCGAAGCCGGCGCGCGCGAGCAGCAGGATCATGCCGAACGCGACCGTCGTCATCAGCGCATAGGTGATCGCATAGAACATCGCCGCGGCGAACCCTTCCGGCCCGCCGTTGACGAGGCCGAGAAACAGGAAACCCATGTGCGAGATGGTCGAGTACGCGAGCATGCGCTTGAGATTCGATTGC
Organism: Rhodanobacteraceae bacterium; assembly: GCA_049583635.1. GTDB lineage: Bacteria > Pseudomonadota > Gammaproteobacteria > Xanthomonadales > Rhodanobacteraceae > Dokdonella_A. Next base: position 6,519 of record JBAUWF010000073.1, read on the forward strand.
ACGATCGCGAACAGGTTGCCGACCGCGAGCGACAGCGCCGCGATCAGCCCGAGCATCGCGGTCCAGTCGCCGGCCATGCCGCCGAGCGCGCCGTCGAGCAACCGATACGCCATGCCGAACGCGGCGAGCTTCGAGGCCGAGCCGACGAACAGCGTGATCGGCGTCGGCGCACCCTGATACACATCCGGCAGCCACATGTGGAACGGTGCCGCGCCGAGCTTGAACGCGATGCCGACCACGAGAAACACCAGCCCGAACGCGAGCAGCGCCTGATGCGGGCTGCCTGCCGCGAACGAGGCGAGTGCATGAATCTGCGCCAGATCGAGCGTGCCGGTCGCGCCGTAGATCATCGACATGCCATACAGCAACAGGCCGGACGCGAGCGAACCGAGCACGAAATACTTGATTGCCGCTTCCGAGGCGATCGCCGAATCCCGATTCAGCGCCACCAGCGCATACGAACTCAGCGTCAGCAGTTCGAGCCCGAGAAACACCGTGACCAGGCTGCCGGCAGATACCAGGATCATCATGCCGAGCGTCGCGAACAGCAGCAGCAGGTAGAACTCGCCCGCGAACAGGCGTCGATCGTGCAGATACGTGCGCCCGTAAACCATGACCGCGCCGGTGGTCAGCAGCACGAACAGCTTCAGCAATGTTGCAACGCCGTCGCTGATGAACATGTCGTTGAATGCGCTGACCGACCCCGCGGCACCCGGCGCGCCGCGCCAGACCAGAACGCCGGTCACGATCAGCGCGAGCACGCTCGCCCAATGGGTGACGCCGCGCCGCTGCTGTTTCAGGAACAGATCGATCAGCAGGATCGCGCAGGTCATGCCGAGCAAAACCAGCTCGGGCAGGATGGCCCACAGATTGTTGGGGTTGAACAAAATCACTATGAGATTCTCAAAGTCGGCATCGCAATCCAGTTCCTACCTACGTGACAATCTAGCTTCGTAGCATTCAAGCATAGTTGATCGCAGCAGCCCTCAAGCCTGCGACAGCACCAAGGTATGCACGATATCGCGCACGGCGCTGTCCATCAGGGTGATGAGCGGTTGCGGGTAGATGCCGAGGGCGAGCACGGCGGCGGCGAAAGCGCCGAGCACGATCCATTCGTTTGGATCGAGATCCTTCATCTTGGCGACGTTGTCGTGCACGACCGCGCCGAACACGACGCGCTTGATCAGCCACAGCGTGTAACCCGCGCCGATGATCAGCGTGAATGCGGCGGCCAGCGCGATCCACGGGCTGTCCTGGAACGCGGCGAGGATCACCATGAATTCGCCGACGAATCCGCTGGTGCCGGGCAGGCCGCAGTTGGCCATCGCGAACAGCACGAACAAGGTCGCGAACCACGGCATCACGTGCGCAAGGCCGCCGTAATCCTTGATCAGGCGCGTATGCAGCCGATCGTACATGACGCCGATGCACGAGAACATCGCGCCCGATACGAAGCCGTGCGAGATCATCTGCACCATCGCGCCCTGGATGCCGAGCCGTGCGGCGACGATATTGTGCTGCTCGCGCACCAGCGTGAGCGCGATGAACAGGCCGAGCGTGACGAAGCCCATGTGCGCGATTGACGAATACGCGATCAGCTTCTTCATGTCGTCCTGCACCAGCGCGACGTAGCCGATGTAGATGATCGCTATCAGCGACATCGCGATCACGACCCAGGCGAAGGTCTGGCTCGCATCGGGTGTCATCGGCAGCGAGAAGCGGATGAATCCGTAGCCTCCGACCTTCAGCATGATCGCGGCCAGGATCACCGAACCGCCGGTCGGCGCCTCGACATGCGCATCGGGCAGCCAGGTGTGCACCGGCCACATCGGCACCTTGATCGCGAACGCGATCAGGAACGCGAAGAACAGCCAGGCCTGTTCGTGCGCATCGAGGCCGGCGTGCTGGAACGCGGTGATCGAGAACTCGCCGGTCTTCATGTGCAGGTAAATGAGGCCGACCAACATGAAGATCGACCCGAGAAACGTGTAGATGAAAAACTTCAACGTCGCATACACGCGGCGCGGCCCACCCCAGATTCCGATGATCAGGAACATCGGAATCAGCATGCCTTCGAAGAACACGTAGAACAGCAATGCGTCGGTCGCGGCGAACACGCCGATCATGAGGCCTTCGAGCGCGAGCATCGCGGCCATGAACTGGCCCGGTTTGTTGCTGATCGGCTTCCAGCTGCCGATGATCACGAGCACCGTGGTGAATGCAGTCAACGCGATCAGCGCAACCGAAATACCGTCGACGCCGAGCGCGTAATGCACCTTGAGCGCGTCGATCCATGGATGGCTCTCGATAAACTGCATGCCGGACACGGCCGGCACATAGGCTTTCCACAGCAGCACGCTGATCACGAATGTCGCCAGGGTCACGATCAATGCGAGCCAGCGCGCGGCCTGTGCTCGCCGTCCGAGCGCAAGCACCAGCGCGGCGCCGATGATCGGCAGCCAGATCAGGATGTCGAGGACGTGCGGCAGCGGCATGGTCGTTGTCGTTTCCATCGATCAGCCACCGACCTGCGCGACGGTCCACCACAATCCGGCCAAGAGGGCGATCAGGCCGAGAATCATCGCGAACGCATAGTGATAGAGATAACCCGATTGCACCCAGCGGATCGTCGCCGAGATGCGCGCGATGAGTGCCGCCGAGCCGTTTACCGCGACGCCGTCGATCAGGCCGATATCGCCGCCGCGCCAAAGTCCGCGGCCGAGCAAAATCCCGCCTCGCACAAAAACGGCCTGATACACCTCGTCGAACCAGTATTTGTGGACCAGCGTCGTGTAAATCGGTCGCAACGATTTTGCGGCACGCGCGGCAACGCCGGGATTGAACAGGTACACGTAAGTCGCCACTGCAAAACCCGCCAGCGCAATCCAGAACGGAGGCCCGATGAATCCATGCAGCACCATGGCGGACGTGCCATGGTATTCGTGGGCAAGTTCGCCCAGCACGTTGTTGTCCGCCGCCACGCGGATCGCGCCCCCGAAGTAATCGCCGAACAGCATCGGCCCGATCGTGGGCCAGCCGATCAGCACGGACGGAATAGCCAGAAGGATCAACGGCACCGTGACCACCCACGGCGATTCATGCGGCGCGTGTGCGAGATGGCCCGGCTCGTGGTGCGCATGCACTTCGTGCCCGTGGGCATGGTGCGGCGGATCGACCACGAAACGCGGCTTGCCGTGGAAGGTGAGATAGAGCAGCCGGAAACTGTACAGCGCCGTCACGAATACGCCGGCGAGCACGCAGAACTCAGCGTAGCCGGCACCCCAGCGCTGCGAAGCGCCAACTGCTTCGATGATCGAATCCTTCGAAAAGAAACCCGCGAATCCGGGCGCGCCGACCAGCGCGAGCGCGCCGATCCACATCGTGATCCAAGTGATCGGCATGGCTTTGCGCAGACCGCCCATGTAACGCATGTCCTGCTCGTGGTGCATCGCGATGATGACGGAACCGGCACCGAGGAAAAGCAGCGCCTTGAAGAACGCATGCGTCATCAGATGGAAGATGCCGGCCGAATACGCCGATACGCCGAGAGCGACGGTCATGTAGCCGAGTTGCGACAGCGTCGAATACGCGATCACGCGCTTGATGTCGTTCTGCACGATGCCGATCAGACCGGTGAACAACGCCGTCGTCGCGCCGATCACAAGGACGAAACTCAGAGCCGTCGATGACAGCTCGAACAATGGCGACATGCGCGCGACCATGAAGATGCCGGCGGTAACCATGGTCGCCGCATGGATCAACGCCGAAATCGGCGTCGGGCCTTCCATCGAATCGGGCAGCCAGACATGCAGCGGCACCTGCGCCGACTTGCCCATCGCGCCGACAAACAGGCAGATGCAGACGACGGTCGCGACATGCCACGGATGACCCGCGATGAGCTCGGTGCTCATCGTGGCCATGCCCGGATCGAGTGCACGCGCGAACACGGGCGCGTAATCGAGCGACCCGAACCACAACAGCACCCCCGCGATGCCGAGCAGAAAGCCGAAATCGCCGACACGGTTGACGATAAATGCCTTGAGGCTCGCGAACGTCGCGCTCGGCCGGTCGAACCAGAAACCGATCAACAGGTACGACACCAGCCCGACCGCTTCCCAACCGAAGAACAACTGCAGGAAGTTGTTCGCCATGACCAGCATCAGCATCGAAAACGTGAACAACGCCGTATAGGCAAAAAATCGCTGGTAGCCCGGGTCGTCGGCCATGTACCCGATCGTGTAGATATGCACCATCAGCGAAACGAAGGTCACCACCGCGAGCATCGTCGCGGTCAGGCGGTCGACCAGGAACCCGACATGCGCACCGATACGCCCGACCTCGAACCAAGTGTAGATATTGGCGTTGAAGACCGGCGCGCCGCCCCAGACCAGCTGATAGAACACATAGAACGACAGCGCACAACTCACCGCGACGCCGAGAATCGCCGCGGTCGCCGCGCCACGGCGACCGACCTGTCTGCCGAACAGCCCGGCGATGACCGCGCCGATCAGCGGCGCCAGCACGATGGCGACAAGGACGTTTTGACTGATCACCACCGCCTATCCCTTGAGCGAGTCGATTTCGGTCACATTGATGGTCGCACGGTTGCGGAACAGCACGATCAGGATCGCCAGCCCGATGGCCGATTCGGCCGCAGCAACGGTAAGGATGAAGAACACGAACACCTGACCGGATGCATCACCGAGGTAGCGCGAAAACGCGATGAAATTGGTGTTGACCGCAAGCAGCATCAACTCGATCGCCATCAGCAGGATGATGACGTTCTTGCGGTTTATGAAGATGCCGGCAACGGCGATGCAGAACAACGCAGCGGCGAGCACAAGATAGTCGGCAAGCGTGATCATGGTTGCGCTCCTGTGGAGTTCGCGGCGGGCTTCTCCGACGCCATTTTCACCACGCGCACGCGATCGGCGGCACGCACTTCGACCTGTCTGGCGGGATTCTGCCGCTTCGTGCCCGCGCGATGACGCAAGGTCAGCGGGATCGCAGCGACGATTGCGACGGTCAGGATCAGCGCGGCGATCTCGAACGGCAGCAGGAACTGGCTGAACAACGCATTGGCCAACCACTCGGTATTCGATACGCCGGCCGCCGCTGCCGGATCGGTCGGCGGCGCGATACGCATCGCGCGCACACCGATCAGCGCAAGCATTTCCGCCAGCATCAGCGCCGCCACGACGATGCCGATCGGCACATGGCGCACGAATCCTTCGCGCAGCGGCGCAAGATCGATATCGAGCATCATGACGACGAATAGAAACAGCACCATCACCGCGCCGACGTAGACCAGGATCAGCGCGAGCGCGAGGAACTCGGCATCGGCCAGCAGCCAGACGCACGCGGTCGAAAAAAAGGTCAGCACGAGGAACAGCGCAGCATGCACCGGATTGCGCACGCTGATCACCGCCAGCGCGGCGGCCACGGTCACCGCGGCAAATGCGTAAAAGCACACCAGTTCAAATGTCATGCACCCGTCCTTTCACCGCAACTTCCATCCTCAGCCCTCAGCCCTGTCATCTGTACGGCGCGTCCGCCGCGCGCGCCGCCGCGATCTGTGCCTCGAATCGATCGCCGATCGCAAGCAGTTGCTGCTTGTCGACGATGTTCTCGCCCCGCTTTTCGAAGTGGTATTCGTGGATCGAAGTCTCGACGATCGAATCCACCGGACAGCTTTCCTCGCAGAAACCGCAATAGATGCACTTGAACAGGTCGATGTCGTAGCGCGTGGTGCGGCGCGTGCCGTCCGCGCGCTGCTCCGAGTCGATCGTGATCGCGAGCGCGGGGCACACTGCCTCACACAACTTGCACGCGATGCAGCGTTCCTCGCCGTTCGGATAGCGGCGCAGCGCGTGCAAGCCACGAAAGCGCACCGACTGCGGAATCTTTTCCATCGGATAGCGCATCGTGTACTTGGTCCTGAACATGTATTTCACGGTCAGCCCGAGACCGGCGAAAAGTTCGATCAGGAGCAGACTCTTGAAATAACCGGCGATGCGATTCATGGATACACTCAACTGCCGATCGTGACCCAGCCGAAATAGCGCAGGCAGCCGGCCACGAACACCCACACGATCGTGATCGGGATGAACACCTTCCAGCCGAGCCGCATGATCTGGTCATAACGGTAACGTGGAAACGTGGCGCGAAACCACAGGAACAGGAACGAAAACGCGAACGCCTTGGCGAACAGCCACCACCAGCCCGGCGCGCCGACCACGGCCCAGCTTTGTGGAAACGGAGACAGCCAACCGCCGAGGAACAGTACCGGGGCGAGGAAGCTGATCAGGATCATGTTTGCGTATTCGGCGAGAAAGAAGATCGCGAACGCGGAACCCGAATACTCCACATGGAATCCGGCGACGATCTCCGATTCGCCCTCGGCGACATCGAACGGTGCGCGGTTGGTTTCCGCGACACCGGAAATTCCGTACACGACGAAAATCGGCAGCAGCGGCAACCAGAACCAGTCGAACAGCCCCTTGGCGCCGGCCTGCGCATTGACGATGGCGCTGAGATTCAGACTGCCGGCCAGAATCAACACGCTGACCAGCGCGAACCCCATCGCGATCTCGTAGCTGACCAGTTGCGCCGCCGAGCGCATCGCACCGAGCAGCGCGTAGCGCGAGTTCGATGCCCAGCCCGCCAGAATGATTCCGTACACGCCCATCGAGGTCATCGCGAGCAGATACAGAAGGCCTGCATTGACGTTCGCCAGCACAAGCCCGTCATCGAACGGCACCACCGCCCAAGCGGCGAGCGCCGGTATCACAGAAAGCAACGGCGCCACAAAGAACAACGCGCGGTTGGCGTTGGCCGGCAGGATGACTTCCTTGAGCAGCAGCTTGAAAACGTCGGCGAACGCCTGCAGCAGACCCCACGGGCCGATCTTGCTCGGACCGATGCGTACATGCATCCAGCCGATCACCTTGCGCTCCCAGTACACGAACATCGCGACCGCGATGATCAGCGGCACCGCAATGCACAGAATCTTGACCAGGGTCCAGACGACGAGCAGCAGGTCCGAATGCACGGGTCAGCCTCCCTTGATCTCGATGCTCGCGCCATACGGCGGCAGGCAATCGGTATCGGCGTAACCCGCTTCGATCCAGACTGCGCCGCGAGGCACCGAGTAATCAAATCCGACCGGCAGCACCGTCACACCGATCAGCCTGTGTGCGTCGTCGCCGATACCGAGCTCGAGCCCGTCGTCGGGATGCATCGTCAGGCGCGGCCCGCGCGTGAGCGGATGCGCATTCAATGCAGTGGCCCGGCGCAACACCGGATCGGCGCGGTAAATCGCAGTCGTCGTGATGCGCTCGAAGCTGGCAGTCGACGTTTGCACTTGTGCGTCCTCCGCGGGCGCCGATGCGCCGGTCGCCGCACGTCCGACCGACGAGAGCAGAGATCCGGGCGTGAGCGGCGGCGAAATCTCCTCCGCCGCCGCAACACCGGCGGTCGGCGACACGGAATCGACGTTTGCGATGCGTTCGCGTACTTCCGTGATTTCCGTGAAGTCGAAGCCATCCAGCGCAAGCGCCGTGCCAAGCGCGCGCAGGACTTTCCAGCCCGGGCGTGCATCGCCCGGAAGCCTGGCGCCGGCCGTGCAGACCTGCGTGCTTCCGTCCAGATTGACCAGCGTGGCATCGATTTCCGGAGCCAGACCGATCGGCAAGATCACGCTCGCGACCTGCTTGAGCGCCTCGCTCGCAAAGGCCGAAAACGCAACCACCGATTCCGCCGCGCCAAGCGCCGCGAGCAAGGCCGCGCCGTCAGCGCAATCATGGGGTGGCTCGCAGCCGAACAGGAGATAGCGTTTGCATGGTTCGGTCTGCATCGCTCCCGCATCGAGCCTGCCTTCGCCGGGCGTGACACCCGCACGCACAAGGCCGATCGCATTGGCGCCATCGGGAATTTCGTTGAACGCTGCATTTGTGGCGTCGGCGATGGCCTGGATCACGGCACGCAGCTTCGAAGCCGCTGGATGATTGACGACAAGTTCACCCGCAATGATGACCGCGGCGCGAGCACCGGCAAGTGCTGTTGCCAGATCGTCCGCAAACGCATCGTCCGCCGCCGAATCGATCGCATCGGCCGAATCGCCCGATTGCAGCGCTTCGACGCCCGCAGCGGTCGCCGCCCTGGCAAGACCCAGCAGCGCGTCCGACAATGCCCCCGGACGGACGATCTTGCGGCCGGCCAGCGCAAACGTGGTCTCCAGATCCAGCGAGTTGATCGCATACACGCGCGCGCCGCGTGCGGCCGCCTTGCGTATGCGCGCGTTGATCAATGGCACCTCGTAGCGCGGGTTGCAGCCGATCAGAACGATGACGTCGGCACATTCGATCTCGGCTACCGGCATCTGGAAGACGCCCGACACGGCACCATCGGCGAAGTCCAGACGACGCAGGCGATGATCGATGTGTGCGCTGCCGAGCCCACGTGCAAGTTCTGCGAGCAGGAAGCCTTCCTCGCTGGAAGTCGCCGGATGCACGAGAACGCCGAGATCGCCGGCCGCGTTCGTGCGCAGCATCTCGGCGGCGACACGTATGGCCTCGTTCCAATCAACCTCGATCCATTCGCCACCGCGCTTGACCAGTGGCGCACGCGCTCGATCTTCCGCGTAAAGACCCTCGTGGCTGTAGCGATCGCGATCGGACAGCCAGCATTCATTGATCGCCTCATTGTCGCGCGGTACCGTACGCAGCACGTCGCCGCGGCGCGTGTGCAACCACAAGTTGGAACCAAGCGCATCGTGATAGCCGATCGATGGTCGCGCGATCAGTTCCCATGCGCGCGCGCGAAAGCGAAATACCTTGTTGGTCAACGCACCAACCGGGCACACGTCGATCACATTGCCGGACAATTCGCTTTCGAGCGCCTTGCCGATATACGTGCCGATTTCGAGATTTTCACCGCGATCCAGGCCACCAAGTTCATAGGTGCCGGCGATCTCGCCCATGAAGCGCACGCAGCGCGTGCACTGGATGCAACGCGTCATCTCCGTTGCAATGAGCGGGCCGAGATTCTCGTCGGTCAACACGCGCTTGCGCTCGGCAAAACGGCTGACCGAACGGCCGTAACCCATCGACAGATCCTGCAGTTCGCACTCGCCGCCCTGATCGCAGATCGGGCAATCGAGTGGATGATTGATCAGCAGGAATTCCATCACGTTGCGCTGCGCCGACAGCGCTCTGCCCGATTGAGTGAACACTTTCATGCCGTCGGCCACCGGTGTCGCGCAAGCCGGCAAAGGCTTCGGCGCTTTCTCGACCTCGACCAGGCACATGCGGCAATTCGCCGCGATCGTGAGTTTTTCGTGATAGCAGAAGCGCGGGATCGGAATGCCGGCCTTGTCGGCAGCCTGGATGATCATCGAGCCCTTGGGCACAACGAGTTTGCGGCCATCGATTTCGAGCGTGACCGTGTCGGGCGCAACAACGTCTTGCGGCTGCGCGCTCATGCGCCGGCTCCTGCCGAAAGCGTGAGCGGTACAGCAATGAGCATGAGCGGCGAGCAGCTAGAGCGCGCGCATTGGGCACTCAACGCCAATGCAGCATCACCGGCAAGAGGCAATGGCGCTTCTGCATGCGTCATGCCGCAACTCCCAGCGCCGCATCGACGATCGATCGTTTGTGCTCGATGTAGTACTCGAACTCATGCCAGTAGTGGCGCAGAAATCCCTGCACCGGCCATGCGGCGGCCTCGCCGAATGCACAGATCGTATGGCCTTCTATCTGGCCGGCCGCCTGCTTGAGCATGTACACATCGTCGATCGTCGCATCGCCTTCCACGATGCGCGTCAGCATACGGTACATCCACCCGCAACCTTCGCGGCACGGCGTGCATTGCCCGCAGGATTCAGCCATGTAGAAGCGCGCGATGCGGCGGCAGGCGCTGACCATGCAGGTGGTCTCATCCATGATGATGACGGCGCCCGACCCAAGTCCGGAACCGGCCTCCTTGAGCGCATCGAAATCCATCGTCACATCCATCATGACATCGGCCGGCAGCACCGGCATCGACGAGCCGCCCGGAATGACACCCTTGAGCTTGAGACCGTTGCGAACGCCGCCGGCCATTTCGAGCAGATCGCGAAACGGCGTGCCGAGGCGCACCTCGTAATTGCCCGGCCTGCTGACATGACCGGAGACGGAAAACACCTTCGGCCC
>JBAUWF010000074.1:0-4272 GCA_049583635.1 Rhodanobacteraceae bacterium
ATGATTATCCAGGGACCACTCGGTCTTCGCTGGAACAGCCGCAAGTTCGGCATTGTTCCGCGCATCGAGAACGCCGACATCCGCGCGGTCAGCCCTCCGAGCCCGGATCGCATCGATGCGTGGGTCCGTACCGGCATCCATGTCGAAGGGCGCCCCGAATGGATTTTTGTCAAGATCCATACGCACGGCGCGCAGGAAAACGACATCGATACGCTGCTTGGCGCACCGATGGACGAGGCGTATACGCACCTGGAGTCGCAATACAACGACGGGCGCCGGTGGAAACTGCACTACGTCAGCGCACGCGAAATGTACAACATCATCAAAGCCGCCGAAGCCGGGCGCGATGGCGACCCCGCCGACTATCGGGACTACGACGTGCCGCGGCCCGCATACGCGACGGCGAGCCGCCCCGGTTCCTGAGCGCGTTCGCAGGCGCACGCATGCTGTTATTTGCCTTCGCAGCTTCAATCGCACTGACGGCGTTCGCCTATTTCGGCTATCCGCTGGTGATCGCGGTGTGGGCGCGTATCGCACCGAAGCCGCCGCGCCGTGACGCGTATACGCCGGCGGTGACGATCATCGTGGTCGGTCACAACGAAGCGCACACGATCCGCGCCAAGATCGAGAGCTGCCTCGGTCAATCCTATCCTCCCGCAAAATTGGGCGTGCTGGTCGTCTCGGACGGATCGACCGACGAGACGGCCACGATCGTGCGGGGTATGGGTGCGCGGGTGCGGCTGCTTGCCTTCACCGAGCGCCGTGGCAAAGCCGCATGCCTCAACGATGCGATGAACGCCTGCCAAGATGAAATCGTCGTGCTCAGCGATGCCCGCCAACCGCTGGATCCGCGCGCCGTGGCCTGCCTTCTGGAGAACTTCGCCGACCGGGCGGTCGGTGCAGCCAGCGGCGAGCTGTGCCTGCGCACGGACGATACGACCGGCTTCGGCGAAGGGATCGATGCGTACTGGCGCTACGAGAAGTTCATTCGCAAGCAGGAAAGCACGGTTGCATCCACAGTCGGCGTCACCGGCGCGCTCTACGCGCTGCGCCGAGCGCTGTGGCGCCCTATTCCACCGCAAACGATTCTTGACGATGTGCTGATTCCAATGAACGTGGTCTTGCAGGGCTATCGCGTCCTGTTCGACAATCGCGCGCTGGCGTGGGATCGTCCGTCGGCATCGCCGAGTCACGAGCGGTTGCGCAAGGTGCGCACGCTGGCCGGCAATTTCCAGCTGTTGGCGCTGCGTCCGGGCTTGTTGCTGCCTTGGCGCAACCCGATCTTTGTGCAGTTTTTCTGTCACAAGGTGTTGCGACTGCTGGTACCGGTCTTTCTCGTCTCGGCGATGATCTGCAACTTCGTGCTTGCGCTGCGAAGCAACGCCTGGGCGATGGTGCTGACAGCGCATGTCGGGGGCTACGGGCTCGCGATCGCGGGCGCACTGGCGCCAAAGCTGTGCCGCTGGTTGCCGGTCAAGCTGGCGACGACGTTTCTGCTGCTGAATTGTTTCGTGGTGCTCGGATTTATCGATTTCGTACGCAACAAGAATGCACATCTGTGGCGCACCCACGGCAGCGCAGCATGATGACGATGCGCCCCTGTCACTCCACTGCGTGTCAATAACGATCGGGATGCCCAGGTGTTGAGAATCGGAATCGTCGGCTGCGGCAAGATCGCAGACGGCCACGTCGAACAGATCCGCGCGATCGAACGCGGCGAACTGGTCGCCGTCTGCGATCAGGAGGCCTTGATGGCCGAGCAGCTCGGCGTGCGCATGAACGTCAGCGCGCGCTACACCGAACTGACCGGCATGCTCGACGAGGCGCGACTCGATGTGCTGCACATTGCGACGCCCCCCGCCTCGCATGTCACGATCGCCTGCGCGGCAATGGAAGCGGGCTGTCATGTGTTCGTCGAGAAGCCGTTCGCGCCGACGGCTGCCGATGCAAAGATCATACTCGACTGCGCACAGCGTACCGGACGCCGCCTCAGCGTCAATTACCTGTACAACTTCGAGCCTCCCGCGCTCGAGTTGCAGACGCTGCTGGACAACAATGCGCTCGGCGAGATCGTGCATCTGGATACCGGTTACGGCTACAACCTCGCCGGTGACTATGGCATGGCCGTCATGGCCGATCCCAATCACTGGGTGCATCGCTTGCCGGGCAAGCTGTTTCACAATGTGCTCGACCACGTGATGGCAAAGCTCGTTGCGCATCTGGGCGACGAGTTCTCGGTAGACATTGTCTCGTTTCGACGCCGTCCGCCCAGCGACGACGCAATCGTCGACGCGATGCCCGACGAGTTGCGCTTTCTCATACGCAGCGGCAGGGTTACCGCGTCCGGATTGGTCAGCGCACATGCACGTCCGGTCGCACAAACGCTGAAGGTGTTCGGCACTCTCGATACGGTCGAGCTCGACTACACCACCCGGACGCTGGTGCGAAGCGCGCGTCAAACCCAGCAGACGGCGCTCGGCCGCGTGTTTCCGGCCTGGACCCAGGCGCGGCGGTTCGCCGGCAACGGCTGGCGCAATCTCGGCCGTTTTCGCCGCCACGAGTTTCATTACTTTGAATGCATGCGGGTCCTGCTCGCGCGCTTCTACGATGCGGTCGAGGGGCGCGGGCCGGATCCGATTCCGCACGATCAGATTCTGCGCGTAGCCCGGCTGATCGATCGCATCGTTGACGGCATGGAAGAAGCAACGGCATGATAATCCTCGTAACCGGCGCGGGCGGTTTCCTTGGCACGCATATCTGCGAAAGCCTGCTTGACGCCGGCTGCGATGATCTGCGCATGCATTTTCGCAATAAGCCGCCGGATGGACGCGTTGCGGCACTTCAAGCGCGCTACGCAAACGCGCGCATCACGACGGTCAGTGGCAACCTGCTCGGACGCGGCAGGCTCGAGGCACTGGTCGCGAATGCCGACTGCATCGTGCACGCCGCGGCGGCCCTGCGTGGCTCGACCGCGGACATGTTCGCAAACACCGTCGTCGGCACGCGCAATCTGCTCGAAGCCGCGTGCGCCGCAAGCGTTCGACGCATCGTGTTGATCAGCTCATTCTCGGTCTATCGCACCGAATCGTTGACCAGCGGTGCATTGCACGACGAGTCGCTGGAAGTCGAAGCGGTGGGTGCCGAAAAGGGAGCCTATGCCTATGCGAAGACGCGTCAGGAACATCTTTTCGAAGAGTTCCGTCAGCGTTTCAACTTTGAATCGGCAGTACTGCGCCCGGGCGTCATCTACGGTCCCGGTGGCAGTCCATTCTCGTCGCGCGTCGGCATTCGAGCGTTTGGTCTGTTTTTCGCGCTTGGTGGTCGCGCAACGCTGCCGCTGAGCTATGTCGAAAACTGCGCCGATGCCGTCGCCTGCGCCGCACTGCACGCCCCGAATGGCGGCACGTACAACGTCGTCGATGACGATCTGCCGAGTTGTCGAGAATATTTGCGCCAGTATCGGCGTGCCGTCGGGCCTCTTCGAACCCTGCCGGTGCCGTATGGGATACTCCTGCTCGGCGCGCGGATGCTGGTGCGCTATTACCGAAAATCCAAGGGGCAGTTGCCGGCCGTGTTCACGCCCTACACTGTGCGCTCGATGTACCGACCGCTGCGCTACAGCAATGCGGCGCTGAAGAAACTCGGCTGGCGGCAACACGTTCCCACGGCCGAAGGGCTGGCACGCTCATTTCGCTACTGGCGCGAACATCAGTCGTGATTGCGCTGTCGCCGCAGACCGCCAAGCGCGTTCCGGTAGAACACGTCGTAGGCCTCGCGCATGCCGTCGATCGACGCGTGCGCGCGAACCCACTCGGCTGCGGCGTTCCCGAACATGGTGCGCAGCGCGGCGTCACCGAGCAATTCATCGAGGGCGCCGGCCAACGCATCGCCGTCCCCGGCCGGAACCACACGCCCCGTATGTCCGTCGTGAATGATTTCCGCATTGCCGCCGACCGCACTCGCGACAATCGCAAGGCCGGTGGCACAACCCTCCAGCAACGCAATCGAAAGTCCCTCGCTCAACGACGGCTGCGCAAAGATATCGAACGCCGGCAACAGATCGGCGACGTCGCCACGCGCGCCGGCAAAGATCATCCGGGCTCCCACACCGAGTGCTTCCGCCTGTGCGCGCAGATTGGCTTCGAGCGGGCCATCGCCAATCAGAACGATGTGCAAGGTCGGATGTTTGCGCAACAGCGCCGGAACCTGGGCGACAAGCAGCGCATGATTCTTGACCGGCACCAGGCGACCGACGCAACCGATTACCAGCGC
>JBAUWF010000075.1:0-15449 GCA_049583635.1 Rhodanobacteraceae bacterium
CCGTTTTTATCGATGTACAGCTTGTGCTCGATCAGCTTGTCTTTGAGCTGCTGTTTCAGGTAGATGCCCTTGTCGCCGGTCTGCGGCAGGCGGTCGATGGCGTCCATCACCAGATGGAAGCGGTCCAGATCGTTGAGCACCGTCATATCGAAGGGCGTGGTGATGGTGCCCTCCTCCTTGTAGCCGCGGACGTGGATGTTGTCGTGGTTGGTGCGGCGGTAGGTCAAACGGTGGATCAGCCACGGGTAGGCGTGGTAGGCGAAGATCACCGGCTTGTCCTTGGTGAACAGCTCGTCGAAATCCACGTCGCTCAGGCCGTGCGGATGCTCGCTCGGCGGCTGCAGCTTCATCAGGTCGACGACGTTGACCACCCGAACTTTCAGCTCGGGGAGGTGCTCGCGCAGGATGGAGACGGCGGCGAGCGCCTCCAGCGTGGGCACGTCGCCGCAGCAGGCCATGACCACGTCGGGCGCGACGGCCTGATCGTTGCTGGCCCACTGCCAGATTCCGATGCCCTCGGTGCAGTGCTTCACCGCGGCGTCCATCGTGAGCCATTGCGGCGCCGGATGCTTGCCCGCGATCACGACGTTCACGTAATGGCGGCTGCGCAGGCAGTGGTCGATCACCGAGAGCAGGCAGTTCGCATCCGGCGGAAGGTAGACCCGCACGACATCGGCCTTCTTGTTGACGACGTGGTCGATGAAGCCCGGATCCTGGTGCGTGAAGCCGTTGTGGTCCTGGCGCCAGACATGGGAGGCGAGCAGGTAGTTCAGGGAGGCGATCTTGCGCCGCCACCGCAGGTGCGCCGTGACCTTCAGCCACTTGGCGTGCTGGTTGAACATCGAATCGATGATGTGGATGAACGCCTCGTAGCAGTTGAAGAGCCCGTGGCGCCCGGTGAGCAGGTAACCTTCGAGCCAACCCTCGCACTGGTGCTCGCTCAGCATGGAGTCCAGCACGCGGCCCGTAGGGCCGAGCCATTCGTCGTTCGGCACGGTCGCGGCGTCCCATTGGCGCCGGGTCGCCTCGAACAGCGCCTCGAGGCCGTTGGACAGCGTCTCGTCCGGGCCGAACACGCGGAAATTCCGCTGTTCGCTGTTGAGTTTCGCCACGTCGCGCAGGAAAGGCCCGAGTACGTGCGTGTCGCCGATGCCGAGCGCGCCCGGCGCGGGCACGACGGCCGCATAGTCGCGGAAATCCGGCATGCGCAGATCACGAAGCAGCATGCCGCCGTTGGCGTGGGGATTGGCGCCCATGCGCCGCGTACCCTTGGGCGCAAGCTCGGCCAGCTCGGTTTTCAGGCGCCCGTCTGCATCGAACAATTCCTCCGGCCGATAGCTCCTGAGCCACTCCTCCAGCAACGCCAGGTGCGCCGGATGCTTGTGCGGATGCAGCGGCACCTGGTGCGAACGGAACGTGCCTTCGACTTGAAGGCCATCGACGAATTTCGGTCCGGTCCAGCCCTTGGGCGAGTTCAGCACGATCATCGGCCAGCGCGGACGTGCCAGGTTGCCGTTCTCGCGGGCATCGAGTTGCAACGCCCTGATCCGCTCCACCGCCGTATCCAGCGCGGTTGCCATCGCCTCATGCATCAACGCCGGCTCGTGGCCCTCGACGAAGATCGGTGTCCAGCCATAGCCGTGCAGCAGTTGCTCCAGTTCCTCGCGCGTGATGCGGGCAAGCACGGTCGGGTTGGAAATCTTGTAGCCGTTCAGATGGAGGATCGGCAGTACCGCGCCGTCGGTGGCCGGATCGAGAAACTTGTTCGAGTGCCACGCGGTGGCCAGCGGTCCGGTTTCCGCCTCGCCGTCGCCGACCACGCAGGCGACGATCAGATCGGGATTGTCGAACACCGCGCCGAACGAATGGCTCAGCGAATAGCCCAGCTCGCCGCCTTCATGGATCGAGCCGGGGCACTCCGGCGATGCATGGCTCGGAATCCCTCCGGGAAACGAAAACTGCACAAACAGTTTGCGCAGTCCGGATTCGTCCTGGCTGATGTCCGGATAGATCTCGCTGTAGGTGCCCTCAAGGTAGGTATTTCCGACGACGGCCGGACCACCGTGGCCGGGACCGGCGACATAGATCATGTCGAGGTCGTAGCGATTGATGACCCGGTTCAGATGGGCATAGATGAAGTTCTGCCCGGGTGTCGTGCCCCAGTGCCCGAGCAGCATATGCTTCACATCCGCGATCGTCAGCGGCCGCCGCAGCAATGGATTGTCGTAGAGAAAGATCTGCCCGACTGCCAGATAATTGGCGGCGCGCCAATAAGCATCCAGCTTGTGCAGCAGTTCCGGTGTGAGTGTTTTGGCTTTCATGGCGTGGGCGTTCCGCAGTGGTCGAGATGGAGGACGCGAAGGACGGATTTCGCGATCATGAGTTCTTCGTCGGTATGGATCACCCGCACCTTGACGTTGCCGGCACCGGTTGAAATCAGCGCCTCGTTCTGCGCATTGCGCTGCCGGTTCAACTCGATGCCGAGAAAGCCGAGCCCGTCGCAGATTCGCTCGCGTACGATCGGCGCGTTTTCGCCGATGCCTCCGCTGAACACCAGTGTGTCGAGACCACCCAATGCCGTCGTAAAGGCACCCACGCATTTCTTCACTTGATAGCAAAACAGTGCGGCGGCCTCGGCCGCGCGCACATCCTGCGTTCCGTGCGCTATCAACTCGCGCATGTCTGCGCTGGTTTCGGATATCCCGAGAAGTCCGGAGCGGGAATTGACCATGTCGTTGAATTGTTGCGCGCTCATTTTTTCGGTACGTGCCAGATACAGGACCAGCCCCGGGTCGAGGTCACCCGAACGCGTGCTCATCGGCACTCCGGAGTTCGGGGTGAAACTCATGCTCGTGTCGATGGATTTGCCATCGCGCACCGCCGCCAGGCTTGCACCGCTTCCAAGGTGCGCAAGAATCACGCGGCCTGTCGCTGCCGCCGCGTCACCCAGGCGCGTGAGTTCCTCCATGAGAAACGCATACGACAGGCCATGAAATCCGTACCGCCGTACACCTGAGGCTTCGTACCGACGCGGGATTGGCAGCATCTGCGCAACCCGCGGCAGGTCGTGGTGAAAGGCGGTGTCGAAACAGGCCACCTGTGGCAGGTGTGGAAAGCGGCCATGGAACGCCTGCGTCAGCAGGAGTTCCTCGGGCAAGTGCTCCGGGTCGAACGGTGTGAGTCGGCGCAGCTCCGCAACCATTTCCGTTGTGATGCGCTGTGGCTCGCTGTAGTTCGGGCCGCCGTGCACGACACGATGCCCCACAGCGGTCAACGCGTCGCAAGCGGTGCTTTTCTCGATCCAGTCGATCAGGATGCCGACCGCCGCCGTGTGATCCGGTGCCGTGATGGCGTGCGAAAGGCATTCGGCAGGCATCGAGCTCTCTACTCGAAAGCTCGGATGCGAAAGTCCAATTTGTTTGATGCCGCCCGACAGAATGCGTCGCAAGGTGTCTGCCGCTTCGAACAGGGCGAACTTGATGCTCGACGAGCCGCCGTTGATCGCGAGAATGTGCGGGCAAACAGGCGACATGGCGACTCCGGAATCGTCGCCGCTTTATTTCCTGGCAATCTCGGCTTTCATCTGGCCAAGTTCGTCCCGATTTATTTCTCCTCGGGCATACCTTTCATTGAGGATGCCGAGCGCCCCTTTCTCAGGCTGCGTTCCATATTTTCGGTGCGCACGATAGGAATAGCGCCAGTTTCCGAAGCTTGAAAACAGCAGGAAAATTACAGCGAACCAAAGAAACCAGCCCCACTCCAAGTACCAGTCGTTCCAATAGTAGTGTTCCATTTCAATTTTTCCTTTCTATTGCATGATCGTGATCGAGAAACAGACCTATTCTTGGCCAGACATGTGGGTGTTCTGCAGTCGGCCTTGCCGGCGGAATGCAAGTCGAGCTGCGCAACTGGCCGGGCTCGAACCTGAATCGAATTTGAGATGCAAGAACGGCCGACGGCACTCTCACTCACGACTCGCAAAATCATTGCGCATGATGTTGAACTCACACCGCGGCGCGTTCCGTACGCTGCCGCACACAGCGCAGAAACGTGCCGACATGCAGGCAGGCGATGATTGGTGGATCGATACTTCGTCGACAACGATCCCTGGCATGAGTTCCACTTGCTTGCCAGGTGCCCAAGCATTGAAGGATGCTCGCGTCGGACATTCGGTCGGCAAGCGCGCCGTCGAGGACGACGCTGACCAGCAAGTTGGTCCGTGATCCACGACCTCGCTCGTTCGCTTTGCTCGGCCCGCAGGTCGTCCTCAACGTCTCTGCCATCGAAGGAATGTTGTCCGGCAGACTCGCGTGGAGGATCGACCGGTCGTCGATCCGGAAACTCATGGTCGACGATACGCGGGCCTCGAGGATGCGACGTGCGCCGGCAATGGCTCGTCGCGAAGCGAGGCGATGGCATCTGCGCGATAACCCGGTTTGCGCATATGCGTGTCCATTTGTTGTGGGACTCGATGGTCGGGTCGACGGCAGGCACGAACCCGCTCGTCGGACCCAACGATGCCGGGCCGGATCGACGTGCCGGTGGCGTTCGATCAGTGGACAGTCACGAAAAGGATTCGAGTGGGCCGGCGAGCGTTCCGTGCGGTGGCATACATAAGGCTGACCGGTCCATTTGAGCGTTCCGCCGTGATCCGCGCTATGTGCGCTGCCGGACAGACCGTGCCCGCGCCGCACATGCAGACTCCCGTTTTGCCCCGCCCCACCGGTATTGCGTCGCGGACCACCCACCGGCCGGGAAGGTGCTGATTGAATCCGTCTTGCAAATGCAGCGGGCGGCGAGGGAGAACGTCTCCGATGTCAGCCAGGCAGCGCGTCGCGTCATCCAACCGGTTGCTTGCCGCCCTTCCGGTGGCCGAGCGTGAGCGCTTCATCGCCGCATGTACCAAGGTCGAGCTCGCTATTGGCAGCGTTGTGTACGAGGAAGGCGAGCGCATCCGCCATGTGTATTTTCCGACCGAGAGTTTCATATCGGTGCTCGCGACTGTCGATGGCGGGTCCACGTTGGAAGTCGGCATGATCGGCAATGAAGGCCTGTGCGGGTATGGACTGGCCCTGGACAGTACGGTCGCGTCACTGCGCGCATTGACACAAGGCGCGGGAGCGGCCTGGCGGATGCAGGGTCCGCTGTTTCGCCGTTGCCTGCGGGACACGCCGACGCTGCGCACTCTCGTGAACCGATACGTGTATGTCCATCTCAGCCAATTCGCCCGGACCGCCGCGTGCGCGCGCTTCCATGTAATCGAAAGGCGGCTTGCGCGTTGGCTGCTGATGACCGCGGATCGGGCGCACGCCGACTCGTTTTATGTTACGCAGGAATTTCTGGCCTTCATGCTGGGCGTGCGCCGCGTCGGCGTCACGACGGCCGCCGGCGTCCTGCAGTCGCGCGGGCTGATCCGCTATGGACGTGGCAATGTCGCGATCCTCGATCGCGGTCGTCTCGAAGCCGCCGCCTGTGCCTGCTATCGGTCGGATCTGGAAACCTATCGGCGGGCGCTGGGCGCGCGGATCAAGCGAAATTACTGAGAACAGGCGGCCGCCCGCGTATCGCAGACATCGCTTCGCAAGATGATCGGCTCTTCCAGCTTGCCGCCTCTGGACCTACCGCGTCTGCGCTTGCCGGCGGGTGATATGGTATGGCGCGAGTTCAGCCGCGTTATGGCAAAACCCCGAGTCGAAGGACACCAGCATGGCTTCCGAATCAGTTCCCCAGACCTGCGCGCATGCTCCGTGCACTTGCCCGGTTCCGCGTGGACAGCCGTATTGCAGCAGCGTATGTCGGAAAAATGCGACGAGTGGTCCGCCGCGCAGAGAAACTGCGTGTGAGTGTGAACATCCGGATTGCGACGGGCGAGAGTAGCGCACATGGATCGCTGGAGTGCCGACAGTATCGAGCGCAAGATGGTGACGTTGTTGCCGGTATTGTCATGCGATCTCGACCATACGCGGGAATTGATCCTGCACCCCCAGCCGAAGGTGGCGTATGCCGGTCCTGACCGTCCGTTGTCCGCGTTGTGCGGCTGAGTTCGTCGACAGCCGGGGAAAACTGGAACCGGGCGACGAGGTGCGATGCCCGTCCTGTGGCGCGAGTCAGGAGTTCTCGCGCGAATACGTGGATGCGTCCCGCGAGGGCGCATCCGAAGCGCAGCGCTCGAACGCCAGCGTTCACGTGGAACCGGAATTCAAGAAACCGTAGCGTGCGCAGCGCCGCTCAGGAAATCCGGTCGATCATTCAACCAGCACGAGCAGATGCCCATCCGGATCGCGCAGCATCGCCGCACGAGAGGCCTCGCGATCGTCCACAGATCCCATCGCGACGAGCGAATGCGAAGGCGCCGCCCGCGCGGCTTCGATGCATCCAGCCAAGTCCCGCACCTGCAATATCGTGCGATCGGCAACGATGTCCGGAATTGCCATACTCCGGAGCGCGCGCCCGCGTGGTTCGCGATAACCCAGCAACTCGATATGGGGTGGCCGCAGCGCTGTAGTCCGCAATGCGACGACATCGACCTGCACAGCGGCCAGCGCGTCGAGGCACTGCTGTTCGGGACCGTGATTGACCTGCCGTTTGTCTTGCGACATGCCGGGCAGATCGGTGTAGAACTCGATGCTGCGATCGGCATCGGCGACGCTGATTGCGGTGTGATCAATGCCGAGTGTGTCCTTGGCGGTGGATGGCTGTTGCCAGATCGCATCGCCGGTATCGGGCGGAAAATGGATGACCTCCAGAGGATGGCCGTCCGGATCGCGGAACTTGAATGCCGTGACCGAACCTGCACCGGACGGTAGTGTTTGCGGTCCGTCACGCGTGATCGGCGTGGCGCCGTGGCGTATGACGCAATCGTGTACGGCGGTCATGTCGTTGGTGACGATTGCCAGATGCTGAAGCCACAGATCGGAGGCGCTGCTGTCGCGCGGATACGGCGCGCCTGGCGGATCGAACTCGGCAAGTTCGATTTCCTGATCGCCCAGACGCATGCGCACGGCGCGTACGGCGAAGTTTTCAAGGCCCGGCAATTGCGCCCACGACGGGTGTCTCTCGGGTGTCGTGTCGACTGCGTGAAAACCGAGCGCATCACGATAGAACGCTTGCGCGCGATCAAGGTCGGCGACGTTGCGGCCAACCCGCAACAACCGCAGCACGCACGCACTCACGGTCGCTCGGCACCACGACGATTCACGTACTGCGCGAACAATGTCTGCGAGCCGCAGATGAACAGGCGGCTTCGATTGCGCCCGCCGAAGGTCAGGTTGGAGACGACACAAGGTACCTTGAGCTTGCCCAGAAGCGCGCCTGACGGATCGATGCAGTGCACGCCATCGGCGGCGCTGCTCCATATGTTGCCATCCGTGTCGCAGCGGAATCCATCGGCCATGCCCGGATCGACCTTGTGGAACACACGCGCATTGCGCAGCATGTTGTCGTCGCCGACATCGAACACGCGAATATGCTGCACCGGATCGTTTGCGAACGGCGGTCCGCTTTCGGCGACGTACAGCAGACGTTCGTCTGGCGAAAAACACAGGCCGTTCGGCCCTTTGAAATCATCGGCGACGACGCTGAGCTTTCCATCGCGCGGATCGAAGCGATAAAGATTGGCCGGCAGCTCGGATTCCTGCTTGCCGCCTTCGTAATCGGTAGCGATTCCATACAGCGGGTCGGAGAACCAGATCGTTCCGTCGCTCTTCACCACGATGTCATTCGGAGAATTCAGGCGCTTGCCCTGATAGCGGTCCACCAGCACGGTGATGTAGCCATCGTATTCGGTGCGCCTGACGCAGCGGTCGCGGTGCGAGCAGCCGATCAGCCGTCCTTCGCGATCGCGGGTGTGGCCGTTGGCGAAGTGCGATGGTTCACGAAAGACCGACACGCCGCCGGATTCGGTCCAGCGCAGGATGCGGTTGTTCGGAATATCGCTGACCAGCAGGCATTCGTGGTCGGCAAACCAGACCGGGCCTTCCAGCCAGCGAAACCCATCGCCGAGTTTCTCCAGTGGCGCGTTCGACAGCACCAAGGATTTGAAGCGCGGGTCGATGATCTCGACGTTCGCCATGCCGGTATCCATGATTCTTTCCTCACTTGATGTGGCAGGGGCCGCGTACCGGCGGCACGTGCCGTTGCACGCACATCAGCACACACGGCGCGTCGCCGAGCGTGCCGGATCGATGGCCCTTGCTCCCGTTACCGTCCTCTATGCAGTTCTGGTCTTCGCCGAGCGACACTTCGCCGGGACCGAATTCCCGGCGTGTACCATCCATTGACTCGACGAACCAGCGTCCGGAAAGCGGTACGATCCATTGCGGCGCGGGATTCTCGTGCCATTCACCGACCCAGCCGACCGGCAGCACGGTGAACACCACTGTAGCCTCGCCACGCGGTTGCTTGTCGTTCCACTGCGGTGCCGCGTCGCCGACGCTGCCCTGTTCGAAGCGATCAAGTTTGCAATGCTGCTGGTGGCTGACGCCGTCGGCATCGGTCCACAGATGCCAGTAGCCGAGTGTCGGTTGTGATTGATTGTTTTCGCGAGCGGGGTTCATGGAATCGTCCTTGGGCTGTTCGTGCTGATTGCGTGTTTCGCGATCAGCACGGACTTCCGCAACCGGTCGCTGCTATTCGATCCAGGAGCGAGGTTTGTTGCCTGTTGCCTGTCATTCGACGCCGATCCGAACCTGTCCTGTTGCGCCGTTGCCGGGGTGGCTGAAAGTTGATTTGAAGACAGCGGGTGCTCGATAGCACGCGAAGCAGGCACGAATTGCGTGCCGATCACCACCAGCAACAAGCCGCCAACCAGACCGAAGTTCTTGAGAAAATCCCAGAACTGGCTGCGACCCTTGTTGTCGCCACCCGACCAGAAGTGGGGGTACTGCCAGAATGGGTGGTACAGCAGCGCCGTGACGATGCAGAAGCCGGCGAGAACGAATGCGGCGAGGCGATCGTGCCAGCCGAAGACGACGCACAACGGCGCCACCAGTTCCACCACGATCGCGAGTACCAGCATCGGCGGCCCGGCCGCTCCCGGCAGAATCGAGGAATCGGCCTGCTGCAGGGCGTTCTTCCAGTGAACGATCTTGTCCACCGCGCTGAACGGGAACAGGACGACCAGAAAGATGCGGGCGACCAGCGGAATGGCGACGAGGTTGATCCAGTGCATGATTGGGATCGTTCCTTGTTCGAAGGGCGGATAGTCAAACGTGCTGCGGTGAATGCGTTTCGCGAGCGCGCGGGCCGGCACCCAGCCGCGCACCGATGTGGTCGGCGACGCGCAGAGCGTTGGCGATGATCGTCAGCGTCGGGTTGACCGCGCCGATCGAAGGAAAGAGGCTCGCATCGGCCAGGTACAGGTTGTCGAGTTCGTGCGCTTTGCAGTCCAGATCGAGCACCGATGTGGCGGGATCCGTACCGAAACGCGCGGTGCCGGCCTGATGCGCGGTGCCGCCGATCGGAATGTTCTTGCCCAGGTACAGATGGCGTTCGAGCAGCTTCGGATATGCATCGTGGCGACTCAACAATTCTTCGAGTTTGGTCTTGAGACGCCGATGCGCTTCCATGTTGTTCTCGGCAAGATCCAACACAACCCTGTTGCCGTCATACCGAATTCGGTTTTCCGGCCGCGGCAGGTCTTCGCTGGACAGCCAGAAATTCATCGAGTGGCGTGCCATCTGCTCGAATGGCATCTTCGGCACCCATTCCAGCCAGTCCGGCAGGGCTTCGCCGCGAATCTGGTCCGCATGCGAAGCGGCCATCATCTGGATGAGGCCGAGCGGATGGTTCCAATCATCGGCGCCGAAATAGAAATCGCTGAGCGCCAGCGTTTTCTGGAACACGGTATCGTTCGGTTCGCGAAGCAACGCCATGAGGATCGACTGGTTGTGACGGATGTAATTGCGCCCGACCTGATCGGAACCATTGGCCAGTCCGCGCGGATGCTTGTCGTTGGCAGAACGCAACAACAGCAGCGCCGACGACAAGGCGCCGCAGGCAGCAACTACGACATCGGCACTGTAGCGTTCGGGTTGTCCGTTACGCTCGACGCAAACGCCGACTACCTTTGCGCCGCTCGCGTC
Organism: Rhodanobacteraceae bacterium; assembly: GCA_049583635.1. Classification (GTDB taxonomy): domain Bacteria; phylum Pseudomonadota; class Gammaproteobacteria; order Xanthomonadales; family Rhodanobacteraceae; genus Dokdonella_A. The sequence continues at coordinate 10,083 of JBAUWF010000075.1, forward strand.
GGTTTCGAGTTTCGAGACATACGCATTCCTGAGCAGGGTGACGTTGTCGTGCGCGGCCAACATTGGATCGACGCAAACCACCTGCGCGTCGGCCTTGCCGTTGAGCGGACACGGGAAACCGTCAAACGCATCGCAGCGGATGCACGGACTGGTCGGTGTCGCCTGGCCGTCCTTCTCGTCGAGCAGGATGGCCAGCGGCAGATGGAACGGATGAAGGCCATCGCGCACGAAGCTTGCGTGCAACGCCTCGATGCGCGGTTCGTGCGACACCGGCGGATACGGAAACGGAGCGCTGGCCGGCGGCTCGGTCGAATCCTCTCCGCGTTGGCCGTGGACATGGAACAGGCGTTCCGCTTCGGCGTAGTAGGGCTCGAAGGTGTCGTATTTCAGCGGCCACGCCGGCGACACGCCATCGGCGTGTTGCAGTTCGTCGAAGTCGCGCTCGCGCAAACGGAACAATGCTGCACCGTAAACCTTGGAATTGCCGCCGACGAAATAGTGCAGCCCCGGATGGAAGCTGCTGCCGTCTTTGCCGTACCAGGTTTCGTCAGCCTGATAGGCGCCGTCCACGAACACCGTTTTGGAACTCCAGTTCGCCGGCGAGCGTGGCAAGTAGTCGCCGCGTTCCAGCAGCAGGATGCGCAATCCCGTCGGTGCAAGGCGATGCGCCAGCGATGCCCCGCCGGGACCGCTGCCGATGACTATGAGGTCGTAGTATTGCTGCATCCATGCCTCCGCTGGCAATGCCGGGTGCGTCGCATCGAATCCGGGGCGGGCTTCTCAGGGCTCAACTCAGCGTGGCCGTCACACCTTGGAGTCTTTCGACGCGTCTGTCTGCGTTCAATGCGATGGCCCGGACGCGATGCGATGGAGCTGCGCTGAGGCTTGACGTTATCAAATGCTGCCCAGTGTATGCGCAAGGTCTTGAAAGCGCGCTGAAGAGCGCCTGCGGTTTGAACGATCGCTTAAAGATTGCGCGTCGTCTGGGTGAGGCCGCCCTTTGCATCGCCCGCGCGCCGCCGAACGGTAACGCCAATCGCATGCGTTGACCTCCATCGCGGACGATGTGTCGCGTACGCCGCGGTCATGTCTTGACCGTTCGATTCGGGTTCCATCGCAAGCACCCGCGCCATACGCGCTATGATGCGAAGCGGTATTGCCCCGGTACCGCCCGCGCGCGATCGCGACCCGCAATGAACCTGCTCGCCCTCGAAACCGCAACCGAATCGTGCTCGGCGGCGCTGCTGACCGGCGCCGGCTTGCTGACGCGCAGCGAACTTGCGCCGCGCCGTCACGCGCAAAGGCTGCTGCCAATGTGCGCGGAACTGCTCGACGAAGCCGGCATCGCGCGCAGCGCGCTCGATGCGATCGCGGTCGGTCGCGGGCCCGGTGCATTCACCGGCGTGCGCCTCGCGATTTCGGCGGCGCAGGGCATCGCGCTCGCGCTCGATATTCCGGTGGTGACGGTTTCCTCGCTCGCGGCGCTCGCGCTCGATGCGCCGGACAATGGCGCCGCAATACTGGCGGTCATCGACGCGCGCATGGGCGAGGTTTATGCGGGTTGTTTTGCCCGCAATGCGGGCCGGCTGATCGTCGCAATCAGCGAGGAAAGCGTCGGCAGCGCCGATCAGATCGAACTACCGCCCGCTGCGGCATGGAACGTGATCGGCAGCGGCTGGAACGCTCATCGTGATGCGCTCGCTGCGCGCCTGCCCGCACCGCCGCACTGGTCCGATGGTGAATGTTACCCGCAGGCCCAAGCGGTTGCGCGCCTGGCCGCCCCGATCGTTCTCGCAGGCGGTGGGGTAGCCGCCGAGGACGCACTGCCGGTGTACCTGCGCGACAAGGTTGCGCTGACGACCGAGGAGCAGTCTCGACGACCGTAGCCACGACCCAGGTCGACAGCAGGCGGCTTATCGCGCGGCTGCCACGTCTGATGGCGCATACAACAGGGTATCAATCTGCGGTAGCAGCCAATGCGTGAATCGCGTACGGCCCGCCGCGTTCTCGTGATAGAAATCGAAGAAGTCTCCACAACCGCCGCGTTCATCGGAGGAAAAGAAATCGGTTGCGTCGATCAGATGAATGCGACCCGCGTCAGCCAGCGGTCGCAACACCATCTTGGCCCACGCGTGCAGACCTGTCGGCAATGCGTAATCGGTCCAGATGCGCGGCATCGGCATCAGCACGACGACGGGTGGCAGGCGCCATGTTGTCTTGAGAAGTTGCGACTGAACCAGACTGCGAGTGTCGTCCATGTATGCGGGCAGGGATGATTGCCGCGCCAATTCATGGTAGTCGGTGCTCTGCTTGGCCGAGTTGCGGATTTCGACGCACTGACGCTTGAGTTTCGTTGCCCGTGCTGCGTTGCTCGAATCGACGCGATCACAAGCGGTCAGCGATTCGACGCCGAATGCACACATTTCACCGCTTCGCCGCGAACTGCCAAACAGAATCGACTCCGTCGTACGATTGGCTGCCCACCAGTCGATCGAGTCGAAGCGCTGCGATGGATCGCGCACAAAATCGCGGATATCCTGACGCCAGCCGAATAGCGCCGACCAGGTGCCATAGCTTTCGATGTCATCGCGGTCGAAGGGCACGTGCGCGGCCATCCACGGAATGTCCGACAAGCGGTGAAACGGGTAGACGATGCCGAGTTCGTAGCTGCCGTTGCCGGGATATTCGAAATCCTGGATCGACATCGCGATGATTCCGCCGCGCACCTCCGGGTGATGGCGTGCAAGCCAGCGCGTCAATATTCCGATCGTCATCCAGTGCGAACCGGGCATGCTGAGGTCCGCGTGAACAAGACCGCGTCGCTTCGCTTCGGCGGCAAGCAGCGCGTGGTCGATGCCGTATTCGGGCCGTGAGCTGCCGAGCGTCACGAAATCGATATGCGGGACGGCCGGGTCCAGCAACGCGCGCTTGAGCCGCACGCTGGTGCCCGCGTGGCTGGCGGGTTTCGCCAGCGGCTCCCAGATCCCGGCCTGGAACACCGCCTCCACCAGCAACACCAGACCCAGTGGTGCCAGCAACCTGATTAGTTTTCTTTTCATATATGAAAAGTGCGGCCATGGATGGCCGCTCTTGTCTTCTCGCGATCCTGGAAGATCGCATAGGTGACTGAAAGTGCGGCCATGGATACCCGCTCTTGTTTCTCACGATCCTGGAAGATCGTATAGGTGACTGAAAGTCCGGTGATGAATGTCCGCTCTTCATGCAAGCGATCGTGGATGATCGCACTAGAACTGGAAGTAGATAAACGGAATGGTTGTCGCCGGCGTGAACCAGATGATCGCGACGATCGCTGCGGTCAGCGCCGCCGGAAACAGCGGTCCGTCGCTGTCGGCGACACGCTGCTTCAGTCGACCGTAATTGCCGGCAAATTGCGCCGCCCACAAGGACGCGAGCAGCAAGGCAAGTCCGAGATGTCGCTCTGCCGAAAACGCCGAGAGGCTTGGATGTGCGAGATTCGCAAGCACCGCGCTACTTGCCGCAAACGTATGGGCGCGGAAGAAGATCCACGCGAAGCAGACCAGATGAAACGTGACGAATACACGCAGGAATCGCACGACGACGCGATCGGCATTCCACCAGGTCGATCGAAGCAGGACAGCGCGTTCAATTACAAGATAGAGGCCTTGCAATCCGCCCCAGATCACGAAATTCCAGCTTGCGCCGTGCCACAACCCGCCGAGCAGCATCGTGATCATGAGGTTTGCATAGGTGCGCGCGCGACCCTTGCGATTGCCGCCAAGCGAGATGTACAGGTAATCGCGTAGCCAGCGCGACAGCGTCATGTGCCAGCGGCGCCAGAAATCCTGCACACTCGCGGCAACGTACGGATAATTGAAGTTCTGGGGAAAGCGGATGCCGAGCAGCAATGCGCAACCCGTCGCAATATCGGTGTAGCCGGAGAAGTCGCAATAGATCTGAAACGCGAATGCATAGACGGCAAGCAGCGTATCCCAGAATCCATGGCCGGCTGGGTGATTGAAGACCGGATCGACGACGAGTGCCAGGTTATCCGCGAATACCAGTTTCTTGACATAGCCGAGCGCAATCAGCACCAGCGCACGCTGCACATCGGCGAACCCGACGAAGCGGTCGCCATCGAGTTCGGCGAAAAACTCGCGCGCGCGCACGATCGGACCGGCTTCGAGTTGCGGAAAAAACGCGACCGCAAGCGCGTACTCGAGCAGATTTCGGCGCGGCGGCATCACGCCGCGATAGACATCGATCGTGTAGGACAGACTCTGGAATGTGTAGAACGAAATGCCCACCGGCAGCAGCACATCGAGCGGTGTGACGTGAAATCCGCTGCCGATCGCGAGTGCGCCACCGTTGAGCGTCGCGATGACCCAGTTGGCATATTTGAAGATGCCGAGAAAGCCGAGATTGACGATGACGCTGATCGCGACCAGACGCTTCGGATGCGCCGTCTTTGGCAGACGCAGACCGATGCCGTAGTCGACCAGGGTCGAAAACCAGATCAGCAGCAGATAACTCCAATGCCACTGGCCGTAAAAGTAGTAGCTCGCGGCCAGCAACATCAGCTTCTGCGCGACCGGCCAGCGCCGAAGCTGCTGGTTCAGTGCCAGAACGACGATAAAGAAAACGATGAAATGAAGCGAAGTGAACAGCATGGACGGCGCTTCCGGATTTCCTGGTGCGGCGCCGTGGCGCGGTTAGGTACTCGACCGATTGCGGTATTGCCTGCGGCTGGCGCGTCGACAATCTACCAATGCGGGACCACCGCTATTCCGTGTTCCTTCGATTTGAGCTGCACCTCCAGATACAACTCCGCACGAAGTGCCGGGACGATCGCGAGCACGGATCGAAGACCCCGCCCGACACGGTTGCCGGAGTATCCATGGAAGTATTCTCTTACATGCTTTTTCTTGATGCAGTCGAAATCCGGCGACAAGACGCAGAAGTAATATACAAGTTCGCGCAGCGAAAATTCCTTCCAGTGATGCGCATAGGTGTGCATGGTCAGGATATCGAGTGTATCGATGCCGTTGCCAAAACCGGTGAGAAATCTTCCAAGTTTCCAGGCCCGCCCTCCCGCGGCGTAGTAGTTTGGCGTTGTGACGACGATTCGTCCGCCAACCTTCAGCACTCGATACAGTTGCTTCCAGAGGATGACTGGATTGAACGTAATGTGTTCGATTATCTCCGTGAACAACACGATGTCGACCGAGCCATCAGTCACCGCATTGAGTGCCTCGGCCGTCTCGAGGTTGGTTTCGGTTAAAAGAGTAATACTGTGGGCGTCCGCAAACGCCCGTACGTTCGGAAGCTCAAAAGTCGCCGGAAGATCCACCGCGGTAACGCTGCACTGATCCATCGCGTACAGGGCCG
>JBAUWF010000076.1:0-12518 GCA_049583635.1 Rhodanobacteraceae bacterium
CCACACCGGTCACGCAACTGATGACTCGAACTGCCAAGACGATCACCGCCGAAAAGCTTGCAATCGAGGCCGCACGCCTGATGGAAGCGCACAAGATTCATGCATTGCTCGTGATCGACGACGACAATCGCGTCGTCGGCGCACTCAATATCCACGATCTGCTGAGGGCACGGGTTGTATAAGCGTTGCGTGTGGCCTTGCCGCTGTTGTGAGCGGTGGACGGGAGAAAGGATGGCAGCGCTCGCGGCACAATGGGCGCGTTCCGGACTGACTGGCCGCGCGCGGCAAGAACTCGGCAGGCAGCGTGAATGAGGTCCTGCGCGAGCGAGTCTCGCTCTTCGCCCACCGCTCATCTCTCACCCCCACTATCATGCCCACCAGCGATCCCGTCGCCATCCCCGCCGACATCCGCAAACGCGCAGCGCGCATCCGGCTCGCCGTGTTCGATGTCGATGGCGTATTGACGGACGGTCGCCTCTGGTACGCCGATGATGGTCGCGAGATCAAGGCCTTTCACGCGCACGATGGGTTGGGTCTCAAACGCTTGCTCGCCAACGGCATCGAGGTCGCGATTATCACCAGCCGGTCCAGCCCGCTGGTGACTGAACGCACGGCCGAACTGGGCGTCGCACATGTCTACCAGGGTCAGAACGACAAGCCGGCATGCCTCGCACGCTTGCTGCATGCGCTGAAACTCGAGGCCGAGCAAACCGCCTACACCGGTGATGATCTTCCCGATCTCGCGGTCATGCAGCAGGTCGGCCTGGCTGTCGCAGTCGCCAATGCACATCGATCGGTGCGCGAACGCTGCCATTGGCAGACCCGGCATGAAGGCGGCGCGGGTGCGGTACGCGAAGTCTGCGACCTGATCCTTGACGCGCAAGGGCGCAGCGAGTCGGAACTGGCCGCGTTCGTACAGCACTCGTGATGGGCCGCCGCTACTGGCTCGCCGCGACGCTGCTGGCGTTGCTCGCAATCGGCACCCAGATTCTGCTCTGGGTCACCCGTACCCATGCGGACGCGCAAACGTTCAGCGGCCCGCCGCGTTCGGACTACACGCTGACCGATTTCACCATGAACGCGCTCGGCCCGGAAGGCAATCTGAGTTTCACCGTCACCGGCCCACGTCTGGCACGGCGTGGCGACGACGGATCGATCAACGTCGATCGACCACGCTATGTCATCATCGACAGCAAGGGGCTGCGCTGGCACGGCACGTCCGACGCCGCCTGGGTCAACCGCGCCGGTTCGGTGATGCGCATGGAAGGCCATGTCGACATGCGCCGCGATTCGGCACCCAATCTCGAGACGACGCGTATCGTCACGTCCGATCTCACTGCGTGGCTCAAGGAAAAGCGCATGCAGACCGCCGCGCCGACGCAGATCACGCAGCCGGGCTCTATACTGCGCGGCATCGGCATGAAGGCCGACCTAGATGCCCATACACTCGACTTGCTCGCCGACGTCCATGGCAGTTTCCAGAAACATCGTTGATCTGCGTATGCATCGATGCGTTGCGCTATGCGCCGCACTGTGTATCGGCCTGGCCGGTCCCGCGTTCGCGCTGCAAAGTGACCGAACCAAGGTTCTCAACGTCGACGCTTCCCGTCTGCATGCCGACCCGAAGAACAATGTCACCTTGCTGACTGGCGATGTCCGCTTGACGCAGGGCAGCATCAAGGCCGACGGCGACAAGGCCACCGTGCATCAGGACGCGAGCAACCGCATCACGCGTGTAGTCCTGGTCGGCACGCCCGCGCATTTCCAGCAGCAGCTCGACAATAACGGCGGTCTCATGCGCTCGCATGCGACCACCATCGACTATCACGCCGATACCGATATCGTGGATCTGGACGGCAATGTCCTCGTCGTGCAGGAAAACCGCGGCGAGTTTCGCGGCCGTCACCTCGTCTACAACACCACCACCGGTGAAATGCAAGGCGGCGGCGAGCAATCCGGTGGTCGCGTCCATCTGCGCATGCTGCCCAGACAGCCCGCCACACCAAACAAGGACGCAACGAACAAGGACGCCGACCGCAACAAGACACCCGCGCCCGACAACAAACCGACCGGGTCCGGCGTATCTGATGCGGGGCACCGTTGATGCTGAGCGCGCAGGGCCTGCAAAAGAGTTTTCGCGGCCGCAGCGTGGTGCATGGATTCGAGTTCAGCCTGGATCAAGGCGAAATCGTCGGCCTGCTCGGACCGAACGGCGCCGGCAAGACCACCTGTTTCTACATGATCGTCGGGCTGATCGCGGTCGATGCAGGCTCGATCCGCCTGGACGATCGCGATATCACGGTGCTGCCGATGCACCTGCGCGCGCGCCTCGGGGTGGGTTATCTGCCGCAGGAACCCTCGGTATTCCGCCGCCTGAGCGTCGCCGAGAATGTGCTCGCGATCCTCGAATTGCGCACCGATCTTGATGCGGCCGGGCGCCGTGCCGAACTCGAGGGCCTGCTCGATGAATTGCAGATCGCGCACATGGCAGACGCCAAGGGGATCAGCCTGTCCGGCGGCGAACGCCGGCGCGTCGAGATTACCCGCGCGCTCGCCGCGCGGCCGCGGTTCCTGCTGCTCGACGAACCGTTCGCAGGCATCGATCCGATTTCCGTGGTCGAAATCCAGCGCATCGTGCGCCAGCTGAAATCACGCGGCATCGGAATACTCATTACCGATCACAACGTGCGCGAAACGCTCGGCATCTGCGATCGCGCCTACGTCATGAACGAAGGCGCGATACTGGCCCATGGGCCACCGGCCGAGGTGCTCGCGAACCAACAGGTGCGAGACGTATATCTGGGCCGCGAATTCCGTATGTGAGCCCGCCCGTTGCCGGCTCGTCAAGTCCTGTCACGCGGCCGGCGTTGGGTTAGGATAGTCCGAGCGCGGGCCGCGCCTGCCCACGATCCGAAGTCGCCCGAAACGGTCTGGCCGACCCCGCACCCCGCTTTGGCAAAGGTCGAATCCGCGGCATGAAACCCGCCCTGCAGCTACGCCTTCACCAGCAGCTCGCGCTGACGCCGCAGCTTCAGCAGGCTATCCGCCTGCTCCAGCTATCGCGGTTGGAGCTGGAGTTGGAGCTCAATCAGGCCCTGGAAACCAACCCGCTTCTTGAAATCGACGAGAGCGAAAGCGAAGACACCGACGACACCGAATCCGAGCCGACGGACACCGAAGCGTCCACCGAAAACGGGCCGGACGACGAAATCGACGATCGGCCGCTGAATCTTGCGCAGGAGCGCCACGAATACCGAGGCGTCGCGACCGATGACGAAGGTCGCGAGTCGCAGGATGCCGCAACCGAGGATCTGCGCGACCACTTGCTGTGGCAGCTCAATCTGACGCCGATGTCCGCATCCGATCGCGCGATCGCCACGGCCTTGATTGAAGCGGTCAACGAAGACGGATATCTCGCCGAAAGCAACGAAACCATCTGCGTCAGTCTGGCCGGCCTGCACGTGGTCGGCGAAGATGAAGTCGAGGCAGTGCGCCATCGAATCCAGCGCTTCGACCCGCCCGGCGTGGCCAGCCGCTCGCTGCGCGAATGTCTGCTGGTGCAACTCGAAACGCTCGATGCACCGGCAGACACACTGGAGATGGCGCGGACGCTGGTGTCCGATTTTCTGGAACTGCTCGCGCGCAACGACCGTCAGCGCTTGTGCCAGAAACTGCGCGCAAACGACGACGAGTTGACTCTCGCCATCGCGCTGGTCCGCTCGCTGACACCCAAGCCCGGCGCCGGTTACAGCGCCACACCGGCCGAATACATTGCGCCGGACGCTTATGCCTGGAAGAGCAACGGCCGCTGGCAAGTCGCACTCACCGGCAACTGCCAGCCGCGACTCGGCATAAACGAGCATTACGCGAGTCTCATCGCCAAGGCGCGTCGCGACGATGCCAATTATCTGCGCGGACAATTGCAGGAAGCGCGCTGGTTGCTCAAGAGCCTCAAGGCGCGGTCTGAAACCATGCTCAAGGTCGCCACCGCGATTGTGCGCGCGCAGGAAGCGTTTCTCGAATTCGGCGCCGAAGCAATGCGTCCGCTCGTATTGAAGGACGTGTCCGAGGAAATCGGCATGCACGAATCGACCGTCAGTCGTGTTACCACGCGCAAGTACCTGCGCACACCGCGCGGCACGTTCGAGTTCAAGTACTTCTTTTCCAGCGGCGTCTCAACCGTCGATGGCGGCAGCGCGTCAGCGACGGCCATCCAGGCCATGATCCGCAAGCTTATCGACGAGGAAACGCCGACACGCCCGCTGTCGGATCAGGCGCTGGCGAACGAACTCAACCGCCGTGGCATTTCGGTGGCGCGACGCACGATCGCCAAATATCGCGAGTCGATGAACATCCTGTCCTCGAACGAACGTTGTCGGCTGGGATGAACGGGATCGGACCATGACCGAAAGCAGTGCGTCGCTTTTTCCGGAGCGCCAGCGGAACACCCGGTGCCATGATCGGTCCAAACCCGGTAGATGCCGCCGAATCGATTTATTCCATCAATGCGGAGGAACCAGCATGCAGATTCATGTGCAAGGTCATCAGATCGACGTTACCCCCGCACTCCACGACTATGTGGAGAACAAGTTTGGACGCCTCTCACGGCATTTCGATCATCTGATCGATATGAACATCGTGCTCGGCGTCGAGAAACTCGTGCACAAGGCCGAAGCAACGGTTCAACTGAGCGGCAAGCAGTTGCACGCCGACGCAGCGGCAAACGACATGTATGCGGCTATCGATGCGCTGATCGACAAGCTCGATGCCCAGGTTGTCAAACACAAGGAGAAACTGACCAACCACCACGCCGACACCGTGCGCGCGACGCGCTATGAATGAAGACGCGCACAGCGGAAATTGATCCTGCGCACCAGTACAGGCCCCTTGCACCTATTGCCGCAACGCGCCGAATGGGGCACCTTGCACTCCCGGTAGCGGGCAAAATCGGCAACCCAGCACGCCACGGCGCCGCTGCGAACCGACTCACGTGGAAAGCCGGCAATTCGACACAGAGGGTGCGCTCGTCCATGCGATTTCTCGATCTCCTGCCCGCCGAGCGTGTGCGCACCCACGTTGCGGCTGCCGACAAAGCGCACCTGATCGACCAGCTTGCCACATTGCTCGCCGGTTCGGATGACATGGAAAGTGTCGCCGATGCGCTCATCGCGCGCGAACGGCTCGGTTCGACCGGGCTTGGACACGGAGTGGCGATCCCGCATGGGCGCAGCGCCGTTCTCGACCACGCACGCGCCGCGTTGGTGCAGTTGGCCGAGCCACTCGAGTGGGACGCGTCCGACAACGCACCGGTCGATCTGGTCGTCGCATTGGTGGTGCCGGCGCATTTCACCGATGAACATCTCGAACTGCTGGCGGAATTCGCTGCGCTGTTTTCCGATGCGCAACTGGCCGCCTCACTGCGCGACGCGCCGAATGCGTCCGCACTGCGCGCCGAGTTGGAACACGCGGCAAGGCTCTGACTTATGGATCGCCTGAGCGCCCGCCAGCTTTTCGATGCCGTGCACGAGCGCCTGCAGTTGCGCTGGGTCGCCGGCATGCGTGGCGAAAACCACGCGATCGAACCGGGAGCGAGCCAATCGCGGCGACCGTCGCTGGTCGGCTATCTGAACGTGATCTATCCGAACAAGGTGCAGATCATCGGTACCGAGGAGCTGAGCTATCTCGACGGACTCGATCCACGCCAGCGCTGGGAAACCATCGAGAAAATCATGGCGTATGGCCCGACCGCACTCGTCGTCACCAAGGATCAGCCGATTCCGGCCGATCTGCGCCAAGCCGCCGACGAAGCGCAAGCGCCGCTTTGGGCCAGCCCCAAGCGCGGGCACGAACTGCTGACTTACCTTCAATATCATCTGGCGCGCAGTCTGGCCCGTCAGATCACCCTGCACGGGGTATTGATGGAGGTCTATTCGATCGGCGTGCTGATCACCGGAGAAAGCGGAACCGGCAAGAGTGAACTCGCGCTGGAACTGCTGACCCGCGGCCACCGTCTGGTCGCGGACGATGTGCCCGAGTTCACCCTGATCGCGCCGGACGTGATCGATGGCGCCTGCCCGGAACTGCTGCGCGATCTGCTCGAAGTGCGCGGACTGGGTGTGCTCAACGTGCGCGAGATGTTCGGCCATACCGCGGTCAAGCCATCCAAGTACCTGCGCCTGATCGTGCACCTGCAAGCGCAGCCCGAATATGCTGAAAGCGACGGCATGGCGCGCTTGATCGGTGATGTCGGTTACCGCGAGGTGCTTGATGTGAATGTGCCGCAAATTACCATTCCTGTCGCGCCCGGCCGCAATATCGCGGTGCTGGTCGAAGCCGCCGTGCGCAGTCACATGCTCAAGACCAAGGGCATCGATCCGGCGCAGACTTTCATCGATCGCCAGGCCCATCAATTACGTCGCCTGCCGCCATGGTAAACGTCAAGAGTGAACCGCCTGCAGCGCACGGCGGCGACGACAGCCCGCCACGCACCCAGCTGATCGTCGTCAGCGGCCTGTCCGGCTCGGGCAAGACCGTCGCGCTGCATACGCTCGAGGATCTCGATTATTACTGCGTCGACAATCTGCCGGCCGCATTGACGCCGGCGTTCGTTCAGGCAATCGCGCACGGCCCGACCACCCATCCACGGCTCGCGGTGGGCCTGGACGTGCGCAATCGCGCAGAAGACCTGCATCGCCTGCCGCAGATCCTCGCCGATCTCGGCAAGTCCGATATCGATTACCGTTTGATCTTTCTCGATACGCGCGACGAGGTTCTGATCAAGCGCTTTTCGGAGACACGCCGACGTCATCCGCTGGCCTTCGATCGCGGACTGGCCGACACCATTGCGCTCGAACGCCAGTTGTTGAAGCCGCTGCTCGCGATTGCCGATCGCGTGATCGACACCAGCGAACTCAATGTGCACCAGCTGCGCCGCATGATCATCAGCGAGATGGAGCTGCGTCCCGGTGCACTGACGCTGCTGTTCGAGTCGTTCGCCTACCGCCGCGGCGTACCGAACGATGCCGACTTCGTCTTCGACGCCCGTTGCCTGCCCAACCCGCATTGGGAAACCGATCTGCGTCCGCTGTCCGGCAAGGATGCCGCCGTGCGCGAGTGGCTCGACGGCAAACCCGAGGTGACACGTTTTCGCGAAGACGTGACGGCATTTCTCGATACCTGGCTCGAACGGTTCGAAGCCGATGGTCGCAGCTACGTGACGATCTGCACCGGCTGTACCGGCGGGCGTCATCGCTCGGTCTATCTGGCCGAGCGCATGGCCGCGCATTTCCGTGAAAGCCACGAGCAGGTACTGACCTATCATCGGGAGATCGAATGATGAGCGTCGGCGTCCTGCTGCTGACCCACGAGTCGATGGGCGCCGCGCTGGTTGCTGCCGCCCGCCACGTGCTCGGTCGATTGCCGCTGTCGCTCAACGTGCAGGAAGTCGCCGCCGATGCGGATCCCGAGCAGTTGCTGCTCACGGCTGCGCGCTCGGCACGCGATCTCGACCACGGCGAGGGTGTCCTGGTGCTGTCCGACCTGTACGGCGCAACGCCATGCAATATCGCCCAACGTCTGCCGGATCTCGGCGTGCACATGCATTGCGTGTCCGGCCTCAACCTGCCGATGCTGTTGCGCGTGTTGAATTATCCGGAGCAAAACCTCGATCAACTGGCCGAGACGGCCGCCAGCGGCGGTCGCGGCGGAATCTTCATCGATCATGCTTGAGCGCAAGGTCACGGTCGTCAACCGCCTCGGCCTCCACGCGCGCGCAGCCGCCAAGTTGGTGCAGGCATTGCAGTCTCATGACGCCAACGCATTCATTGTCTATCGCGGCAAGGAAATCAACGCCAAGAGCATCATGGGCGTCATGATGCTGGCGGCCGGTCTCGGTGCCGAATTGATCGTGCGCACCGACGGCACCGACGAACAGGCGACGATGGCAACCATCGTCGATTTGATCGAACGCAAGTTCGACGAGGGTCAATGAACGGGGCCCGGCCATGAGAACCGTGCTGACCGGTGCCGGCGCGGCGCGCGGCATGGCGCTTGGCCGCGCCCGCCTGGAACAGCCAAGCCGTTACCTCGTCGACGAACGTACGCTCGCTGAAGACGAGATCGAGTCCGAACTCGAGCGCCTGGCCAACGCGATCGGCATTGCGCGCGGCGAACTGCAAGGCTTGCGCGACAAGCTGCACGGCGCCCTGGCGCACGAGGTCGGCGAATTCATCGACACCCACAGCATGATTCTCGAGGATGCGGACTTCAACGCCGGGCTGATGGACCTGGTGCGCGTCGGTCGCTATTGCGCAAGCGCCGCGCTGAAGTTGCAGCGCGACCGCCTGGTGGCGGTGTTCGAAGCGATGGATGATGCCTATCTGCGCAGCCGCAAGGAGGATGTCGACCACGTCATCGGCCGCGTGCAGTCGGCACTGACGCGTGAGGCGAGCGCGGAGGAACGCAAGATCGCCTCGCGCGTCGGCGAAATACTGGTGAGCGACACGGTCGCGCCGGCCGAACTCGTCCCGCTTGCCGAACACGGCGTGCTTGGCGTTGTACTGACGCTCGGCAGCGCGTTCTCGCACAGCGCCATCCTCGCGCGCTCACTGCGACTGCCGATGGTGGTCGCTGCCGCCGATGCACTGACGCTGATACGTGACGGCGACTTGCTGCTGATCGATGGCGACAGCGGTGAGATCGTCGCGCACCCGGCCGCACAGGATCTCGCGCGTTACCACACGTGGCAACGCGAGGTCGCGCAGCAGGGCAAGCGCCTCGCGCGGCTGCGCGACGCCGAAACGCGCACGCTGGACGGCGTCGAAGTGCAACTGCACGCAAATGCGGAACAACCCGCGGACATTGCCCAGGCGCGCGCGCTCGGCGCGGCGGGCATCGGCTTGTATCGCACCGAGTTCCTGTTCCTCCAACGCAAGGAGCTGCCGGGCGAAGAGGAGCAGTTCCTGTCGTATCGTGATCTGGTGCTCGGCATGGGTGGCCTGCCGGTCACCATACGCACGCTCGATCTCGGCGCCGACAAGGCACATGCGACCGGTCTGGTGCTCGATGAAGAACCCAATCCGGCGCTTGGCGTACGCGGCGTTCGACTGTCGCTGCGCGAGCCCGCAATACTCACCATGCAACTGCGCGCAATCCTGCGCGCATCGGGTTACGGCCCGGTGCGCATTTTGCTGCCGATGGTGTGCTGCGCCGAGGAGATTGTCGCGGTCAAGGCCATGCTGAATGATTGCGCACGCGACCTGCGCTCATCCGGCTACGAGATCGCCGAACAGGTCGAACTCGGGGCGATGATCGAGATTCCGGCCGCGGCGATCGCCTTGTCCACGTTTATCCATGATGTCGATTTCCTCGCGATCGGTACCAACGACCTGGTGCAGTACACGCTCGCGGCCGACCGCAACAACAACGAACTCGGCAGCCTGTACAATCCGTTGCACCCGGCCGTGCTGCACTTGCTCGCGCGCACCATCGCCGCCGCGCAGCGCAACGCACGCCGCGTCAGCCTGTGCGGTGAAATCGCCGGCGATACGCGTTACACCGAAATGCTGCTGGCACTGGGCTTGACCGATTTCAGCATGCATCCGGGCCTGTTGCTCGAGATGCGCGACCATATCAACCGCTGCGATCGCTCAGCACTGCGCAAGCATGCGCGCGCGCTGCTGCGCGCACCGACGCGCAAACGCATCGAACGCGTCCTCGCACGCATGCAGGTCACTTAGCCACAGGGTGCGCTCGTCGCACCATCAGCTTTTGCGGGCTCGGTGCACGATCAGCCTGCCGCCCGATCCAGGCGCTTGGCGCGCACCACCACCCGGCAAAGCATTGGCGTGTGGCATCATCGCCGGGCATGCGAACGACCTACACCGAATCGCTGATTGCGTCGGATGTCCAAGCCGACGCGAAGGATCTCGCCACACGCTTCGCGCGGCGCGACCCGTTCCGCCATGTCGTCATCGATCATTTTTTCGCGCCCGATTTTGCTGCCCGTCTGATGGACGAATTTCCGCCGTTCGAGCGCGGCAACGCGCGCAACGAGGCCGGGGAGCTGGGACGAAAATCAACGTTTGACCGGATCCGCAAGCTCGGGCCGGGCTTTACCCAACTCGATAACCTGATTCGTTCTCGCAACTTTCTCGATCTGATCGGTCGCATCACCGGCATCGAAGAACTGCTTTACGATCCGTGGTACTTCGGCGGCGGCACCCATGAAAACCGTGACGGACAGGATCTCGATCCGCATGTCGATTTCAACCGCCACCCGATCGAACCGTGGCACCGGCGCCTCAACCTGATCGTCTATCTCAATCGCGCTTGGGACGATGCCTGGGGCGGATCACTGGAACTCCATTCCGATCCGCGCGCAGCGAATGATCGCATCGAGCGTATCACTCCGCTGCACAACCGCTGCGTGATCTTCGAAACCACCGAATCGAGCTGGCATGGCTTCCCGCCGATTGCGCTGCCACCGGAACACCGCGACGTCACACGCAAGTCGATCGCGTTGTATTTCTACACGCGCG
Organism: Rhodanobacteraceae bacterium; assembly: GCA_049583635.1. Lineage (GTDB taxonomy): Bacteria > Pseudomonadota > Gammaproteobacteria > Xanthomonadales > Rhodanobacteraceae > Dokdonella_A. The sequence goes on from JBAUWF010000076.1 coordinate 10,539, forward strand.
AGCGCCCCGCCGACGAACTCGCCGACGCGCATTCGACGATCTACGTAGATCAGCCGCTGCCGGAACACATCCGTCCGGGCTTGACCTTGTCCGAACACGATGTAACGGAGATCCAGTCGCTGTTGGCCCGGCGCGACCAGCACAACCAGCGCCTCTATCGGGACATCACTGCGCTATCGACGCAACTGGAACAGGCAAGGTTGACGCTAAATGCGAGCGTGCTTGGACGCATCGCGCTTTACGCGCGCCGCGCGTTGCAACGGCTGCGCCGCTGATGGGCATCGGATCGATCAATTGCAAAAATCACTTGCCTATCCGCACCGGCGATTGAGACGATGACCCTTCGACCATCCGAATGGCTCGGCCTCCTGCGCCCCTTCGCCAGACATCTTCCCGGACCAATCAAGGAACCATTGCGGCGCCTTGTTGGCGAGCGCGGCACGCGAACTTTGCCCGGCGATTCTCGCTCGCAGAATTTGGACTACGCGACGCGCATCGCCGAGGAATCCTCGATCTTCGCGAACCAGATCGAGATACACGATCTGCCGCCGATTTTTCATTATTGGTCGAACACCTGGTTGCGCCCAAAGCTCGAAGCATCCGGATTTTCAAACCCGGACGAGTTTTTTGCTCTTTATCTCGAGCGCACGCATGCCGAGGTCGCCGGTCCGATTCGCGTCGCGAGTCTTGGCTGCGGCAATTGCGATACGGAAGTGCGCGTCGCACGCTTGCTGGTCGACCGTGGACTGAGTGATTTCGTAATAGATTGCATCGACATCAATCAGGCCATGCTCGATCGGGGCCGCAAACTTGCTGCACAAATTGGCGTAGCCGAGCGAATCAACCCTTCGATCGGCGACTTCAACTCGTGGCGGCCCCATTGCACCTATGACGGAATCATGGCGAATCAGAGCCTGCATCATGTATCGAATCTGGAGGATCTGTTTGCGACAATAGAATCTGCCCTGACAGCAGGCGGACGATTCATCACCTCGGACATGATTGGTCGCAACGGTCATATGCGCTGGCCGGAAGCGCTGACGATCGTGCAAGAGTTCTGGCGCGAGTTGCCGTGTCCCTATCGCTGGAACACGCAACTGAAGCGGCACGAACAAATGTACGAGAACTGGGACTGCTCAAACGAAGGCTTCGAAGGCATTCGCGCCCAGGACATCCTGCCGCTGTTGGTGGAACGATTCGATTTCGAGCTGTTCATCGGCTACGGCAACGTCATCGACCCCTTCATTGATCGCGGCTTCGGCCCTAATTTCGACGCAGGCGCAGATTGGGACAGGGATTTCATCGACCGGGTGCACTCGTGTGACGAAACCGAAATCCGCACCGGGCGCATCACACCAACCCATATGATGGCCGTCACGCGCAAGCGGCGATCGGTCGGCCACGTTGCAAATCAAGCACAACGCGACGCGGAAGCGTCCATCCGCAGACCATAGCAACTGAAACCCAAGATGCCTTGCATACCCTTCCCGGATCGACCGCACTGTTCCAACGTGCCGCAATCGAGCACCCCATAACTTGCGTGTTCGACAAGCTCAGCCGGAATCCTGGAAGCATGTTTGTTGCAGCGCTGCGTCCCATCGTGTACGCGTGGCGGGTCGGCGTTTCGCCAGGTTTCAAGGCTTGATCGAGTTGACCGATGCATACCTGCTCTGAAGAGCTGCCCAACAGCGGCCACCTCGAATCACTGTTCCAAGCGTGCGGTGGCACGGACCTATCGTATCTTCGGCACCACTTGCATCGATATGTTGCGACCAAACGTCAACTTTGCTCAACTTCCCCGATAGCACCGGGCGCGTCCGTCCTCGATATCGGCGCGCACTGGCTGCATCAATCGGCCCTGTACGCGATGGATCAGTGCAGCGTTACCGCGGTGGATCTTCCGGCGACTTTTGAGCTTCCGAACGTACGGGCGTTTGCGGACGCCCACAGTATTACTCTTTTAACCGAAACCAACCTCGA
>JBAUWF010000077.1:0-4146 GCA_049583635.1 Rhodanobacteraceae bacterium
ATGGTTACATCGGGCTGTCGGTGCAGTATCTCGAGGAAGCAAATCTGCGCGTCGATGCCAGTCGATTCCGCAAGGAGTTGCTGCGCGGTGAGCGCCGCACGCTCGGGCGCTACGACGCGCGCTACGAGGGTATCGATGTGGACGCGGCCGGCGAGCGGCCCGAATACGATCCGTCGGATACGGCAATCAGCGACGCATTCACGGCCGCGTTCCATGCGTATCTCGCCGGTCAATTGCATTACACCAGCGATCTTGATTACCGGACCACCGCCTACACCGTGATCAAGGACTGGGACTGGAAGCACAAGGAGCCCGGTTCGCGCAGGCCGCAGCGGATACCGTATGTCGCCGGCGACCTCGCGCGGGCGATGCGCGAAAATCCTTCACTCAAGGTGCTTTCGGCCAATGGCTATTTCGATCTGGCCACGCCGTTCTTCCAGACCGAGTACGCGCTCTCGCACATGGAACTCGATCCGAGCCTGCGCAACAACCTCGAATTCCGCTACTAGCCGTCCGGCCACATGGTCTATCTCAACGTCGACGCGCAGAAGGCGTTCAAGAAGGATCTTGCCGCCTTCTACGACAGCGCGACGCGCTGAACGCGAAGGTCAACGTCGAACAAATCGACGCACGCCGAATCGCGCGGCGTCGCAGTCCGTGAGACGCGCGCGCCAGATCATCTGCGCTGCAGCGGATGCCATTGGCGCTCCAGGGATGGAGCATTCCTCATTCGGACCTGATGGGGGCGAACCGACGCAAGGGCCGAGAACAATGGCAAAGCCTGAGTCGGGTGGGCGGCTTACACAGTGGCGCGTGTCGCGTTCCTGATTGCCGCGAAATCGCGTTGCTTCGGCATTACGAACACGCAGCGTCCATTGCTGCGCCGCGCCCACAGTTCGCCGATGTCGCGCTTTTCCTTCTGCTCCGGCGCGCCGTAACGGTCGGCGCCCTTGTATTCCACGACCAGGATGCGGTCGTCTTCCATCTGGCAGACGAAATCCGGATAGAAGCGGTAGCGTGATGTCGGCAGCGAGAATGCACCTGGCTTGCGTTCAACATTGCGCACCCACCAGCGCAGTCCATCGAGCTGGTTGGCAATGAACTCCGCGCACTCGAATTCCTCGCCTTCCGCTTTGAGGTTGCCGATCTGCGCAAAGAAGTGACGGCGCAACGCGACGAAACCGCTGTACTGGAAATCCCAGGCGTAGCGACCCTGCTGAAAAATGCATTGCAGGCGGTCGTCCGCGCTGATCCTTTCTTCGTCGGTAAGCAAGCCGAGAAAACCCTGCGATGTCGCGCGCTGCATAGCCGTCTTCAAGCGTGTCGCCAGCGCATCGCGCAGACGATGCTTGCGATAAGCCAGTTCTTCGGTCGTGAAACCGCGGTCTTCCTTGAGATGACGCAACGCTCCGGATAGCCACGCGGACAAATCCTCGGGTAATACGTCGTCGTTGCGGAGTTGACGTTCGAGCCACCAAAGCAACGAAGCATCAGTTATTGGCTCGCGCACGGTGAACAAACCCATCTGCACCGCGAGCTTGTCGGCTGTGTCAAGTTTCAGCTTGCCCGCGGCGCTCATGTCGAGGCGCGCGCGCTGCATCGCTTCGAGGTCGCGGTTGAACTCGGCTTCGGTCAAGTCACCCGGCGAATCGGTAAGATGCCATTCGCCTTCGAGCGCTGGCGAATCGCCGAGATCGACCAGCAGATCGTCCTGGCTCCACGCCAGCAGCGGTACTGCGAACAAGTCGCCGCGTTCGGAGGGCGTGGGCATATGCGCTGATGCGGGCGCGGCCAGCCGCACGAATGCCTGTTCGACATTCGCGACCGCGACCGGCGACCGGAACGCCGCCTTCAGCGCCTTCTGCTCAGTGCTGCTCCAGGACCCTTTCAGCGTCATGCTTCCGGTTTCGGGCGAGATCTCCAACTTCGCTTCGATGCGTCTGCGTGTGGCATCCGGCAACGCGCTGAAATCCGGCAGCTCGATCCGATGATTGCTTTGCGCCAACGGCACAGTGACGCTGTCGCTTTCGCGCAACAGATCATCTTGCTGCTTCGGGTCGTACGCGTTGATCAGGTCCTTCACGTCCTGACGCTCGAAGCCCGAATGCACGAGACCATCGCGCAGGCTTTTCGCCACTTCCACGATGCGCTCGGATACTGCGAACGCATAGGCTTTGTTCAGCGGCTCGCGCTGCTTGCGCTCGGCGCGTGGCATGCGCAGCACGCGTCCAAGAATCTGTTCCAGCGCGGTGTTGGTTGCGCTCGCGCGAAAACTCATCAGCACGTATGCGAACGGGCAATCCCAGCCTTCACGCAGCTTGTCGACGGTGATCACGTAGCGCAGCTTGCAGGCTGAATCGGCCATGTCGGTGGCGCCAAGTTCGTCGATCGTGCCGGTTGAAATAGCGATCGCATCGGCTGCCACGTCGAAATCCTCGATCAACGCCTGCTTCACGCGTTCGGCGGTGAACGTGTCGTGCCCTTCGCTGCGACGTTCGGCCTGCAGCAGCATCAGCGGACGGACATATTCACCGGTTTCGATGCGTTCCGCGTCGGCTTCGCGTTGCAGCCGGTCGAGGCAGGTGATCGCTTCGCGCAATGCGATGCGCCAGTCGCCGTGCGCCGCCAACTCGACCGGCAGCTTGATCATGTCCTCGGCTTGCAAAGTCGCTGCCGACACCGAGAACAACACGTTCGATGGCTGGTAGCTGCGATCCGGCGTCGCGGTCAGTTCGAGGATCGCGCACGGCGCGAAGCGCGCGAGCGTGTCGAATGCGAGTTGCGTGCCTTGGTTGTGTGCCTCGTCGACGATCACGAACGGCCGTCGCAGACGCAGCGCATCGACCAGAGAATGATTACCGGACTCGCTGCCCGGCATTCCGCTGAAATGCGGCATCAGCGCACCGTTCTGCTTATAGACACCGAGTCGCCCGGTGTCCTCCTGCTTGAATGCCTGCATGGTCGCGACGACGATCGTGCTGGAGCCATCCAGCGTGGCCGGTTGCACATACAGCGCCTCGTCCACGGTCAGCACGCTGAACGCGCCGAGGCGCTCGCGCAGCGAATCGTGCAGCAGATTGCCGGGCGTCTTCAGCGCACGCAGCGTCTGCTCGCGGATCGCCTCGGTCGGCACCAGCCACAGGGTCAGCGTGTGCGAGGGTTGCGGCAGCGCATCGTTGACGCGGCGGATCGCGTGGCCCGCGATCATCGTCTTGCCGCCGCCGGTCGGCACGCGCAGGCACACGCACGGCACGTCGTCGTCCGCCAGCGCGGCCGGCGCGCGATACGGCAGCCGATTGCCGAACACCTCGAATGTGGTGTCCTCGTAAGCATCATGGCTCGCGCGTCGATACCCGGCCGGCTTGTCCTGGCCATGTTCAACATAGCGGCGCAGGAAGGCCTCGAACGTATCGAGCGCCTGGAGTTGATAGCTCTTCAGGCTCATCGCGTCACCTTCAACTCGTACGGTAGTTGCTTGAACACGAGTCCGAGCCGTCGTTGCCGGTCGGCGGAAATCAGGCAGCGCGTGCCGTAGATCACCCTCGGCCCATCGTGCGCAGGCAGTTGCGCCAGCAGCGGCGAAGTCAGCGTATTGCCTCGGCCGGTCGAGCGATCCTTGAGGATCCCGTTGTAGAGCAGATACACCGCGCGCCCATGATGCACGCCAAGCAACGGCGACCTTGTGCCGTCCCTTCCCCCGCCTGCGGGGGAAGGTGGCCGGAGGGCGGAAGGGGGCGCTTTCGCTGTGTCGATGGATCCCGCCAGCGGCGTCCCGGTCTCCATGAACCAGACAAACTGCGCGAGTTCGGCGAAGCGCACCTCCGTGTTGATATGGCCGCGCGCATCGAACAATGGCTTGCCGAGCGTTGCGAAGCGGAAGCCGCCACCGAGGCCGGCGACCTCGTCGCCATTCGGCTTGCGATAGCCATTGGCAACGCGGCGCACCCGCTCGGCGGTGATGCTCCGCGCGATCAGAGACTTCATCTCAGCGAGCACAAACCGACGTTTCTGGCCGTCCGCTCGGTTCAATGCCAGCACCGCTTGGGCAGTGGTTCCGGAACCGCCGAACGAATCCAGAATGATGTCATCGTTACTGGTCGCGAAGCTCAGTAGTTCTTCAATCAACTCGGTCGGCTTCGGAAAATC
>JBAUWF010000078.1:0-19692 GCA_049583635.1 Rhodanobacteraceae bacterium
TCTGGCGGCGCGCGCGCCGACGCCTGCGCGCCAGCGTCCGACCCGGTGCAGTGGAATGCGCAGGTCGAAGCGATCGCCGACTGCGCCGACCCGGTCGCCGCGCGCCAGCGCGCGGCGCAGCGGGCCGCCATAAATCAGGCGCAGGCCGCGCGGACGATATAATGCGGCATAACCCAGCAACTCGAGGCTGCGCCGCAATTCCCAGCCAGAGTGACGTCGCAGCACGCTGCGCGCGGCATGCCGCAGATCTTCGTGCAGTTGCGGGTGGCGCGACAACAGCAAGCCGCCTTCGTAAGTACTCAAGCCCTTGCCGGCTGCCAGGCTGAACACACCGATGTCGCCCTTCAGACCGACCGGCGTGCTGTCGCCATGTCGCGCGCCAAGCGCTTGCGCGGCGTCCTCGACGACCATCGCCCCGGCGGCATGAGCCATGGCTTGTACGCCGGCGATGTCGGCCACGCGGCCACCCAGATGCGCGGGCACGACCGCCAAGGTGTCGCGACCGAGCGCCTGATGCAGTGCGTCGTTGTCCATCTCGAAGTGACCGCGACGGCTGTCGCACAACCGCACGTCGAGACCACAGTGGGCAACCGCAATGGCCACCAGCGGGCAGGTCCAGGCCGGCAGAATCACTGTGCGGCGGGTACTGGTGCGCGCCAGGGTGGTCAGTGCGATCACCAACGCCGCCGTGCCCGAACAGGCAATCAGTGCATCGTCGTGGCCGAGCACGTCGCGCAGCGTTTCGGGCAGCGTCGGCAAGTGCGCCGGCAGCAGGTCGCCGATGCGCAGCGGCAACCCCGCAGTCGGCGGCATTTCCGCATGTTCACTGCGCAGGTGCATCGCGTTCACCCAGCGCCAGGCAGACGATGCCGGCGACAATGGCAACAGCACCCAGCCCTTGCACCGGACCGATGTGTTCGCCGAACAATGGCACTGACAGCAGCAGCACGCTGACCACCTCAAGATGCGAAGCCGCAAAGGCCGGACCGATCGGCGCTCGCTTGAGCAATGCCATCCACACCAGGAACGCGCCGATGTAGCCGATGACGGCGCCATAGACCCAAGGCTGCGTGAACAGCCGTGCCAGCCACGCGACGTCAGCCTGCAGCGGCAGTGCATGGGTGCCCGCGTACTTGAAACAGACCTGAGACAGGGTGTCGAAACCCATCAACAGCGCGAACCCGAACAGATAAAATCGGTTCACCCGCTGGCTCCGACAAGAACGACGCCGAGGCTGACCAGCAGCATGCCGGCCACGCGCATGCGTGACAGACGTTCACCGAACAACAGGCGCCCGGCCAGCATGATGGCGACAATGTTGATCGAGCCCAGCAATATCCCCCGACCCAGGGGCAGCAATGAAAGGAACGCGATCCACACCGGAAATTCGAACACGTAGCAGGCACCACCGAGCCAGATCCACGGATGTGCCAGCATGTAGCGCCAGCGTGCCATGCCGTCGCCGGCGCGGTCATCGCTGGCGGCAGCCTTGAAGGCCAGTTGGCCAGCGGTATCCAGCAGGACGTTGAGCGCCCAAAGCAGTACGACGGTCTGGTTCATGCCGTCTGCGCAGTCAAGCTGCGTCGGCCAGCGAACTGCTCGGGACGTGCCCGATGCGGGCAAAGAACTCGACGGCACGGGAACTCAGAAGGCGGCGCTGACGATCGAGCGTAATCATGTGATAGCTGTCATCGAGCAACAGCAGTTCGACCGGGCCGGCCACGCGGGCGGCCACAAGGTGGGCGTTGCGCACGTGGGCGATATCATCCTCGGTCGCGTGCGCGACCAGACACGGTGCATGCACCTGCGGCAGACGACGGCGCACGCGCGCGGCCAGCGTTTGCAGTTCGGCGAGCGAATGCCACGGATGCACCGCCAGTCCCGCCGCGGCGCTGTCACCGGTGAGCATGGCCGCACTGACCCGCGCCCGGATGCGCTCGTCGCGAAGCCCATACGGCGGTTGCTCGATGAAGCTGCGTTTGCGCGCGAAGCCCGCCCGCTTCAGCAAAGGCAGCATGAACGACAGACGGCCAATGCGCGGCATGCTCCAGCCGTCGTAACGGAAGGTGGCGCCCAGTACGCCGACGCCGTCGATCCACTGCGGACGCTCGGCGGCCAGCAGCAGGGCCAGCAATGCCCCCATCGACAAGCCGGCCACAAACAGGCGGTCGACGCGCAGCCGCAACTGCATCGCGGCGGCTTCGACGCTGGCGTACCAGTCACGCCAGCCACTGCCCAGCAAGTCGTCGATATCGCCACAATGGCCGGCCAGTTGCATCCCGTGGACGCTGAATCCGGCGCGCTGCAGGCTTTTCCCGAACAGCAGCATCTCGGTGGGGGTGCCGGTTAGTCCGTGGATCAGCAACACGCCCTGGCGCCCGCCCTCGTAGAAAAATTCGGTCGGTTTGATCATGCGTTCATGGCGCCCGCGGAAACACACCACCACTCAGGTAGCGCATGAGTGCACGCTGGCACGGCGTGGTTTCATCAACCTTTCGATCGGCAAGCAGCCGTCAGTGTCGTGTCGCTGCTTCGCCGATGAAGTGCACCAGCACACGCTGACCCACGCGCAAGTCACCAGGCTGGTCGAGTTTCAGAACGCATTGGACGGTTCGGGTGGTGGAGCGCAATGCAGGATCGTCTTCGAGCGTGGACGGACCTACCAGTCTGCCCACGCGCAGCACCCGCGCCGCAATCGCCGTTGCCATCGGGTCGTCGTCGGGGCTGACTTGCGCGTCCATACCGGCGTGCACCGCTCCTGCATAGATCGTGCTGAGTTCGGCGCGCACGATATGCGGGCGCAGCGGCAGCAGTAAGAATAACGGCCCCGATTGCGGCGAAACGCTGACGCCGGGCTGGATCTGTACCTGCACGACGTCGGCATCGACCGGAGCACGCACGCTGTCGCGCTGTAACGCGTAGCGCGCAGCCTTTACGCTGCTGCGGGCGATTGCCGTGGCGGCCCGCGCGGCGGCTTGTTCGGCAACCAGCTTGTCGACGTCGGTTTTGGCCGAGTCGGCGCTGGCGCCGGCGCCGGCGCCATTTTCCGCTGCGGCGCGCAACCGCTGCGCCTGCACACGTGCCGCACGCCATTGCACTTCGAGCAGCTGTTGTCGGGCCTGCGCCTGCTGAAGTTGCGCCTGCGCCGTATCCAGCGCGGTCTGTGCCGGGACAGTATCGAGAGAGGCGAGGATCTGTCCGGCATGGACCATGTCGCCTTCATGCACGCTGACATTGGCTACCGTGCCTGGCATCGCGCTGGTCAGTGACAGCAAACCGCCTTCAATATCCACGCGACCGCGTGCCACTGCCGCGTACCTCGATGTGTCGCCGGCAACGGCTGCCGGTTTGGATGCCGGTTGCCGCGAGCAGGCGACCAGCGCACAGCTGGCAAGCAGGCAAACCGTTGATACGCAAAAATTCATGAATAACCTGCTCTCTTGGTTTCCGGTCGGGCCGATGCTTCTTCCATTCGCTCGTCGCTGAGTATGCGACCGTCCTCCATGGCCAGTACACGATCGGCATGTACCACCAGGCGCGGATCATGGCTGACGCACAATACCGTGGTGCCGTGCCGATGTGCGATGTGACGCAACATGTCGATGACAATCTGCCCGTTGGCTGCGTCCAGCGCGCTGGTCGGCTCATCGACAAACAGGAGCGCAGGTTGCTTGGCCAGCGCCCGCGCGATTGCCACACGTTGTTTCTCTCCGCCGGACAGTTCGATCGGGCGCAGATCCATGCGTTCACCCATGCCGACTTCGTTCAGCGCCGCACTGGCGCGTTCGCGCGCCTGCGCCGCTGGCAGACCCAGGTAATTGAGTGGCAGCTCGACCTGCTCGTGCGCAGTCAGTGCGGGAAACAGGTTGAATCCCTGAAACACGAAGCCGGTATGCAACAGACGGAAGCGCTCGATGGCATTTGCATCGAGCCGGCCCAGTTGCTGGCCCAGCGCGGTCACCTGACCGCTATCCACCGGTTGCAAGCCGCTGAGTACGGACAACAGGGTGCTCTTGCCGCAGCCGGACGGACCGGAGATCAGGGTCAGCTCGCCGGCCTCGACGCGCAGGCTCAGGCTGTCCAGCACGCTGGTGACAATATGTCCGGAGGTGAAGGCCTTGCAGATGTTCTCGGCCACCAGACTGCTGGCTGCATGTTGCGTGAGGATCGAGTCGGGCATCGATTTATCTCAACAGTGTCGCAGGGTCGGCACGTCGCAGGCTGCGCATGGCTGCCAGTCCGGACACTGCAGTCAAGGCCATCACCAACACACCGCAGGCCAGTGAAATTGGCAGGTCGAGTACTACCGGGACATCTTCGCTGCGTGCCAGCGCCAGAAGCAGAGCGCCCAGGACGGCCGCGCCAAGCAGACCGATGGCGCCGACCCAGAACGCCTGTTCCAGCACCACCCAACGCAGGGCGCGCACCCCCACACCCAGGGCATTGAGCGTGGCATATTCGCGCACCGAACCCACCACCGCGGCGACCAGAGTCTGACTGGTGATGACCGCGCCGACCAGAAACACGATGCCGGCCATGAACAGCACTCCGGCGCCAGCGCCGGTGTTGAACAGCCAGAACAGCACCGAGCGGCGCGCAAACGCCGCCGCCGTCCATACTTGATAGGGGCCGAATCCGGCCCTGTTGCGCAGACGGCGCGCCACCGCATCAGCATCCACCCCGGTTCGGAGTCGCGCCACCAGGTAGGTCGGTCGCGCCGCGTCGCTGGCGTCATCGGCCAAATACCTTGCCGTGTCCAGCGACGTCAACACATTCACGCCGCCGAGCGCGCGCAGGCCGCTGGCGGCTCCGACCACCCGCACACGACGGCCATTGATGCTGGCGCGACTGCCGACCCTGGTCCTCAGCTTGTCCAGGTCGGCGCGGTCGACGATCACCGCATCGGGTTCGCGCAGGCGTTCGCGCAACTGTGGTGAAAGGGCATTGGCGAACATCAGCCCGTGCGCGCCGGAATCGATGCCACAGACATATACCGTCACTCCTCCGCTGCTGCCGCCGAGACCGTGCCAATCGCCGTCGACCCAATGAAAGGGCTCGACCGCGGTCACTGACGGATCCATCCACAGCAGGGAGACCAGATCCGGATCAACGGAGCGACCCTCGCTGACGCTCTGCGTACCGGGGTAGCCGATCCACAAATCGGCATCGGAACCGGTTACGTACAAGCTGGCGCTGCCGAAAATCCCCAACACCAGGGCCGCCTGCAGGAGTTGCAACAGGCCGGCGAAACCGACCGACAGAATCGCCGGCAGAAAACGGCGCCATTCGTAGATGAGTGTCTTGCGTGCCAGTGCGACCATCAGTCGTCGTCACCCGGACCGGGGCTCGCGGCAATCCGATGGTTCGGGGCGGGCGCTCCCCCGAGTGCCTTGTACAGGGCGACATAAGCGAGGTCGTGCGCCGCGCGCGCATCGAGCATGGCAATGCCGGCCTGATCCCTGGCGATGGCGGCGTCGGCCACCGCCATGCCGTCGGCAAGTCCCAGATGCTGGCGTGTGACTTGCCCATGTGCTACGCGTTTCAATGCGTCCCAGGCTTGTGCACTGGCCGCTTCGCGTTGGCGCTGTTCGGCGAGGTTGCCCAACGATGTTTCCACCTCCGCAACGCCGGTCATGACCGCCTTGCGGTAACCAAGGACGCTGGCCTTCAGCAAGTGATCCTCGGCATGCACGCGCGCCTGTCGCAAACCCCAGTCGAACAGCGGAATGTCGATGATGGGGCCGAACGCCGCAATCCTGTTGGCTGGGGCGCGGCGATGTGAAAGCGCCTTGGTCGACCACTCGATGGATCCACCCAGGGCGATACGCGGGTACAGGTCAGCATGTGCGATACCCAGCTCGCCGGCAGCGCGCAGCACGTCGGCCTGCGCCCGCGCGATTTCCGGACGCGTGCGCAGCAAGTCGGCCGGCACCATGCTCAGCGTCGCGCTCCCCACTTTCGGCAATCTGTCGGTTTGCAACCATGCGGGGTCGGGTTCGGCGTGCCCGAGCAGCAGAGCCAGCCTGCGGGAGGCGGCATTCACTGCCTGGCGCGGCTCGCTGAGCGCGCCTTCGGCAACGGCTGCCGCTGCCTGGGCTTGCGCGACCTGCTCCGGGGCGGCCAGATGCAGCCCGGCGCGCAGATCGAGTAGCTGCAGCGAGTGGCGACGCTGATCGCGTATGCGCGTCAGCAGGCGAATGCGCTGCTGCGCGGCGCGCAGGTCGATCCAGTTGCGCACGACTTCTGCCGTCAGTGAAACGCGCGCTTCCCGCAGACTGGCGATTGCTGCATCAATCTGGCCCTGCCCTGCGCGCGCCTTGGCCTGACGGCGACCGAACAGGCCCAGCTCCCACACCGAGTCGAATCCGGCGACGAAGAACGAGGCACTGGCATCCGGATCGACGGGGTCATCGGTACGCGCATGCAGGGACGGTCGGAACGGCGCGTCCGGGGACCCGTACAGCGCACGTGCCGCCCGCAGCCGCTCGACTGCTGTGGCGACATCCAGGTTTTGCACCAGGGCCTGATCGATCAACCCATCGAGTTCCGGGTCGGCAAAGCGCCGCCACCAGCTGTGCAGGTCCGGAGCCGGTGCCGCCACCGTTGTCCCCGCGCCCCATTGGCTCGGCAGCGGCATGGCCAGATCCGGCAGCGGCGCCGTTGCACAACCCGCCAGCATGCTCGACGCCACGCACGACAGACACAGCCATGCCCGCAAAGATTCAATATGCGCCGGCCGCTGCGCACTCATGCAATGTCTTCCGCGGCCGCAAAATGGATCTCCACGCGCAGGCCGCCGGCACCTGCGTGCGCATAGACGACCCGTGCGGCATGACGCTCGGCAATATGCCGCACGATGGCCAGGCCCAGTCCGGTTCCGCCATGGGCGGCGCCCGGGGCACGAAAGAAGCGTTCGCCCAGCCGCGTCAGCGAGGCATCGTCGACGCCCGGCCCATCGTCCTCCACACTCAGACAAATGCTGCCATCCTGCGCGGTGGCCAGTCCGACAGTGACTACGCCGCCGCGTCCGGCATAACACAAGGCATTGTCGATGAGGTTGTCGAGCAATTCGCGCAAGGCTCCGGCTTCGCCGCTTGTGGTCACCGGCGAATCCGGACCCGCATAGCCGAGGTCAACGCCGAGGCGCCAAGCGTCGTGAATGCGCGCTTCGATGGCATCTGCCACCAGCATCGACAAGTCGAGCCGCACATGCGGTTGCAAATTGGCGACTGAACTCTGTACTCGGCTGAGGGCCAGCAACTGGTTGGACGTGCGCACGACGCGCGCGCTGAGCTGCCCGATATGCGTTAGAGCGTCGTCAAGGTCGGCCCCGCGCGGATTGGCCGTGGCCCGCTCCGCATGGAGTGCGAGGCCGGCAAGTGGGGTGCGCAATTGATGCGCGGCGTCGGCGATGAAACGCTGCTGCAGCGCGATCATTTCACGCAGGCGCGCGAACAGTGCGTCGATGGTTGTCGTCAACGGCAGCAGCTCGACAGGCACATCGTTGGCATCGATGGGTGCCAAGTCATGTTCGCGGCGCGCCAGTCGACGGGTCAATGGGTCGAGCACACGCAGCCCGATGTTGACGCCGATCCACACCAGCGACAGGATCACCATGATCAGCAGGACCTGCAGCGGCACGGCCAAAAAAAGGATCTGCCGCGCCTGTAGATGGCGGGCGCGCAGACCTTCGGCGACGGTGATGCCCAGAACGTCACCGGATTCGGCGGGGTTGGCGATGGCGACGCTCGCCGCGCGCAACCAATTGTGGCGGAGGCGCAAGTTGAACAGGGACGCCGGCTGTCCCGGATGCATCATCGGCACGTCGTTCGCCGGCAGGTTCGCAGAGCCGCCCAGTAGCCCATGCCGCGCGCTGCGCACAGCAAAGTACTCGGGGCCGCCCGGGTCGTATTCGAGCAGAAACTGTGCTTGCGGCGACATGACGCTGCCGGGAAACTGCCTTTTCAACATTTCCGCCACCGTTATCGCGTCATCGCGAAGGTCGGCGTCGTGCACATGATTGGCATAGGCCAGTGCCACCAGATACGTGAGCACGGCATCCAGCAGCAGCGCAATCAGCACCGGGATGATCAGAAACAGCAGCAAGCGCCGACGCAGGCTGGGACGAGGCGGCCGCCGCAGGTCGGCGGAGCAAGGGTCAGCGACCAGTGCGCTCATTCGTCCGGGCGTCCGTCGCTGTCTTCCTCGAGCATGTAGCCTAGCCCGCGCACGGTGCGTACGCGTGCACCGGAGTGGCGCAGTTTGCGGCGCAGCCGGTGGATGGCGATGTCCAGTCCGTTGTCGGTCAGGTCCTGGTCCCATCCGCATAGCGCTTCGACCAGTTGCGCACGGCTGACCAGTCGATTGGCCCGGCTGGCCAAGGCCTCCAGCAGGCCGAACTCGCGTGCCGTCAGCTCCAACGTCTCGTCGCCGCGCCATGCACGCCGACCCGGGAGGTCCAGGCGCAAGTCTCCGATGTGCAGTTCCGGTGAGCCGCGGCTCGCGCGGCGGCGCAACAGGGCACGCGTGCGGGCCGCGAACTCGCTCAGTGCAAACGGTTTGACCAGATAGTCGTCGGCGCCGCAATCGAGCACACGTATGCGCTCGTCGAGGCCCTCGCGCGCCGTGACCACCAATACCGACAAGTCGTCGCCACGCCGGCGAAGCCGTTGCAGCACGCCGGTGCCGTCAAGCGACGGTAGACCAAGATCGAGCACCAACAGGTCGTAGCGGTGATCGCTGAGGGCAAGGTCGGCCTGACGGCCGTCGGCGACATGGTCGACCTGTTGCCCACTGTCGCGCAACGAGGCGTGCAGGACGGCAGCGATGGCGGGATCATCTTCGGCAACCAGAACACGCATGTGCGCACCTCATGGAACGATCGACCCAGACGACCAGGCGTGGCGCGGGGATGGCGAAATCACGATCAGCCTAGCGGGCAATTCTTAGTATTGCCATTGTATGCTTGCTCCTGTCGGTGTTTGAAATCGCCGCACCGGGATTTCGGCGATCGGTCGCCAACCGACGTGCCGCGCACGGCGGGCTGTTTGATCGCCATTGAAATCGTGCTGGCGCCGCCGCATCTCAACGCGCACACTTCGTCTGCTTTTCTCGTCCATCAAGGATCGTCACCGTGAGCATTTCCATGTATTCCGTGTCCGTCCCGGTTTTCGTACGCGCACTGACCAATCTCTCCAATGTCCTAAAGAAGGGCGAAGCCCACGCACAGGCAAAGAAGATGGAGCCCGACGCGCTGCTGCAGCAACGCCTGATCTTCGACATGCTGCCGCTCATCAAACAGATCCAGATTGCATGCGACATGGCGGCGCGCGGCGCTGCGCGGCTGGCCGGCGTAGAGCCGAGGTCTTTCGACGACAACGAGACCACGATGGCCGAGGCGCATGCGCGCATCGATGCCGCCATCGCCTACGTCAAGACTTTCACAGCCGAGCAGATCGACGGCAGCGAGGCGCGCAAGATCCATCTCAAGATGCGCAACGGCGAGTTGGATTTTACCGGGCAGGATTACCTGCTGGGCTTCAGTTTGCCGAATCTGTTCTTCCACTGCACGACGGCGTACGACATCTTGCGCGTTGCCGGCGCCGATCTCGGCAAGATGGATTTCACCGGCGCGCCGTAGTGTCGGGATGTCCGGCAGGCCACGTCGTGGTGCGTGCGACCAGCTGACTTGAACGGGCCAACACCATGCCAATCCTGATCCTCGGTCTGATCGTCTTTCTCGGCGCGCATTCGCTGCGCATCTTCGCGGATGGCTGGCGCGCGCGCATGATTGCGCGACTCGGTGAAGGTCCATGGAAAGGCCTCCACGCGCTGGTGTCGATCATCGGTTTCGTGCTGATCGTGGTCGGATTCGGGCTGGCGCGGCAGAACCCGCTGCTGCTGTATGCGCCGCCGGCCTGGTTGCGGCATCTCAATGCGCTGTTCACCATCATCGCGTTCGTGCTGGTCGCCGCGGCATACGTGCCGCGCAACCATCTGAAGGCGAAGATCGGCCATCCGATGCTCGCGGGCGTCAAGACGTGGGCGTTCGGACATCTGCTCGCGATCGGGTTTCTGCACGATGTGGTCGTGTTCGGAGCATTCCTCGCGTGGGCAATCGTCGACTTCGCGGTCTCGCGGCGGCGCGATCGGCGCGTCGGGAAGGTCCATCCGGCGGGGACGGTCTCCGGTGACGCGCTCACCTTGCTGATCGGCATTGCGGCCTGGGTCGCGTTCGCGTTCTGGTTGCACCTCTGGCTGATCGGGGTGAATCCATTCGCCTGAGGAGCCTGGACGCCTGTGCCGCATTGATCGAACACGCGTTGCGGATTGATTGCGGCGTGCCGGGCCGCATGTTTCGGGACTACCAGTACCGTCGTCTGCGCAGCGGAGACACCCGATAGCACTCATGTCGACAGTCGTTTCTCCCATGCCCCTCAAGATCGATTTCGTCTCCGACGTGTCCTGTCCTTGGTGCGTGATCGGGCTGCGCGCGCTGGAGCAGGCACTGCAACGTCTGGACGGAGAGGTCCGGGGGGACATCCACTTGCAACCGTTCGAGCTGAACCCGCAGCTGCCGCCGCAAGGCGAGGATTCCACCGAGCACCTGATGCGCAAGTACGGCTCCGATCTGAGCCAGGTGGAGCGCAATCGCGAGGCGATCCGCGCGCGCGGCGAGGCTTTGGGTTTTTCATTCCGCATGGATCGACGCAATCGCGTCTACAACACCTTCGATGCGCATCGCCTGTTGCACTGGGCGGAACTGGAAGGCAAACATGTCGCGCTCAAGCACGCGCTGTTTCGTGCCTACTTTACCGATGGCGAGGATATTGCCGCGCACGATGTGCTGGTGCGACTGGCCACGGAGGTCGGCCTCGACAGCGAGCGTGCCCTGCAGGTTCTGTCAAGCGATGCATATGCCGCCGAGGTGCGCGCCCAGGAGGATTTCTACATCGGCAACGGTATCCATTCGGTGCCGGCCGTGATCATCAACGACCGGCATCTGATTTCCGGCGGTCAGCCGGTCGAAACGTTCGAGCGCGCCCTGCGCGAGATTGCAGCGGCCGCTTGAGCGGGCAGGGGTGTCACAGGACATTCCCCCGGGTTTGACGGACCGGCAAGGAGACAACCATGGCGCACAAGGTCACGTTTCGCGTTCCCGAGCGCGCGCTCGGCCGTGAGGACATCGAGTTCGTGGTGAAGAAGGACGGCGTGCGCTTCGGCACGCTGCTGGTGTCGAAGGGCGCGGTGGAATGGCGCCCGACCAACAAGGTCTATCGCCGCCGTTTGAGCTGGGACCGCTTCGATCAGCTGATGTGTGCAAGCGGCCGGCAGGTGTAGGCGGCGGGCGGCCGGCGCGCTGCCTATCGGGGAAGTGCTGTCGACCTGACAACGTTTCAGGCGTCGACGATCATCTTGAAGCCGCCGTAGATCATGCGCTTGCCGTCGAACGGCAGTGCTTTGGGATTCATCAGGTCGGCGAGGCGCGGATCGGCCATGACCTTCTGGTTGATCCGGTCGCGCTGCGCCCGTGACTTGAACACGATCCACGAGAACACCGCGACCTCGTCCGCCTTGAGCTTGACGGCTAGCGGAAACGACGTGAGCTTGCCGGGCTTGACGTCATCGCCGACACATTCGTGGAATGCGAGCGCACCATGTTCGCGCCAGACCTTGCCGCATCGGCGCGACATGCGCCGGTACACCGCGAGATTTTTCTTCGGTACCGGAATCACGAAACCATCGACGTAGTTCATAAGGATCCTCTTTGCGTTCGTTGCCTGGAATACGGATATCGCACTTTCCCGTGCGCGAAGGAAACATCCTGTGGAACGATGTATCAGCTCATTGGGGGAACATCTTGAAATACGGCGCGGCCTCGACGAGCACGCGCGCGTATGACGCGCGCTCCATCAGGCGATCGAGATAGGCCTTCGCGTTTGGCCAGTCCTGTGCGAGCGGCTGCACCTTGTCGGCATAGAAGAGTGCGGGTGCGGCCGCACAGTCGGCCATCGAGAAGTCATCGCCCGTTGCCCAGGCTCGCGTTTTCATGTCCTGTTCGACGAGGCCGCACGCGGTCCGCAACTGTTCACGGGCGCGCTCGACACCGAACGGATCGTGGCTGTCGGCCGGACGCAGGCGATCGCCGACGATCTTCTGCATCGGTTCTGCCACGTAGAGATCGAAGAAGCGATCGCGAAGACGCGTCTGGCGCGCGGCGTCCGCGTCGGTCGGCACGAGTTCGACCGGCCCGGGGTAGTGCTGCGCGAGGTATTCGATGATCGTGCTCGATTCGGGAATCGTGCGCTCGCGCGCCTCGTCGCGCAGCACCGGAAACTTGCCGATCGGCCATATCGCGAGCAATTCGGCACGCGATTGTGGGTTGCCGAGATCGATGATGCGCGGCTCGAACGGCGTGTGGTTCTCGTAAAGCGCAATCAGCGCCTTGTGGCAGAACGAGGAGAGCGGGTGCATATAGAGTTTGAGGGACATGATGCAGGTCTCGCTGGAAGGGAGCTTGCTGCCGATCGGCTCAGTGGGATTTCGACGCAGCGGCGGAGGGCGTCGCGTTTTCGACTGCCTCGACCTGAATGTGCAAAGTCACCGCCATCTTGATGCCGAAGGATTTTCCCGCGTCGATGCCGAATGCGTCGCGATTGAACGTAGCCTGCGCATCCGCGCCGCAGCGCTCGCGCGGCTGCAGCATGAAATCCGGCACGCACTTGAACGAATCGATCGCAAGATCGAGCGGCCGGGTCACTCCATGCAGCGCAAGCGTGCCGGCAACGCGTGTGGGCGCGCCATCGACGAAATCCTCCAGGTTGCCGTGATAGGTCGCTTTCGGGTACTGCGCCGTATCGAACAAGCCGCAGCTGTCCTTGCACATCGGCGCTTTTGCCTTGACGATAACCTTGTTCAGTGCGTCATTGCCGAAATCGATGCTGGCGACATCGACCGTGATATCGACGTCACCCTTCCGCGCTGTGCGATCGAGCGTGACCGTACCGGTGGTGTGATTGAACTTCCCGCGCCAGACCGAGAGGCCCATGTGGTCGGCGTCGAAGCTTGGATAAGTGTGGTCCGGGTCGATCGTGTAAGTGACCGGTGCGGCGCCGGCGACGCCGCTCAGCACCAGGGCAGGCAACAGCAGGAACAGATAGGGAATCAGTCTCATGATCGCCCCTCGGTTGTGAAAAATGACAGCGGGTTTGCGCGTCGTGAACCGATCCAGTTGGACATGTCAGGCGTGTTTGAGCTGATCCGGAAATGGATTGCGCCAGGCATCGAGTTCGTTCAGGCGTTCATGCCAACGCTGAACCGCCGGAAACTCCGCGACCGGAATATGCGCGCGCTCGGCATAGGGGAGCGTGACCGCGACCGCAAAATCGGCGACGCTCAGCGCGTCGCCGACCAGCCAGTCCTGTTTCGCGAGATGCGCATCGAGAATCGCGGCGAAGCGCCTGAAATTTCCGAGTGCGGACTCGACCTCGTTTGCATCCGCAGGGCCGAGATTGAAACGTTCCCTGACAATGTATTCGAAGAACAATGTGCCGCCCGCGCGCGTGAAATGCTGGTGGTTCCAGCTGAGCCAGCGGATCACTTCGATCTGGCTATAGTCGTCCGGCCACAGGTTCGAGCCCGCGCGCGCGGCGAGATGACACATGATCGCATCGGCTTCCCACAGGACGCGCTGCCCGTCGACGAGCGTCGGCACCTTCGCGTTCGGGTTGAGCGCGACATAATCGGGCGTGCGTTGCTCGCCCATGCCGAGATCGAGATAGACATATTCGACGGGTGAGTCGAGATACTGCGCGACTGCGCAGGCCTTGTGCGCGGAAAGGACATCCGAATAGTAGAGTTTCATGTGGGGCGATCCTCGGGTTTTCGGGAACGGGTACGCGCGCCGGCAGCGCAAGGCCCGCCAGCGAGTTGACGCAGGCGATCGGCGGTTTGCGTACCGATCGTTGCGACAAGTTCGGATTGCACGCGGCGCCAGGTGTCCATCGCGCTGCGCAGCGCACGAGCACCTTTCGTGGTGATCGTCGCGATACGGGAGCGCGCATCGGCATCGTCGGTGTGGATCGTGACCCAGCCACGTTGCTCGACCAGCGCGACACTGCGAGTGACGGTCGTGCGTTCGGAGCCGAGCAGTTCGGCCAGCGCGCCGATCGAGCGCGGACCTGCGATATGCAGCGCGGAGAGCAGCGTGAACTGCGTCGCGCGCAGTCCGTGCGCGCGCAATTCGCGATCGAATCGGCGCGTGATCGTGCGCGCCGCGCGCCGGGAGGCGAGGCACAGGCATTGCGTCGTTTCGCGAAATTCACTGTCGGCATCCATCACCGATAAGTGTATATACACTTATATGGACACGTCAAACCATATTCCGGAGACGAAGTCGGGGCGGATCGCCGACGGTGCCGCGGCCTGACGTCGCTCGGGCATGGCTGCGACATCGCGTTCGATGCGGGGCCGTTTCGCGCGTTGCGCGGGTCAAGGCGGAAACTGGTACCCACCGACGCGAAGCGAGTGGCGCGATACATTGCATGCGAGCGCCGCTACTCTTCATGCATGGGGCAGACCCTGTTTTCAACGGCGAGGTGATACATGAAGGATCTGGCGATCCGATTGGCAAACCGCCCCGGCGCTCTGGCCGAAATGGGCGAAGCGCTCGGCAAGGCCGATGTCAGCGTCGAAGGCGGTGGCGGTTTCGTCGTCGACGGTCAGGCCATCGTGCATTTTCTGTTCGAGAACGGGGCGGCTGCGCGGCGCGCGCTCGAAGCGGCCGGTATCGATGTACTCGACGAGCGCGACGTGGTCGTGCAGCGACTCGATCAGCAGGTGCCGGGTCAGCTTGGCAGCATTGGACGCGCGATGGCGGATGCCGGTGTCAACATCGAGGTTGTTTACAGCGACCACGACAATCGACTGATTCTCGGTGTCGACAAGTTCGCGCTGGCAAAAGTGGTCTCGGACAGCTGGCCGCAGCATCCGGCGAACATGAAGTCGAAACGCGAACATCGCTACGCCACGTCCGTACGCTGGACCGGCAACCGTGGAACCGGCACCTCGAGCTATCGTGCGTACGCGCGCGATCACGTCATCGAAGGGGATGGCAAGAGCGCGATTGATGGGTCCGCCGATGCGCACTTCCGGGGTGACCGTACACGCTGGAACCCCGAGGAATTGCTGGTTGCATCGCTCGCCGCCTGCCATCAGCTGGCGTATCTGCATTTGTGCGCCGACGCGGGCGTCGTCGTGACCGGATACGAGGATCACGCCAAGGGCACGATGATCGAGCACGCCGATGGCGGCGCCGCATTCGCGAGCGTCGTGTTGCACCCCGCCGTTCGCGTTGATGCCGGGTCCGATCGGGCGCTCGCGTTGTCATTGCACGAAAAAGCGCACGCGCTTTGCTTCATCGCGCGATCGGTCCGCTTCCCGGTCACATGCGAGCCGACGGTGATGGTCGACGAGTCGGCGGTTCGGGACCGTCCCTGATCGGCGAACGCCGGCTAGCGCGTACGCGGCCGGCGCTGGTGCTGCCACAACACTTCGCCGTGGCCGGCTTCGCGCGCGAGCACACGCGCGATCACGAACAACAGGTCGGACAGGCGGTTCAGATAATGTGTTGCCTGCGGGCGCACGGCTGCTTCGTGCGAGAGGGTGATCAGGACGCGTTCGGCGCGGCGACAGACGGTGCGTGCGACATGGCATTGTGCGGCTGCCGTGCCCCCGCCGGGCAGGATGAATTCCTTGAGTGGCGGCAGTTTCTCGTTGAAGTTGTCGAGGGTCTGCTCGAGCCGCGTGATGTCGGCATCCTCGATCAGCGCCATGCCCGGTACACACAACTCGCCGCCGAGATCGAACAGATCGTGCTGTATCTGCGTCAGCGCTTCGGTGATCGCCTCGGGCAATTCACAGGCGAGCACGACACCGATCGCGCTGTTGAGTTCGTCGACGGTCCCGTACGCCGCGACGCGCGCCGAATCCTTCGCCACCCGCTTGCCGTCGCCGAGGCCGGTCGTGCCGTCGTCGCCGGTGCGCGTGTAGATTCTGGAGAGACGGTTACCCACGACGGTACGACCGGATACAGGGATGTATCCACGCACCCGCGCATGCGCGGGTGGCGGAGCGCGGAAAAAACCACGTTTTTTTCCGGGCGATCGCCGGATGCGCAGGAAGCGCATTCGGCGAAATCGGGCAACGATCGCCGTCGTCGCCGGTGCGCGTGTAGATTCTGGAGAGACGGTTACCCACGACAATACTTGAATTGTTCAGCGTTTCCTTTCAGATGTCCGTGGGCATGGCGCCGGTTGATTTGTTCACACGCGCCCGGCCGACCGATCGTCGTTCCGCTCAAGCGGCGGCGGGTACGGCTTCCAATGCGGGCCAGCGGCGACGCATCAACTCGAAACCTCCGAACAACACCGCGCTCCATAGCAGTGTGCCGGCCAGCGTGCCCGGATAGAACGGGATGCCGGCGACGAAACAGGCCATCAGGCCACTGCCGGTCAGCGGGTACATGCCCGACGTCGCCCACACCGCAAAGTTGGTGACCACGAAGAAAAAGGTTGCACTCGCAATTCCGTAACCGGCCACGCGCATCGTGTTGACGCGACCGCGCAGGTGTTCGGCGACGATGGCAGTCAGCGCGATACATCCATAGACCACCGGAATCAGCGCATGCAGGCCGATGACGAGGTCCGCCAGCAGCATTGCCGCAAGCGGTATCAGGACCGCAAGACGGCGATCGGCGAAATACGCGCCGCCGAACAGCGCGATCGCCTCGACCGGCGTGAAGTTGTATGGGATCAGGCCGGGCACGAAGTGCACCAGCAAACGCTCGCCGACGGCAAACAGAATCAACAGTATGAGTACCAGCGAGCGCGGTGTGAAGGTCGAAGCCGTCGCGGGTCGCGACGACGGGACAGCGTGTTGAAATTTCATGAGAGTCCGTGGCGCGAAACCTGGCCATAGCATACTTCAAACCCCCGACGAGGACAGGATGCCGCGCGTGATCGAGTCACCCGGGGCTGCGCGTGCCGGTCGAACGCGCGGCCCGAACACAGCGCGTATCATCGCCGTGTGAACGACACCCTGGATGTCATCATCGTCGGTGGTGGACTGGTCGGCGCGAGTCTCGCCATCGCGCTCGACGGATCCGGTCTGCGCGTTGCGCTGGCCGAGGCCGTGCCCGCGCGGGCCAGCGCGCAGCCGAGCTACGACGAGCGCAACCTGGCGCTCGCACGGGCGAGTCTCAACGCGCTGGGCGCACTCGGCGTGCTCGACGATGCGAGCGCCGCGCCGACGCCGATCAAACAGGTCGTGGTGACGCGTCGCAGCGAGTTCGGATCACTCAGGCTCGACGCCGCCGCGCTCGGCCTGCCGGCATTCGGTGCGGTGCTGCCGGCGCGCGAACTCGGCAACGCGTTGTTGCGCCGGCTCGATCGATACAGCGCGCTCATCCGCTGGGCGCCGGCGGAACTCGTCGCGCTGGAAGCGCACGCCGATGCCATCGCCGTGACCATGCGCACGCCCGATGGCGAGCGGCGTCATCGCACGCGTCTGCTGGTCGGCGCCGATGGCAGCGAATCGTTCGTGCGCGGCGCCTGCGCGATCGGCGTGGTGCGCAACGATTACGAGCAGTGCGCGTTCGTCACGACGGTGACAACCGAGCGTGCGCTCGGCGGATGCGCCTTCGAGCGCTTCACCGATTCGGGGCCGATCGCGCTGTTGCCACTCGCCGGGCAACGCGCAGGTCTGGTTCTGACGGTCACGCAGACGGATGTCGATGAGGTTGCCGCGCTCGACGACGAGGCCTTTGTCGATCTCGTGCACCGGCGCTTCGGCTACCGTGCCGGTCGCCTGTCGCGACCGGGACGGCGCAAGCCGTATCCGTTGCGGCGCGTACTCGCCGACAGCGTGATCGCCCCACGCGCGGTGCTGGTCGGCAACGCCGCGCAGACGCTGCATCCGATCGGCGCGCAGGGATTCAATCTCGGATTGCGCGATGCGCTGACACTGGCCGAGTTGCTGCGTGAAACCGATGGCGCGCAAACCGATTGCGGTGATGTCGCGCTGCTGCGGCGACATGCCGAGCGTCGTGCCACCGATCGCCGGCAGACCATCGCGTTCAGTGACGACCTGGTGCGCCTGATGGGCAATCCGTTCCTGCCGCTGCGCGTCCTGCGTTCGCTCGGTTTTCTGGCGCTCGATCGCGTCGGCCCGCTGAAGCGGCGATTCGCCTTGCGCGGCATGGGCTTTCGCGGCGACGCACCGTCGTTGACGCTGTCGACGGGCCAGTCATGAGCCGTCGGCGCGGAGTCGATGCGATCATCGTCGGCGCCGGGCCGATCGGCAGCGCCACCGCGCTGGCACTTGCACGCGATGGCTTCGGGGTCGCCGTGATCGAGGCGCATGCGCCGAAACCCTGGACGCCGGGAGCTGCCGTCGATCTGCGTGTGGTCGCGCTGGCAGCGGACGGTCGCGACCTGCTCGATGATCTCGACGCATGGTCAGCGATCGCGCGGGCGCGCGTCAGCCCGTATCGGCGCATGCGCGTGTGGGATGCGCTTGCGCCCGGCGAACTCGGATTCGATGCGGCGGATCGTGGCGAGGCCGCGCTCGGCTTCATCGTCGAGAATCGCCTGATCCAGCACGCGCTGTGGCAGGCACTGACCGAATTCGACGGCGACGGAGCGGGTCGCTCGATGATGAGCCATGGCAATCGTGTGACGCGCTTCGATGCGCAGGTGCGCGACGCGGAGCAACGCTTGGCGGCGAAGCCGCGCGTGTGCTGCCCGGCGCAGGTTGCCGGCATCGAACAGAATGCCGACGACGTGGTGGCGATATTGGCCGACGGCACGCGCCTCGCGGCGAACGTGCTGATCGCGGCCGACGGTGCCGGGTCGCCGACGCGCTCGCTGCTCGGGGTCGGGTTCAAGGGCCGCGACTATCGGCAACGCGCCGTGGTCGCGCATGTCGCTACCGAACGTGTGCATGGGGACACTGCCTGGCAGCGGTTTCTTCCGGGCGGCCCGCTCGCGTTGCTGCCACTCGCGGACGGGCGCTCGTCGATCGTGTGGTCGTTACCCGAGGCGCAGGCCGCGCGTGTTCTCGCGCTCAATGACGACGCATTCTGTCGCGCGGTCGGCGCTGCGTCCGATTTTCGCCTCGGCGCGATTACGCAGACCACGGCGCGTCAGGCATTTCCGCTGCGGTTGCGTCTGGCCGAGCGCTACGTTGCCGGGCGCTGCGTGCTGATCGGCGATGCGGCGCATGTCGTGCATCCGCTTGCCGGGCAGGGGATGAATCTGGGCTTGCGCGATGTTGCCTGCCTTCGACGGGTGCTCGGTGAAGCGCGCATGCGCGGCAGTGATATCGGTGCCGCGCATGTGTTGCGTCGCTACGAGCGCGAGCGGCGCAGCGAAAATGCGTTGGCGGCACATGCGCTCGACGCGATCGAGCGCGTGTTCGATGCGCACGTTCCAGCGGTCGCGCTGCTGCGTGGCGCCGGACTCGGCCTCGCCGATCGCATCGCGCCACTCAAGCATTTGCTGGCGGACATCGCGGCGGGTCGATAGCCTGGCTCGCGTGCACCACGCCGGAGTTTGGCGCTGCGCACGACGCCGGCGGACGCGCGCTTGCCACGCGCTATCGAAACGCCACGGAGATGCCTCGCAGAAGATGCTC
>JBAUWF010000079.1:0-12547 GCA_049583635.1 Rhodanobacteraceae bacterium
AGAGCATTTGTTCTTGCCGACTCTCGCAGTGAAAGCCGATCGCCAAGCGGCTGTGGATGGATTGTCCGTCGCAACACTTTGTATTCGAAATGAAGCTCGCGCATGCGGGCAACGCGCAATGCGCAAGTACGTCATGAGCCGTTGGCGACGAGACGTGCGTTGAGTTCCTGCATCGCCCCGTCCTGCCGCCGCACCACCTCCAGCAACTCGGCCAACTCGGTGTCGCGTATGGAGGTGATCTTCTCGTGCAACTGCAGAATTTCCAGCTCGGCGCGCACATTCACTTCGTAGTCGTTCTTGGCCTGGGCGCGGTCGGAATCTGATTGGCGGTTCTGGCTCATCATGATCACCGGCGCCTGCAGGGCGGCCAGGCAGGACAGCGCCAGGTTGAGCAGAATGTAGGGATACGGGTCGAAGGCCTCGCGGTGCAACACGAAGCTGTTAAAGCCCATCCACGCAATCATGGCCAGCAGGAACGCGATGATGAATCCCCAGCTGCCGCCGATTTCGGCGACGTTGTCGGCCAGGCGCTCGCCGAAGCTCAGGCTCCGGTCGAATTCCTGCAGTACGTTGCGTGCCATGTGCTTGCGACTGATGAAGCGCTCCACGATCTCGCGCTCATCCGGTGGCAGTTTTTCCAGTTCGGTGGCCATGAGCAGGCGCGCGGTGACACGACGGTCGACCTTTGGCTTGGCGATTCGGTTGCTGACGGGCATGACACGCTCCAGGGCAGGCGTTTCTCGGGAAGGGCGACGACGCGCAGGGCGCGGACGCCACGGCAAGTTTACCGACGCGGACAAGCCGGCGCGGCGTTGGACACAGAAGCCCCCGTCGAATTCCGCTGTACCCACGGGCATTCCACTCACTCGCGCTCGAAGCGCGCGATCTCGTCGAGTGTGGCCTGCGCGCGGCGGATGCTGCCACCGGCTGCGCTGTCGTCGAGCTTGCGTCCGAGCCCTGCGCGCTCGGGGCGATGCGACCATTGGTGGAACCACCACGTCGCGAGCAAACCGGCGAAGCCGATGGCAAGGCCGATGTAGACGAACGAGGGCGCGCTGTCGAGCAGATTGACTCCGCTGCCGGCTTTGGCCAGCACCATCAGCAGCGGGACGTACAGGAACCACCACGGCAAACCGACAATCAGCGCGCCGCCGACCGCATAGGTGCGACGCAGCCGCAGCAGTCGCCGCTGGATTTCCACGACCGGCGCGGAATGGTCGATGCCCGCTATCTGTCCTTGCATGATGCCTCCGAACACAACCAGTCCGATGCAGTAGAGATGCATCACGAGACCGGCCACGAGCATGGCCGGTTCATGCCGGTGCGCGATCCAGAACGGCGCGAACAGGAGCATGCCGCCAACACCGATCAGCATCTGGACCGCCTGCCCCCAGACCAGTGGGCGCAGTCCGCGGCGCAGCTTGTCGAGGCGGCCGTCGCGGAACAGTTGCAGGTTCAGCGCGTGCTGCCGTTCGAGTTGACGATCGAGCGTCTGCCAGGCCAGTTTCATTTCGTCGAGTTCCATGTTCAGGCTCCGATGGTTTGCGCAGCCGTCGCCTGGCCGCGCAGTTTGTGCTTGATGCGCGAGATCTTGGTCGCGACGTTGGTTTCGCTGACGCCGAGAATGTCGGCGATCTCGGCGTAGCTCCGGTCTTCGAGGTAGAGAAGAATCAGGGCGCGGTTGAGCGCGTCGAGGCCGTCTATCAGCGCGTACAGCGCTTCGAGACGCTCGCTTGTCTGCTCGCTGAGATCGTCATCGCCGATGGTTTCCAGATGATGCGTCTGCAGCGGTTCGAGCCGCAGCGCTTGCGCCGAGGGCTCACTGCGCGCGTGCGAGATCGCCACATTCAGCGCGATGCGGTACATCCAGGTGGAGAACCGCCCGCGCGCCTCGTCGTAGTGCGCGAACGAGCGCCACAACTGCGTGCAGATTTCCTGCGCAAGGTCGTTGCGGTCCTCGACGCTGCCGGCGTAGATCGCGGCCACCTTGAACACGATTCTGCGGTGTTCGCCGAGGAGTGCCTCGAAGCGTTGTTGATGTCGCCTGTCGGTCATGCCGGTACACGTTCGGGTGATTGCCCCATGATTCGCCAGCCGGAGGCAAAAATCACACTTTCGGTGCCCGTATTGCGGTTGACCGGCCTGCCGCGCGCATCTTTCCAGCTGAACGGCTGCGTATCCTAAGCGCCGGTTCAAGCGTTTTGGGCTAAAGTCATCACTTATGTAGAAGGCGGAGAAGCGCCATGATGAAACGAATGATCCGAATGCTGCTGGGCGCTGTGCTGCTGGGCTCGCTGGCCGGTTGTCTGTACTACCCGGACACCTACGTGCGTGGCGATGGTTACTACTCCGATGGCTACGTTACCGGTGGCGGCGACTACTACTACGGCGCGCCGGGCTATTACGCGCCTTACTACTCGCCTTACTATGGCGGTCCGTATTGTTGCTACGGTTTGGGGCTCGGCCTCGGCCTCTACTTCGACAATTACGGATCCTACGGGCACCGCCATTGGAATGGCCGCGGCGGCTACCGTGGCGATTACCACGGTCGTGGCGGTTATTACGGGCACGACAGCCATGGCGGCTATCACGGACACGACAGGTATGGCGGCGGCGGCAACTTTCGTGGCCGCGGCGGTTCCCACGGATCGGGGCATCGGTCAGCACCGACCGGCCACGCCGGCATCCATCACGGATCGCGCGGCCACGACTCGCACCACCATTGATGCGGACACCTTGATTTTGAGCTCAGGAAGGTCTGCAAAAGTCCATCCTGGACTTGTCCGGCCAGGCCGAACCCCACCCTGTCCGGAGTC
Source organism: Rhodanobacteraceae bacterium (assembly GCA_049583635.1). Taxonomy (GTDB): domain Bacteria; phylum Pseudomonadota; class Gammaproteobacteria; order Xanthomonadales; family Rhodanobacteraceae; genus Dokdonella_A. The sequence continues at coordinate 2,817 of JBAUWF010000079.1, forward strand.
GGCTCTGCCGCATCAGGCACGTGCAGGCGCTTGCTGCGCGGCGCAACCTCCGATTGGTTCGCAGGTTCCCTTGCGCACGGCGGTGCTTGAAACCTTATGATGATCGCCTTGACAGGGCGACATCATGTCCGCAGACGACGCGAATTGGCCTGAACTTCCCCTGGAGGCGTGGCAATCCACGTGCGAAACGCTCCATCTGTGGACGCAGATCGTGGGCAAGATCCGGCTTTCGCAGATGCCATGGATCAATCATTCCTGGCATGTGCCGCTGTATGTGTCGGCGCGCGGATTGACCACATCGGCGATTCCATACGGTTACCGCAGCTTCGAGATCGCGTTCGACTTCATCGATCACGTACTCGCACTGCGGACCAGCGACGGCGAATCACGCACATTGCCGCTAGGTCCGCAAAGTGTGGCGCATTTCTACCGTGCGGTGTTTGCGGCACTGGCTGAACTCGACCTCGCCTGCGCCATCCACGCCTCGCCGAACGAGATCGAAAACGCGATTCCGTTCGCCACGGATACCAGGCACGCCGACTACGACGCGGAATACGCGAACCGTTTCTGGCGAATCCTGCTGCAATCGAATCGGGTGATGCAGCAATTCCGTGCACGCTTCATCGGCAAGTGCAGTCCGGTGCATTTTTTCTGGGGAAGTTTCGATCTGGCGGTGACGCGCTTCTCCGGGCGCCCGGCCCCAGCGCACCCCGGCGGTATACCGAATCTGCCGGACTGGGTCGCGCGCGAGGCCTATTCCCATGAAGTCAGCAGCTGTGGATTCTGGCCGGGCGGCGGGTCGACTCCGTATCCGCTGTATTACAGCTACGCCTACCCCGCGCCGGCCGGATTCAGCACGGCTGCCGTGAGTCCGCCGGGTGCGGTATACAACGAGCAACTCGGCGAGTTCGTGCTTGCCTACGAAGAGGTCCGCAACGCCGATTGCCCCGACGCCGCGCTGACGGCGTTTCTCCAGAGCACCTACGAGGCAGCGGCCGGACTGGCGGCATGGGATCGCGATCGCCTCGAGCGCGCATGTGACCCGCGGTCCGCCGTCTGAGAAGCCACGCATGCCGTCGCGCCGGGATCCGGCGCCGCGTGGCAACTGCGACGAGCCCGGGAATCGAGATGATCGGAATCCGACCGCCACACGCCGAAGACGATGCGTCCGTCTGCCAGACATCCCCGCATCCTGCAATCGCTTTCCTGATTTCAGCGGGAAGGCGGCATGCGCCGGACCGCACTGCACCGGTCAGGACCGGTATGCCCATGCTGCTGCGCGCGCAGCCAATCATTGTGATGCGGTGATAAGCTCGAACAAGCACATGTGAAATGAATCCCGCATCGTGATCAGCACCATCCTCACTGATATCGAAGGAACCACCAGTTCGATCAGCTTCGTCAAGGACGTGCTGTTTCCCTACGCGCGCAAACGCCTGCCAGCTTTTGTCGAAACCCATTCCAACGATGCCGACGTGCAGCACTGGCTGCACGAGGCCGGCAAGGAAGCCGAGCTGATCTCGGCGACGCGCCAGGAAATAATCGATCTCCTGATCGGCTGGATCGACGCCGATCGCAAGTCCACTGCGTTGAAGGCGATCGAAGGCATGATCTGGGAGGAAGGCTATCTTGCCGGCGAGTTTCGCGCGCATTTCTATGAAGATGCCGCGCGCTGCCTGCGCGCGTGGCACGCATCCGGCAAGAAACTTTATGTCTATTCTTCCGGTTCGGTCCCCGCGCAGAAGCTGTTTTTCGGCTACAGCGATGCCGGTGATCTGCGCCCGCTGATCTCGGGATATTTCGATACCGAAACCGGGCCCAAACGCGAGGTGGACTCGTACCGCCGCATCGGCAAGGCGATCGGCGTGGAACCCGCGCAAATCCTGTTCCTGTCCGACGTAATCGAAGAACTCGATGCCGCCGCCGCCGTCGGGTTCAGAACGACCCTCGTCGCGCGCGCGCCATCGCGCTGCCCGGATTCGCCGCATCCGTGCGTCAGCGACTTCGACGCGATCGCGCTGTAAGTCGATGCAGAGCCGGAACGTCGCAGCAATCCTGGCGGCTGCCGTCGTCGGCGTCACCGTCGGACTGGTCTGGCGACCGCGATATGCTGCCCACGAAGCCACGCCGCAGGTGGCGACGGCACCCGAAACCATCGGCGCACGACACGCCGGCGACGATACCTACGCACTGCCGGATTTCGATGCCGAAGTGGCCATGTACGATCAGCCGCAGCTGGTCAACGAGGCTCTCGAGAAGGTCACCCCACAGACGCCGGGAAGTGTGGATCTGTACGTCATCGTATTTGCCGGCGACGGCAGCCAGAACGTGTTTCGCAACGAGGCCGAATACGCGCAGCACCTGTTCGAGCGCCGCTTCGATGCGGCAGGTCACGTCATCGTGCTCGAGAACAATCCGGCCATGGTCGCGTCGCGTCCGTTGGCGACGCTGACCAACCTGATCTGGGTGCTCGACGCATTCGCCGCAAAAATGGATCGGAAAGAAGACGTGCTGTTGCTGTACCTGACCTCGCATGGATCGGAGGACCACGAATTGCTGGTCGATCTCGATCCGCTGCCGCTCGATCAGATCACGCCCGCCGATCTTGCCGATGCGCTGCATACCGATCCGCCGGTCCACTGGAAAATCGTCGTCGTCAACGCCTGCTATTCGGGCGGGTTCATCGATGCGCTGCGCAGCGATTCCACGATGATCATCACCTCGGCACGCGCCGATCGGCCTTCTTTCGGGTGTGGCGACGATTCGGACATCACCTGGTTCGGCAAGGCGTTTCTGGTGCAGGCACTGAATCGCACGACATCGTTGCGCGCGGCTTTCGACATCGCGAAACGCTCGATCGCCGAGTGGGAGACGGTCGCGCACGACGAGCCGTCCGAACCACAGATCGCGAGTGCACCCGCGATCGATGCGCAGCTCGCGCGATGGCGTGCGCAACTGAAACCGGGTCCGGCGGTGGAGTTCACGCCGATTGCGCGCAAAGCTTCAGATCCCGTTGGCGGCGCCCCGGCCGCTCGCAACTGAAATCTCCTGCGCGAACGCATGTGCGCTTTTCCCTTGGGCCGTCGGCGAGTAAGATCACTCGCTTTGCGTTGCACAGGATTCGATCGATGCGCAGGTTTGTGTTGGGGTGTGCGATTTCGCTGGCGGCCGCGCACGCCGCCGCGGCAACCGAGTGGGTGGTCGAGGCGCATTACAACGATCGCGCGGCGCTGATCAGCGCCGCGTCGCGCTTTCAGCACGTCATCGTCGACGACAAACGTCATGTGCTGCGCGTGGCCACCAACGAACAGGGTATCGACGCTCTCGAGAACGCCGGGCTCACGGTGGAAATCGACCAGGCCGCCAGCGCCAGGCTGCAGGCTTTCGATGCCGCGGCGATGGCGGCACGCGAAGCCGGTCACGGCATCGACAGCATTCCGGGGTTCCAGTGTTTCCGCACTGTCGAGGAGACCTACCAGACCATGGACGATCTGGTTGCCTCGCATCCGGATATCGTCGCCATCGACGAGATCGGTCCGACCTGGAAACGCACGCAGAATCCGGACGACGGCTATGAAATGCGCGCTTTGCGCATCACCAATTTCAACACGATCGATGCCGACCCGGATCGACCGAAGATGGTCGTGTTCAGCTCCATCCACGCGCGTGAATATTCACCGGCGGAGCTCGATACGCGCTTCGCCGAATGGCTGGTGAACAATTATGGTTCCGATCCCGAGGCGACCTGGCTCGTCGATCACAATGATTTCCGCCTGGTGCTGCAAGCCAATCCGGACGCGCGCAAGCTTGCAGAGATGCAAATCTATCAGCGCAAGAATCTCGACATCATCGACGGACCGTGCGGTGACGAGAACGAGTTCTCCCAGCCCGGCATCGATCTCAACCGCAATTTTCCGTTTCACTGGAACATCACCAACGGTCTTGGCTCCAGCGGATTTTCCTGCGACCAGACATTTCGCGGACCGATCTCGACCTCGGAACCGGAAACGCAGAATCTGACGGACTACGTGCAAGGCACCTGCGACAGCGACGGCAACTGCAGCGGTGGCATCTTCGCCGATCGCCGGTCCGGCTCCGCCGAGCCGGCGAGCGGCCACGACGACGGCGACGCCGCGCCGTCGGATACCAGCGGCTTCTTCGTCGATATCCACAGCAACGCATCCTTGGTGCTGTGGCCGTGGGGCGACACCAGTTCAGCCGCACCAAACCGTACCCAATTGCGCACACTGGGCCGGCGCATGGCCTATTTCAACGGCTACACACCGGAGCAATCCGATTCGCTCTACCCGACCGACGGCACCACCGACGACAACTTCTACGGCCTGCTCGGCGTGCCCGCGTTCACGATCGAGACCAACGGTTCGGATTTCTTCGAGGACTGCGGCACGTTCGAGAGCGATACGGCGCCACGCAATATCGACGCCCTGCGCTACGCCGCGCGCACGCTGCACGCCCCCTACGAATTGCCGGCCGGCCCCGACACGCTGAGTGTGACCGCCGAGCCGGATCTGGTCGTTGCCGGCGATCCGGTCATGCTGAGCGCGCATCTGGACAGCAGCCGTTTCAACCAGTCGAACGGCAACGAGCCGGTGAGTGACATCAACAGCGCCGCAGCCACCATTGACAACTTGCCATGGGACAACGGCGCCGTCGCACAGGCGATGAGTGCCACCGATGGCGCATTCGATTCGCCGATCGAGGACGCCGCCGTGCTGCTCGATACGACCGGCCTCGCCAGCGGCCGCCATCTGGTATACGTGCAGGGAACCAGCGTGAACGGTCAAGGCGGCACGCCCGATGCAACTTTCATCGAGGTTGCGCAGCCCGACGAAATCGGCGATATCACGGGTGTTGTGAGCGACTCCGTGAGTGGGGAACCGCTGGCGGCCGATATCGACTTTCTGCGGCAAGACGACGGCACCCATCACACGACGACGAGTGCGGCCGATAGCGGCGTCTACGACGAAAACCTGCGCGGCGGCACATTCGACCTGACCGTCAGCGCGGACGGCTATGTGCCTGCCCGGATCGATGCGCTGAACGTAGCGGGCGGTCAGACCCTGATCCAGAACGTCGCGCTGGAACCGGTCTGCACCGCGATCGACGACGATGCCGAGAGCGATCACGGCTACTGGACCATACGCGGGCCTTGGGGAATCATTCCGGGTTTCGCCGGCCATCCGGGCCAGGTGTGGACCGACAGCCCGAATGGCAACTACGCCGACAATATCTCGGGCAACCAGGTATCGCTGACCTCGCAGGCTTACGACTTCACGCAGAACAGCGATTCGAGTTTGCGCTTCGATGACTATTGCGATACCGAATCCGGTTACGACTTCGGCCATGTGGACGTGTCGATCGACGGCGGAACCAGCTGGAACGAGGTCTACTCCTGCTCCGGCCGGGCCGCATGGCAGACCCAGCATATCGCGCTGCCGCAACTGGATGGCCAGAGCAGTATCGCGGTCCGCTTTCGTCTCACGTCCGATGCATTCGTCGAGGCAAGCGGCTGGTCGCTCGACAATATCCGCCTCGAATACGGCGGAGAAGCCTGTCATCAGGTCGACAACGACACTGTCTTCATAAGCGGATTCGATCCCGCACCATGAGCGGCAACGACGCCGAGGTATCGATGCAACTCTATCTCAGCCTGACCTCGCCGTTCGCACGCAAGGTACGGGTCGCGCTGATCGAGAAAGGGCTGATCGAACGCGTCGAGTTGAAGATCGTCGATCCATGGGCCGATGCGGAGAGTCTGGCCGCGGTCAACCCGTTGCTACAGGTGCCGACAATGGTACTCGACGATGGCCTTGCGTTGACCAACAGCGACACGATTCTCGCGTGGCTCGATCGCGCGCACCCGCAACCTGCGCTGTGGCCCGCCGACGCCGATGAGCTCACGCGCGCACAAGCGATCGCCGCACTGGCGCAGGGGATGATCGAGTACGCCGTTTACATCGTGCTGGAACGGCGCAAGCCCGATGCCCAGCAAGGCCGGGCCATGATCGACCGCCGCATCGCCGGAATTACCCGAGTGGTACACGCGATCGAGCAACGCTTCGATTGCAACACCACAGGCTTTCATCTCGACGCAATCGGTGTCGCCTGCGCACTGGCCTATCTCGATTTCCGCCTGCCCGAACTGGATTGGCGCAAGAACGCGCCGAAGCTCGCCGAATGGCAGCGCCGGGCCGCACAGCGGCCATCCATGCAGGCAACGGTTCCTCCCGGTTAGGGAAACCGGCAGCACCTGGCCGCCGACCGCTCTCGAAATGGATTCCGTGCGGCGATTCCTGCCTGGTGCCGGTCGACCGAGCCTGTCCGGCGTCGGCCATCGAACACAAGGCAACGCGACCGAACCAGTGTGAATCTGCCGTCCCGGTATCGATATTCAACCTCTGCGCCGGGGATCGGCAAATTCGAGCAGAGCGCCGCCGGCTACGAGATCGCAGATACGGCGTACATCGCCATCCATCGCGCGATCGCGCGGCAGGAATGCGATGTGTTCGCGGATCAGCGCGTGCGCGCGCGCGACCGCATCTCCCGCACGGAAATCGCCCGCCCCGGCGAGCGCCTTCATGAGCGCCTCCACTTCCGCAACAAACGCGGCGTGCTGCGCACTGCCGCTCGGCGGCGCGCCGGAGATCTTGTCGGCAACGGCGCGCCAGTCGCCGCGTGATGCAAGCCGGCGCGCGGCGTTGAGCATGTCCTGCCGGTAATCGAGCGCCTGCGCCGCGGTATACAACTCGAGCGCGAGAACGTGGCCGAGATCTTCGCTCATTTCGAGCACGTGGCGCGCCTCGTTGGCGCCCATCGACACGTGGTCCTCGGCATTCGCACTGGTCGGGATCGAATACACGCTGGCCGGGTGTGCGCGCGTCGCAAGGTCGTTGACCAGGGCTGCCGCAGTGTATTGCACGATCATGAATCCGGAATCGGTGGCATCCTCGTTGCCGACCAGGAACGCCGGCAAACCGTCATTCGTGGCCGCATCGACCAGCTTGTTGAGGCGCCGCTCGGAAATCGATGCGAGCACCGGGATCGCGGCCTTCACATAGCTCATGACCAGCGCCAGCGGCATGCCGTGGAAATGTCCGGCCGAGATGACCCGGCTCTCGATAGGCTCGTGCTCGATCGCGCGTGGATCGTCGGCATCTGCAAACACCAGCGGATTGTCGGTAACCGAATTCAACTCGATGTCGATCACCCGACAGGCTTGCAGCCAGGCATCACGCACCGCGCCGTGCACCTGCGGCGCGCAACGCAGGCAATAGGCATCCTGCGGCTGGTGTTTCTTGCCGCCCTTGAACGGCAGGAAGCGTGCGTAGAACGCTTCCTTGCCATGCCGTTGCGTCGGTGGCACGTAGTCCCAGGCCAGATCGAAGCGCTGCTTCTGATCGTCCGGATCGCTCCAGGCCTGCGCCGACCAGGCACGAAACCGCGGCACCAGATGATAGGGAATGTCGATCAGCGTCGATCCTTCGAGCAGCGCGCGCAGCCGTGTCGACGACTCGACCTGCCCCGGATGCGGACGCAGCCGATGCACCTCGGCGCGCAACGCGCCACTGCGTCCGGCAAACGCATCCATGCTCATCGCCGCGGCGAGGTCGGCCATCGCCAGCAACGCCTCCAGCCGATCCAGCGCCAGCACGGCGCAGGCGAGCATCTGTGCCGTGCCGTTGTTGAGCGCAAGGCCTTCCTTGAACGACAACCGCACCGGCTCGAGTGCGGCCCGCTTCAGGGCATCGGCGCCGCTCATGCGCTCGCCGCGATAAAAAGCCTCGCCCTCGCCGAGCACCAATGCGGCAAGATGCGACAGCGGCGCCAGGTCACCACTCGCCCCGACCGATCCCTTCTCCGGAACAACCGGCGTCACATCGCGATTGAGCAGTTCGGCCAGCGCCTCAAGCGTTGTGACACGAATGCCCGAATAGCCGCGCATCAGCGTATTGATACGGATCGCGAGCATCGCGCGCACTACGTCCGCCGCAAGCGGGCGACCGACGCAAACAGCATGGCTGATGATGAGGTTGTGCTGCAATTCCTCGAGCAGCGTCCCGTCGTGCGTTTCCGGATCGGCGCCGGGCAGTTCATCGCGTGCGCGATGCGCGCCGAGCAGCTTGTCCGCGTTGCTGCCGAAACCGGTGGTCACCCCGTAGATCGGCTCGCCGCAAGCAACCTTGTCGGCCAGGAAATCCGCCGTTCGTTGCACGCGCTGCAGCTGCGCGGCGTCCAGTGCCACTGCCGCGCCGGCGGCCACGGCCACCACCTGCGCGCGCGTCAGGCTGACGCCATCGAGCACCACCGAATCATTCCCGTTCAAGGCCCGCGCTCCGGTGTTGCGCGGCCGGTCGCAAGCAACCATTTCGCCACGCCGACGCGGGCGACTTCCGACTGTTCGTTGCGAACCAGATCCTTCACGGTGACGATGCCCCTGGCAATTTCGTCCGCACCGAGCACCAGGACGTAACGAATGCCGGCACGGTCGGCATACTTGAACTGTCGGGCCAGCTTCGAGGGTTCCATCACGACTTCGGTGTTGATGCCCGCGGCGCGCAACTCGGTCGCGAGCGCCAGATAAGCCGGCAGCTGCGCTTGATCCATCTGCGTGACCAGTGCCGCCACAGTGCTTGTCGTGTCCCCGATCAGACCGGCCTCGCGCAACTGCCAGAACAGGCGCGTCGCACCGATCGAAATGCCGACGCCGGGCAGGTGCGATTTCGTGTAATGACTGGCGAGGTTTTCGTAGCGTCCGCCCGAACAGATCGATCCGATCTGCGGTTGCTCGACCAAATGCGTTTCATACACCGTGCCGGTGTAGTAGTCGAGACCGCGCGCGATCGAGAGATTCATCGCGAAATGACTCTCCGGTACACCGAATGAGCCCACCAGGCCGAGCACCTCGCGCAGTTCGCGCCGACCCTGCTCGAAGGTTTCGTTGTCACCGGACAAGGCGTCGAGTTGCTCCAATGCGTCTTGCAATGAGGCCGAGCGGATACCGACAAGGGCGAGTATGCGCTCGACCACTGACGCGCCTAAACCCAACGCGTCACCGGTCAGACTCGCGCGCACCTGATCGACGCCGCGCTTGTCGAGCTTGTCCACTTCGCGAAGCACGCGCGTCTGCATCTCACCATCGGCGATGCCGAGGCTTTCGAAGAAACCGCGCATCAGCTTGCGGTTGTTCAACTGAATCACGAACGGACCGATGCCGAGCGCGTCGAACACGCTGTAGATCACCGCCGGAATTTCGGCGTCGTAACGGAGCGACAGGCTGTCCTTGCCGATCACATCGATATCGCACTGGTAAAACTCGCGAAAACGTCCGCGCTGCGCACGCTCGCCGCGGTAGACACGCTGTATCTGATAGCGCCGAAACGGAAAATTCAAATCGCGCTCATGCTCGGCCACATAGCGTGCGAGCGGCACGGTCAGATCGAAGCGCATCGCCAGTTCGGGCAGATCGTGCGCATCCTTCGCGGTGCTCAGCGCGCCGGTCGATTGCACGAAATACACCTGCCGTTCGGTCTCGCCGCCTTCCTTGGTCAGCAGCACACTGGAAAACTCCATGACCGGCGTTTCGATCGGCAGAAAACCAAAACGCTCGAAACTGCGCCGGATGATATCGAGCATGCGCTGGAACGCGATCTGCCCGGAGGGCAGCAGTTCGAGTACGCCGGGCATGGTGCGGGCTTGGGGCGAAATCATCG
>JBAUWF010000080.1:0-9875 GCA_049583635.1 Rhodanobacteraceae bacterium
TTTGCTGCGCTTCTGGCGAGCGCATTTGGCGCTCGCGCCCCCTTCCGGCTGCCGCCACCTTCCCCCGCAAGCGGGGGGAGGACGCGCTTTCAAATTCTCTTCCTTTCCCACCGTCGGGGAAGGAACAACGCGTTCAATTTCTTTTCCTTCCCCACCGTCGGGGGGAGGAAAAACGCGTCCAATTTCTTTTCCTTTCCCACCGTCGGGGAGGAACAGCGCGTTCAATTTCTTTTCCTTTCCCACCGTCGGGGAGGAACAGCGCGTTCAATTTCTTTTCCTTCCCCCGCTTGCGGGGGAAGGTGCCGAAGGCGGATGGGGGCCGGACGGAGCGAGCGCTTCCAGAATGACCGCCGTCACCTCATCGGTCCTCAGCAACACATCATCGTCCCAGAAGCGCAGCACGCGGAAGCCTTGCGTTGAAAACCACTCATCACGCGCTTTATCGCCGGCCGATTCCAGATGCTGGCCACCATCCACTTCGATGATCAATCCGGCCTCCAGGCAGGCAAAGTCGGCGATGTACCGGCCAACCGGATGTTGTCGACGGAATCTGCAACCTGCAAGTCGCCTGAGACGTAGTTGAAACCAAAGCCGCTGTTCGGCGTCGGTCATCTGGTGGCGAAGCTTTCTGGCGAATCGGGTTTTGGCTTGCTGACGCATGACACGTGTTGGCCGTCTGGATGGCTCTGCCGCTTGCGCCCTCCCTGCAGAAGACGTGTCGTTCAGCGCAGTTTCCTGGCCAGCGTGCTGCCAAGATCGGCGGGCGAGCGCACGGTGGTCACGCCGGCTTTTTCAAGTGCCTCGAACTTGGCTTCGGCGGTGCCCTTGCCGCCCGAAATGATCGCGCCGGCATGACCCATGCGTTTGCCAGCCGGAGCGCTGGCACCGGCGATGAATGCAACCACCGGCTTGGTCACGGCGTCCTCGATGAACTCGGCCGCTTCCTCCTCGGCGCTGCCACCGATTTCGCCGACCAGGATGATGCCCTCGGTCTGCGCATCGTCCTGGAACAGGGCCAGCGCGTCGATGAAGTTCATGCCCTGAATCGGGTCGCCGCCGATGCCGATGCAGGTCGACTGGCCAAGCCCGGCGTTGGTGGTCTGAAATACCGCCTCGTAGGTCAGTGTGCCCGAGCGGCTGACGATACCGACCTTGCCGGGCTTGTGGATGTGCCCGGGCATGATGCCGATCTTGCATTGGCCGGGCGTGATGATGCCCGGACAATTCGGACCGATCAGCACGGTATCGGGACAGCCCTTCAGCACATTCTTGACGCGCAGCATGTCGAGCACCGGAATACCCTCGGTGATCGCGACGATCACGCGGATCCCGGCATCAGCGGCTTCCAGAATCGCGTCAGCCGCGAACGGCGGTGGCACAAAGATCATCGATGCGTCGGCACCGGTGTCGTCGATCGCATCCTGCACGGTGTTGTACACCGGCAACCCGATGTGCTCGGCGCCACCCTTGCCGGGCGTCACGCCGCCAACCAGCTTGGTACCGTATTCGAGCGCCTGCTCGGAATGGAAAGTGCCCTGCTGGCCGGTGAAGCCCTGGCAGATGACCTTGGTGTTCTTGTCGACTAGAACGGACATGTGAATTTTCGCATTGGTATTGATGGCTGCCGGATCAACGCGCACCCCCTGTGCGCTCCGGGACTCGGGTGCTCTCTTGCCGGATCCCGGATCGACGCACTTTGCTGCGCGGTCCGCGACTTGGTCATCCTGACCTCGCTTTCTTCACGGCGGCGACGGCCTTGTTCGCCGCGTCGTTGAGATCGGTCGCCGGGGTAATCGCAAGGCCGGAGTTGGCCAGCAGTTCGCGGCCCTGTTCGACGTTGGTACCCTCAAGGCGTACCACCACCGGAATTGTCAGCCCGACGTCCTTGACCGCCGCGATGATGCCGTCTGCGATCAGATCGCAACGCACAATGCCGCCGAAGATATTGACCAGGATGCAGCGCACCTTGTCCGAGGACAGGATCAGCTTGAATGCCTCGGTCACGCGTTCCTTGGTCGCGCCGCCACCGACATCGAGAAAATTGGCCGGCTCTCCACCGGCAAGCTTTATCACGTCCATGGTCGCCATCGCGAGGCCGGCGCCGTTGACCATGCAACCGATCGATCCATCCATCGTGACGTAGTTGAGATCGTTCGCCCGCGCCTCGGCCTCGGCCGGATCTTCCTGGCTGACATCGCGCATGGCGACGAGCTTCGGATGGCGGAACTCGGCGTTGTCGTCGGAGTTGACCTTGCCGTCGAGCGCAACCAGATCACCCGACCCGACGATTGCGAGCGGATTCAATTCGATCAGCGCCAGATCCTGCTCGTTGAACAGCTTGTAGAGGCCGAGCATGAACTTGGTGAGCTGGGTCGCCTGCTTGGCGCCAAGGCCCATGTCGAACGCGAGTTTGCGGCACTGATACGGTTGCAGCCCCTCGACGAAATTGACCTCGACGGTCTGGATGTCGTCGGGGTGTTCGCGCGCGACCTGCTCGATGTCCACGCCGCCGCGCGCCGACGCGATGAACGTTACTGCCTGCGCCGCACGATCGACCAGCACCGACAGATACAATTCGTTCAGGATGTCACTGGCCTCGGTCACCAGCACCAGATTGACCGGCAACGCACGTCCGCCGGATTGATAGGTTTCCATGCGCGTGCCGAGCATCCCGGCTGCAGCTTCCCGGACCGCATCAATGCTCTTGCACAATTTCACGCCGCCGGCCTTGCCGCGACCACCCGCATGAATCTGCGCCTTGACCACCCAGTGTTCGACACCGAGCGCCTTGGCCGCCGCGACCGCCTCCTCGGGCGTCGACGCGACCTTGCCGGCCGGGACCGGAATGCCGTAGTCGGCGAACAATTCCTTGGCCTGATATTCGTGAAAATTCATGCGCCACCTTGCAGGAAATGGGCGCCGTCGCCGGGCTGGTTGCCCGAGTCGCATGCGCAATCCGGAATGCGGCAAGCCAGCCGCGGGACGGGCGCGTATTGTGGGCAAAGGTGACGGCGAAATCAAAACGGGCACAATGCGGGACGAAACTTCGGGCGTGAAGACAGCTTGCGCAATTCCTCCCGACCCGCTCGCAGCGAACGCAATCCGGACACGTGAAAGACAAAGCCGGCGCAGGTGGTCGTTCCCCTGGACAATACCCATGGATGCGACGACTCTTGTAAAGTCTCCTCCGGCGTCGAATGGAAGCCGTGGTTTGAACGACCGTTCTCCAGCACGCGTTACCAACGCGCTTGGCGATATCACCCGGCGCGAGTTGTATTTTTTCAATCTGTATCGCTGTTTTCAGGCCATAGTCTATGCCGGCCTCGTATTCAGCCCCCTCGCCGTCGACTGGGTGCACCTGAATCGTCCATTGGTCGGGCGCGCCACCGCCATCGGTTACCTGATCGTCGCGCTGCTGTTACTGGTCGGCACCACCCGCGGCAGCAGCCGACTTGCTTTCAGCATCAGCGGCGCGCTGCTGATCGATATCGCCGCCGCATCGCTGATCACGGCAGCGCTGTCCGGCGCGAGCAACGCGGTGCCGATGATGCTCATCGTCAATATCAGCGTCGCCGCGCTGTTGTTGCCCGCACGCCAGACCTACGTGCTGGCGGTGCTGGCTGCATTCGGCGTGATCGCGCCGATGCTGTATGAGCAGTTCATTGAACGCACCAGCAGCCGCAATGGCGTCGAGCCGCTGATATTCGGCTTCGCCTACATCACCGTCGCCGCACTTTGCAATACGCTCGGCCGGCACATGCGTGCAACCGAGGCGTTGGCCGTGCAGCGCGGCGTCGATCTGCTCAATCTCGAACAGATCAACGACCTGATCATCCACCGCATGAAAACCGGGGTACTGCTGGTCGACCGGGCCAACTACATTCAGCGCATCAACGAGGCCGGCTGGCACCTGATCGGCAATCCATCGCCGAACCAGCGCGATCTCGGCACGGTCGCGCCGGAACTGTCGCGGCGCCTGTATCACTGGCGCAACATCGGCCGCAGCGACCAGACCGCGGTCGCATTGGCCGAAGACGTGCCCGAGGTGATTCCGCGCTTTACGCGCCTCGCGCCGAACGACGACAGCAACGTGCTGATCTTCCTCGACGACACCTCGCTGCTGTCGCGCCGGGCCGAGCAGCTGACATTGTCATCGCTCGGGCGTCTGTCCGCATCGATCGCGCACGAGATCCGCAACCCGCTTGCGGCGATCCGCTACTCCGCGCAGTTGCTGGCCGAATCGCCGGAACTCAACGAGAGCGACAAGCGCCTGATCGACATCGTCAACAATCATTGCACGCGCGCCAATGACGTGATCGAGAACATTCTGCAGTTGTCGCGCCGCGAACGCTCGCGCCCGGAAAGCCTCGATCTGAATTTCTGGGTCATGAAGTTCGTCGAGGAGTATCAGCAGAACAACGATCTTGGCCAGGACCACCTGCGCGCGGTCACCCAGAACCGCACCATCGAGGCGCTGGCCGACCCCCAGCACATGCAGCAAGTCGTGTGGAATCTGGTGCAGAACGCGCTGCGCTACGGCCGCCAGCCCGGCGAATCGGCGCGTGTCGTGTTGTCCGCACGGCTGGCCGGCGACAACGGCCCGCCGCTCATCGAAGTCACCGATCGCGGCCCCGGCATACCGCCGAAGGTTGCCGCGCAGATTTTCGAGCCGTTCTTCACCACCCACGAGTTCGGCACCGGCCTCGGCCTGTATCTGGCCCAACAGATGGTGGAAGCCAGTCAGGGCACGCTGGAATATGTTCCCATCGCCGGTGGGGGCGCGTGTTTTCGCATCACGTTGCTGCCTTCCGCAACGCTGGCCTCGCGTATGGGGCGAACCTAGCCGATTTGCGGCGCAACGCACACGCTAGCGTCGATACCCCGTAGGATGGGTTGAGCGTAGCGATACCCATCGATCGGACCGGAATGCGATGGGTATCGCTACGCTCAACCCATCCTACAAGGTCGCCGGCCCTTTACCTTTACGCCCCGCACGCCGTACCCTTCGAAGTCCCCCCTCGCAGTGTTGGTGCAATGAGCAAGCCGTTCGCGCTGGTCGTAGATGATGAGCGAGATATCCGGGAGCTGCTGACCCTGACGCTCGGGCGCATGGGCCTGGTGATCGAATCCGCCGCCACCGTCGCAGGAGCGCGCCAACGCCTGGCCGAGCGGACCTATGCGCTGTGCTTCACCGACATGCGTCTGCCGGATGGCTCCGGGCAGGAACTGATCGAACTGATCGCCGAGGAATACCCCGAGACGCCGGTTGCGATGATCACCGCCTACGGCAACGTCGATGCGGCCGTCGTGGCGCTCAAGGCCGGCGCGTTCGATTTCGTTTCCAAGCCGGTTGATCTGGGCGTGCTGCGCCGGCTGGTGCAGACGGCGCTCAAGCTGTCCGAAGAAAAAAGCGCCGAACACGGAGCGAGCAGTGGGCGACTGGTCGGCAGTTCGGAGCCGATGCAGGTGTTGCGCGGCATGATTTCCAAGGTCGCGCGCAGTCAGGCTCCGGTGTACATCGTCGGCGAATCCGGCGTCGGCAAGGAACTGGTCGCGCGCCTTATCCACGAAGAAAGCCCGCGCGGCGCCGCCGCCTTCGTGCCGGTCAATTGCGGCGCGATTCCATCCGAACTGATGGAAAGCGAATTTTTCGGCCATCGCAAAGGCAGCTTTACCGGCGCCCATGCGGACAAGGACGGTCTGTTCCGCGCGGCCGACGGCGGCACGCTGTTTCTCGACGAGGTGGCGGAACTGCCGCTGCCGATGCAGGTAAAACTGCTGCGCGTGATCCAGGAAAAAGCGGTGCGCCCGATCGGTGCCCATGGCGAAGTGGCGGTCGACGTGCGCATCCTGTCGGCTACCCACAAGAACCTCGCGCGCCTGGTCGAAATCGGCGAGGTCCGCCAGGATCTGTTCTACCGCATCAACGTCATCGAATTGCGGGTGCCGCCATTGCGCGAGCGCCGCGGCGATATCGTCGAGCTTGCGCAACTCATACTCGAGCGGCTGGCCAAGGATCTCGGCGGCAAACGCGCCACACTCGCGCCCGAAGCGCTGGACGCGCTGATGGCGTACCCGTTCCCCGGCAACGTGCGCGAACTCGAAAACGTGCTCGAGCGCGCGGTCGCGATGTGCGAGGGCAGCACCATCGGGCCCGGCGATTTGCAGATTGTTCCGCCCGGTGATGGCGCGAGCGGCGGCCAGGCGTCCGCGCCGAGCCGTCCCGAACCAGCGCCTCCCGCGCCCGCGCCCGCGCCTCAGCGAAACGAAGGCCGCGCGACATTCGCGCCCGCGACAACGCCCGAATCCGATCCAGCATCGCACAACGACCTCGCCGCCGCGGTTGCCGAGACCGAACGCAACGCGATCATGCAGGCGCTCGAAGCGACGCGCTGGAATCGCACCGCCGCCGCCAAGAAACTCGGCCTCACGCTGCGCCAACTGCGCTACCGCCTGGAACGCCTCGGCATCGAGTAGCCTTGCATTCACGCCCGAATCGAATCTGCACAACCAGCGGACGTGGCGCGCGCATGACCGAAGCCGAATCCTTCCCTCCGTTCACCCAGCGCGTAGGCCCGCAGGGCCGCAGGCGAAGGAAACGATGCCGAAGTCGGAAGGCCAAAGAGACACAACGGCGGCACTTCGACTGCGCTCGCTTGCGCGAGCGACGCCCAGTACGAACGGCGATGTTGCGGCTTCGCAGCCAAAGGTGGCGGCGCTTGAACCCCACCAACCATCACGTGTGCACGTTTCGTGCATTGCGAATCCATGGTCGATCCGGCGCCGGGTTCAAGACGTATCACTTGTCACATCCTGACAATTGTTGTCAGCCGCGTCGGCGATCACGCAAAAGCCGCGAACCCGGTCACACCCGGCATGGCCAAACCTGACAACATTTCGACCGAAACAGCTGGCACGGCGCTTGCTGCATCTTGGGCGGGCTGGCGGTTCGTCCAGGCAGGGGCATCAAGCAAGGCCTGCTCGGACCCGGCCAAAGCTCAGGGAACAAAAGTCTTTCAACCCTCATCGAGGACACAACACATGAACATGAACATGAAGAGAAACCAGGGCTTTACCCTGATCGAGTTGATGATCGTCATCGCGATCATCGCCATTCTGGCCGCCATTGCGCTGCCCGCATATCAGGATTACACCGTTCGCTCGAAAGTATCGGAGCTGATTCTCGCGGCAGACGCCTGCAAGACATCGGTCGCCGAGTACTATCAATCGCAGGGTGCGCTCCCAGCCGATATAAGCGCGGCGGGATGCAGCAGCAATACCACCCAATATGTTACGAGCCTTGACGTGACCGCCGGCGTGATCACGGTCACTGCGAACGCGACTGGCGGAACGCATCTTCCGACAGCGGCCGCGGGTAATGTGGTGTTGACGCCAGTTGCCGCAGCAGGGGGCGACAAGCCGATCTCTTGGACATGCACGGGTTCAATCGTGGCGAAGTACCTGCCGGCGAGCTGCCGCGGCTAGGATCCAGCGTTTGACATTAGCGAAACGCCGCCTTCGGGCGGCGTTTTTTTTTGACACACGCTGTACGATACATTCAACCTCCCCCTTCTTTTTGGTGCCGAGATGGCCGCTGTCAGCTTTCCGTTGCCCGATACGCGCGAGCGCTACCGCACGCCAATGTTGTTGCTGCTCCTGGTCTGCGTGCTGATCTACCTGCGCGGACTGTTCGGTGGATTTCTGTTCGACGACTTCGGCAGCATCGTCGACAACCCATCGCTGCGCAGCCTCGACGGGTCCAGCCTGCACTGGCTCGCGCTCGCGCTTTCATCCAACGCCGGGATATTGCGACGCCCGCTCAGCATGCTCTCGTTCGGTGTCGATTTCTCGCTGTTCGGCCTGAGCCCGCTTGCCTTCAAGCTGACCAATCTGGCACTGCACTTGTTCAACGGCGCCCTGCTCTATGCGCTGGCGAAGCGGCTGGTGCCGCGTCTGATCGAACCAACCGATGCGCGGAGTCAACCTGTTGCCGCGACTGCGTTCGCCTTGGTCGCGACGGCCTTTTGGCTGCTGCATCCGCTCCATGTCAGCGGTGTCGTCTATATCGTGCAGCGCATGAATCTGCTGGCGACGCTGTTCATGCTCGCTGGACTGTTGTGCTATGCGGAGGGACGCGAGCGCCTGCTGCGCGGCGAGCGCGGCCTGCTCATGTCCATCGCCGGCATTCTCGTATTCGGTCTGCTCGCGGTTTTCAGCAAGGAAAACGGCGCGCTGATCACGGCTTATGCGTTCGTGATCGAGGCGATCTGCTATCGCTTCGCAGCGCCATCGCTGCGGCAGCGTCGCGCGATCCAGGTTTTTTTCTGGGCGACGCTGGCGTTGCCCGTGGCGCTGTTCCTGACGTACATCATCAGCCACCCCCAATGGCTGGTGCACAGCTACGCGGCGCGAGATTTCACGTTGGTGCAGCGCCTCCTCAGCGAGTCGCGCATCCTTTGCGATTACCTGTTGTGGATCTTCGTGCCGGTACCATCGTGGATGGGCATATTCCATGACGATATCTCGAAATCCACCGGGCTATTGAGTCCGGTCACCACGCTGTTCGCGATCCTGTTCCTGACCACCCTGATTGTCGCCGCGTGGATGTCGCGCCGTCGCGCCCCGGCGTTCGCGTTCGGCGTCGCGTGGTTCCTGATCGGACACGCGATGGAATCGACCATCCTGCCCCTGGAACTCGTGTTCGAGCACCGCAACTATCTGCCGATGGCCGGACTGATGATCGGCGTCGTTTGCACCATAGGGCCATGGCTGCGCGCGCACATCGATGGGCGGCGAGCAGCGTTGGTCGCCTGGGCCTGCGTTGCGGTTCTTTGCGCCTTGACGGCCGTACGCGCCAACACCTGGGGCAGCGCCTTGCGACTCGCGATGGCCCAAGCGCGCAATCACCCGGATTCGGCGCGCGCGCAGTACGAAGCGGGTCGACAGATCCTTTTCACGGGCCGCGCCCATAATCAGCGCGACCAAGCGGAGTACGAGGCCGTTCCTTACTTCGAACGCGGCAAGGCCCTCGATCCCACCGAGCTCTACTCCGCTTCCAGCCTGATCCTGATTCATGCAAGGCAGGATCATCAGGTCGACCCCGCAGCGATCATGGATCTGGCGCATCGCGTGAAAACGAACCGTCGGGCTCAAATCAATCCGTTTCTGGTCGTTCTCACTGCCGCCACCACCGGCTCGATTTCACTGGACGCAAAGCAGATGAAACTGCTGGTGACCTCGTCGCTGGACAATCCGCAGTTCCTGCCGACGATGCGCGCGATGATTCTCAACGACTACGGGCACTATCAGTTTCAGATCGCGCATGACAACCAGAGTGCGGTTGGCTTGACGCTTGCCGCGGCAGCGCAAGATCCGACCAACCCGTTGTTCCAGATCAACCTGACCAAGCTCGCGCTCGCGATCGGGCAACCTGCCAAGGCAGCCGAACACATCGCGATTGCCACACGCCTGAACAAGGCCGGCATCTACGATCGCGAGATTGCCGCCCTCGAGCAGCAGGTGAAGAATGCGAACAGCGCAGCCGAAAACTGACGAGTCGCATGTCCGGCCGCCGTCGTCGCATCGCGGTTCATCTCATTTTTGCATGGGCGGCAAGCGCGGAAGTGGTCAAAGGGCTTTACACGAAACCGGCAGTGAAGCATCATGATGCTATAAAATTGATGCATTTGCTGTCATGCGCACTACCGTCACCCTCGATCCCGACGTCGAAATCCTGTTGAAGCAGGCCATGCGCGAGCACGGACTGCCGTTCAAGCAGGTGTTGAACAACGCGCTACGCAGCAGTCTGGGCAAGCCGGCCAGCACCGCCACCGAACCGTTCCGGCAACGCGTTTTCAAGCTCGGGCGCCCGCGCG